>CACYGX010000007.1 GCA_902774055.1 uncultured Bacteroidales bacterium
GCTGATCCTGGAGAAAACCAAGCTGGAGCAGCACTGCATCTACCTCGACCCGAGGATATCGTTCAACGAGATTGACCGATACTTCTTCAGCGGATGTGCCTGCGCCTACTTCCAGATTGCCGTAGATGTCTATACCGACCTGAGATACAATGCCGATGAATGGGAATAAGCCTACCGAACAACAGGCCCTGCAGGAGCGCCAGAAGTTCGTCACCGCCTTCAACGACACCATGCTCAAGATTTGGCAGGAGCAGATCACGCTGCTTGGCGTCATCGATACAGGGGCGCTGCTCGCTTCACCCAAGTCACTTCCGCTGCGTGCCGATGGCCGTTTCTTCGAGGTCGGATTGTCCCAGTCCTTCCTCGAATACGGCTTGTGGCAGGACTACGGCACGGGCCGCGAGACGCCCCGTGGCAACAGTGGCGATCTTGGCAGAGCCAAGAAACGCCAGCGCCGCCGCTGGTTCTCCCGCAAGTATTACGCCTCAGTCATGCGACTGAAAGAATTCTACGAGGAGAATATCGGTCGGGAATTCTGTGGAATACTAACTAATACTTTATATCAAAATTGAAATCGTTAATTCTAAAAATCAAAAACCTCAATTCTTGTAAAGTTACTGAATACTGGATGATTTCGATATTCCCGTCTCGTACCAGGAGGAACAAATAAAGTAGCATTTTTATAAACATTCTTTGTAAAGAAACCACCACCCCTCATGGTAATGCTGCCTATTGGATCAAGAGATTTAATATAAATACTTTTTATTTCGTCACATCCGTCAAATGCATAAAGTGAAATCTCAAAAGTATCAGGCAATATTATTGATTCTAATTTTCTACAACATTCAAAAGCTCCTCTTCCGATATGTAAGACATTAGATAAGTCAATCTCAACTAAACTGTTACAGTCAGCGAATGTGCCTTTTTCTATTTCAATAAGTCCTTCGGGAAGATTAATCTTTCGCAGACTATTGCATCCACAAAAAGCAAACTGTTCAATAAATCTACATGATGAAGGAAGATTTATTGATTGCAGAGACGTACACTCATTAAAAGCAGCGTTTTCTATCACTTCTAATTCACTCTTGATTATTACCTCCTCTAGACTAGCACATTTATCAAAAGTATATTCTTTTATTTCTTTAACTCCAGGAGGAATAATCAAGTACTTTAATTTTTGGCAATCTCTAAAAGCATGTTCTCCAATACAAATGACTGTTTCTGGGATGTCAATACTTTCAACATTAATGCATCCTAAAAAGGCGATATTAGCAATTTCGGTTACCCCATATGGTATATCGATATAAGACATCTCTTTGTCTGATACTCCAATTACGGTTTTACCGTTATTATCATACAATAAATAGTCAGTCATATTCTTTAAAGCTTAATCATATCTATCACGTCTGCAAAGATACATTCTTTTCATTAAAAAGCATGTCTTTTATAATGTGACATTGTCATTCTACTTTTGCTGAAAACTGAAATCAGCAAAAATTATGATTGACATCCAACAACTCACCTCATTGATCTCCGCATTCCGCGTAGAGACCGAGAAAGAAAGCATCTCGCCCGAGACCGTCGGCTCCATCCTCCAGGCCATCGCCGACCTGCTGGCCACCGCCACCAGCGAGACCGAGTACAACAAACGAAAGGCAGTACCGTTTCCTCTACGACATCCAGCAGCGCAACGTCGATGACCACAGCAACGTCATCCATGCGCTTATGACCCTCCGCTTATCTGACGGCGGCACCTTTTCACTGACCCTGCCCATCGGTCCAACAACGAGGACCCAGGCAGGTGTGCTCACCACTTCGACATGATTTATGAATCAATCAAGGCGGCTGGACGTTGTGGTGTCCAGCCGCCTTGACGGTTATTTGATAAACTTGGCTGCGCCTCATCAATTGATACAAGCATCATTGCATTCGGCTTGCACAAGTTTTGACGGGGGCTCGCAAAAAGCCCTTGATAATCTTTAATCACTCACCTCTAATCTCTAATCAGAGGCGAATGCCTCTTCTCATTACTTCTTGTAGGCGTTGATGATGTTGTCGATGCTGTCATCGATGCGCATGCGATAGAAGGAGCGCCATACGAAGAAGATAGCAACGAGAACGAAGATGATACCTACACAGGGAGCATACTCGCGGAAGTTCTCGCTGATTGCCATCTCCATAGCCAGCAGACCAAACAGGGTGGTGAATTTGATGATGGGGTTCAACGAAACCGACGAGGTGTCCTTGAAGGGGTCACCAACGGTGTCACCGACAACCGATGCGTCGTGCAGGTCGGTACCCTTGAGGTCAAGGTCAACCTCGACAACCTTCTTACTGTTATCCCAGCTACCACCGGCGTTGGCCATGAATACGGCCTGGAACAGACCGAACAGGGCAATCGATATGAGGTAAGAAACGAACAACGAAACGGCGTTATTGCCACCCACGCTACCCGGCGAAGCCAAGCAAGCAAAACCAAGGGCGAAGAAGAAGATGGCCAAGAAGATATTGAACATACCCTTCTGGGCATACTGGGTACAAATCTTAACGACCTCGACAGACGACTTGGTGTCGGCCTTCTTGGGTGCGTTGGGATCGAGCTTGATGTGGTCCTTGATAAAGGCAACGGCACGGTTGGCACCGACGGTAACGGCCTGGGTCGAAGCACCGGTGAACCAGTAGATAACGCAACCACCCAGCAGGAAGCCGATGATGGTGTAGGGATTCAACAGGTTCAGCAGGCTGGCGGGATCCACGCCGAGGGTCTTCTGGATCACGAGGATGATAGAGAAGATCATCGTGGTAGCACCAACGACAGCGGTACCGATGAGCACGGGCTTGGCAGTAGCCTTGAAGGTATTGCCTGCACCGTCATTCTCCTCGAGGTAGTGCTTGGACTTCTCCCAGTCGGGCTTGAAGCCGAAGTCACGCTCGATCTGCTCGTCCTTGTCGGGAACCTCCTCGATAAGGGAGAGTTCATAGACGCTCTGAGCGTTGTCGGTCACGGGACCATAGCTGTCAACGGCGATGGTCACAGGGCCCATACCGAGCATACCGAAGGCCACCAGACCAAAGGCGAAGATGGCGGGATAGGACATCAAGGTCTCGGGGATGTCGATAGAGAAGGCATAGCCGACAAACATCAACAGCACGAATGCCAGACCGGTCCAGAAGCCCGAGAAGTTACCAGCCACAAAACCGCTGAGGATGTTCAGCGAGGCACCGCCATGGTGCGAAGCCTTAACGACCTCAAGGACGTGACCGCTCTTGGGCGATGTAAAGATCTTGGTGATCTCGGGGATGAGGGCTGCGCCCAGGGTACCCATCGAGATGATGCTTGCAAGCTGCCACCACAGGTTGGGATTGCCATCGACATTACCGAGCTGCATGTAGGATACAATATAGGTCACGGCGATACTCAGCACGCTGGCGAACCAAACGAGCGAGGTCAACGGTTTCTCGAAGTCGAGGCTGTCCTTGCCGGCGTATTTAGCCTTGCAGAATGCCTTGTTGATCCAATAGGCTACCACCGAGGTGATGACCATCAAGATACGCATCGAGAAGATCCACACGAGCAGGTTCTTCTGCATCTCGGGATCATTGACAGCGAGCAGGATGAACGATACCAGAGCAACACCAGTAACGCCATAGGTCTCAAAACCGTCGGCCGTGGGACCAACGCTGTCACCAGCGTTGTCACCAGTACAGTCGGCAATCACACCAGGGTTGCGGGGGTCATCCTCACCGATCTTGAAGACCACCTTCATCAGGTCACTACCGATGTCGGCAATCTTGGTGAAGATACCACCGGCGATACGCAGGGCACTAGCGCCAAGGCTCTCACCGATAGCAAAGCCAATCAGGCAGACACCTGCCAGGTCACAGGGCACATACAGCAAGATAACCAGCATGATAATCAGCTCGACGCACACCAGCATCACACCGATGCTCATACCCGCATTCAAGGGGATATTGAGCAGGCGCAACGGGTCACGACGAAGCGAAGCGAAGGCCATGCGGGCGTTAGCATAGGTATTCATGCGGATACCGTAAGCCGCTACGGCATAGGAACCGAGCATACCGATAATGGTTGACAACAGAATGATGCAAACCTCCCACACCTTCATGTGGCTCAGGCCGCCAAAGTAGAAGGCCACTACCACGCCAATGAAGAGGAACAAGATGGCCAGGAAACGTCCCTGCTGCTTGAGGTAGGTCGAACAGGTCTTGTAAATCACCTCACCAATCTCGCGCATGGCATCATGCACGGGCAGATTCTTGGTCTTGATGAAATGATAGACACCGAACAACATACCCAAGATGCACACGACGAAGCCCCAGTGCAAGAAACTGAAATCATGCAACGACTCTGGCATCACCAGATCGGCTTCACTGGCACGCAGCCCCAGCGATGAGGCCAATGCCAGCAACAAAATAAAGGATTTCTTCATAGATTCACTCTAATTTTTGTGTTGTTTATGTTGAGTTTTATTCTATCGGGTTTTCATGTTGACTCCAGCGGCTATGCCTCTGAAATCGGGCACAAAGATACTACCATTTTTCTAAGTAGATGCCATTTTATTGAGAAATTAACACCTAACCAGCCAAAAAAAGATTTTTCAAGTCGCCAAAAGGGGAAAATTGCTGGCAAAAGCATCGCATTTTCTCGTTTTTAGGTGACAAAATGCCCGTTCTTTTGCTGAAATAATGGCAAATTCCCAGATTACAATTCGTAACTTAATTCGGGATTATTCAAATACATAATTAAGGAAATCGTGCAATGGCTTGAGAGGTTGTAAGTCGTTGGCCACGCGTTCCACCCAATCTTCACAGTCAAAGTAGTTTTCATCCACCCGTTTGACAAGCAGGAACTCTTTCATCTTGAGATACTTGGCCAGGGGGTGATCCTTCGGGTAATCCTTGGGAACATTCTTGAGCGATTGCGACATCCACTCATATCGGGAAACAATGTCGGGATGATTGACAATGTTGAGAAACTCTTCGGATTCAGCATCGATGAGGCTCCGCAATTGGTCCAGGATGGTTTTCTCGGGCCACCAGATGCCGCCGCACAGCATCATCTCCTCGACCCCGATGTGGACATAATAGCCCGACTGCACGGTGTGCCTGCCGCCCTTGCCAATGACACCCGAGAAATAGGTCTTGTAGGGGCTCTTGTCATGAGAGAAGCGGATGTCACGGTAGATGCGGTAAACACAGTCCTTGACGGCGAGACCCCGAACGTCAGGGAAATAATCGGCAATGAGACCGATAAGACGCTCCATGTCCTGTTCCCACGCCCCACGCAGGGCGTCATAGCAATCCTTGTGGGCCTTGAACCAGGCACGGTCATTGTTGATGGCGAGTTGGCGCAGAAAAGCCAAAACTTCGGCTATATTGCTTGCTGATTTCATGATTACTTCAGGTCTTTATATTATAATATTGTGCAAAATTAGAAAAAAAGGGCAATAAAACCAAGAAAACTTTTGGAGTTTTAAAAGTTTTCTATAATTTTGCAGCCGAAAATACAAAGAGAATTACTAAGCATCAATCATGGACACAAGAGAACGTATTGTGACGGAATGCAGCCAGATGCTGATGAGCGTGGGTCCCACATCGATGACGATGGACGACGTAGCACGCGCATGCGGCATCTCAAAGCGCACCCTCTATGAGATATTCCCTGACAAGCGCACGCTGATTGGTGAGTGCATTCACCGAGAACATGAAGCCAAGAACGCCCAGATGAGAGAGATCTTCAGCACCTCCTCGAACTGCTTTGAGGCCATGTTCAGGGTTTACCAGCGTGCCCGCAAGATGTATGAAGCGACTTCGGTAGCCTTCATCAACGATATCAAGCGCCTGTATCCCGACATCTTCGAGAAGCACATCGAGAACGAGAAGAACGTGATTACCAGCATTGCATCGGTGTTGCGTCAAGCACAGGACGAAGGGTTGGTTATCAAGCGCATTAACCCCGAGATCATAGCCTACCTGTTCACTCAGTCGATGCGCACCCTGCATGAGATTTCCAACGGCTCAAAATACGGCTTCAAGGAGGAGGACGTGTTTGACCACGTGTTCATCAGCTTCCTGAGGGGCTCAGCCACCATCAAGGGCATTGAGATGATAGAGTATCTCGAGAATCAACAACAGCAAAATCAATAAAACAACACATAACAATGTTCAACATCAAGAAATCTTATTACTTATTGTTATTGTTCATCGGCGGTGCCCTGAGCGCTAACGCCCAGTTGTCACTGTCACTGGATGAGTGCATCCGCATCGCCTTGAACGACAATCCCACCATCAAGATCAAGGAGATGGAAATCACCCGTGTGGACTACACCCACAAGGAGGCTTGGGGAAAATTGCTGCCCACCATTAACGTGGCTGGCCAGTACACCCGCAACCTGGCGTTACAGACGATGTACATGGACACCGAGGCGGGCACCATGGCCATCAAGATGGGTAGTGACAACACCCACAATGGCGGCTTCCAGGCACAGATACCCCTGATTGTGCCCCAACTGTGGAAATCCCTCCACCTGACCGAAAACCAGATTCTGCAGAATGTGGAAGCGGCCCGCGCCAACAAGTTGTCACTGGTCAACCAAGTGGAGAAGACCTATTATGCCTTGTTGCTCGCCCAGGACAGCAAGCGCGTCATTGAGGAGAACCACGCCACGGCCCAGTTGAATGCCGACATCTTCCAGAAGAAATATGAACTTGGTGCAGCGTCAGAGTTTGACGTGCTGCGCGCCAATGTCGCCGTGACCAACCTGGAACCGTCCATCGTCGATGCCGAAAATTCCATCGCGGCCCTGATGCTCCAACTCAAGGTGCTCATGGGCATGGACGTGAACACTGTCATCGCCCCGAGCCAGCAGTTGAGCGACTTCAGGGGAGAGATGTATGCCCGCGCGTTGAATAACTCCCTGGGCAGCGACACGACCTTGGCCAACAACACGTCGCTCAAGGCGATGGATCTGCAGACCGATTATCTGAAGAAAGCCCTCGATGTGCAGAAGATGGCCTGGTACCCCACCCTGACCGGTAGCGCCAACCTCATGTGGCACTCGATGAACAACGGCAGCCCCTTCAGGGGACTGCGCTGGAGCCGCGCCTCTAGCGTGGGCTTGTCTATCGCCTTCCCCCTCTTCCAGGGCGGCCAGCGCTACTACAAGCAGAAACAGGCCGAAATCGCTGTCGAGGAGATGAAGTGGCAGCGCGAGAACCTGGAGCGCAACCTGCACATGCAAGTTGCCACCCAAAACAACGTCATCGTCAAGAACCTCAAGCAGATCGAGAGCAACGAGGCCGGCGTCACCATGGCAGAAAAGGCCAATGACATCATGCAGAAGAGTTTCAAGATCGGTGCCGCAACGTTCATCCAGCTGCGAGACACCGAGGACGCCCTGATGGCGGCCCGTCTGGCCTATTATCAGGCAATCTACAATTACCTTGTTGCCGAGAGCGACTTGGAATTTGTACTGGGCAACACCCATTATGTGAGATAAGCCCCCATAGTATCTAGAATAAAAACAAACAACAAAATATCATCAAACAAATGAAGACAAGAAGATTTTTACCGATTGTAATGCTCGTGCTGGCACTGGCATCATGCTCCAGTAAGGACGACAAAAAGGTAACCCAAGTGAAGGAAGAACTGCCCATCGTCGAGGTCGTGCCCGTGGGCGAGGAAGCCGTGAAGCAGACCAGCGAATACACGGGTACTGTCGAGGCGTTCAAGACCAACAACATCTCGTCGAACAGCGGCTCACGCATCAAGCGCATCCTGGTTGATGTGGGTTCGCGCGTGTCTCGTGGCCAGCGACTGGTCATCCTTGACGACGTAAACATTGCCCAACAGCAGATTGCCCTCGCCAACCTCAAGCGCGAACTCGATCGCGCCCGTGAACTGGTGAAAATCGGTGGCGGCACCCAACAGACCGTTGACCAGTTGCAAGCACAGTATGACGCCAATGCACGCGCCATCCGCACCATGCAAGAGAACACCGTGCTCACCTCGCCCGTGAGCGGCGTGGTGACCGCCAAGAACTATGATGCTGGTGACCTGCCTGCAGGGCTGCCCATCCTGACGATTGAGCAGCAGCAACCCCTCAAGGTCATTGTCAACGTCAACGAGAGCGAGTATCCCAAAGTAAGGCGCGGCATGCCCGTCTCGGTGACATTCGACACCTATGGTGACGAGGTCTTCCAGGGTCAGGTTTACCTGATTCACCCCACCGTTGACGCCACGAGCCGCACCTTCCAGGTCGAGGTGGCCATCACCAACCGCAACGACAAGGTGCGCACCGGCATGTTTGCCCGTGTGAACTTCAACTACGGCACCACCCACAGCGTTGTCGTTCCCGACCGCGCGGTACAGAAGCAAGTGGGTTCTGGCGTACGCTATGTCTGGGTTTATCAAGGTGGAGAAGTTGAGTTGCGTGAAGTGGAACTGGGCCAGCGCCTGGAAGACCGATATGAGGTCAAGGGCGGCCTGGCTGCAGGCACCCAAGTGGTTATCGCTGGCGCTTCACGACTGCAAGACGGCGCTAAAGTTCAACTCAAGAAGTAAAATTCAGTTTTATGAGTTTATATTCCAGTTCAGTAAAACGACCAGTGACCACAATCCTGATATTTGTGGCACTGATTGTGCTGGGTCTGTTCTCGTTGAGAAGTCTTCCCATCGACCTGTTTCCTGACGTAGAAACCAACACCATCATGGTGATGACGAGCTATGCGGGAACCAGTGCCTCCGATATCGAGCAGAACGTGACCCGCCCCCTCGAGAATGCCCTTAACTCGGTGGAGCACCTCAAGCACATCACCTCGAACAGCCGCGAGAACATCTCGATTGTGACATTGGAGTTCGAGTATGGCTATAACATCGAGACATTGACCAACGACGTGCGCGACAAACTCGACATGGTGTCGAGCATGTTGCCCGACGATGCCAATACGCCCATCATCTTCAAGTTCAGCAGCGACATGATTCCTATCGTGTTGCTCTCGGTACAAGCAACTCAGAGTATGCCGGGCCTGTACAAGATCCTCGACGAGAACGTTGCCAACCCGCTGGCACGTGTCGATGGTGTCGGCTCAGTATCGATTGCCGGTGCTCCCAAGCGCGAGATCCACGTCTATCTGGACCCCCTGCGCATGGAAGCCTATAATCTGAGTGTCGAGACCATTGCAGCCCTCATCGGAGCCGAGAACCGCAACATCCCTGGTGGTACGTTTGACATCGGTAACGAGACCTACCCCCTGCGTGTACAGGGTGAGTTCAGCGACCCGCAACAGATGGGCAATATGGTCGTGGGCATGTCGCCCATGGGTGGCGTCGTCCACCTGAGCGATGTGGCCCGCATCGACGACTCGCTGGAGGAACGTGCCCAGGAGAGCTTCAATAATGGCCATAAGGGTGCGATGATTATCGTCCAGAAGCAGTCAGGTGCCAACTCGGTGCAGATTTCGGAGAAGATTGCCAAGGAACTGCCCAAAATCCAGAAGAACCTGCCCAGCGACATCAAGTTGGGCTACATCGTCGATACGAGCGACAACATCCGCAACACCATCGGCTCGCTGGTCGAGACCGTGCTTTTCGCCCTGTTGTTTGTGGGTATTGTGGTGTTTGTGTTCCTGGGGCGCTGGCGCGCTACCGTCATCGTGTTGGTGACCATCCCCATTTCGCTGATTGCATCGTTCATCTACCTGTATGCGACTGGCAATTCGCTGAACATCGTGTCACTATCGGCCTTGTCTATCGCCATCGGTATGGTGGTCGATGACGCCATTGTGGTGCTCGAGAACGTCACGACTCACATCGAGCGTGGTTCAGCGCCCATGCAGGCCGCTGTCAACGGCACCAACGAGGTCGCCTTGTCGGTTATGGCCTCGACGTTGACACTGATTGCCGTGTTCTTCCCGCTGACGCTGGTCAAGGGTATGACAGGTGTGCTGTTCAAGCAGCTGGGTTGGATGGTAACCATCATGATGGTGCTGTCACTGATTTGCGCCTTGATGCTGACGCCCATGCTGTGTAGCCGCCTGCTGCGTCTCAACGTGGGTGACACCAAGATTTTCCAAAAGGTCTATGGTCCCATCCTCAAGGTGCTCAACAAGATTGACGACTTCTATGCCAAGGTGCTCGACAAGTGTGTGGCCCACCGCTGGATCACCACTGCAACAGCCCTGGGTGTCTTCATCGCCTCGATGTTCCTGATGAAGTTTGTCGGCACCGAGTTCTTCCCCACCAACGATAATGGCCGCTTGGGCGTCTCGCTGGAGTTGCCCATCGGTTCCCGCGTTGATCTGGCCAAGGACGTGAGCCAACGCATCTTCAAGGAGTGGACCCAAAAGTATCCCGAGATCCAATCCTTCAACTACACTGTGGGCCAAGCCAGCAGCGACAACACTTTTGCCTCGATGCAGAGCAATGGTAGCCACATCATCTCGATGAACATCATGCTCAATAAGTCCAATGAGCGCAAACGCGGCATCACCGAGATTGCCGGCATGATGCGTGAAGACCTCAAGAACAACTACCCCGAACTCAAGAGAGCCATGGTAAACGTGGGTGGTGGCCGTGGTGGTGGCATGAGCGGACAGAACACGATCGACTTCGAGATCTACGGCTATGACTTCACCAAGACCGATAGCGTGGCCCAGCGCCTGAAACGCATTCTTGAGAAGATTCCTGGAGCTGCCGATATCAACATCAGCCGCAGCGACTATCAGCCCGAGTACCATGTGGACTTTGACCGCGAGAAACTGGCATTGTACGGTTTGAACCTGAGTACTGCCGCTACCGCCCTGCGCAACCGCATCAACGGTACGACAGCCAGCTACTTCCGCGAGGACGGTATGGAGTATGACATCAAAGTGATGTATGACCCCGAACACCGCCGCAGCATCAGCGACATTGAGAACATCATGCTCTATAACACAATGGGTACGGGTGTCCGCCTCAAGGAGGTGGGAACCGTTACCGAGCAGTTCTATCCGCCCACCATCGAGCGTAAGGACCGTGAGCGCATCATCACCGTCTCGACTGTCGTTCAAGACCGCGCCATGAGTGAGATCATTGCTGAGGCTCAACCCCTCATCGACAAGATGGACAAGCCTGCCGACGTGATGATCCAGCTGAGCGGTAGCTACGAGGACCAGCAAGACTCGTTCGGTGACTTGATCGTGTTGGGCTTGCTCATCATCTTGCTCGTTTACATCGTGATGGCCAGCCAGTTCGAGTCCTTTACCTATCCCGGTATCATCATGACCTCGATCATGTTTGCCTTCTCGGGTATCGTACTCATCTTGTTGCTGACGCGCACCAACCTTAACATCATGTCAATGATTGGTGGTATCATGCTGATTGGTATTGTGGTGAAAAACGGTATTGTGCTCATCGACTACATCAACCTGAACCGTGAGCGCGGCATGAGCATTCGCCGTGCCGTAATCAATGGCGGTCACTCACGTCTGCGTCCTGTGCTCATGACCTCGATGACGACCATCCTGGGTATGGTGCCCATGGCAGTTGGCACTGGTGTGGGTAGTGAGATGTGGCGCCCCATGGGTATCGCCGTGATTGGCGGTCTGACCATGTCCACGTTGATGACCCTGCTGTTCGTGCCCACGATGTACACCATCTTTGCCTTGACCGGCATCCGCCGCACCCGCAAGAAACTTCACGACAAAAACAAGAAATAATACTAAAACAGGAATATTATAATGAAAGCGATTTTTATAGCCTTTGACGAGGCCTACTATGACCGCATTGTCGAGATGCTGCAACTGCTCAACTGTCGTGGCTTTACCGGCTGGCGCGAGGTGCAGGGACGTGGCAGCAAGACGGGTGAACCCCACTATGCCACCCATGCCTGGCCATCGATCGCCTCGGCCATCCTGACCGTGGTGGATGACCGCCGCGTGGACGTTGTCCTTGACGAGTTACACCAGATGGACCTGGCGACTCCCAAACTGGGTTTGCGCGCCTTTGTCCTGCCCGTGGAACGGACTATCTAGTCGTCAACGAGGACAAGATTGAATAAAAAACGGCAATGATATAGCTGTTGGCCCGTGGCCCTGCGGGGGCTAATGCAAATTTCACGAATTTATCAAATGATTGCGAATAGTTTAATATCTTTCGTGTAATTGGTCTTATTAGCGAAATTAGCATTAAAAATCCTTTCAAGGTCAACTTCTATATTGTTTCCAAAAAAACACTATCTTTGTCGGCTGAAATGAAGAAAATACTGGTCATATTGCTCCTGATGTTGATGGTGACAACTGCCGCTGTCGCTCAAGGACTATCGCAAGAACGAGCCAAGCCCACTAAGGCGAAGAAACAGCGGGTGGAGCCGTCATTTGCGTGGAGCGTGAGCGAGCCGCTGGGTCTGCACTATCCCTCGACCATCGACACGATTCACCTCGATTACCACCGCACGATGGTACCGTCGATGGTGAGCGACGCTTGGGCGACAACGGGCAACTATGGCGCTCCGGGACAAGACCAGATTTTCTTTAACCGCCCGTTGACAGGGGAATTCTTCTTTGAAGACGCCATCGGGGCCTGGATGCACAACACCAGCACGATGCGCTACTACAACACGCGCATCCCCATGACGCTATTGAGCCACTCGACGGGTGGTGACAAGCAAAGCAACCTGGACCGCACGCAGTTCGAGTTTTCGGGCAACGTGGACCGCAAGACCCAAGCGGGTGGTGCCTTTGACTACATCTATTCCAAGGGCTCCTATGACGTGCAGGCCGACAAGGACTTCACGTGGCGCCTGTTTGGCTCGCACATGGGCGACCGCTATGAGATGCAGGCGTTCTTCAACCACTACAACTACACCACCAAGGAGAGTGGCGGCATCTCTGATGACCGCTACATCACCGACCCCGCCGAGGTGCAGGGCGGTGTGACTCGAGTGGACAACAAGAGCATCCCCACCCTGCTGAGCAATGCACACAGTCACCTGGAGGGCAGCCAGTTGTACTTGAACCAGCGCTACAAGGTGGGTTTCTACCGCTATCGCCGCGACAGTGTCACCGACACCATCATCGACCGCACCTACGTGCCCGTCACGAGTTTCATCTGGACGCTCGACTTCAAGCACGCCAAGCACCAGTTCCTGAACAGCGACGGTTATGAGGACTCCACCTTCTTTGACCACACCTATCTGCATCTGGGCGGCACCGATGAGTCAACCCGCTACTGGCGCCTGCGCAACACTGTGGGCTTGTCGATGCTCGAGGGATTCAACAAATACGCCAAGTTCGGCTTTGCCGTCTATGGCACCCACGAGGTGAGGCGTTATACCCAGGCCATCGACACGGTCACGGGCACAACCTTGCCTAGCGGCCTGGAAGCCCTGCCGGTCAGCGTTCCACACAGCAAGACGCAGAACCTGCTGTGGCTGGGCGGCCAGTTGACCAAGCAGCAAGGCTCGCTGCTGCGCTACAACGCGACGGCACAGTTCGGCGTGTTGGGAGATGCAGCGGGCGAGATCGATATCACAGGTGATGTGACCACACGCTTCAAGATGCTGGGCGACTCGGTGAGCATCACGGGCTACGGCTACTTCAAGAACCTGTCGGTCCCCTATCTGCTCCAGAACTACATCTCGAACCACTACGCCTGGCACAACAGTTTCTCCAAGACCAAACGGGTGCGCATTGGCGGCGAGCTGGATATCCCCTTCACGTGGACCAATGCCAATGTGGGCTATGAGACGCTCAACGACTACATTTACTGGAATCAAGATGGGTTGCCCGCCCAGCACACCGGAGCCATCCATGTGTTGAGCGCCCGCATCAGGCAAGGTCTGCACTTCAAGGCCTTCAATTGGGAAAACAGCTTGACGCTGCAGACGAGCAGCAACGAGCAGGTGTTGCCATTGCCCAAATTCGCCATCTACAGCAACCTGTACGCCACCTTCACCATTGCCCGAGTGCTGCACGTGCAGCTGGGCGTGGACGGGAACTACTACACCAAGTATTATGCCCCGGCCTATGACCCCGCGACAATGACATTCCACAGCCAGCACGCGCAGGAATGCGGCAACTTCGCCATTATGAACCTGTATGGCAACTTCAAGATGAAGCAGGCGCGCTTTTTCATCACCTGGACCCACTTCAACCAGAAAATCACGAACGGCAGCGCCTACTTCGCCACACCGCACTACCCGCTGAACCCAGCACGCCTGCAAATCGGCGTCTCGGTCAACTTCGTCAACTAAAAAATGTGCTTAAACGAGCGGAATCTATGATTTTTCACCACATTCCGCTCGTTTGAAGACATATTTTTGCCATTTTTGGTAAGTTTCTTGATGAGGCTACCCGCTGAACCCGGCACGCCTGCAAATCGGCGTCTCGGTCAACTTCGTCAACTAACTGGAAACAACTGATACATCTGAGACATCCACAATGAGATTTAGGGGCCTTACAATTTAAAACAGGCTCTGATATTGGGGAAAAATTTTGTGGTGTTTGGGTTTTTATGTAATTTTGTCGCCATAGAAAAAAAACATTTTCATAATATCATTAACAATCAATTTTAAAAACTGTTTTATGCCTAAGATTTCAGAACGCAGCGTGAAGATGCCGGCATCGCCCATCAGGAAGCTGGCTCCGTTTGCAGCAGCAGCTAAGAAACGCGGTATCAAAGTGTATCACCTGAACATCGGTCAGCCCGACCTGCCCACTCCCGAGGAAGGCCTCGAGGCCCTCAAACACGTGGACCGCAAGGTGCTCGAATACAGCCCCTCACAAGGTTATCCCAGCTATGTGGAGAAACTGGTGGGTTACTATAACCGTTATGATATCAAGCTGGACGTGGACGACATCATCGTCACCTGTGGCGGCAGTGAGGCCGTACAGATGGCCTTCATGGTGTGCTTGAACCCTGGTGACGAGGTCATCATCCCCGAGCCCGCCTACGCTAACTACATGGGCTTTGCCTGTGAGACCGGCGCTGTAGTACGCAGCATCACCACCCACATCGAGGATGGTTTTGCCCTGCCTCCCGTCGAGGAGTTTGAGAAAGTCATCAACGAGCGCACCCGCGCCATCATGATTTGCAACCCCAACAACCCGACCGGTACCCTCTACAGCCGCGAGGAGCTGATGCGCCTGCGCGACCTGGTCAAGAAGTACGACCTGTTCCTGTTTGCCGACGAGGTTTACCGCGAGTTTATCTATAGCGATGCTCCCTACACCAGTGCTATGCACCTCGAGGGCATCGAGAACAACGTCATCATGATCGACAGCGTGTCCAAGCGTTACAGCGAGTGCGGTATCCGCATCGGTGCCTTCATCACCCGCAACAAGGAAGTGCGCGCCGCTGCCATGAAGTTGGCCCAGGCTCGTTTGAGTCCTCCCCTGATTGGCCAGATTGTTGCCGAGGCTTCGCTCGATGCTCCTCAGGCCTATCATCAGGGCGTTTATGACGAGTACATCGCCCGCCGCAACTGCTTGGTTGAGGGTCTGAACAAGATTCCCGGTGTCTTCTGCCCGATGCCCATGGGTGCCTTCTACACCGTCTCCCGTCTGCCGGTGAAGGACATCGACGATTTCTGCCGCTGGTGCCTTGAGGAATTCAACTACGAGGGTGAGACCGTGATGGTGGCTCCCGCCAGCGGTTTCTATGCTACCCCCGGTCTGGGCAAGAACGAGGTACGCATGGCCTACGTCTTGAAGATCGAAGACCTGAAGCGTGCTCTGGTAGTGCTGGAGAAAGCCCTCGAAGCTTATCCTGGCAGAATCTAAAGACAACTTTCAAAGGGGTTAAAAGCAATAACCCTATTAACAACAGAATATGGTGCCGCCAGCCTCGATGTGGGGCTGGCGGTATTGTGTAAATCAGTAGAAAGTTGACCGTTTCCTCCCGTTGGTCGGGCAAGATGGGCGGCAACTTGGAAATGACCAAAAGCAGCGTTTTTTTTTAGCGCTGCATTTGGTCATTCTGCTCGGTTTTCACTATCTTTGCATTCCAAGAAAAACGAGATGGCAATGATGAGACAACAACATCCCGCCAAGCGGGGACAAATGATGCTTTACCTGGTGTTACTGGCTGTGGTTGTGGCTTGTATGGTGGCACTGAGCCTGTGTGACCGTCCTAAGGACTCACCGAGCGAGCGCCCTAGCGGAGGTGACACCCTAGACATTGCCATTGAGTATTCTCCCGTGACCTATTATACCTATGATGACACCCTGGGAGGCTATAACTACGACCTGTTACGACTGATGTCGGACAGCACCGGTTGCCCCATGAAGTTCCATCCCGTGGTGACGCTCGAGAAGGCCCTTGCCGGCCTTGACGACGGACGCTATGACGTGGTGGTGGCCCAGTTCCCGATGACAGCGGGCGACACGGCACGGTTTGCCTTCACCCAACCCATCTACATCGACCAGCAGGTGCTCGTGCAGCGCCGTGGCAGCAATGCCATCCACTCCCAACTGGATCTGGCAGGTGACACCGTGTGGGTCGTCAAGGGCTCCCCGATGATTGAACGCATCGCCAGTTTGAGCCGCGAGATAGGTGACACCATCTACGTCCATGTGGACGAGCTCTACGGCCCCGAGCAGCTGATGATGATGGTATCGGCTGGCGAAATCCGCTATGCCGTCGTCAACCGTTCCATCGCCCGAGCCATGGCCCCACGGCTGGGCAATCTGGACCGTTCGGTCGCCATCAGCCTGTCACAGTTCCAGTCATGGATGGTAGCCAAAAATCGCCAGAGCCTGTGCGACAGTCTGAACCTGTGGCACAACCAGTTGAAGCGTGACACGGCAGTTTACCTGGGCCTGCAACGACGCTATTTTGGTGGCACCTTCCCCACGTTGGCACGATAATTGCAGTGTTGAGATACATTTTACCCAATTCACACAAACAAATTAACCCCACTCAGCTATGCTTACCAGGAAGAAAAAGAAAGAATCAGCCACAGCCAACTTTGAGAAATTCCTCAAGGCGACCAATTGTACCTACACCACAACAGAGGAAAAACCGAACCGAACCTACGACTTTGAGTTTCAGGCGGCACGCTTTGTCGCTTCTATCCGTCCCCAGGACGACTGTCTGGAAATCACCTATCCCTGTATGGCCCGCGCCACGATGAGCCAGCTAGAGCTAGTGCGCTCCAAGTGCAATGAACGCAACAACAGCAACATCCTGTTTAAGTTCAGCTACTCGATTGACCACGAGCAGAATCAGATCAATGTGCACATGTCATTCTATAACAACCGGGTCGATACCGAGGAACTCACCAATGAGCTCAAGGCCGCCTTCCACTTCCAGCGGGAGTGGCAACGCGACTTTGACGAAGCCGTCTCCATTGCCAAGGACAACGACTCGCAGGACCTGGAGAGCGAGCTCTACAAGTATGAGCGCGAGATGTTCATGCTGCGTCGCCTGGAGTTGAGGCATCAGCTTGGCGGTAACACAGCCATCATCGACTCCGACACGGGTAAGTTGCCCCTGTGGCAACTGTTGGAGACCGTCTCTCCCCTGCCCCAAGCCCTGCTGATGTTCATGACGGTGAACACCGTGAGCGGCCAGCAGCGGCTCGACAACACCGACGACATCCGCAACTTCGACCTGCGCCATGCTCTGGTCGAGGGCGACGGCGAACAGGCAAGATTAATACGCGATTATGCCGTGCTTGACCTGCACTACAAGCAGGGCCATGACGAGAAGCCCCGCATGACCACCATCACCCTCACCGCCGAGGGCGAGGACACCAACAGCATCTACACCCGTGTGACCGTCACCCATGTGCCCCGCAACGCCAGCCGCATGAGTTCGATGAGCAACGAGGGCCGCCAGCCCCACAACATCAGCCTGCTCATCGCCCTTGACCGCAGTAGCGACAAGCAGCGTGAGCAAGAGTTCAACTACATGTGGACCGATGCCATGATCAAGGCCAAAAATGGCGAAAAGGATAGCCTGAACGAGGATCAGGAAATGTTGTGCCAGGTCTATATCGCTGATGTGGCCTATAATCTCTACTGGGGCCAGCAGTTGTTCAACGCCGGCCGCTACTATGAGGCGATCCTGCACCTGGAGAACGTGTACAACAGTTTCCGCGAGAACTTCTTTGAAATGAAGGGCGAGCACAGGCGTGTATTCATGGAAGTGGTCTATAAACTGGGCTTCTGCTACAATGATTTGGGCTTGCCCAAGCAGGCATTTTACTACCTTGACCTCGTGGCCAGTGATGGCAACATCAGGCACACCATGGAGCTGGTTAACGCGATGGCCAACAGCAAGGACATGCGCTTGTTCTCTTATACCGAGGGGGTGATGGATGAGGTGAAGAAAAACTTCAGCGAGGCCGACGAACTGCCTGAAAACATCAAGGACTTCATCAACTTCTTGAGGCGCCGTCGTGGCTATGCCTATATCGACTTCAACGACCTTGACAAGGCAGAGAAAATCTTCACCCACATGCTCAAGGAGGAAGACAATGCCGATTATGCCATCAACGAGTTGGCCTATATCAAGAAACTGCGCCAGCAACGCGGCGATGATATGCCCGCTGACACAGGGGAGTCACCCGAAGGCAGTGATGGCTTCACTCTCCCCGATGAACTGCCATTTTAACCAGGGCAATTGTTAAGCCTTGGTATGGAGGGCTGTGCCGAAATAACGTGGAATCGGCGTCTCGAAATAGAGGGGTTCACCCGTGACAGGGTGGTGAAACGCTAAGCGAAAGGCGTGCAGACACATACGGCTGCCAGGATCGTCCTGGTGGCCGTATTTTCCATCACCCACAACGGGGTGGCCGATGTCGGCCATGTGGACACGGATCTGGTTCTTGCGGCCAGTGAGCAGGTGCAGGAAGAGCAACGCGCGGCTATCGGCCTGTTCAACGAGTTCCCACTCGGTTGCGGCCCACTTGCCACCATCATCAACAGGACTGCTGACCACCACCATGCGCTCGGTATCGTGGAGCCAACTCTCAACACGACCTTGCGGCTCCTCCATGACACCCTCGACCACAGCGACATAACGGCGGTCGATGATGGTGCTGTGCCAGTCGGCCGTCATCTGCTGCTGCACATCAACGCTCTTGGCATACACCATGAGGCCCGAGGTGCGGGTATCCAGACGGTGGACCACATGGGCCGTGCAACGCTGGCGCGTCTCGGCAAAATGACGGTCTAGCAGGGTTTTCATATTCAGGCTGCCAGCCCCTACAGGCATGGACAACACACCCTGCTGCTTGTCAACGACAACCACCCACCAGTCCTCATAAACGATGCGGTAATAGGGATTATTGGTCGACGAAGGGCGTGCATGGCGACGAATCTGCACCACACAACCCTCATCAAGCGGATAATCGACATGGGATTGCACCTGTCCGTCAACGGTGACACCGCCATGAACCAGGATGGATTTAGCCTTGTTGCGGCTGATGCCGTCCAGCGTTTGCATAACGAAGTCGAGCAACTTGCAGGGTTGTTTCACCTCGCGTGTGACAGCCTTGTCATCGTTGCGGGGAACCCGGTGGTCGTGAGGTCGTGACATTTCAATATAAAGGGTTAAAATGTTTAGTCAAAAATGTGTCGCAGACGAGAGAAGATGCGGCTCTTGTCGCTATCGCTGGGCTTGATATGGTCGCCAGCATTCTGCAGCATGAGCATGGCCTCCTTCTCCTTGTCGTTAAGTTTCTCGGGCATATAGACCATGACATTGATGAGCAGGTCTCCCGTCCCGTAGCGCTCGGGCGAGGGCAGTCCCTTGCCGCGCAGGCGCAGGATGCTACCAGGCTGAGTACCAGGCTTGATGGTCACACGCGCCTTGCCATCGACGGTAGGCACATCGACTTTTCCGCCCAGCACAGCGGTGGGAATATCTAGCATCAAATTGTAGATGAGGTCGTTGCCGTCGCGTGTGAGTTGTGCATCACGCACTTCCTCGATGACAACGAGCAAGTCACCAGGCACGCCGCCACCGGGGGCATCGTTGCCATGACGACCCATCCTCAGGGTCATGCCGTCGGCCACACCAGCAGGGATGCTGATGCTCACCACTTCCTCCTTGCGCACGAGGCCCTTGCCGCTGCAGTGGGGGCAGGTCTCCTTGATGCGCTTGCCACTACCGCCACAACTGTGGCAGACAGTCTGGGACTGCATGGTGCCGAACATCGTGCGCTGCATGCGCACCTCAACACCGCTGCCGTGGCAGGTGGGGCAGGTCTCAAGGGCCGTGCCGTCCTTGGCGCCAGTACCATGGCAATGTTCACAAGACTTCATGCGAGGGATGCGCAATTTCTTCTCGGCGCCCTTAGCAATCTCACTAAGGTTCATCTTGACACGGACGCGCAGGTCAGTACCGCGGTTCACACGTTGCGACTGCCCGCCGCCACCGCCGCCAAAGAAATCGCCAAAGCCTCCGAAACCACCGAAACCGCCAAACAGGTCGCCGAACTGACGCAGGATGTCCTCCATCGACATGCCGCCGCCATAGCCGCCACCGCCCATCTGCTCACCAGCAAAACCAAACTGGTCATAGCGGGCGCGCTTGTCGGGGTCACTGAGGACGTTATAGGCCTCGGCAGCCTCTTTGAACTTCTCCTCAGCAGCCTTTTTCTCGGCATCGCTCTTGCCTTGCTGTTTATCGGGGTGATACTGGATGGCCAACTTGCGGTAAGCCTTCTTCAGGTCATCGGCTGTAGCATTTTTTTCTACACCCAGTACCTCATAGTAATCTCTTTTCTGAGCCATAGTTCTCTAGTTTTAATATTTCACATCAACTGCCAACGACCACCTTGGCATAGCGCAAGACTTTGTCGTTGATCTTGTAGCCCTTGATAGCAGTATCAATGACCTTGCCCTTCATCGAGGGGTCAGGGGCGGGGAACATCGTCACGGCTTCATGAACATCGGTATCGAAATCCATGCCCGTCGAGTCAATAGCCTTAACATGCTGGGACTCAAGATACTTGATGAATTTATTATAGATCAGATCCACGCCCTCCTTGAGGCTTTCGAGGTCACCACCCTTGTTGATGGCATCCATCGCGCGCTCCAGGTCGTCGATCACGGGCAAGAGGTCACGCATGGCACTCTCGGCGCCGTTCTTGATGAGTTCAGCCTTCTCGTTGAGGGTGCGTTTGCGGTAATTATCAAATTCGGCCAGTTTAAAGGCATATTCCTTCTTCTGGTGCTCTAACTGCTCTTTAAGGTCTGCAATGATCTGTTCTGGGTCCTCTTTTACAGTTTTCTCGTTATTGGTAGCCTGCTGCTCTATATTCTGGGCCTGCTGGTCCTGAATTTCTTCTTGAGCGGCCTTAGCCTCTTCATTCTGATTCTTTTTGTTTTTCTTTGACATATCGTAGTTGTGTTAAAATCGTATTACTAGTGGAAACCTTGCAAAAACCACTCCAATGCTACTGCATCAAGGTCGTGTTAAAGGCTGAGGACAAAGGTGGCGCAATCGGTAAAAATGTCAGCCGCCTGTCCTGCCAGTTTGTCATTATCAAAGATACCAAACACCGTCGATCCCGAGCCCGACATGGCAGCATACTGCGCGCCCACGTCCATCAGTTGAGCCTTGATGAGCCAGAGTTGGGGTAATGCAGCAAACACACTTGCCTCAAAGTCGTTGACCAGCAGCCCATCCCAAGCCGCTACTGGCAGGTGAACCGTCCGCTCCAGACTGGTTGCCGGCGCATGGGGAACCACACGACTATAGGCCGTGCGGGTATCCACACCCACGGGTGGCTTGACCAGCAGCAAGGTTTTGCCGTTAAGTGTTACGTCAATGGGCGACAACACGTCGCCAATTCCCGTAGCCATCATGGGACGATTATAGATGAAAAAGGCGCAGTCAGCACCCAGCCTTGCCGCCATTGTCGCCAACTCGCTATCAGGCTGCTGCAGGTCAAACATCTTGTTGAGCATCAACAACACGTGGGCGGCATCGCTCGAACCGCCGCCCAAGCCAGCACCATCAGGAATGTGTTTATAGAGATGCATCGCCACTGGCGGCAGGTCAAACCGCTCCTGCATCATGAGGTAGGCCCTCATGACCAGGTTTTTCTCTACAGGGCAATCCACAGCATTGCCGTAGCAGGCCAGCGACGGTTCGCCAGTCGTTGGGACAATTTCCAGGATATCGGTGAGGGGGACAGGATAAAACACGGTCTCGATATTGTGGTAGCCGTCGGGGCGACGCTCCACAATGTTCAAGCCCAAGTTGATTTTGGCGTTAGGAAATGAAATCATTGTAACAGGTTAAAGGATGGGGCTGATGAGACGGACAACAGATTCCAGAGCCTTCTGCATGAGTGGCCTTTGTTTCCACTTGCCCATGCTCACGCGTGTGCAATGCTTCAGGTCGGCCTCAAAGATGTCCTTCATCTTGCGGTTAAACTCCTTGCTATATACCAGCGCGTTGAACTCAAAATTGTGTTCAAAGCTACGGAAGTCGAAATTGGTCGAGCCCGTGGTGACAAACTCATCATCGACGATGACCACCTTGGCATGCATCATGGTGGGCTCATAGAAATAGATCTTGATACCCGACTGCAGGCACTCCTTGATATAGGAACCTGTTGCCAGCCGCAACATGACCGAGTCGGGGCGACGGGGTATGATCAGGCGCACATCAATGCCCGCCAGCGCCACCGTCTGCATCGCTTTGAGCAACGAGTCGCTGGGCAAGAAATAGGGCGATTGGATGTACAACGTGTGCTTGGCAAGCGTGATAGCCTTGAGGAAGACGAACGAAATGTTGTTCCAGCGGCTGGTGGGTCCACTGGCCATCATCTGCACCAAGTGGTCGGGATTTCCCGTGGGCACGGTAAAGTGCTTGGGCGGTGCTGTCAGCAACTCTCGTGTAGTGAAATACCAGTCGATGGCAAACGAATATTGCATGGCAGCCACCGACTCGCCCTCGATGCGCAAGTGGGTGTCGCGCCATGCTGCCTCGGTATTTGTCCCGCAGACGTAACGGTCGGCAATGTTCATGCCTCCCACATAACCAACCGTGCCGTCGATGACGACAATCTTGCGGTGGTTACGCCAATTGACACGAAGGAAGAACTGGGTGAAGGTCAATTCCAAGAAGGGGTGTACATCGATGCCTGCAGCACGCATATCCTTCAACACGCGCGGCTTGAAGTAGAATGACCCAACGTAGTCATAGAGCACCCTCACACGCACGCCCTCGCGGGCCTTGCGCTTCAACAGTTCGATGAGGCGTCGCCCAGTCGCATCGTTCTCGATGATAAAGTACTGGACATGAATGTATTCGCGCGCCTGTTCGATGTCGTGCAGGAGCGACTCAAACTTTTCCTCGCCCGTGGTAAATACACGTATATCATCGCCCTGGAACATGTGGGGCTCGGTCAACTTGTTGGCCAGCGAAATCAGTTGGCGTGAATCGTCGCTGAGATTGGCTGCAGGCTTGGCAGGCTCGGGAAAGTCGTTCATCCGCCTCAATTCTCGCAAGTGGGAACGGGAAATAAGGCTCATACCCTTGAGACTGCGCCCGAAAACCAAGTAAATCACCAAGCCCACAACGGGCAACAGAACTAGCACGAGCATCCATGCCATGGATTTAACCGGATTACGGTTCTCGCTGAGTACCACGACAATAACCGCCAACACGGTGAGCACATACAACACCATGAGGATGTTATAGACTAGATTGGCGTATGGAAACAATTCAGCAAGAATCATAATGGTACAGTTCTTCTCGGGTCAATCACGGAATTTCTAGACTAAAAACAATAACGGACGTGACTAGTGCACGCCCATTTCATTGATTTCAAACTGCGACAAGATGTGTCATCATGCAGTGCGATCAACGCACCACCACCTTGCGCGACCACTGATTGCTGCACTTGACGATATAGAATCCCTTGGGGAAATCCACCGTAGTGCGCTGGTCGGCGCTCACGCGAACCACCTTGACTAGTTGTCCAGTAATCGAATACACGTTAAAAGTGGCGTCACTACTGCCTGCAGTGAAGACGATACGGCCCTCGGCACCCTGCGCGGTAGGTCCCGTCTGAGCGGTATCAACGCGCTGAGGCAGGAAGTTGTCTGACACTGGGATAGCCTGTACGGCGCCCACTGTCAACAGGATGGTTAATATGTAGAGCAAACGTCTCATCTTGCTTTCGTTCCGTTTCAATCTGCAAAATTAATACAAAATTTTACAAACATCAAGCTTTTTCTGCGTTTTTTTCATTAGACCGCCAAAATGACGCTTGGTTTAACATGAACCACCCACCAAAAAAAGAGCCGGAGCAATTTTGCTCCGACCCTCTCGATACTAACTTTTAACAGCTATGGATATTACCACACGCCCTTCAACAGGTAGTCGATGAGTGTAGTGATATCATCAATGCTAACAACGCCGTCACCGTCAACATCACCCATGGGATTCATGGTGCCCTTGAGCAAGATGTCGATGAGTTCAGTGAGGTCCTCAATGTTCACCTCACCATTGCCGTCAACGTCACCACGGATGCCCTCTCCTGCCTTGAGGAGAACCTCCTTGGTGTTACTCCACGTGCTCTGGGTGCCGTTCACATAGTAGGCCTTCACGCGATACAGGTAAGGAGTTGCGGGAACCAGACCGGTTACGGTGTAGAACTTGTCGGGGGTGATACCCTCAATCAGGCGATAGGTAGCATCGCCAGTCTCATTTCCAGCCCTCAAAGCAAAAGGCTCGGGATCGGTAATCTCACCACCATAGATCTTGATGCTCTGGATCTCGGGGTAGTAACCGGTAGTGATTCTGATTTGACCATGATCACCCACGGGGAGCACAACCAGATAAGTTTTGAGTTCCTTTTCGAGGACGAGTTCCTCCTGGCCAAGGTCAGTCGATACAGTCAGCGTGGTTTTTGAGCCATTGGGATAAGCCTTAGCCTTGATAATGACGCTCACGATAGGAAAGCCCATCAGGTCACAGTTGGGGCTGAAGTAGCAGTTGCGGTTTGCCGATACAAAGCCACCGTCCAGGAAGAAGTAATTGCCCGTGAAGGTCCAGCCCTCAGGCAAGTAGTTCTCAGCATCCGATGCGTGGTTGGTGCTCTCCTGGGGCACGTCACTCCAGTCAGCCTCGGTGAGCAGGACTACGTCAGGCTTGGTCATCACCTCAAGGGTGTAGCTGGTAACGTTCTCGGGGGGAGTGTTGTCATTCCAGTCGGCACGGAACGAAGTAGCGGTAACGGTTGATTCATCAATGTTCTGCATAATGGGACGATGCAGCTCATAGTCCGATGAACCGTGCAGGGTAATCACGAAGTCCTCAACACCCGTGGTGCTGACAGTGATTGTAGCGGTATATTCGCCCTCGGTCAGGGGAGCGTAAGTCACGTTGATAGCCTCCTGAACCTTGTTGTCCTCGTTAGGAGTGAGAGCGCTCTTGTCAATGCTGAACACACCGTTCTCGTCATTCAGCGTCAAGGTCACGTTGCTCTCCAAGTTGCGGCCAGTGAGGGTGAATTGGCTGCTTGCAGTGTGGTTCTTGAAGCATGTCATCGACAACTCGTTATTGTCGGTCTTGAGGCGCGGAACCTTGATGGGGGGCTGGATACCGATAACCATCTGCTGGTACTGGTTATAGCCATCAAATGCGTTCAGGGCATAGTAGTTGTTGGAAGTGCCACTCCAACCGAAGTTGATGTGATACTTGTTGGTGGTAGCGTCATAACCGTCAACATTAAAGGCATGACCACCGCCGAACCATCCACCGCTGATGGCACAGAAGACGATGGGACGACCCTCGCTGAGTTCCTCTTGCATGATGGCAGCCCACTCGGCATCGGTGTAAAGGGTTTGGCCTCCGCTATAGGCGCTGGTCTTCTTCACCACCTGAACGGTCTCCTCATCATAGCCTAAGAGCTTGAAGGCATCAGCAATCAGGACAACACTATCGGCATCAATACCACTACCATCGACGCCATAGGCCATGTGCTCAGCCTGACCCACATAGCGCATCAGCGTAGCGACAGCATTGGCTTGGGTTGTATTGTAACCGCTGGTGTAGCGATCAAGCATATTATCCCAGTCAAAAGTCACAGGAGGCAGAGCGGGAACATTGACATAAGTAGTACCGCCCCATGACGAAGTACTCAATTCGCACTTGTAAGCAGGAATTTCGGGAGTCTCAAAATCAGGATACTTCCAGTAGTGGAACACCATGGCAGCCGAGGTGGCGGGGCAACCCGTCAAGCACTGGTAGCCATTGATTTTACACATATTCCAATAGGGAGCCTCTTGGTCCCACAGGGCAGTAAGCAACGGCTCAACCGATGCGGTACGCAACGCGGGCGCCATCATCGACGGAGTCACTACCTGCATGCCTTCATGTGCCTGCAAGTACTCGATTTGCTCCTTGAAGGTCTCCAACCAACCCCTCATGTTGCAGGGAATGGTGTTGATGTTAAGAGGAGCGTCGCCATAACCCAAGATTTCCTCTGCGCGGTCATCACCCGACACGATCACATAGCCATTTTGGGAATTGAAGATGTAGTAAACAGCGCGGTCAAGCATCTTGGAGTTCATCTCGGTATGAGCGAGTTTCATTTCTCCAGAGATTGGCGCCATCAGTTTACCAGCATACAGTTTCTGCTGAACAAAATTCTGAGCTTTGGCTTGTGCTGTCCTCACATCGACAGGAGAAGCCAACAATTGAATTGCCGCAAACAAGACTGCAGCACACAATAAGATTCTTCTCATAAAAGTATAAAATGTTGATTATTAAATGGTTAATTCTTATGCTTCAGCTATTAAAAACGATTATATCACTCTATTACCAGTTAATATAGTGCATAAAACGTTTGCAAAATTACACCAAAAACAATAAAAAAACAACTTTTTACCCTAAAATATCAAAAGAAATAAATCACTTTCCTGCCAAAATGTTTTGGAGACCATAGGTTCGGCCCAATTTATACAGGAAAAGAGCATGGCGGCCCTCTACCCTTTTTGGGGGTTGAAGAGTCGCCATACTATGGTTATAGGGCTATGATGAATCAGCTGAGGCCCAGCAAGATATCGATGAGGGCCGACACATCGCCAATGCTCACATTCTCGTCACCATCGATGTCTGCACAGACGAGGCAAATGGTGTTGTCCACACCCAGCAAGTAATCAATCAGGCTGGAAACGTCAGCGATGTTTACCGACTCATCGTGGTTGACGTCGCCCAGATCAAAGTTGTGTCCACCGTCAACGAGCGTTACAATCTGGGTCTCACTCCAGTCGCTCTCGGTGCCATCGGTGTAATGGGCCTTGACCTGATAGAAGAAAGTCTCGCCAGCGGTAAGGTCCTTCACGGTATAGGATTTGCCCGTGATTTCAGTGATCAGGCGATAGTTGGCATCGCCACTCTCGGTCGATTTGAGGGTGGCGGCAGTAGCGTCGCCAGCATAAATCTTGATGGCCCTGATCATGGGATAGTAACCAGCCTTGAACGAAATCTTGTCGCCCTCGGCACAATCAAGCACAACCTTGGTTGACGCATAGTAGAACGGCAATTCAATGGTCTGGCTGGCCATACTCGTAGAAATGGTCAATTCTGACGGGTCACCCCACGAGCCATAACTGCGGGCAATGACCTCGACAGTCACCTTATCATAGCCCTTAAGGTTCAAGGCATCGGTGGTGATGACGCTGTTGCGATAAGGCATGATGCATCCGCCCTCGAGATTGAACTCGGTACCCGTGAACGACCAGCCCTCGGGCAGGTAGTCGGTAGCATGCGAAGCCTGGTTGGTGGGACTCATCTTGGGCAAGGTGCTGAAGTCAGCCTCCTCGAGCAGGATATAGTCAGGCTTGCTATAGACCTCAAGGGTATAGCCGTTCACGTTGTTGGCGGGCGTCTCGTCGGTCCAGTTGGCTCGGAACGAGGTGAGCGTAATGCCTGACGGGGCAGCGGGTTGCAACACGGGCGGATAGATCTCGAGCGGTGCGTTGCCATGGAGTGTGATGGTCATGGGGGCAGCGCCGTCGCTGGTGCAAACGATGGTGGCAGCATTTGTTCCGATAACCTGAGGGGTATAGGTAACCGTGATGTCGCAACCGGCATTGGCAACATCTTTATCTACAGTAACGGCATCGAGGCTGAACACACCGTCGACATCGTTCAGCGTCAGGGTCACATCCTCAGTCAAGTTAGTGCCCTTGAGACTGATTGTGGCACTGGAGGGCTTGCCTAAATAAGCCTGCATGTCAACCACATTGGGATAAGCCTGGAGGCGCGGATTCTGGTAATCGGCAGGCGGCTGGATGCCGATGACCATCTGTTGGCCAGTGCCGAAGGTGTTGCCGTTATAAGTAAAAGCATTCAAGGCGAAGAAGCCGTTTCCCCTGCCATTCCAGCCCCAGTTCACGTGAAAATTGCCGTCGGCATCATAACCGTCAATATTGAAGGCATGTCCCGCGCCCGTCGTGTTTTCATAGGCACAATAGACGATGGGGCGGCCTGCCGAGAGTTCAACCTGCATCAGAGTGGCCCATTGGGCATCGCTATAATTGGCATATCCCAGGTCATCCGACTTGAACAAGAGTTGGGCGTTCTGGTCATACTCAAAAAACTTGACAGCACGCAAGATGTCATTACCATAGGCACCACTGCCGCTGATGGTATAATCCATCTCCTCGACCTGTCCGATATAGCGCATCAAGTGGGCGACAGCGCTGGCCTGAGCGGCATTATAGCCTTCGGTGTATCTGTCAAGCATATTGGCCCAGTCAAAAACCGTGGGAGGCAGTTCGGGCAACGAGACGCCATAGGTCGGCATGGTGTAGGGCGGTACTGTGGGTGTTTGCTGCTGAGGGTATTTCCAGTAGTGGAAAACCATCGACAGCGAGGTGGCAGGACAACCCGTATAGCAAGTATCAGTGCCAAAAACGGGGCATTCGTTCCAGTAGGGCGCATCCTGGCTCCACTGGGCCGTGAGCAACGGATTCACTGACTGATCAACCCGCTGGGGCGCCTTCAGCGAGGCATTATTCACCTGAATGCCAGGATTGTCCTGAAGATACTCCAGCTGGTGCTTGTAGAGCGACAGCCAATACTTCATGTTGGCGGGCATAGCGTTCAAGTCAAGGGCACGATCACCATAGGCCAAAATATCACGCGCGCGGTCGTCACCCGACACTACGACAAAGCCGTCGTTGGCGCCAAAGATGTAATAGACTGGTAGTGTGGCGTTTTTGGTATTCTTCTCGATATAGACGAGTTTGAAGTCACTGGTTGACGAGGCCATCATTCGTCCATTAGTGGCTTGACTGGACAAGAAGCGTTGAGCCTTGAGCAGCGCCGAAGCCTGATCAACATTAGCCGACCAGATTTGGGTTGCCGACAACAAGAGTACGGCAAGAAACAGATGAATTCTTTTCATTGGGTTTATGTTTTGTTACAAAAGGTTGTTAGTTAATGGCGGCAAAGGTAATACATCTACCTCAATCTTTGCCCATAAGTCCCATTAAAAATCGTGGGATAAGGAAAAAGCACATCCCTCACCCCACGATAATGGTTATCACTCGATTGTGTTAAAGGCTCAACAGCATGTCAATAAGAGCGCTGACATCGGCAATGGTCACACCGTCCTTGCCATTCACATCGGCACAGATGGTGCAGATGGGATTGTTCTCGTTATCCAGCAGATAGTCGATGAGGGCGCTCACGTCGGCAATGGTCACACCATCTTTATGGTTCACATCGCCCACCTCATAGTCATGGGGAGCAGGGCCATTGTCAACGAGGGTCACCGTCTCCATGTTGCTCCAAGCGCTTCGGGTACCATTCTCATAATAGGCCCTGACACGATAGGTGAAGGTGCCGCCAGCGGCGAGGTTGCTCACGGTGTAGAACTTGTTGGTGATATCGGTAATCACGCGAGAAGTGGAGTCGCCCTCCTCAACAGGAAGCCTATAGACCATCTTGGCAGCATCGGCCGTAGCACTGTAGATATCGATTTGGGCAATGACAACGCGCTTGCTGCTTTCGGTGGTGGCAAAGGTCACCTTCTGATTCTCATTGGGTTCACAATTAAGGACAACAGTATAACTGTTCTCGGCGCTCACGGTAACTGTTGCCATGCTGTTACCACATGCAATGATTACAGGCACATCGGTATCAGAGCTAAATGGCAACATGGTAACGACTACCGTCATCTTGCCTCCGCTCTGGGTCATATCGAGGGCTGGCGTCGTCAGCGAGCCGGTATAGCCATTGCCACCCAAGCGCAAACCACGGCGGTTTTCATAGAGGTGGCTAAATTCCCAGCCCTTGTTCGTGCACAGATTATCAATTTTAGTGAGTTCACGTGATCCATTTTCCGAGCATCCGGGGAAGGTCTCGGTGAAGACTTTTTCATACACACCAGGCTCACTGCCGTCATCAGTGTTCACCTCCAGCGTGTAGCTGGTGACGTTCTCGGCAGGGGTCTCGTCGGTCCAGTCGGCACGGAACGAGGTCAGGGTGATATAGTCCTCGTTGGCGGGTAGCATCACGGGGTCATAGGCCTCGATGGGTGCGGGAGGCTCAATGCCCATGACCATCAATTCGCCCAGGCTATAGCTGTAACCCTGATTGTTGAAGGCACGCAAGGCGAAATAGCCGTTACCCGTGCCACTCCAGCCCCAGTTGATGGAGTACAAGCCACTGCCGGCATCGTAGCCATCGACATTGAAGGCGTGGCCATAGAACGAGTTATAGGCACTGCTATAGCTGTAAGCGCAATAGACCACGGGACGACCAGCGGCGAGCTCTTCCTGGAGCATCACACTCCAGTCAGCATCGTTGATGATCATGTCTTCGCCATGCGTGTCAAAGTTCAGTGTCGCTTTATACTCGACATGGGCATTCACATAGCCAAACAGGTGGCAAGCACGCAGGATGTCATCCTCCCAGGCCTCGCTACCCTCATTGGTGTAGTCCATCTCCTCGGCCTGGCCAATGTAGCGCATGAGCCATGCCACAGCATTCCGCTGAGTGTCATTGGCGCTAAAGTTGTACACTGGCAGCATGTTAGCCCAGTCAAAGGTGATTGAAGGCAACGGGGGAAGGATAAACTTGCGGGTACGGGTCGTGTAACCGGGGACCTCGGGCGTGGGCTGTGTGGGATACTGCCACTTGTAGAAAATCTGAGCCAGCGAGGTGGTGGCGCAACCGGTCAAGCCACGGCGGTCACCGTCCATGGGGCACTGGTTGTAGTAGGGGTAACCCTGGTCCCACTTGGCCTCGAGCATCGGCTCAATGGTCTCGGTGCGATTGGCCGTCAACTTGGGCTGTTCTACCACCAGGCCAGGATGTGCCTGCAGGTACTCGATTTGACCCTTGTAGTTGTCCAGCCAGAACTTCATGTTCTCGGGCAGGGTATTCATATCATTCAGCGGATGGTCGCCATAGCCCAGAATCTGCTGAGCGCGGTCATCACCCGCTACAATGACAAAGCCGTTATCGGTGTTAACGACATAATAGGCGGCCTTATTGGCATTGGTCGAATTCAGTTCCTGATGCATCCATCTGACAGTAGGGGCCACAGGAGCATTGAAACCGTTTCTAGCGGCTTGACCCATGAGGAAACGCTGTGCTAACGTTTTTGCTGACAGTGCATCAACATCAGCAGCCATTCCTTGCATCGCCACTAACAGGAGGGCGGCAAAAAGAAGTAATTTTCTCATAAAAAAAGTGTTATTGATATGGTTAAATAAATTGATTGGTTAGATTCAGTCACTAGAGTTTAGAAGATGGACAAAGGTAGAGAAAAAAATACATATAACTGTCAATTATGGCAGAATACTTACTAAAAACTATCAATTTTCCAACACCAGGCCCCGACATAAAGCAAAACTGTGGGGCAAGGGAGTTTGTTTTCCCCTGCCCCACAACAGTGTTTAATTAAGGTTTAATACCTATTAATTCTCCAAGAGGTAATCAATAAGGGCGCTCACGTCGGCAATGGTCACGCCATCCTTGCCATTCACATCGGCACAGATCGTGCAGCAGGGGTTGCTGCTATCCAGCAGATAGTCGATCAGGGCGCTCACATCGGCAATGGTCACACCATCTTTATGGTTAACGTCGCCAAGCTGATAGCCGTGGCCGTTCTCGAACAGGGTAACCTCCTCGATGTTGCTCCAGTCGCTCTCGGTACCATCGAGATAGATGGCCTTAACCTTGTAGAGGAAGGTACCTCCGGCAGTCAGGTTCTCAACGGTGTAGAACTTGTCGGTAATACCCTCGATCAAGCGGTAATCGGCACCGCCCGTCTCGGTGGCATTGAAGGTAACAGCGGTAGCGTCGCCAGAATAAACCTCGATCTGGGCGATATCGGGTGAGTACTGATCCTCGGGCGAGGTAATCGTGATTACATCACCAGTGCTGCCAGTTACTACCCAGCTGTGGCTGCTGCTATTACTCATGTTATACTCGACAGCTGCGGTCTGGGTGGAACCCACTACAAACCTGCCGCTACCATACTGACTATTGGCGGTGGTAAGCTTCAGGGTGAAGGTCTTGTTCTCGTAGCCTGCGGGGATGGTATACTTGATGTAGCCATCGGTGGTTGCTGACTGGTGGGTAGCGTTGCGGAAGTAGATGGCACCATAGCCGCCATAGACGTTTTCGCCAGACCAAGGTCCGTCGATAGAGGCGATCAATTCAGGTTCGGGCTCGGGCTCTTCAACCTTGGCATTTACCTCGAGGGTATAGCTGCTTACATTTCCGGCAGGAGTCTGGTCGGACCAGTCAGCGCGGAACTTGGTGAGGTTGATGTACTGCTCGTCGGCGGGCTGCATCACGGGAACAGCCTTGGCAAGGGTTGCTGTACCATTCAGGGCGACTGTCACATTCTCGGCATCAGCACTGCTCAAGGTTATTGTAGCGTTTTGAGTGCCAAAGGCCGTGGGGGCATAGGTAACGGTAACATCCTTACCGTTCATGGCATCGGCGGCGCTGATGGTCGTCGGGGTGATGCTGTAAACACCATTTTCATCGGTCAAAGCCAGGGTTACGTTACCCGTGAGGTTAGCACCACTCACGTTGATGGTGGCGGTAGCGGTCTCACCCGTGTTGGCGGTCATCTCAACAGCAGTTGGATTCACGCTGATAACGGGATTGGTATTCTCAAGCAGGGTTACTTCCTTAACGTTACTCTTGGCAATGGCGTCATTAACGTAGTTGGCTACAACATAGAAGTTGAATGTACCACCCTCGGTGAGGCCGGTAACAGTGTAACTCTTGCCCGTGATACCCGTGATGACACGGTAAGTTGCATCACCGGTCTCGGTGGCCTTGAGCTGAACGGAGGTGAGGTCGCCAGCATATACCTTCATGTACCTCAAGTCAGGCATGCCGCTAGAGGTGAGTTTCACATAGTCGTTGGTGGAACAATTCAGAACGAAGGTGTACCAATTGAACGAGCTGCCAGAAGGAACTGTCTGGGTCTTAGAGTCAACGCTGGTGGCCACGGTGATGGTGTTGTCCCCCTCGTAGGGCTGAGAGTAAACCATCACAGTCACCTTGTCATAGCCCGTGAGGTCGTAGTTACAGCTCTGAACATAGCCGTTGGTGCTCAAGTAGCATGAATTGGTGGTGTTGTAATACTTCAGGTTGTATTGAGTCCAGCCGGTGGGCACGGTAGCTGCAGCTGTCCAGTCGGTGGTGTCGAGCAGCGCAGCTTCGGGTTGGATGGGATGAGACTCATCTTGAACATACAGGGTATAGCTCTCCACGTTCTCGGCAGGGGTCTGGTCGGTCCAGGTGGCAGTGAACGATGTCATCGTGACATTGGTGGCGTCGAGCATCACGGGAGCATAGGTCTCCAGGGGAGCAGCCTCGGCGGTACCGTTGAGCTTGACAGTCACGGCCTCGGCATCGGTGCTGGTCAACGTAACAGTAGCCTCATGGGTGCCCACTGCAGCGGGATCATAGGTTACAGTGACAGTCACACCATTCTCGGCCTGAGTGGCACTGATGCTGGTCGTGCTCAGCGAGAAGACATAATCGCCGCTGAGGGCCAAATTCACGTTGCTGGTGAGGTTGGCACCGGTAACGGTGAAGGTGGCGGTTACAGGAGTGCCCACAGTCGTGTTCATCGTGAGTGTGGCGGGGTTAACCGTAATTCTGGGATCGGTAAGGGCTCCAGCGGGAGGCTCGATGCCGATAATCATGGCCTCGCCATAGTTGAAGACGTAGGAGCCGGCTTGACCGGTTGCACCAGTAGAAGTGGTGAAGTTGTGCAGTGTGCAATAGCCATTGCTGTCGCCGCTCCAACCCCAGTTCACGTAGTACTGGCCATTGGCATTCACGCCAAACACGTTGAAGGCGTGACCTGCAGGCTGATAGCTGCTGCAGTCATAAGCCAGATACTCGATGGGGCGGCCGTTATGCAATTCATTCAGCATGAACTCGTTCCACTGGGCATCGGTGTACTGCTGCGGGCCATTGGAGTAACTCCAACCCGATTGCTGGAGTTCGGTGAGCAGGAGGTACTGGGCATCGGTGTAACCCATGTTGAGGACACCCTGGTAAATTTCGGGGTCGTTAGCACCACTGGCGCTGCTGCTGTAATAATAATCGGGAATAGACTGACCAGCATAGCGCATCAGCCATGCCACAGCATTGGCCTGAGCGGTTGAGTAGGAAGTATTGGTCGGGCCCGTGTACTCGTCGATGATGTTAGCCCAGTCAGCTGCGCGTTCAGGCAGAGCCGCAGCAGAAGCGCCTCCAGTACCCGATATAGCTGCACATGCAGGGTACGTCTCAGGCCATTTCCACTTGTAGTAGCACATACTCAGCGAGGTTGCCGGGCAGCCAGTGACAGAGTTAGAGGGGCACTGGTTATTGTAAGGAGAGCTCTGGTCCCAGTTGGCGGTTACCAGCGGTGCAACGGGGGTGGTGGCAAACTTGGGAATCTTTACCGGCACCATGGTACCAGCCTTGAGGCCGTCAATCTGATATTTGTACTTGTTGAGCAGCCACTGCATGGCGGGAGGGATGTTATTAATGTCGAGAGCACCTTCCTCACCGTACATCAGAATTTCGGGTGCCAGGTCATCACCGGCAACCACTACATAGGATTTTGCTGAATTGAAGATGTAGTAGTCCACAGCAGAGGGCTTGGCTACTGAGGTTTCAGCCTTAGCGAGCTGGAGGCCGGAAACAGCCGATGCTTTAAGACGACCAGCGGCTACTTGTTTTTTTAGAAACGCGTTGGCTGCAGCCTGTGCCTGCGATGAGGACACATCAGCAGCCGACATTGGTAGCGCCGCAAGAACGACGGCTAAAAGAAATAAAATTTTTTTCATAATTACTGGTAATTAAATGAATTAATGGTATTTAAACTAATTACTGTTGTTTCAGATTCTACATTTAGAACGCGCAAAGATAATAAATCTATTATTAATATTCAAAAATATTCATCATTTTAACACCAATACGGCTTAAAAATCGACAAACAACGAAATATAGAGCACAAGCGCCTTGGCACCTGTGCTCCATGATAAAACTATTTCCCTATCGACAATTAATTGCCCAAGAGGATATCAATAAGGGCGCTCACGTCGGCAATGGTCACGCCGTCAACGCCGTTGACATCGGCACAGATGGCACACGCATTGCTCTCGACACCCAGCAGGTAATCGATCAGAGCCGAAACGTCACTAATACCAATCTCATGATTGTGGTCAACATCACCAGGCTCATAGCCGTGGCCGTTCTCAAACAATGTCACCCTCTGTGAATTGCTCCAGCGGCTCTCCACTCCGTTGATGTAGTGGGCTTTCACCCTATAGTAGAATGTACCGGCAGCAGTAAGATCCGTCACGGTGTAGAACTTATCGGTGATACCCTTAATCAGACGATAATTGGCATCGCCCTGCTCTGTCGCCGTGAGGGTATTAAGGTCGTTCACATCACCTGAATAGACCTTAATCAAGGCCATATCGGGCGAATAATTGTCATCGGTCGAAGTAATGGTAATCTTCTCGCCAGCGCTGGCAGTAACCAGCCAAGTATAGGTCTCGCCAGAATTGAACTCATGGCCAACAGCAGCCGTCTGGTTGGATCCGACAGTGAGGTTGCCACTACCATAATAGCCACTGGAAGTGGTTATCTGCATGGAGAAGACTTCATTTTCGTAGCCTTCGGGAATGGTAAAGGAGATATAGCCTCCGTAGTTACCGAAATAATAGGCGCCATTACCTACCATGACATCTTCACCGCTCCAGGGATCAGTAAGTGTTACGCTCGAGTAACTGCCTGTATAGACGGTACCGTCAAGACTACCAAGCAATTCAATGGCAGGTCGATTGGAGACCTCAAGCGTGTAGCTCTCAACATTGCCGGCAGGTGTTTCATCGGTCCAGTCGGCACGGAACTGGGTCAGGTTGATGTAAGATTCATTGGCAGGCAACATGTGGGGAAGATAGGTCTCGAGCAAGGCCTCGCCATTGATGGTAACGGTCTTGTCCTCGGCACCAGGGCAGCTCAGGGTGATGGTTGCCGTGTGAATGCCGGCTTCCAGGGGTGAGTAAGTCACGGTGATAACCTTGCCAGCCTCCTGCTCGTTGACGGCGACGCTATTGGCGTCGATCGAGAAGCAACCGTTCTCGTCGTTGAGCGTCAACGTGATAGCGCTGGTGAGTTCCTGACCCTTCACAGTAAAGGTGGTAGTAGCACTCTTGTTGATATAGGCATTGATGTCTAATCTAGAAGGACTCACCTTGATGGCAGGACCCTGGACGGGCGGCTGGATGCCCATAATCATCTGCTGCTCGATGTTGAAGGTGTAACCACTCGAGGAGAAGGCATTGAGGACAAAGTCGCCATTGCCATCACCACTCCAGCCCCAATTCACATGATAAGTGTTGTCGACTGGATTGTAACCGTCAACATTGAAGGCATGACCACTCCAGCCATACCATGAATCGTAGTCATAGGCGCAATAAACGACAGGACGACCCTCATACATCTCGGCTTGGAGCAGTGCTGCCCACTCCTCATCGTTGTAGTACTCCTCGACAACGTTGCCATCATCGTCGGTGACTGTCTTAAACAGCAACTGGGCATCCTTGTCATACCCGAAGAATTTGACGGCGCGCAGGATGTCAGCACCATAAGCGCCACTGCCGCTAGGCGTGTAATCCATATGCTCCTCCTGGCCCACATAGCGCATCAGCCAAGCTACAGCATCGGCCTCGGCCGTGTTATATCCGCTAATGTACTTGTCGCGCATGTTATCCCAGTCGAAGGTGATCGACGGGAGGGCGGGTATCTCTAAATTATAACTGTTATTGGTGTAGCCCTCGACGGGGGGAGTCGGGTCGGTCGGATACTTCCAGTGATAGAATACCATCGACAGCGACGTGGCGGGGCATCCCGTCAAGCAATACGAACCGTTGTAAACGGGACAATGGTTGTAGTAGGGGGCATCCTGGTCCCACTCGGCAGTGAGCATGGGCCCGACTTTGCCCGCTCTTAGGCTATTATTGAAGGTGGGCTTATCTACGACCATCCCGGGATGTGCCTGCAGATACTCGATCTGGTTCTTGTAGGTGCTCAGCCAGAACTTCATGTTATCTGGCATGCGCTTCATGTCAAGAGGCCTATTGCCATGACCAAGAATCAGGTATGCACGGTCATCACCCGAGACGATCACAAACCCCTTATCGGAGTTGAAAATGTAGTACACAGCCCTGTTGGCCTGAGTGGAATTCACCTCAGTGTGTAATAACTTGACATCCGGGGCGGCTTGGCCTGCAAGACGTTGACCGGTAGCATTAGAATGCAAATAACGTACGGCGGTAGCTCTGGCAGCAGTCACATTGACATCTGCTGCCGTGGCCTGCATCACTGCCAAGAGCAATGTGGCAATAAATAATAATTTTTTCATAAATGTTTTGGTTTACTGGTTTTTATAGTAAGAGTAGTTCTATCACATAAAACGTTAGGTGTGAGTAATCGTCACGATTGACACCCGCAAAGTTACAAACAAACCTTTTTCTTACATAATTTTTTACAACATTTTTTCAAAAATATGCCTTTTTATTACATCACGCTATTATCACCTGAGTCAAGAAACAAGGAGCTCGAGCAACAGCCCAAGCTCCTTAGCTTATTCAAGATTTCTCAACAAGTGATTACATGCTCAGGAGCATGTCGATAAGGGCACTGACGTCGGCAATGGTCACGCCGTCCATGCCATTCACATCGGCACAGATGGGGCAAACTGCATTGTTCTCGCTATCCAGCAGATAGTCGATCAGGGCCGACACGTCACTGATGCCCACCTCATGGTTATGGTTCACATCACCAATATCATAACCGTGGTCAGGGCCACTTATCTTACCAATAATGATGTAGTTGTTCTCTAAACTTACTGTCACCTCATAATCGCCCGCAGTCAAAACACGGATATTTCCATAGTTGTCAAAACTCAATGGCAGGGTTTGGCCCAAATACTCATCCTTTAATACAAACTCGCCATCGCTCTCTGGACCGAAACGATAAGGTAACAGGTAGTTCCAACCGCCCAGGTCATCAACGTCAAGCTCGGTAGAGAAGCCGAAGGTCCTGTCCTCTTCGACATGAATTGTGGCAGTGTAGAGTTCGTTCTCGGGATCATATTCCATCTTGGTGCCGATATCGGGTGCCCAATACTGGTCATCAATGTCTCCCAAGATGTGAACAAAGGGGACAAAGGGCTCTTCTTCAAGGGTGGTAAAGACATCGGGCTTGCACCAATCACTCAAGCTGCCGCCCTCGCCGATGGCCTGAACCTGCACCTCGTAATCGGTATTGATTTCAAGGCCCTCGATGGTGTAGGTCGTCTTGCTGAGGTTGTTCACATAGGTCCACTCGTTGGCCCTGAGTTTGGCGCTAGTAGCGTCTCCCGAATAAACCGCCATCAGAGAAATGCTGGGAGAATACTGGGAATCGGGGGTCGTGATGATAATCTTCTCGCCCGAACTTGCGGTAACAACCCAATAGTATGTATCACCAGCCGAGAAATAATGGGTCACAGCCTCGGTCTGTGGCGTGGCCACAGTCAAGTTGCCGGCACCATTCGCGTTGGTGGCATAAGTGGTCACCATCAATGTGAAGGTGTCATTAGAATAGCCCTCAGGAATAGTGTAAGTGATGTTTCCGTAGGATCCATCGTTATTGTAATTGTTCCTGAAATAGATCTCTCGGTTGCCGGCACGCACATTGGTGCCGCCCCAGGGAGCAGGCAACGTGATCGCGTCATAGGAGTTGCCAGTGTAAGAAGCAGCAGTAACCGAATGGAGCAGAACCGACTCTGCAGGCTCCTCAGCATACAACCTGTAGCGCAGGTTCCATGCGCTATTGTAATCATCGCTCCATGTGACCACACAACTGTGGGTGCCCGGTTCAACGTTCATGTCGGTGGGAGCTGGAACATCACGATTGGAATTGATGCCTGCCGAAACAGTCATTGCGGCAGCAACACTTACCAAGACAAATACAAATTTCTTCATAAAATCACACTTATATAAATTGTTAATGGTTTTCGGCTCTGGTTATGTGATTTGCAAATGTACTCCTTAAAAGTCACATACGCAATAGAAACGCGATTTTATTAGTCTTCGGAACTTAGCATGAAAACAAGGAGCTCGAGCAACAGCCCAAGCTCCTTAGTTTATTCAAGATTTCTCAACAAGTGATTACATGCCCAAGAGCATGTCGATGAGGGCGCTGACGTCGGCAATGGTCACGCCGTCCTTGCCATTCACATCGGCACAGATGAGGCAAACGGGATTGTTCTCGCTATCCAGCAGATAGTCGATCAGGGCGCTCACGTCGGCAATGGTCACACCATCTTTATGGTTCACGTCACCCACTACATAGTCATGGGGAGCAGGACCGTTTTCAAACAGGGTCACTTGTTGAACATTGCTCCATGCGCTCTCAGTACCATCTTGATAGATAGCTTTTACCTTGTAGAGGTAAGTTCCCGCATCAGTCAAGTTGCTAACAGTGTAGAACTTGTCGGTGATTCCTGTAATCAGGCGATGAGCCGTATCACCATTTTCGATAGCACGCAGTTCAGGAGCGCTCACCTCGCCTGCATAGATCTTGATGGTCTGAATCGTGGGATAATAGGCATTGGCATAGAATTCTACGTAGTCATTATCGGCACAATCCAGGACGGCCGTATATTCCTCATAACTACCGGTAAACTCAAAATCTTGAGAATCTACACTGGTTCTCACAGTGAGAGTAGAATTATACCAAGGCGAGTAATTCTTAGCAGTGAAGACCACAGTAACCTTGTTAATACCCGTGAGATCCAGGGTATTAGTGCGGATATAGCTAGCGCTGGTGATAGCCACACCACCCTCATCAAAGAAGATTGAATAAGGACCTACAGTCCAGCCTTCGGGCAAGTAATCCATTGCTTGACCTGATGCTGTGCTCCAATCTACATCGGCGAGCATGCCACCGGCACCCGGTTTCTCATTCACCTCGAGAGTATAGCTAGCGACATTCTCGGCAATGGTTTGGTCGGTCCAGTCGGCACGGAACGAGTTCAAATGGATGTAAGCACTGTCAGCAGCAAGCATCACGGGGTCATAGACTACAAGAGGTGCATTAGTGGCTACGCCCTTCAGGGTGACAACCTTGCTCTCGGCACCATCGCTGCTCAGGGTAATGGTGGCATTATGGGTACCAACGGCCTGGGGAGCATAGGTCACAGTAACAGTCTTACCCTCGGCTACCTCTTCGAGCGTAACAGTTGTGGCATCGGCCGTGAACACGCCGTTTTCATCGTTAAGGGTCACGGTGATGTTACCGGTTAAGTTAGAACCCGATACATCAAAGGTTGCAGTTGTGGTCTCGCCTGCATAGCACGACATAGTGATTTCTTGTGGTGTAGCGAAGATGCGGGGATCGGTAACCAAGCCGGGAGGCTGCACACCAGCAAAAAAGACAGGCCAGAAGTCATAAACCATCATCCAGCCATCGGTCGAGAATGCATTGAGGGCATAATAAGTATTTAATGCAGGACTCATACCGAAGTTCACATGGTACATGTCATTCTCAGCATCATAGCCGTCAACATTGAAGGCATGACCACTGATACCCGTGGAGTCACTCGACATGTCATAGGCACAATAAACCAAGGGACGACCTGCACGCAACTCAGCCTGGATGGCCTCACCCCATTGTTCATCATTGTAGTACTCTTCTTCGGTCCAGGTTCCCTGATGGAGTTCCTCTTCGGTATCAGGGGAGTCACACTTTTTCACGAGATGAGCACCCTCGTCAAAACCGAACAGTTGGATAGCCTGAAGAATCTCGGGATTCTCACAGCCACTCTTATCGGTGTTATAGTCGATGTGCTCGGCTTGACCCACATAGCGCATCAAGTAAGCGATAGCGTCCTCGTTCACCTGAGGCAGGCGATCCAAGTCCACCTCATAGTAGGTATCATACATATTGTCCCAGTCAAAGGTGTACTCGGGCAGCGCAGGCACATTAATTTTAGATTTCGGACACTGGAAAGCATCCATAGCGGGTGCCGTTTTGGGATATTCCCAGTACCTCATTACCTGAGCCAGCGAAGTGGCGGTACAGCCCGTCTTGCAATAGGTGGAACCCACCTTGGGACACTGCTTGTTATAAGGCTTGTCTTGAGCCCAAGCAGTTTGCAGCAAGGGATCCACCGACACGCCACGGGTGGCAAAGCGCTTCTGCACTACCATTCCGGGATGAGCCTGCAGGAATTCCATCTGCTTCTGATAGATGTTGAGGAAGTACTGCACGGCTTCGGGCAGGTCGTTGATGCTGGACAGGGAACCGCTGCCATAGGCGAGAATTTCCTTAGCGCGGTCATCACCTGAGATGATTACATAGCCATTGTCGGTGTTGACAATGTAGAAAGCTGCCAGAGCGGCATTGCTTGAGTTCTTCACCTCATGGGTCCACTTGACAGCGGGTGCCGAGGTCATGAAGCGGCCATTGACAGCTTTGCCCATCAAGAAGCGCTGTGCACTCTGTTGAGCAGTTGCCAGGTCAACAGTGGCTGCCGTGAGTTGCATTGCAGCAAACACGATAGCAATTAATACGAGAATTTTTTTCATAATAAAAATGTGATTATAAATGATTGAAAATAGTATTATCGGTAACTAATTTGAAAGTGCATCTAGATTAACCTTTTGTCTGGCAAAAGTATATATAATATCTTGAATATACAATTTTTTTCTTGAAAAACCAACTGATGATGAGAAATATGCTCACAGCGGCAAGGCCGCGCAACACTGGAGCCGGAAAGGCTACATGCACAAAAAAACCGCCTCTATTGGCGGTTTATATAAATAGGAAATGTGAAAATCCTAGAGATTGCTACAACCTGAAGTTGATGGGCAACACCACCCGCACGGGGACGGCTTGCTTACCCACCTTACCCACGCTCCACTTGGGCATCTCGCCGATGACGCGCACAGCCTCGCGGTTCAGGCTATCGTCGCCAGCACCACGAATCACGCGAACGTCACTCACACGGCCATCGGTCCCCACGATAAAGCTGCACAACACACGGCCCTGAATGTGCTTCTTGTAAGCATGATAGGGATATTCGCGGGTCTTGTTGATGAAATTGATGAGCCCACGCTCGCCACCGGGGAACTGAGGCTGGATGTCCACGTAGTCAAAGTCATAGACCTCCATATAGGACTGCTTGGACTGGGGATTGACGGTGGTGACATGACGGACCTGTGCTGCCAAGGGCAACACGGCTGCCAGTGTCAATAAAGTCAATAATCCAAAGCGTAATTGCTTGAGCATAGGCGATTTAGTTTTTAGTTAACATCGCAAGAGGCAGGCCGAAAACAACCTTTTGCCTCGCAAATATAGAGTTACGAATGCAAACCACAAAATGTTTTAATTTATTTTTGTAAACAATTAGCATTGTTTCAGTCTTTTTGACTAAAACACGCATATTTCAAAAAAAATGTAAATATTTTCAATTATGGTTCAAGGGGTTACCAATCGGGCTGGCATTCTATCGTCATCCGCTCGCCCGTGGCGGGGTGGGTGAAGGCGATGGACTGGGCATGCAACATCAGGCGGGCAGAAGCCCTGCCATACAGGCGATCGCCCACGATGGGACAGTTAAGCCCCAGTTGATGGGAACAATGCACGCGCAACTGGTGGGTGCGGCCAGTAAGAGGCTCCAGAGCAATGCGCGTCATGCCGTCTTTGCGTTCCAGCACATGATATCGGGTCACGGCTTGCTTGCCGTGCTCGTAGTCCACTCGTTGACGGGGCCTATCGTCCACATCGGGGCGGATGGGTAAATCTATCACGCCATTGTCCTGTGCCACAATACCGTCCAGCAGTGCGACATAGCGCTTGTTAATCGTGTGGCTTTCAAACTGTTGCTGCAAGGCCTTATGCGTCGTCTTATCTTTGGCAAAAACAACCAAACCCGATGTTTCCTGGTCCAACCGATGCACCACGATGGGACCGATGGCCTCGGGATGTGCAGCCTGATAACGGGTGAGCAGAGAGTCCTCCAGCAGTTTGCCTGGCACGGTAAGCATCCCCGAGGGCTTGTTGAGCACAGTGAGCCATTGGTCATCATAGACTTCTTCAAGTTCATCACTTGCCATGGATAGCCCTAACCTGTTGGCCTCCACATCCAAGCCCTGAAGTATAAAGTCAAGGATGGGTTTGCACTTGCTGCGGCAAGCGGGGTAGAAATGGCCATGATGGCGCACCTCGCCCACTGGCGACGCTCCCCACCAGAATTCGGCCATGCACACAGGGCGCAAACCGTGATTGAAGGCATAGTTGAGCAAGCGCGGTGCACAGCACTCTCCAGCGCCTGCAGGCGGCAACGTGCCCAATGGCTTAAACACCTCGACCAGGTCACGACGCTCGCCACGGGCGTTGCTGACGATAAAGAGTCTGAAGATACGCTCTTGCAGAGCTTCGCTCATCGCCTTGCGGCGCGCCTTCAATTCATAGATTTGATGCTGAAATCGGTCGATTTCATCAGATATTTCCTGCAATAAGGCTTCATGGCGTTGACGTATGCGCTTCAACTCGGCTTTTTCAAAACGGCTCTGGTTCAAGAGTTCCTCGCTTTCCTCATCGGTAAGGTTTCCCGCTAGTCGTCGCTCGTCACGTTCCCGCTTGTGAAGGGTCATCAGCGCTTTGAAATCGGCGATTTCGTCAGCCATCTTTTGGGATGCAGCAGTTTTACGTTTTAACACCTCAGCGAGTTCAGGGCTGCGCTCCAAACGGTACACCTCGTGGTTAATGGCGGTAATCTGCGCCTCGCCACGCTTGAACTCGCCCTGCGGGTCAAGCAAGTCATAGACGGGTGGAACAAAGAAGTCGTGCCTAACGCTGCCAGCCAAATTGCCCGAGAAGGCCGCGAGATAACCCAAACGGCCCTCTTGGTCTTGCGCAACAAGCACGCCCAGCATCTTGCCAGCGCCCATTTCATCGGCCCAATCGGCTCGCGAGGCGACATATTGCTGCACCTCCCCGACTGCCATCAGCGCCAACGGATGCGGCTCATAGCAAAACGGGCACGTGAACTGCCGCGGCAACTCCACTGCCGGCGAGACGCCCTCTAATAGATGGAATTTATCATTCATCTCGGCAAAATTACTGAATTCGTTTTGCATTTCGTGCCTATTGTACTAAATTTGCAAGTTAAATATCAAAAATAACGACAAAGCTATGAAATTCATCTCGTGGAACGTGAACGGCTTGAGGGCCGTGGTGGGTAAGGGATTCAGCGACATTTTCAAGGAACTGGACGCCGACTTCTTCTGCCTGCAGGAGACCAAAATGCAACAGGGACAACTGGACCTGGAATTTGAGGGATACCGCTCTTACTGGAACTCAGCCGAGAAAAAAGGCTACTCGGGCACTGCCATCTACAGCCGCCACGAGCCGTTGAGCGTGACTTATGGGTTGGGCATCGAGGAGCACGACCACGAGGGACGCGTCATCACCCTGGAGATGCCTGAGTTCTATCTGGTGACCTGCTACACGCCCAATAGCCAGGACGGGCTGCGCCGCCTGGAATACCGCATGACCTGGGAGGAGGCCTTCCGCTCCTACCTGCTGGAGTTGGACAAGAAGAAACCCGTCATCGTGTGCGGCGACCTGAATGTAGCCCACCAGGAGATAGACCTCAAGAATCCCAAGACCAACCGTAAAAATGCCGGTTTCACCGACGAAGAGCGCGAGAAGATGACCCTGTTGCTCAATGCCGGTTTCACCGACACTTGGCGCTTCTTCAATCCCGACGTGACCGACGTCTATTCATGGTGGAGTTACCGCTTCAAGGCCCGCGAGAAGAACGCGGGATGGCGCATCGACTACTTCATCGTGAGCAATCGCCTTCAGGGCCAGCTGACCGATGCCAAGATCCACACCGAAATCTACGGCAGCGACCATTGCCCTGTCGAAGTAGATATTAAGTTTTAAGGCTTTTTAATCCTGTTTTCAAGATATGTCACAGACAGTACAGAAGAAATATGACTTTGACCGGGTGGTCAGGATGGTTCTGAGCCTCATCAGTGTAGCCATCGGCGTGTGGCTCATCAATTACTTGAGTCCGGTGCTCATGCCCTTTGTCGTGGGATTCATCCTCGCTTATCTCATCGAGCCGCTTGTCGAGTGGCTACAAGTCAAGGCGCATATCAAGGTCCGCGCCCTTGCGGTTGTGCTGGCCCTCTTGATCGTGATAGCGGTGATTACGGGCCTATGCTGGCTCATCATTCCTTACCTGATCGACGAATTCGGGGCGATGTCCAAGCAGCTGGCGGCCTATGCCAAATCGTCGTTGAATGTGCCCTACATCCCCGCCGAGGTCAACGACTTCATCCATCGCTACATCGACCTGCAGAAGATCAATGAAATCTTCTCCAAACAGCAATGGATGGACATCATCAACAAGGTGCTGTCAGGGGCATGGTCGGTAGTCGGTGGCACGATGAGTGTGATTCTCAACATCGTGTCGTGGTTCATCGTCCTGCTCTACATGTTCTTTATACTGCTGGACTTCAACAAACTCTCACGAGCCTTCAAAGCCGCTATCCCTAGCAAGTACCGCCGCATGGCGCTGCGCATCACTGGTGACGTGGCCGACACGATGAGCCGTTACTTCCGTGGCCAGGCGGCAGTGTCCTTCTTTGTGGGCATCATATTTGCCATCGAGTTCTATATCATCGGGCTGCCCATGGCCATAGCCTTTGGCCTGTTTGTGGGCATACTGAACATGGTGCCTTATCTGCAACTCATCTCCATCCCCATTGCAGCCTTCCTGTGCCTGGTGGCCACGGCTGCGACTGGAGGGAGCTTCTGGGTGATGTTCGGTTGGGTAATCCTTGCCTACATCATCTGCCAGGTCATTCAAGACATGATACTCATCCCCACAATCATGAAGAACCAGATGGGGCTCAATCCGGCCATCATCTTCCTGTCCTTGTCATTATGGGTCTATGTGTTGGGCTTTATCGGACTCATCATCGGACTGCCGTTGACGACACTCATCATTTCCTACTACTGCGAATTTGTGCTGCATCAACCCAACCCCTTGCGCAAGTCTAACAAGAAACCTATCACCGACAATAAGACGCCACTGACGCTGACATCATCATTCATGAGCAAATACAGGAACGAGAACAAGCAGGGTTGAGCTATCATCTTGAGGTTTTCACACCCGACAACCATTGCCTAAAGCCTAAAAAATGGAAAAAACGTTGATTGTCATCACCGGCCCCACGGGCGTGGGCAAGACGGCGACAGCCATCGAGCTGGCGCAACGCTTGCATTGTGACATCATCAACGCCGACTCCCGCCAAATCTACCGCGGCATCCCCATTTGCACCGCTGCCCCGACACCCGAGGAACTAGCGGCCGCACGCCACCACTTCGTGGCCATCAAGGACCTCGAGGAGAGTTATAGCGCAGCACAGTTCGAGAGCGACGTGTTGGCCTTGCTGCCCTCATTGTGGCAACAGGGCGATTATGTGATTATGTGCGGCGGCTCTATGCTCTATGTCGACGCCGTGTGCCGCGGCATCGACCAGCTGCCAGACATCTCGCCCGAGGTGCGAATGTCGGTCAAGACCAAGTTGCAACAAGAAGGGCTGGAAAGCCTGGTACAGGAATTGGAGCAATTAGACCCGCAGTATGCTGCGACCATCGACCACAAGAACACTAGCCGCGTGTGCCACGGCGTGGAAATCTGCCGCCAAGCGGGAGTGCCCTACTCCACCCTGCGCACCGGCACCGCCAAGCAGCGTGACTTCAACATCATCAAGTTGGCATTAAATATCGAGCGGGACCAATTATTCAGCCGCATTAACGCCCGCGTGGACCGCATGATCGAGGCCGGGCTGGAGCAAGAGGCCCGTGCGGTCTATCACCTGCGCCACCTCAATTCGCTCAACACCGTGGGCATGAAAGAGATGTTCGCCATCTTTGACGGCACCATGGACCGCACGACAGCCATCCAGCGCATGAAGAAAAACACCCGTGTCTATGCCAAGAAGCAACTGACCTGGTACCGCCGCGACCCCAGCATCACCTGGGTCACCCCCGACCAAGCCATCCCAACAGCCCTCTGTAAAATAGGGACGGTTCTTTTGATGTAAAATGTAAAAAAGGGACGGTTCTTTTTTTACACCGTCCCTTTTGTCTCTATTTGCGTTCCTACTTGAGAATGATCTCGAGCAGAGCGTTAACGTCGGCGATATTTATCTCGCCATCGTTGTTTACATCGGCACCGAAACCCATAACGTTCCCATCCAGGATCATGTTGATAACCGTATTGATGTCGGCAATATTTATCTCGCCATCACCATTCACGTCACCCAACGTGTCGATGTAGTACAGGGCGAAGTCATCGACATAGGTAGATGCACTGCCGCCAGCAACCATGGCGATGCGGAAAGTGGCAGGCTGCGAGGCTGACAGGTTAAGTAAGCACCTTGCCGTGACTTGGCTCTTCTCGGGCACTTCGACCGCGTTAGCGCCTTCGAGTGTGCTTGCCGGATGCCACGTTGCTCCACCGTCAACCGAATAATCCATCGTGTACTTGGCCGCTGATGCCGCGGGGTTAAAGAAGGTGGCCTGTACCATAAAGAAGTTCTGGTTCAATGGCAGCGTGGTATAGAACGCGCTGGGCTTCTTCATCATCACCGAGTTCGTGCCGTTGCAGCGTTGCTCGCCAGGAGCGCGCACGCCGCTCTTGGTAAAGCTCCATGTGGCGAACCGTCCCTGGACGTTCTTGTCGCTCGTGCTACTGTTGGCTGTCATCGTCTCAAAGTCCTCAACAAGTTCTTGGCAGGGAGGATAAACGAAGATGAATTTCCTTGCTTCAATAATGTCCCATGACCAATCGTCAGGAGTCATCATCATCACGTTACCATATTCGTCCTTCAATGCCAGGTCATATTTGCCCCATTCGGCAGGTGCCTTGATCTGCATCTGATAGGTTTCGGAGGTATTGCTGTAAAGCTGCACTTCATACATCTCACTGGTAGTCACCTCTTGGTCGCCGTCCTTCAAGAATGCCAGATAGACATTTCCGACAGGTCCTTGCTGTGCCCACCATGTGGGATAAGACAGTTTAGTATTCACATCAATGAGCTGATTGATTTTGATGTTTGATGGCATGTCATACGAATCTACGCTATACTGGTCGGACAAGAAACTATCCGACAAATAGGCTATACCATTACGCACAACCATCTTAACGTAAAGTTCCTGACCGCCAGGCCTGAACACCTCTTGGACATCGTTAAGGTCATCTTCCAGCGCGTAGTGCAGTTTTATCTTGTACTCGCCATCTTCGAGCGAAGTAGGCAGGTCAATATCAATAGAACGGCCTGATGAAGACCAACTATTGCTCAATGGCGAATGTTCAGTAAATCCCACATGATGGCGCTCAACATTATTGCTGTCAAAGATACCCAACGACATGGAAAGCTCGACATAATAGTGCTTAACGTCATCATAGTCGTTATAACCCGTGGCTCTGTTGCCCTGGACTACAAAATCATCTACTTTCACCCTAACCGTTTGTCCCAACGGAGCCGAAACGGTGGCAGGAACAAGACGGCTACGGACAAACAAGACTTCAGGCACCTCATCGGCCTGAGGAGAAGGAACGACACCAAACATGCCGTCTTGCGAGTACTTGAAATCGGAATCTGATGCGGGAGCGAGTACCGAAACGAGGAAATAACCGTCATAAGCACCGCCCCAGCCCCAATTGACATGATAATAGCCATCGTTATCAAAGCCGTCAAACACAAATGCGTGGCCTCCGCTGTTCGAAAATCCGCAATACAAGATGGGCCTGCGTGCACTGAGTTCATCAACCAGAAATTGGTCCCACTCCTCAGCGCTATAAAAGTCGCGCATCAGCAAATAGCCCTTGTCGTTATAATCAAAATAGCGCTTTAACGAGGCCAAGGCAACGGCCTCTGATGCACCGCTGCTGCTGCCATAATCCATATCTATCGAGATGCCCACATCCGACATCAGACGGGCCACAGCGTCACACGACTCGGGACTGCTACTGGAATCATAACTATCCAGCATTAAATCCCATCGATAGACCGACTGGCTGAAGTCCGCACTAAGGTTGGTCGGAGTCGTCCCGTTCACATTGCAGTTGTAGGAATGACTACCCCTGCCCACAGCGGGCCACTCGTGATAGTTCATCACCTGGGCCATCGCCGTTGCCACACAACCCGTCACCGAGCGGATGCCATCGGAATAGGAGGGGCAATAGTTATTATAGGGGGCATCTTGGTTCCACTGTGTCGTCAAGAGGGGGGCCACAGCGGCAGCACGCTGTTTTGGATGATGTGCCGGAACATTGCCATGCGACTGCAGGTACTCGATTTGACGGCTCATCTCGTCCATCCAATACTTCATGGAGGGGGGCATATTGTCCACCGAGAATTCATCTACATCGCCATAACCCAACACCTGTGGCAAGCGATCATCTCCCGCCACCACAACAAATCCGCCACGAGCGCCACGGTCGAAGACATAAAACCGTTCCTGCTCGGCAGTATAGGCAAGCCGTGTCGCGGACTGACCCGACGGCGCCAACATGCGCGAAGGCCTGCCCTTAAAAAAGTTGTCAGCGACCTGACGGGCGCTAGTCTCGTCAACCTTGCCAGCCTGCAAGTTGAAAACCGTTGCCATTGTGATGGCTAAGATGAAAAAGATTCGTTTCATAATCTGACTGTAAAGAGGGGGATAACTGTACACACTAATATCTCATTTTGGAAACAACATAGAAGTTGACCTTGATAGTTTTTTAATGCCAATTTCGCTCATAAGACAAACTACACGATAAATGTTAAACGATTCGCAATCATTTGATAAATTCGTGAAATTTGCATTAGCCCCGCAGGGCCACGGGCCAACAGCTATATCATTTCCTCATTTTTTTGCAAAAGTAGTGAATATCACATCAACAGGCAAGATTTCCACCTAGTTTTCTTCCAATTAGCCTTGAACTGCCCCAAGAATGGTTAGTCAAGTAGTTGGGCGATGGTATCGGCGACTCGACGGGCTGTCGTGTAGTCTAGGGCGGCTTCGTTGGCCCCAGGGCGACCCATGTACAGGTTAGGATTGACGTATTGCATTCTGCTCGCTTGGGATTCGCGTCCCGAGAAATGGAACTCGTGCAAACCTGTGGTTTCTTGCAGTTGGCGGATGTTCTGCTCGGTCACGCCACTGCCCGCCATGAGGATGATGCGGCCTGCTGCTTGACGATTCAACTTTGCAAGCAATTCTGCGCCCTGTATGGCCTTGGGCTGCTGGCCCGAAGTGAGAATGCGGTCAAAGCCCAGATCGATGATGGTCTCAAGGGCTTGTTCGGGGTTCGCTGTGCGGTCAAAGGCACGGTGACATGTCACGCTCATTCCCCGTGAGCATTCCATCAGGTAGCGGTTTTTCTCCACATCTATGGTGCCATCGGCATTCAGGCAGCCAAACACCACGCCGTCAACCCCCAGTTCGCGGCACGCAGCGATGTCGGCAGCCATACGCTCCACCTCCAGGTCACTATACAGGAAATCGCCGCCACGGGGACGGATAATCACGTGCAGGCGTGTCGTTGTCAACACACGGCGGGCCACCTTGATTTCGCCATAACTGGGCGTCGTTCCCCCCTCGGGGATGCCCGCGCACAGTTCCACGCGGTCGGCTCCGCCCTCTTGTGCCGCAATGCAGGATTCTACCCCATTGGCACACACTTCCACCATAAACTCATTGCGTTTCATACATCTATTTCTATCAGTTATTGCAGGATAAGGTCGATAACGGTATTGACATCGGCAATGTTCACCTCGCCGTCACTGTTCACATCGGCGGTTGGCGATGTAATGCCCGACAATATCATGTTGATAATGGCGTTGACATCGGCAATATTCACCTCGTAGTCGCCATTCACGTCGCACACGATTACCACGTCCTGCGGCATATTGGCATACACGAGTTCCATGCCCGGAATCTTCAGGCTGTAGGGGGCATCCACCGTGGGCGATTCAAAACTGATGTGGTAATAGATCAGCTGCAAGGGAAAGTTCCCCAAATCGGTAACATCACAGAAGTCGCTTGCGGGCATGTCCAGGGTTACTTCGCCCTCGACCTCCCCGACAGGATAATCGACCGTATAACGGTCACCATAGGCGTTCTCAATCGAGACTTTGACCGTTTTGAGTTGCAAGTCGCCAGGCACCATGCGCAGTCGTAGGGTGTCTGGCAGGCCCCACACCCGCACCATCTTCGACAACTTGATGTAAGGGTTGCGCGATGAGGAGCCTGTAAAATCAATCTGCATGCCGTGTTCCAGAGGGGTCACCGTGCGATTTTTGCCACCACTTTGTGTCACCTGCCATGTCGCGGGGTCGATAGAGGCATTTTCTACCGTAGTGATATGCGCCTTGGGATTCTCGACACTGACGAGTAATGAGTCGGCCAACAATGGATGAGTGGAACCCACGAAAGTTGTTCCGTCGGCCACAGCAGTGACAACACCCTGCTGGTCAACAGTGCAAATTCGCTCATCTGCCGAGGTCCACTCAACGACCGAAGGGTCCACCTTGTCCAGCCCATAGCCGCTCACACCATTGATGTTGATGGCATAAGGATGAAACTGGTCAATAACGACGCTGTCGCTCACCAGTTGCCACTGGGCCTCCATAATCGTGACGGGTTGCGTGGCAGTAATGCCGTTATAGGTCGCATAGAGGTTGCCTGCGGCAGGAGTGGAAGCTGCATGGAAATAACCCTGCTCGTCAAAGGTGCCGACCTGTGGATCGCATGAGAAGGTGCAACCCTGCAGGTCACGGGACTTGAGAACACCATATTGGTTATAGCCCCAAATGTCGAATCGCGTTGTTGCCGAGATGGACAGATTGTAGCATCGCGGCTCATAACAGATGATACCGATAGCATCATCCTCGGGGGCTAGCGACACTAGCAAGCAGCCATTGCCCACAGCGCGCACCGAACCATCACTGGGATGATTCATCACCTCGTTATTCACCACCATGCACGACGAGCCACCACCGTCCAGATTTACTGCGGTGACAGCGCCCAGAGCGTCAAAGATGCCCTTCATTTCCCTGAGGGTAACACCTGTCGATGTCAGATGGCGGCCATCGACCACGACAAAGTAGAGCCTGGTGCTGTCGGCATTGAAGCCAATGGACGTGCGGGGATGCCGTTCGGCCCAGTCCTCCTTGAACTGACCATTCTGCATGATGATGTGATTGCTGCCACCGATGAGTTGGTCGATATTGATGTCTTGAGGACCATTATTGAGCGAGAGACTGAAACTGATGGATATCTCGTCACCAGCATTCAGGCTCTCGGCATAGTTGGCATAGGTACCCTTGAGCCATAAGATGGCCTTACCGTCGGGAATCGCCATCGAGCCTTGAGCATCTACTATCGATTCGATGACGCATTGCTCGTTGCCGTTAGCCGCCCAACTGAAAGGTTCATCGGCGGGGCGCAACACGAGCATCTTGCCCGAATTGGAGCCATCATAGGTCACGGGACCATAACTGCGGGTAAACAAGATGGACTGGTTGGCAGCGATGTTTTCATAGGCATAACGCATGCGGTTCACCAGATTGAGCGGGAATGACACGCCGCTTGCCGACACCTGGCCCGTGAAGGTCAAGCGATCGATATAAGGATGCTTGCCATCATCCAGCACCAGGCAAGCGCGGTCGTGGCTACTGAGAACCAACTCGCCACCACGCACCTGACCGCTCAGCGGCAGGCCCACCTCATTGGCGGGCGAGGTCATGTAGAAGTCGCCATTGACCGCGGCTACCACCTCATGCCCTGGACGCGTGTTGCGCGTCGCCATATTGACGGGCGTCTCACACGCTACCGACTTCTCACCTCCCAAGCAGGTTTCCATGACAATATAGGGATTGGTCAGGTCCATCTCGGTCACGCTCACCTTGAGCGGCAGGTCTGGGATGTCATATTTGGCCGCATACACGCCCGGCCCGACAAGATGCGGAAAAATGAGCGTGTCCACGTCATATGCCTTGTCGCCGATGACCCACTGGTCACGCGCTGAGCCCGTTGCAGGGCAACTGAGCAGAGCGATTAGCGTTAAAAGTAGTAACGACTGTCTCATAAGTTCACATTGCAAAGAGATTTTTTAGTTGGTTCTAAAAAAAGGCCGCGGAAATGCTCGAACGTGGCTCACACGCCGTGCAATCCGCGGCTATAGCATGATTATTGGGATTTATTGCAGAATGATGCCTATGACAGCATTGGCATCGGCAATAGTTATCTCACCATCACCATTCACATCACCCGAGGGGTTTTGACTGCCCGTGAGGATGATGTTAATCACTGCATTGGCATCGGCAATGGTCACCTCACCGTCACCATTCACGTCACCAGGAACGACAGGATGCTCGCCACCACCAACGTTGGTGCCAATCTTGTAAACAGCCATGCCGTTATAGCACTTGAAGATGTAGAGGGTTACCTCCTCGTTACCCTCGCTGTCGGTGCCATACTCGACATTCATGCTCTGAACGCGCGTACCACCGTCGCTGATGGTACCCAGCGCATCGGGAACCATCCAGTAACGCTGCAAACCATTCAGTGACATACCCTCACCCAACTCACAGATATAAACCTGGCAGGCTTTAGGAATGCCCTCTTCACCACCCGTGTACTGGGCTGCGACAAACACGAGGAAGTTGCGGCCCTCGAGGGTAAACTCACAAACGCCGTTGGCGCCCACGTCCATGGGCCAGAATGCGGGATCCACATTCTCAAAGGTCTCCAGCATTGTTCCCTCCACAGTATAGAGGATGGGAGACGAATAAAAACCATCGACATAGAATACCTCACCGCTGTAGCGCGTCTCCTCGTCCTCGCCGAGAACCATTTTTACAACTGGAGCATAACCCCAACTTGCCACCTCGGGCGGATAGTATTCAGTAATGGGAAGATAAGTATCAACACCATCAAAGCCAGGTTCAAAGTCACCGTCCTTGTCGGCATGCCAGCGGTAAACAAACATAGAGTTGGCACCCACGCTCATGATGTTGCACTCGGCCTTCTCACGTGTGAGGTCACCCATGACATCGATATAGTCACAACGTGCCGGAGCAGAGTCAAGGTCCTTGTCGAGAGTTGCCACCAAAGTCAACTCACCTGTTTCGCCGTCAAGGATATAGACAGGCACTGCGGATGCTGCCTCGGTAGTAAACGGAGCGATGTACAAGTGGCCAAAGTTGTCCACACCCACTGTGTTGGCACTCAGCTGCGAGTTGCCATAGATTTCGCCATTGAGCGTCAAGGGCAATTCCTTGACAAATTCCCCATTAGCGGCATTGAGCTTATAGACAACACTCTGGGTCAACGTGTCGGTGCCCAGAATCACGGTGTTGGCTTGAGAACGGGCGATGTAGATGAAGCCATCGTGCATCACCGAGGTGCGCGCATTCGTGTTGCAGTAGGGTTGATTAGACCATTCTGAAGGGGTGTGAACACGGTCCTGAATCCACAGGTTCACAATGTTGATGCCATTAACTGGCTCATAGTTCACACCATCGGTCACTGCCCATGTTGTGGCAACTGCCGATGCGGCAACGAGCAAAAAGAGTATTAATTTCTTCATAATCAGTTGGTTATTAATAATATTTTGTGAATTAATTTGATCTCAATTCTTTAAGATAGCAAAGTAACTAAAAAATATCTGACTTTCAAAATCTTTGACCAATTTAAGTTGTTCAATTGGGCGAGAAACCTAGAGCCTGGTCCATCCACGCGATGCGTTCGCGTATCCACTGTTTCAAGAAGGCCACCTCGTCGGTAAAGTCCTTAGAAATGTATTGGTTGGGCCACACATACTCGCCCCAGCGGGGCCAGGCCTGACTATTGCGGTCGATGGCCCTCTGGACGGTCAATTCTTGGGTCAGCGAGTCAATAATGGCCATCACATGACCTTCGGTCAAGGTGGTGCGGTACTGTGCCCAGCGCTCGCGCAACATCGACTGATAGGTCTCGTCGCTATTCAGGCGCGTCCACCAGAAGGGTATCAAGAACTGCTCTCCCGCCTTGTTCAACAGGTCGTTGCTCTCATACACCCAACCGTCGGTGCGCCAGCCCTCATGCAGATTGCAATTACCATAGGCCAGATTCATATCCCATAGCACCGTCTTGAAACGCCCGTCAACACCGTCGCGGCGCTTATACAACTTGCAACTCTTGCGGTAGGCATCGATATTGTGTCCCAATTCGTTGGCCAACTGGTAATCGATGAACGACATCACATCGATGTAGCGGCTGTAGCCCGATTGAGGGTCATTGAATCCAGGAGACGCCAGGACGTCTTCCATTTTGTCGATGCGACTGTTGATATAGCGCAACTGGGCTTTATTCAGGTCGTCATAATTGGGTGACTTGTGGATATGGATAAACTTGTCGTTGATAGCATTGTTGTTGCTGTCCACGGGATGATACTTGGAGCGGTAGTGCACATCATCGTCATAGTCCACCTCGACCAGATAGTCTCCCGTGAGGGGGTCACCCGTCTTGCCTGGCTTATCCAGGTTGAGGCGGTGCTTGCCTTTAGACACGACCTCACACAGGATGTACACGCCATAGTAGATACCGTCGACGAACACCTCACAGTAGCGTCCATGGGGAGTGTATTGCATCCATGGACGTGCCAACTCAAAGGCGAGCAGGTCACGCATCATGCTCCTGTCGGAATATGGAGCAATCAGGGCCCAGTTATAATCCTTGCCCATGCCCAGCAATTTGACGCTCTTCTTGGAGCCATACTTCATGGATCCGTCGAGGGTGTGGAAGGAGTATGGCTTCTTAGGGCTGTCGTTAAAGGTGGAATTGCCTCGATAGCGCAGGGCGACATGCCCCTGATAGTCGATGTGCTGGCCAGGATACTTCTTGGTGTCGGCATAGTTGAGCTGTCCCTTGCCGTTATCGATGATTATCATGCGGGCATCAATGCGTTGAGATTGGCTGATGGTTCGGCCACTCACGTCAATCCACACTATGGGCAGATTGGTCGCAGTGAGTTCCACCGTGATATCATCAGGAGGAAAATTGTTGGTAGGGGCGCGTTTACAGCCCGTGAGAGCCAACATCAATAACGCTATGAACAGCAGTCGTTTCAACTTAATCAGTCATCAGTGCCCTGCGGGGCTAATGCGATCTACATGAATTCATCAGAACAGGTTGGTCAGTCGCGGGTTGATGCACAAGCCCAGGATCCTGTCCTTGTTGCCGTTGAAGTTATAGACCTTGCCATCGGCGGGGTTGAAGTAGTATAAGCCTGTGGTATAGGTCTTCTCGGTAGTGGCGGCACGGAAGCCGAAATAGACGTAGTGGGTCTGGGCATCCACGGCGAACTGGGTAGTATAAACGCCCTCGGAATCGGTCGTGTTGATGGGATCGGCCTCCATGGTGATGAAGTTGATATATTTGTCGTAGGTCACCGTGGCATTCTCGGCAGGAAGGGCATACTGGGTGAAGCCCACACCTGGCGTGGTGCCCTTGGTCATCCACACATACAAGTAATTCAAGTCCTCATCGAGGGTAAAGGCCCTGGGCTGGGTCGTCTCGAGCACGATGGGATGAGGAATGGGTGTTCCCGTACCGGTCTTGCCGATGTCGCTCGGGCGGAAACGGTAGATACCGTTACCCGAGTAGTTCTTGCCCCACCAGAACATGCCCGTCTTGTCGAGATACAGGCCCGTGTGGATCGCGCCATAGGCGATACCCTGGCCATAATAACTCAACTGGTTGTTGACCACATAATAGCCGGCCGTGCTGTTGAAGTTGGTCTGCTCGGTCTCGCCTCGTGTCGTGAGGGGAATGGAGCGGATGCCCGTATTGCGGTCGGTATAGAAGAGATTTGTGCCATCGGTGCAACCCTGGAAGGGGTCATTAAAGGCGGGACCGCCCACATTGGTGATCATCACGTTAGTGGTCGAGCCATCGGCGCTCATCACGGTAATCTTGCCGTCACCCAGGTTGCCGGCTTCGTCGTTGACATAGTAATACTGCTTACCACAATCCAGGATGTAAATATTGTCCTGTTCGATGGTGGCGCTGTCGGTCACCGTCTTCTCGGTGGCAAACACGAGCGTCGTGGGCATATTGCCCGAGCTCACGCCCATGTCAAAGGGCAGGTTCTTGGTCCCTGGGGGCAACTGGGAGAGGTCCACCAACTTCACAGCCATGATATTGCCGCCCTGGGTGGCATAATAGAGCGTGGGAGCGGGTATCGATGACCCCACCTGCACGTTGACATAGCTGTCCTCCAGACGGCGGTTCTCGCCATTGATGTCAAACCACGTCTGCAGGACGATCTTCTGCGAGCCAATGTTGCCAAAGGTCAGCTTGCCAGGGTTATCAATGGTGCCGTCCTCGTGGCTATAACCTTCATAGGTCGTTATCAGGTTACCCTGAGCATCACGGGTGCCATCGGGGAAAGTCCACACATACTTGCAAGTCAGGTTCTCGGGATTGGGCAACTCGATGTCGAGTTTCACGTTCACATCATTGATGACCACGGGGGTCGCACTCTGCTCGGCGACGCTCAACAGCGGAGCGATGTCATAGATGAGCAACGGATAGGTGCGGCTGCCCACGCCTTCGATGGTGAGGGTCACATCATAAATGCCTGCCTCAACATACTTGTGTGACGGGTTCTGCTCGGTTGACGTCGTGCCGTCGCCAAAATCCCATGACACCTGACCCGACCTGGACGAGGTATTGGTAAACTCGATCGTTGAAACCACATAGAAATCGAGGCCATAGCGGTCGTCATCTACCCTATAGGTGAAGTCCACATCCTTGGTGGGGAAGTTGCCATAGTCGGGCGTCTTGTCAACACACGACACAGCCATCATCACCATCATGAAAATGAATGCTATTTTATTGAATGTCTTCATCTTATTTCAATTTTGAGTCGTTAACTATTAACTTTTTCACTATCAACTGTTAACTAGTTAAGTGTCACTTCTTTGTTGTCGGTAGTCACGCCCACCTTGCCGTCGGTGTCATACACGCGGAACTGTGGCAGCAAGAAATAGGTGCGGTTGAAATTCACGGTGTAGGCTTTGTCTGACGTGTTGTAAATCCACGACGTGAAGGGAATCGTCTCTAGCATGCTCTTGAAATAGGGCATGTACTGGCGGCGAACCGTGGTGATTTTGCCACCCGTGTCATCGCTGTAGCGTGAGAAGAGCCAGAAGGCGGATTTATAGACCGCCTGCACGTTGGAACCCGACGGGGCTTCGCTCTCATCGGCAATCTCATGATAGACAGCCTTGCCATCGTCGCCCACGGTGATGTAGTAGTAATGGTCCACTTCATCGGTGGTAAACCAGGCGTTGGATTTGTCATCGGTGGTCGTGTCGGTCGGGAAATCGATGCCATACTGGGCATTCAACTGCTCAAACAATTCAATCGGGAAGTCGTACTTGATATAGACGTTGCGCAGGTCGTTGTAGTAGGTGCTGTCCTTGGTCAAGGCATTGACCATATAGGCTTTGAACTCCTGCTCAAATGTCGATGGATAGTAACTGTCAAACTTCTCCTGATCCCACTCCTCGGGGTTGACCCAGGACACAGGGGCCAGGGTGCGCGAGGTGGGGAAGCTGTCGGTCAAGACATACTCATAGCCGTCCCACACCGCCTTGCTGTGAGGATAGGAGGCGACCATCTGGCTCGAGCGCACGGTGTCGGTCAATGAATAATTCTTGGTATAGGCGAGCGAAGTGGTCAACTTGCTGGTTGCGGTGGCTGTCTGCTGGCGCTTGATCAGGCACCACACCTCGCTGTGGTCAATCGACTTCTCGCTGGTAGTGTAGTACTTGCCCTTGAACGAGGCATGACGGCCGGCTTTGACCACTGTCGAGCCTTGTTCCCAATCCACCGTGGGCAGCACCTGACCCAGCTGGCCGTTGTCGGCAAACGGGTCATGAATAGCACACGACGTGGTGAGCAGGGCCATCAAAGATATCAGTCCGTATATTATATGTCGTTTCATAATTGTTGTCAACTATTAACTATTATCTATTAACTATTAACTACTCTTGGGTCAACGAGGTGACTTCACCATAGTCGTGAGCCCAGATCATGGGTTTCTGTAACCACTTGTAGTTCTTATAGGCTCCCAGGCGCTCGAGTTCGGCGCGGTTATACTTCTCCTCGGTCTCGGGATCGTAGTTGATGCGCTGGATCCAGGTATTCTCTTTCTGTTCCTCGGTCAAGCCGTCAATCCAGTAGGCCGCATACAGGTTGTAGGGCCTGCGCAGGGTCGGATAAACGATTTCCTGATTGTCACCGATGCCGTAGTGGTTGCGGTTGTTACTGTAGTGGTAACGGCGCATGTCGGTCCACTGCTCGGGCTGCAGGTACATCGCGATATACTTTTGCTGCATCAGGTCACTCAACGAGTATTCGCTGGGGTTGAAGAACCAGTGCTTGTTGCCACGGTCGGTCACCTTGTGCGGTGTGGGTTTGGTACTCGAGCCGTGATAATAGTCCTCATTGTCAAGGAAGGCTGCAATCTGGGCATTCCAGTACTCGGCAGGCTGGTAACCGGGCTTGCCGCCAGTGAGCGAATTGCCAGGATACTTGTTGTCGGTGCCAGCGTTGTAATTCGGGTTAGGATAGTTGCGCAGGAAGGCAGCAAGATGACGCTCGATGTTCCAGCGAGTGGCTTCCTTGGCCAGCGCACAGGCCTCATTCTTATTACCCTTCCAGTACATGGCCTCGGCCTTGATAAAGTACAGTTCCTCCATCGTGAAGATGGGGTTATAGGCATCGGCAGCACCAGCATAAGCGCCCATATACAGGTTGGGATAATTGGCAATCTTGAACGATGTGCCCATGCCGATGTTGTTCTCCAGATAACGCATCTTGATGATTTCGCTGGTCATGGAAGCGGTAGCGGGTCCCGTGCGGGCAATCATCAGCAAGCCGCAACGCGGGTCATTGGCAAATCCGTCATGTGAACCCTCGGCGCTAAACAAGCCGCAGTTTTTCTCGTTGTCAGGCGTGCTGATGCCTAACAGATCAACCATAAAGAACTTGCTGGGGATAGCGCTGCCCAAGAGGTTGCCGCGCGACTCCCAAGAGTTGATAACGGGCTGAGCGACGCTCCAAACAGCATTTTGGGTGCCTGTGCCGCCGTCCCAGTAATAACGGGGCTCATTGCCGAACCACGGGTCACGGCTGCCCTGATAGTCAAACACGTCGCCCTTGCGCCACTGGTTGATGGCGGCATCGGCAGCATCGATGATTTTCTGGCACATGGCCGGGCTGCGGTCCACATTGGGGATGTTGCGCAACAGCAGGCGGGCCTTAATGGCATATACCAGGCCTTTCCACTTCTCCAGGTCGCCGCCATAGACGCGGTCTTCATTAACAGTGATTTCCTGATTGTCAGGGTTATTGACGATTGAGGGATCCTCATACATCTTGATGAGATCATCGCACTCCTGCAACATCCAAGCGTAGACTGATGCCTGGGTGTCATACTTGGGAGCGATGCTCTGGTAAGACTCGCTGCGAGGGATGTCGCCAAAGGCATCGGTCGTCAACTGGGTGGACATCAACATGATCGTGCGCCCTATCAACTCATAATTGGGCGAGTTAATGGCCTTGGCGTTATTGAGCAGGTTGACGTTATTCTTGCCGATATCGTAGAAATGGCGGCGCCACATCGGGTGGCGGTTCATGGTCAGCATCTCCCACTCGCACTTGTAGCTATAGGCACCCACCGAGCTTCTACCGCCGGTGGTGAGCATCTGGGAAAAGTAAGCATAATACTCACTGTGGTCATAGACAATCTGCTGGGCATAAAAAATGATGACGGGCAGACCGTTCTTGGCCTCGATGTCATGGGCCCTATCGGGGTTGACGTTATCATCAAGGATATCGTTGCAACTCACCGACACCAGGCCAACCAGCATCAACAATGCGATAAATTTAATCTTTTTCATAATCAGTCGGCCTTTTTAGAATGTTGCTTTAAGTGTGAAATTGAAACTGCGCGTGCTGGGCACGTTGTAATTGTCAATACCGTTGCCACCGGTACCACCTGCCGTCGAAGCAAGCACTGCGGGGTCATTGCCACGGTACTTGGTCAACAGGAAGAGGTTACGCCCGGTTGCGGTGAGTGTCAAGCCCTTGATGGGCCACGTGCGCTTGAAGAAGTGGCCGAAGTCATAACTCAGCGTCACATAACTCAAGCGGATATAGGAACCGTCCTCAATAAAGTTGGACGAAACTGTCGAGTAATAGGTATTGATAAAGTAGGAGTCGAGCACGATGGGCGTGGTGTTCGGGACATAGGTCGTAGTGCCGTCGGGACCAGGCACGGCCTGCACGCCGTTGATGATGTACTCGCGGTTGCGGTACTTGTCATAGAGGCTGCTCATGCCGTTGGTGATCTGGCTGCGGCCCGTGACGTTGACCACGTCACCACCCTTGCGTCCGTCAAACAGGAACGACAGCGTGGCGTTCTTGTAACGCAGTGTGCTACCCACACCCAGCAGCCAGTCGGGCTCGCGGTTACCGATGTACAGACCCTTGGCTGAATTGATGATGGGATAGCCATTCTCGTCACACACGATGTTGCCATTGGGATCACGCACGTAGTCCTTACCCGAAATACCTGTCGAAGACTCACCCAGGCGGGCAACGGGGAAGATGTCACCATATTGGGTGCCCTGAATCTCGGTAATATCGTTAGGCAAGTATTTCACCTTGCTGCGGTTGAACGAGAAGTTGGCAAATGCCGACCAGTTGAAGTCTTCGGTCTTGATGATGTCCTGATTCAACGAGATTTCCATACCATGGTTCTCCAGGCTACCCTCGTTGCGGGTCTGGAGGATGGTACCCGAAGCGGGCGACACACGCACACTCACAATCTGGTTATCGACCGTCGTCGAGTAGTAGGCAATGTCCAGACGGGTCCAGTTGTGGAAGAAACGCAGGTCGGCGCCAATCTCCCACGACTTGGTCATCTCGGGCTCCAGGTCGATGGCGCGCGAGGTGGTGGGATCCACGCCATAGCCGCCGTCGGGGAAGAGGGTCCACTGCTTGTAGGTATCGGTAAACAGGTAGCGTGGGCTGTCTTTACCCACCTTAGCCCAGTTACCACGCAACTTGCCATAACTGAACCAGTCGTTGGTCAAGTGGAACAACTCGCTGAAGATAACACCTGCAGTGACCGAGGGGTAGAAATAGTTGGTCTTGGACGCCTGCTTGAAGGCCGAGGAGCCATCCATACGTCCTGTTACCGACAACTGGGCCATACCCTTGTAATCAAAACGCAACTCGCCGAAGTGGCCATACTTGTTGTACTTGGAGTGGTACAGCGTCGGGTGGTTGGCGATGAGCAAGTCACCATTAGTGAAGTCGGTGTTGTTAAAACTGTAAAATTCACCGCCCAGCTGGAAGTGCTCGTTATAAATCGAGGATTCCAAGCCCTTCACCTCCTTGAACTCGAGACCGTAGAGTGCGCTCACGGTGTAATCCTCGGCAAAAGTATGCTGATAGGTAGCGAGGAACTGCATATTCAACAATGCTCCGCGCGAGGGCTGGAAACTGTAAGAGCCATACTTCGACTGCATGTCCGAGAGTTTGTTCTGCACATCCTCGGCATTGGGATCCACGAGGTCTCCGTCATAGAGGCGGGGCACAGTGTAGGAATCATACATCGAGTAACTCTTGTCATAGCCCATCTTGCCGGTGAACACGAGGTTCTTGATGGGCTCATAGCTGATTTGGCCATTGACGATAAAGCGGTTGCCCTCGGTCTGGCTCCAGTCCATATAGCGGCCAAAATAGGGCGACACGGCACCATTGATGCGCTCGGTGTCGAGCAGGTTCTCCCAGTGGTCATAGTAGGCCCACCAGTTGACATGCCCCTCAAGGGTGCGGTAGTCGCTCATGTTCTTGTTGATACCCCAGTTGTAGATGGTGGACATCGAGTTGCCAAAGCCGCGAGAGGTGCGGTTCATGAAGTTGGCACTCAACTGAATGGTCACCTTATTACTGGGCTTGTAGATGCCCTTAAGCAAGAGGTTGACCTGCTTGCGGTAGTCCTTGGGAACAATACCCTGGTTGTTGGTGTAGGAAAGGGAAGCATAGGAGGAGAATTTCTCAGTGCCGCCACTCACGCTCACGTCATACTTCTGCAGGACACCTGTCTTGAGGAAATCCTTCAGGTTGTTGTAGTAGGTGTCATTCTCGCCCATGTAGGGGCCCCAGCCGCCGCTGCCCATGTTCTCTTTATACATACCCTTGGCTCCAGGAATAAAGGTGCTCTGGATCTTGGGCAGGCGGGCAGGCGTATTCAGCTCCAGCGTTGCCGATGCGGTCACTGTAATTTCGCCGTTGCGGCCTCCGTTTTTGGTGGTAATCATGATGACACCATTGGCACCTTCCTGGCCATAGAGCGCCGATGCAGCGGCACCCTTCAGGACGGTGATGTTCTCGATGTCGTTAGGATTCATATCGGCCAGCGTCGAGGCTCCGCCGCGAATGGCCATACCGTCAACAATCATCAGCGGCTCGTTGCTCTGGGAGTTGTTCATCGACGAGATGGCGCGAATGATGACCTGGGTCGATGAGTTGGGTGAACTACCGCCGGTGCTTACCTGCAGACCGGCGATCTTACCCTGTAGCGAGTTGGCAAAATTGGTGGAACCACCAGCTGTTACCGCTTCCTCATCAAGGGACTGAACAGCAAAGTTCAGTTTCTTCTTCTCTTGGGTCTGGCCCATGGCGGTCACCACGACCTCACCCAGCACTTGGGCATTATCGTCAAGGGCGATATTGACCACCGATTGTCCGGCGGCAATCTTCACGCTCTTGGGATTCATGCCCACGTAACTCACGTCGAGCACGTCGCCGTCATTGGCCTCGATCGAGAAATGGCCGTCGAAGTCGGTCGCCGTGCCGCGCGTTGTGCCGTGCACCTTGACCGATGCGCCGATAATCGGCTCGCCATCGCTCGACTGCGTCACCACGCCTGTCACCACGCGGGCCAGGCCGGGCAGCGACAAGAGGCTCAAAAGCAGTAGCAATAGTAACTGTTTTCTCATTCTTTTCTAGGTTTTATTGATTAGGTAATAATTGGATGCAGAAGTTGGCTTTTGATTGAACTACAAACTTACAAATATTTTTTCAATCATTTTATATAATGTGCGTTTTTAACATTCAAAAATCCCAATATTTTATATTCAACAACACTTTTTCAATAATTTTTACACTTAAAAGAAAACAATCGGCTCATCTGAGATCTCAGAGAACTCCGAAAGTTCAGATGAGCCAATTGTTTTTTTACTTGAAGAGGTAGGTGGTCACGCTCTCGTGGCCCAGGTAGAAGGCCTTGGCCTTGATGACCTGAGGCTGGTTCTTGATGGTGACGGGAGCCGTCCAGCGGGGAGAGTCGATGGCGGGTTCACTGCCGTCGAGGGTGTAGGTCACCATTTCATCGGGATATTGCGTGTTGATGAGCAGCTTGCCGTCAACCAACTTGATACCCGGGGGTCCCACGCGGAAGTTAAAGCCCATGCTGTTCAGCAACGGCAACTCGCGGGTACCGATCTTGAGGTTATACTGGTGGCGGGCCTCGTTATAGGCCTTGCTGTCGGTCAAGTCCTTGCTCCACTCGGGTATGGCATTCCAAGCGCGCTCGCTCACGCCCATCATCTTGGGCAACATCATGTATTGTACCTCGTCGAACGAACGCAGGGTCTCACCCCACAACTGCGCTTGCACGCCGATGATATTTTGGGGCTTTTCCAACTTGGTCTTGCCGTCGCCGGCAGTAGTGATATTGATGGGGGTGCCATCGACAGCGGTACGGGCCGAAGCATAGATGTTGGCGGGCAGAGCGCTCCAAGCATCAAATTCATCGACCTTGCCACCCCAGTGCAGGCCTTGTTCGTTCTGGTGCCAACTGTAACCCATGTCCATATAGAAATTAGTCACATTTGACAGGATGACGGGGTAGCCGTCATTGGCAAGGCGGTAAGGCACGTCAGCACGCGAACCCACGGTACTCCAGGCGTTCACACCAACCACACGGGGAACCATCAAGGCGTTAAAAGCTTGATCGTGGTCGAGTGCTACCTCTTGCCAACCCTCGATGCTGATCTTGCGGGCCTCGAGCAAAGTGCTAATTCGCTTGATGTAATACTCACTCACCTCGTGCTGGTTCTTCAGTCCCTCGCGTTGCATCAGTGCCTGAACGTCGGGACTCTTATCCCATGCGCCCTGGGCCACCTCATCACCGCCCAAGTGGATGACTTGGAGTTTGAGGCCAGCCTCCTTATACATCTTCTGCAACTCCTCAACCACGCGGTCGATGAAGCGGTAAACATCATCGCTGGCGACATTGAGGACGTTGTCGCGATAACTCTGGGCCGAAGTGTAACTGCTCTCGTTCTTCTCATCCCACAGGCGGAATTGCTCGGCAGTGGGATTGGCGATAGCGCGGTTTTTCATGGCCACGATGGCGGCACGGGCATGACCGGGAGTTTCAATCTCGGGAATGATGTTCACACCACGCTTCCAGGCATAACGCAACAGGTCGATAAATTCGCTGCGGGTAAGATAGCCGTTGGCGCTCTGTGACAAGTCGTCAGGCTTGCCGTTGCCGTCAAAAATCTGGGCCAGATAGCCTTTCTCGTCGAGTGTAGCACCACGGCGCGAAGCCACTTGGGTCAGTTCGGGGAAACCGGGAATCTCAAGGCGCCATGCCTCGTCATCGGTAAAGTGGAACTGCAAGGTGTTGATTTTGTAATAGGCCAACAAGTCCACAAATCGCTTGAGATCGGCTGGACTGGTGACAAAATTACGTGCTATATCGAGCATAAAGCCACGATACTTAAAATCGGGCCAGTCGATGACGAAGCAATTCTGCAGACGGTGTCCCTTGCTGTGGTCCAGGGCGGCAATCAGGGTCTTGACACCATTCATCAGGGCTGCACTTGAGGCACCGTGGATGCTGATGCGGCCGTTGTGCACGCGCAGGCTGTAGTACTCTCGATTGGTGCTCATCTTTTTGTCAAGCAGCAACTCAATTACGGTTTCCTGACCACTGGTAACATAAATGCCGCGATTTTTCAATTCATTGATAAGCAACTTTTTAGCCCGGCTATAGCCTCCCCACTGGAAAAACTTGCCCGTCTTGATGGAGACAATGCTGCCCACCTGGGTAAAGCCATCCTCAATATCCACCTGCTTGGGAGCAGGGAAGATATCATAGTCGTTACCGGTGTAGCCGTCGCTAAAGCCGTTAATGGCCTCATTATAGGCATACATGTAATTACCATCGGGATAAGCCTTGTGGTCACGCCACTGGCCAGGTTTGTCGAGCGGCGAGCGGTTAATCTTCACCTCCTGGGGGTGAGCCATGTCACCACCCAGCGCCACGTGGCCGCCAGCGGGCATGTAGTTCTTGTTGATCAGCGCACCGCCCATCACCATGTCAACCACCAGTGAGTCGCCTGGCTTCAAGTCCTTATAGTTAGCGTTGGGCTTGATGCGGTAATAGGTCGTCGAGACCTCCTCAACGTCCACGGCACATCCCTGAGGCAGGGCCACTGAGCGGGAGAACTGGTTGAAAAAGAACTGCCAGTCGTTGCCAAGGGGCTGCTTGGAAACGTTCTTGATGACAAACCGAGAAGTGTAATTGTTCTCAGCGATGTTGTTTTGCCCCATCTGCCAATCGACAGCGATGGGAGACTGGGCACTCATCATCAATGCCGTCAACAGGCATGCAAGCGTAGTCAATAACTTGTTTGTCTTCATTATGCTATATTGTTTTTCTTAATAATCTGATTCAATAGGTTATCACATGAATCCTCCAGCAGATCAAGCACCAACTCAAAGCCTTCGCTACCCTCATAGTAGGGGTCGGGCACATAATCATAGTTGGGATACTGGCGGATGTAGTCACCCATCATCACAACCTTGTCTTGCTGCTCGATGGTCGCGGCCATGTAGCGCAGGTCGTCAACATTGGCGGCATCCATGCCCACGATGAGGTCAAAGTCCTCAAAATCGCTCGCATGCACACGACGGGCGCGATGGGTTAACTCATAGCCACGTGGGCGGGCGTGTACACGCATACGCTTGTCGGGCAGGTCACCGATATGGTAACCTCCGGTCCCCGCCGAGTCGATGTAGAAGCGGTCGCCAAGCCCTCGCTCATCGACCATGTGCTGCATCACCGCCTGTGCCGCCGGCGACCTGCAGATATTGCCGAGGCACACAAAAAGCACGCTGTATTTCTTGGATGCTGTCATTTTGAAGGTGCAATATTACAAAAAAACCTTGAAATTTGATAATCAAGGGCGCGGTTTTTTCGTTTTTTATATCTATCTTTGCCTACTCAAACGTTAAACTACCGCCACATTGATGTGGTACCATATATAAGATTTTGATGAATCTGAACATCTTGCGTCTGCTACCACTACTGTTGCTGATGGGCTTGGCCTTGGCAAGCGCCACGTCGTGTGGGCGCTGCAACAGGGGTGAGCAACAGGATACCACGGCATGGGACTACAAGGCTCCTCCTGCCTCACCCATGAACCGTAGCATCACGGGCGACAGCATGGGCCTCATCGCCGATGCCGAGATACACCGCCTGCCCACCTATATCGAGCAACGCCCTCTCAAGGAAATCTTTAACGACAGCAACGCTCTGCAACTCGTGGCTGCCGAGAAAAATGGCATCAAGCCCGTCACGAGCCTGCGCGATGCCTACCATATCGACAAACCATTGATCAGAATCTTCTCTTGTGAAGCCTATATGCTCGATGAACTGAGCGCGTCGGTGCCTTACCTCGTGCCCAAAGCCGCACAACTGCTTAAGGAAATCGGCTATGCCTTCCAGGACAGCATTCGCCAGCGTGGCGGCAAGGCCTACCGCATCAAGGTGACCAGCGTCACACGCACCAACTATAGCGTGTCAAAACTCATGCGCCGCAACCGTTCGGCGACCGAGAACTCCTGTCACCGCTACGGTACGACATTTGACATCAGTTGGGTGAAGTTTGACTGCCTTGACCCGAGCATGGTGGTCTCGCTCGAAGATTTGAAGAACATCCTTGCTGAGGTGGTCCAGAACTTCAGGCGGCAGGGCAGGTGCTATGCTATTTTTGAACGCAAGTCGGGATGCTTGCACATCACTGTGAGATAAAACAATTCACATTAATATAAATTCTTTCTAAAAATGACCTTACAACAGACGATAGCCGAATACCTGAAATATACAGGTCAAAAAGGCTTGGACATTAGCGCCGCACTCATCGACTGCGACGGCGTACTCTATGACTCGATGAAGCTGCACACCCAAGCCTGGGTGAAGCTCATGAAGAAGAACGGCATCAAGTGCACTCGCGACGAATTCTACGAGATGGAAGGCATGACTGGCAGCGAGATCATCAAGATGAAGTTCAAGAAAGGTGCCGGCAAAAACATCACCGACGATGAAGCCCATGCACTGTATGGCGTGAAGACCCGTTACTTCCGCGAGTTGGGCGAGGCTCCTGTGATGCCTGGTGCCGTGCGCGTGCTCCAGACGCTGAAAGACGCTGATGTGGAGCGGATTCTCGTCACTGGTTCGCAACAGGATACCCTGCTGGAGCGCATCGAGAATGATTTTCCCAACCTTTTTGGCGAGGTGAAAGTCACCGGACATGACGTACGCAAGGGTAAACCCAATCCTGAACCCTACCTCAAGGGCATGGCCAAATCCAACAAGAAGCCCAGCCAGTGCATCGTCATCGAGAATGCACCCCTGGGTGTACAAGCCGCCCATGCCGCCGGTTGCTTCACCATCGGCGTGACCACGGGGCCCATTCCCGAGAAGGATCTGTACAAGGCTGGTGCCGACCTCGTCTATAAGAACATGGATGAACTGGCCGCCGCCTTGCCTTCGTTGCTTGTAGCATTGAGCCTTGTCAAGGCATAAAAATAGAAACTGCGAATTACACACATTCACATCCGTCTCTTTGATTTGTGTAATTCGCAGTTTTTTTTGATGATGAATCAGAACCTCATTTTCACCAATGATGTCGAGCGTGCGCTCCAGCGATTGATTGCTGCTGGTGGCCACAACATGACCGTGTTTGTCGCCGACGTGAACACGGCCCGTTTTTCCTTGGGAAGGGAACGTCTCGTCGTCATCCCCGACAGCGAGAAGGGCAAGTCGCTAGAGACCGTGTCACGCGTGTGGGACGCCCTGGAAGACTATGGTGTGACGCGGCATTCGCTGATTGTCAACCTGGGAGGCGGCATGGTTACCGACTTGGGCGGTTTTGCGGCAGCGACGTTCAAGCGGGGCGTGAGATTCATCAATGTGCCCACTACCCTACTGTGTGCCGTTGATGCCGCTGTAGGCGGCAAGACTGGCATCAATTACCACGGGTTGAAGAACGAGATTGGCGCCTTTGCCCCTGCCAGCGATGTAATCATTTCGACTCGATTTTTCGACACCCTGCCCATTGAGGAAATGAAATCTGGTTTCGCCGAGGTCCTCAAGCATGCCATGCTGAGCGACCGCGACGAGTTGCTGCGACTGCTCGACCATGATTTTCACGCGCCCATCAACCATGACGACCTGCTGGAACACCTGCGCCGCTCGGTTCAAGTCAAGGTCGATATCGTCACTCGAGACCCCAACGAGCGTGGTGAGCGCAAAGCCCTAAACCTGGGGCACACCATCGGGCATGCCTTTGAGAGTCTGGCAATGCAACGCGGCAAGCCAGTGCCACACGGCTACGCCGTGGCATGGGGCTTGGTCACCGAGGCTGTCCTCTCACACTTGCTCTTGAAATTTCCCAGCAACGACGTACACCTGCTGGGCAACTTCGTGCGTGACAACTATCGTGATTTCCCCTTTACCTGCGACGACTACGATGAGCTGTTAGCGTTGATGCGCCACGACAAGAAAAGCCGCGACGGCGAAATCACCTGCACCCTACTCAGCACCATCGGCGACTACCACATCGACCAGACCGTTACCACCGACGACGTCACTGCCGCCCTAGACATCCTGCGCGACCTCCTCGGCCTGTAATCTACCTGCTATCGCCAATGCCACAGACGGGAGACGGCGTGGGTGATTGTGCGCAGGTGCAGGTCTTTACCCAACACCACAAGCATTACGGCAAAAAGGATGAACAAAATGCCGACGATCAAGCGAGGCGTCAAGGTCTCACCAAACACCATTACGCCGATAGCCACGGCCGTCAAGGGCTCCAGTGCACCCAAAATGGCTGTGGGTGTGGCCCCCACATGATGGACAGCCACCGTCATAAACACCAGCGAGAGGATTGTGGGCACAACACTCAACCACACGGCAAATGACCACGCGCGGGCTGATGGCAAAGCATGCAGATACAGCTCGGGCGAGGTAAAGGAGTATAGTATTAATGTGATTTCACACACCAGCATGGCATAGAAGGTGACCTTGAACGACGACATCTTGATGCTCGACTGATTCACCACAATGATATAGATGGCATAGGCCAACGAGGAAAGGATGCACAAGACGATGCCTATCACACTCAGCGTGACCCCTGCCCCACCCTTGTAGAGCAGGCCGATGCCCACAAGCGACATCACGATGGCAACAACGGTCATGGTGGTGACCCGTTCCTTGAAAAACACCGCCATAATCACCGCAACCATCACGGGATAGACAAACAGGATGGTGGAGGCGATGCCAGCGTCCATAAAGTAAAAACTCTGATAATAGGTGATGCTAGATGCGGCAAACAGAATGCCCAACGAGAACAACACCTTGAACTCGGTGCGGGTAACCTTGAAGTTCTCACGCTTGATGAGCATCACTATAGCCAGCAGAATTACCGCTAATCCAAAGCGATGGGCCAGCACCGTCGCCGTGTTGACGCCCTCCTCATACAAGGGTAAAGCGCCAAAAGGGTTAGTGCCGTAGCACACAGCCGACAAGACGGCACACAGGATGCCGATGTACTTTGATTTCTTAGTCATCTTCGTGGGTGTGTTAGTGCTGACAATCAGTTTTACTGCTTGAAGCGGCTCATCTCGTAGAGGGCGGGTAGAGCCTGACCGTTGGCACTGTTGAACAGGCCACGGTTCAAGCCCCAACGGCTGTTCTCGAATCGGGTGCCGTAGCGGTTTTCCTCGGGGTACCACCAGAAGAGGCCCGTCACGTTATCATGACGATTGAGTTCACCGACCAGTTGAGCGGTAAATTCACGTTGGCCATCGATGGTACCAGGCAGGCAATCTGAAAAATCCTCTTCTCCGCGATTCACGCCATCATGCAGATAATAATATGCTGCCTCGACAATCATCACGGGTTTTTCGGGATAGCGCTCTGCCAGCAGGTCAAGCGTCTGGCCCAGGTTGGGTATCGTGCCATGCCACATGGGGTAGTAACTCAGCCCGATGATGTCATAGTCCACACCAGCCTCTTTCAGGCGGTCATAGTAGTTACGGGTCATCTCCCACTTGCCAGCCTTCTCGGTATGGATGATAATCCCGGCCTTGGGGCACACTTCACGACAGGCCTTGCATCCGGCCTTGAGCAGACGGGTAAACACGTCCCAGTTATCGGGCGACATCGGGTCAACGCGTCCGATGGGCCAGTCCATGCCGAAGGTGATTTCGTTACCCACCTGAATAGTCGCGGGTTCCACGCCAGCCGCTTTCATCGCCTGCAGGCAATGACGGGTATAACGATAGATGCTGTCGGCAAGGCCCTTGGCATCCAAGCCTTCCCAGCGCTTGGGCGTGAACTGCTTTGCAGGGTCGGCCCACGTGTCACTGTAGTGGAAATCGAGCATCACCTCAAAACCACGTGCTCGGATGGTCTTGCACAGGTCGATGACATAATCCAGATCCTGGCACACACCCTGATCATGATGGTTACCAGGCGCATTTTGCGGGTCCACAAACAGCCGCACACGCATCATGTTCCACCCCTGCTGCTTGAACAAGTCATAGGGATCAACAGTAACACCACATGAATCCTTGTAAATAACACCATTGCGGGCATTAGACGTCATCATCGAGATGTCACCACCCAACCACGAATGTGCCAGCGAAGGCAATGCCACCGCCAACATCAACATTATAACCACACGTTTCATCATATCTAACACATGCTGTTGAAAATTAAAAAAGTGCCGATAATCAATGACTATCAGCACTTTTTGCGATGTCGGGGTGACTAGATTCGAACTAGCGACCCCACGCCCCCCAGACGCGTACTCTAACCGGACTGAGCTACACCCCGATCGCACTTACCGAAACGCCTTTGTTTCGTAAAGCGGTGCAAAGGTAATGCTGATTTGGGAACTGACCAAATTTTTTAACGATTATTTTTAGTAGATTTTTTAGAGACTTAACATTATCTCCTGAATATCAACCATTTATAATAATTGAAATTCAAGGCCATAAGTCTCCCATGAGTGGGATAATGTGCAAGCAAGGCCACTTGCCCCCTGGATGAGGGGTGCAAGCGACCTTGCAGGATTCAGTTAGCAGTTGCCTGATTACTCGGCCTTGCCATCGCTACCAAGCACCTCAATGATCTTGTGCTTGTAGAGGCGTACCATCTCGTCACGGGCGGGACCGCAGTACTTGCGGGGGTCAAACTCACCGGGCTTCTCAACGAAGACCTTGCGAACTGCTGCGGTAAAGGCCAGACGGCTGTCGCTGTCGATGTTGATCTTGCAAACGGCGCTCTTGGCGGCCTTGCGCAACTGGTCCTCAGGGATACCTACTGCATCGGGCAGATTGCCACCGTGGCTGTTGATGATGTCAACATACTCCTGGGGAACGCTCGATGAGCCGTGGAGCACGATGGGGAATCCGGGCAACTTCTTCTCGATCTCCTCGAGCACGTCAAATGCCAGGGGAGGAGGAACGAGCTTGCCGGTCTGCGGGTCGCGAGTGCACTGCTCGGGTTTGAACTTGTAAGCGCCGTGGCTGGTACCGATGCTGATGGCCAGCGAGTCACAACCCGTGCGGGTAGCGAAGTCGATGACCTCCTCGGGCTTGGTGTAGTGTGATTCCTCGGCCACTACGTCGTCCTCAACGCCAGCGAGAACGCCCAGCTCGGCCTCAACGGTTACGTCGAACTGATGGGCATATTCCACAACCTTCCTGGTCAGGGCGATGTTCTCCTCATAGGGGAGGGACGAACCGTCGATCATTACTGACGAGAAACCGAAGTCCACGCAGGATTTGCAGAGCTCAAAGGTGTCACCATGGTCCAAGTGGAGGCAAATCTGGGGATGTTCCCAGCCCAACTCCTTGGCATACTCAACAGCGCCTTCGGCCATGTAACGCAGCAGCGTCTGGTTGGCATACTTGCGGGCACCACTGGAAACTTGCAGGATAACGGGCGACTTTGTCTCGGCGCAAGCCTTGATAATAGCCTGTAACTGCTCCATGTTGTTGAAGTTGAATGCGGGGATGGCATAACCGCCATCAACTGCCTTGGCAAACATCTCGCGGGTATTCACGAGACCTAAATCCTTGTAATTTACCATAATAGTTTTTTAATATAATTGGGAAAAAACATTATTATATATCTGCTGCAAAGATAAGTATTATTTTGTGGTCGGGCAAATTCTAGAAAGGTATTTTTTGTTAACAATGCCGCCCTAAAAAAGAACCCACAACAAATACAGGATTTTTATCTTTTTGTCGGGAAGAGGGCAATGAGGCGCTCGTCGGCGGCACACCACGTCAATGACGGCAGTTCGTGCCATGGCAGCCACTGGGATGAGGAGTGCTCACGCATGATGAAATCGGTCGTCAAGGCCGTGCAGCGATAGGCGGCAAGGGTGATGGTAAAATCGGGGTAATCGTGGGTGACAGTGGCCAGCAGCTCGTGAACCTCGACATCGAGGTCCATCTCCTCGAGCAACTCGCGGTGCAGGGCCTGCTCGGGCGTCTCTCCCGGTTCAATCTTGCCCCCAGGAAACTCCCACAGGTAGCTCGTGTAAGGGTAGCGCGTCACGCCGCGCTGCATGCACAGCACCTTGCCGTCCACCTCGATAACGGCGGCCACCACATGATGATGCTTGCGGGTGGTCATTTCACCAGGACTTTACCCGAATCCTGCCAAGCGATCACGCCGCCATTGAGGTTGGTCACCTTGAAGCGATTCTCGCTGAGCAAACTGGCGGCTCGGGCGCTGCGACGCCCACTGCGGCAATACACGGCAACTGCACGATTCACGTCGAGAACAGCCATGGCCTTCTCGACAAAGGCGCTGTCGTTCACATCGACCAACAGGGCGCCAGCGATGTGGCCCTCGTCAAATTCCTCCTGAGTGCGCACGTCAAGCAACTGCACAGTGGGGTCGGCAATCAGTGACTGGAACTCATCAGCATTGACGCTGGCATATGGCGTGAGCAACACCTTGTCGCCACGAGTTGAACTCTTACTCATTATCCTTGCACACGAGACGAGGACAATGGTCGCCAAGGCGAGCCAAAACAGGTATTTTACGTTAATCATCAAGATAATCATAGTGTTAGAAATTAACCGTTTTTTCGGGACAAAGGTACAATAATTTCTCTATAATTTCTTTTTTTACTATTCTTACGAATGCACAAATCACAAAAAAAAATATACCTTTGCACTACAAAAAAAGAAAGAATAGACATTACTATCAACAAAGTTTTTAAGAAAATGCATCATCTACAACGTTTATTCCTCGCCGTGATGCTCGTTTTCACCGCCAGCACCGCTATGGCCCAATACTATAGTGGCGACCACACCTTTGACGGGACGAACAAGAACGAGGCCTCGGCTTCACTCACGACTGGCGACAACATCATTACAGGTCACTGTGTCGGCAACACAATCCACTACAAGCACTACTTCAACGACCACTGGAGCGTTGACGGTGGTGCCAACCTGCAGTACACCAAGCAACTGTATGGATTTAAGGCCAAAGGTGAATACCACCTCAAAATCAGGTCCTTCCACATGTTTGCATCGGCCGAATACATGTTCAACCATTACCACAAGTATAACACCAACGAGAACGTGGGTAATGCTTCGGTAAGGTTTGAGCGCGGATACTGGGACATCACCTTGGGTGGATCCTTTATCGGCTACAACATGATGGGCGACCACTATACCGAGCCCATTACACTCACCTTTGGTGCACACGCTACCCTAAGACCCCGCACCAACAAATGGAACGTGGGCCTGCTCTTCCGCAACTATGACGACTTCTACTACGAGAACTGGAACATCAACTGGGGATTGGACCTCTATTACCGCATCAAGCCCAACATGAAGTTGTTCGGCGAGTTCAACGTTCGTCCAGCAGGATCGATGAGCCAATTGGCAAGCAAATATGAGACAACAGGTAAAATAGGTGTAATCTATAGATGGAAATAACGATGAAAAAGACAACAGCATATGCCTTTATGGCCGCCATCTCGCTGATGGCCACAACCACATTATTCACTTCGTGCGATAAAGTCAGCCCCACGGGTGTGCTCATCGGCAACACCAGTGTGGATGACCGAGTGAAACAATCCCTGGCCAATTATGCAGTATTTGACATGGCCTGGGACAAAACCCTGCCTGACAGCATCGAGGAGTACTCGTTCATTGTGGGCAGCGACAGCCACATCACCTACGACCCGGGACGCCTGAGCGAAATGCTGGAAATAGGCATCGAGCACGGTGACCTGTTCTACTGCCACCTGGGCGACCTGGCCGACACCAAGGCCGAGTACTATGAGAATACCGCACTGGCACTCTACCGTGCGACAGAAGATTGGTGGGATAAATACCTAGAGCCTTACATTAACGAGAATTTCCCTGCAGACTCAATTTTCATTGACAAAAGAACCGGAGATCTCTATAAACAAAGCGATCTTCTTAATATGCCCACCTATCTGCCATTTTATCCTGTTGTAGGTAATCACGACATCACCCACAACGGTTGGGCCCTCTATTGCAACCTCTTCAGGAGTTCGTTCTACGAATTCACCGTCCAGATGGGAAACTCGGAGAAATACGACCGCTTTATATTCCTTGATTCGGCCAACGGCACACTGGGCCAGTTCCAGATTGAGCAACTCGACAACGGCATCCTGCAGCGCGACAAGAAAGAGATCCGCAACACCTTTGTGTTCACCCACACCAACATCTTCCGCCCATCGCTCAATGAGTTCGCCTCGACCTATTGCCGCGAGGAGTTGTACTACATCCTGGACAAACTCGCCGACTGGAACACGACCATCATGTTCTACGGCCACGTTCATGCTTGGGATGACCGCATGTTTGGCGGTGTGCGCCACATCACCATGCCCTCGATGAACTTTGTCGATCACCCCAACGGCGGCGATGACCTGCTCGTGCGCATCACCGTCATGAAAGACGGCTCCTACAAGATGGAACACATTGGCCTCCACTGCAAGGAACGCAGCAAAGAGGAACTTAAAGAATTAGGTTACTACACCAATACTATCTAATAGACGCTTCACACAAGCTCCACAGCATTCTCCCCCGCCCGTTTTCGGTCGAAAACAGGCGGGGGATACTGTTCCCCAACGACCACACCCAAGCCCACATGAGGCTAGCCTGTAGGGCCACGCCAAGGCGAGGCCCTACATTCCATTGCAAATGAATCGGGGGCGGCCTGTCAAAAAGCAGGTCGCCCCCGATTGGGGTGAGTATCGTGAGGCGCCCTCAGCGGGCGCCACGATTTACTGTTCTAGGCGCGTTAGCGCAGGACCTTGGCAGTCGAGCTCGAACCGTCGGTGTAGCGGGTCACAACGATGTTGATACCCTCGAACGGTGACTTGCTCTCCTGGCCCATGAGGTTGTAGTAGCGCACGCTGTCAACCACCTTCTTGCCGTTCACATCCTCTACTGCGGTCACGATCTCGGAGTTGCCACCAGAGCTGAGCGGGTAAACGATATAGGCGGGAGTGCCTTCCCTGACACCATCTTCCTTGGGCACGATGCGGCGGGGAGCGCCGTTACCGCCAGTCGATTGCCAGTAAGCACTATTCTTGCGGACAATAGCATTGAAGCTATAGAGCGCCTGCTCACCTTGGTAAGACTCATCATTAGAAGCCGTGAAGAGGTTCTTTGCATGGCTTTCTAACGTCACGTTCTGTTCCTCACACAACGACATGTCAGCCAGGAAGCCGCCCTTGAAGTCAAGACCATTGATGTCAATGTCATCGCCTTCGCCGCGGGCAGGAGCCACGAAGTAGTCATCTGTGCCCTCAAAGTAGGCCCAAACGACCTTGCAGAACTCTTGAGGCTTGGCGTCCATCATAAAGTACTGACCACCGTACTCATCAGTGCGGCCGCTTGTTGCACCATTATCTCCCAGGTTGCTGATCAGGAAGTTGGCGGTGCAATAGATGTTGGGGGCATAGGTCGAAGCCGAAGTGGGCACTGCGGGAGCATGCGTCATCTCGATGGTGGGATTGAAATCATCGATATAGGTACCGTTGATGGTTCCACCAGCCAGAATCATGCCCTCGTAGGTGTCCCGCAAGGCACCAAGCGTTCCATTGTAATCATTAGAAGCCGTCTTGTTAGTGAAGGCAGTGGTGCTGATCTCGTCAGGGATCAAGATCTCCACCCAGTTGCTCTGGTCATATTTCTCCTGAGGCAGGCTATTGACAAAGCTACCATTCTCATACTCAATCAAGTAGCTCTTGAGGTCGCCAGGATTGCGCTTATGGGCATACGCCTCATCGTCCTTGGCGAAGATGGCGAACTTCTTATGGTTGTCATCCCAAGTCACCTTGGCAGCAATCAGCGGGTTGGTAATGGTGTACTCTTGATTCTTCACACCAGTCTCAACCAAGTCCTCAAGACGAACCTTGTTATCTTCCCACAGGGTGAACTCGATAGGCATGATCTCATAAACACTACCATACTTCTGGAAGATGAAGGTCACATTATAGTAATTGCCATCACCATTGGGAATACTAACGGTGTGGCCGTTACCATTCTTTTCATTCCATGTGGGGAACTTGTTGTAGCACACGATACTATTGTCAGATACCTCAGCATCTCCATCGCCATCTTCATCAGAAGCAACATAGTAATTTGGAGATGAATAGCCAGTAACTTTTAACTTGTTGATATACATGTAACGGTCATTGTATTTGCCAGGGTTGGCAAGCAACTCACTGAGGGTCACCTGCTCGGGATCAGCAAGGGCTCTCTCGGTTGGCAATCCAAAATTATCAACAGAGTTATCTTCTGATTTGCCTTCAATGAAGCTTGCATCATGTTCGGTATAAAGAATCTTCTTTACTTTAAAGCCTGGAGGAATCACATCACCATTATCGTAGCGGGGTTTCGATGAAGAAGAATCAAATCCGGGCTGGATAAACAACTTCATGTAACCTGTACGGTCCTTAATCCAGATATAATCCTGTGAGCCGTTCTGTGAATAGTCAAACAGCACGGTCACGGGGCTCTCGAAGGTCACCTCCTCATTGTTGTCCAATGCCAGGAACTCGGCGATGCTGTATACCTTGTCGCTCTTGAAGGTATAGGTCACGGTGTCGGTAGCCACCGATTCACCCTTGCGTGCGATAGCCACAACAGTAACGCTATGGTTCTCCTCATTCACCTGAACGGTGAACGGAGCACTATAAGCCTGCTCGGCGCCACCATTAACCTTATAGGTCACCGTGGCATCGCCGGGAGTGGAAGTGATGGTTACAGTCACGTCACCTGTCACGCGCTGTGATGCAGGACTAATCGAAACAGTAGCCCTATTCCAATAGTAAACCACAGTGGTAACACGGCTCACGTTGCCCTGGCCATCAACGGCAATCGCCTTGACGGTAGTGGGAGCTGAGCCATAGGGCAATTCGAACGAAGCGGTGTATTCAGTGCTGTTGATTGTCGGGTTGCTACCATCGGTGGTGTAATAGATGGTGCAGCCGTCAGCAGCAGTAATAGTCACATCAAAGCTCTCAAAGCGCTTGTTGCTGGTTCCACCAGCAGGCGTGATTTGCGGAGCAGGAACCGAAGAAGTACCCTTCTTGTACAACTTGGGATTATACTGGTTACTCAACGTCTTGTAGCAAGCATAGCGAGAATTTTGAGGATTACTTTGCAGATACCTAGCATCTGAGCCATTCGTGTTGACATTTTTGATAACAACATCACCATTACCATCAATGGTCATCTGCCATTTATAGGCATCAGTCTTATCATTTTCAGTGTCATGAGGTATGTTATTGCTGCTACCTGTATAATACAGATAATAACCAACATGATCCTTAATGTAGAAATAACCATCATCTGTATCCTCAAGCGTCAAGACATTGACGTTTGAAGGATCTTGCAGCAGAGTCACAACGCCTTCAGCAAGCGTAAAATCGTTATCAGTATCAGTGGTTTCACCATACACGCTACTGCTGTAACTTGTACTCATAGCATGGTGAACACCTGTTTCACTGGTATATACCAGCACATACTCGTCGCCAGCGGTAATGTCATCAGTGCTCTTAACGAGGATAAAGTCATCGGCGCCGATGGGCTTGATGACGTAGGTCGCCTCGGTTACCGTACTGCTGTAGTCGCCATAGATGGCGATAGCCTTCAGCGTCGTGGACTCGGTGACGGTGATGGGACCCGTGTACGGAGTACTGTTGGCGCTGGGCTCCGTGCCGTCGGTGGTGTAGTAGATGTGGGCATCGGTGTTCGCGCAGGTGATTTCCACATCTTGAGCCGTCTCATAGCGGCCACCCGCAGGGTCAAAGACGGGAGCAGCCACATGAGGCACCAGAGTGAACGTGTTGGTGCTAGGATCAATGCTCACTACCCATTCGCCAGCCGGCATTTTGATAGAATAATATCCGCCTGTGGTATCCAAGGCACAAGGCTGATTGGCATACTGCTCATAGAATGTCCAGTCGCCATTGCTCTGAGGACCGAAGCGGTCACCCGCGATGGCGTTCCAGTCACTGGCAGTGGTGGCCAGGGCCTTGGTAAACGAGATATAGGCATGATCATCACCATTACCGCTTTCGAGCAACGTCAGCGTCTTGCTGTAGATGCCAGTGGATGCATCACGTTCCATGAGCACACCATTGTTTGTGGCCCAACCAGTACTATTCACGTTACCCATGATGTAGATGGGACCTGTGTACAGGTAGTTCACATTCACCGTGTCGCCCGTCTGGTTGTTTCGAGCATCAACGCGACCTGTAGCACTCAGAGCTTTGCCATCATAGGTCACATAAGCCGTGCCGTCCACAGAGCCAGTGTTATGGTCGTAGTTAAAGCCCCATGTCTGGTCGCTTGTAGTCCTCGAGAAGTTGCCTGAACCGGCAAGCACATTCACACCGACGTTATCCGACAGGTTACGACCAGTCACCGTGAAGTTACCAGTCCTTGCACCACTTGTGTTATCGTCGTTGATGTTAAGCGTGCTAGGATTTACCGTCAACGAGGGAGCAGGGGGAGTCTCCTTTTTAGCAGTCACGGTAGCCGTCTCAGTCAGGTCGCCACAGGTAACGGTAACAGTGCCAGTCACCTCGGTGGTGCTGGTGCCGCTATAGGTCACGGTAACGGTAGCATTGACCGAGCCGTCGTCATCAGGCGTGAGGGTCGTGGGCGAAACGCTGAAGTCAGCGCCACTGATGCTCACGGTCACGTTACCCGTCAAGTGGGCACCCGTCACTGTGATGGTACCAGTAGTCTTGGCCCCCGAAGCAGCATTATAAGGAATATCAGCAAGAGCCTGCGAGGCAGGACTAAGCGTCAACGTCGGATCCGTGCTCTTTTTTCTATAGAGTTGGATTGCTTTTTGATTCGTATAACTTGATGATTTAAAGTAACGGAAACGAGTTTGATTACTTGCTGAATTATAACGCAAGTGAGCACTTTTTGATACTATATCCGCATTACCGTTATCAAACGAAATTGCATTAGCATAAGTCGTATTAGTACTTGTTGCTAAACCATTATCATTAGCTGTTTGACCAATGTAATAGCCGCTGGCACTCTTTAATGTCCCTGCAGTAGCATCATAAGTGAAATAGATATTATCACTTGTCGTAATCTCATCATTCGTGATAGTTACGCTTTTGCTGTTACCTACTACATCAAGTGTTGAAAGACTTCCGTCAAAGGCAAGATTGCCATCTTCATACACAATTAAGTAGTCACCACTCTTAAGATCACTGGTTGAGGTTATTTTCTCGTAAGTAACCGTAGCTGCGGGTTCAGTAATGGTATAGGTTGCTGTTGCCACATCACTATCATTATAGCCTGTTGCAGTAGCAATGGCCTTAATCGTTGTAGTAGAACTTACATTGATAGCACTACTGTAAACAGGGCTGTTCGCCGTGGGTGTTGTGCCATCAGTCGTGTAGTGGATCGTTGCACCACTTGTAGCACAAGAAATAGTTACATTCTGTGCCTCGGTGTAAGAACCCTCGGCAGGCGAGAACGTCGGGGTAGCACAAGCATCCATAGCGCTTCCACCTTCAATTGTAACAACAACTTTGGTAAGATAAACACGTTTACTAGATGCAACATTAAAAACTACAGCATTATATGGGCCTGACCAACTTGCTTCACAAGGTGAAGTTGTTTTAGTAACGGAGTAAGTACCATTAGTTGCACTAAAATTAGCAAGTCCACCATTAGTTGTCGTAGAAGCGGTAGATCCAGTAAACTCTATCCCGATAATTTTTTCGGGACTATGGTTCACCATGAGACTACCATTTGCATAAATTCGTACTACACCGGAATACCAAGCGGGATCAGTGCTACCATTACTTTTACTGAAAGTCAAAGTAACACCTGTATTACTGTCCGTAAGCGTTGTGATTTTAGTGCCATCACTAGAAGCGGCCGTAGACAAATCAAATGTTACAGTAGTTTCTGCCCAGCCGACACCGAAGGCCAGTAGGGCGGTTAATAGAAAAGTTAGTAATTTTTTCATAAAAAACGTTTTTTGAATTAGTGTTATTAATGTTGATAAAGTTGTTTTACAGTTACACGCACAATGCCCCAAACGGGACACGGGTTGAAGGGGTATGGTAGATAAATGACAAAGGCGGCATCCCATGCCCTACCAGCCACATAACACTATATGCCAAATAGCTGATAGACATCGAATTCCACCAATGAAACTCTCTTGCTCATATCTTTGCACCACAGTAACTCCACTCGAGAGTGGACTTGTTACATTTCGCCTGCAAAGGTATATATTATTTACCGAACAACAACTATAAAAAAACCAATATTTTTTCCACCCACCCACAAATCCCGACAAACCCACTGCGACATGCGTAATACAGTACTATCAGTCTAGCCGTCGGGGCCTCGCCTTGGCGTGGCCGTTACTGCTGGATAGCTCTCTACAACACGATGTGCATCTATGAATTCAGGATTATAGCTATTGGTAAGCCATTAGTACGAATTCGCGAAATTCGCAATAAAAAAACCAGACGGGTGAAAATCCTTAAAAATTTAATAAAAAACCTTAATATTTGGCAATCTCACTTTTTTTTCATATATTTGCCACCTAATAAACAATTTATTCATTTCTTGACTTTTATTTCCAATTTATATTAACTCTAATTTATTACTGCATTATGAAAAAATTCTTACTTATTGCTGCCATGGCAGCATTGGCCCTTGGTGCAAGCGCCGACGGCTACAAACTCGAACAGGTCTGGAACCTCCAGAATCCTCAAGCAGTCACCGGCTTAGATCGCTATGAGATTCGTCAAGGCTTCGGTATGGACGGCAAGTTCTATGTGAACAGCAAGAAGATGGTTGTTGACACGATTGATGGTGTACCCACAGTTACTACAGCACCTGTTATCTATGAGATTGACGAGAATGGTTTGACCGGTGTGACTTTCCCTGGTGGCAAGAACTGCGGTATCAGCCGTGACGATGCCGGCAACATCATTGTCAGCCTGACCCAATTCCCCAATACTTGGACCGAAGGCATCCGAGTCATCAATCCCAGCACTGGTGAGTATAAAGACTATGACATTCCCGAAGAGTGTGCCGTTCTTGGCCGTTGTGACTTCCTCGGTTTCGGTAAAGGTAACCTCATGGAGGATGGCGAGATCTGGATAACAGGCTCAACCCAAGGAACATCTTTCTCTCATTTAGGAATTGCTGGCGGAGAAGTTGATATCGACAACTGCTATTATATGGCGGGAGATGGCATCAACACCACTACTTGTGTCACCATCATGCCCTACACCGACATCAACGGTGACGACGCCTTGTTATACTGGTCCAGAAATGACCAACCCAGGAAAATATCGTATGAAGACAACCTTTACACAGCTTCACTGGTTGACCTCGCTAATCATGCAAACACCAACGGCATGTTCCCGCTGGTTTGGGATGGCAAGGAATTCTTCATCTACTCCACCAAAGATGGAGGAACTCACTACCTGGACTGCTTCGCTATCGCTGAGTCGGGCGCTGAACCCATCGTGACCGTGCCTAAAACTTCTGATTCAAATAATGGCTTCCAGAGCCAATGGCTGAATGCCGAGGTAGATGCGGATGGTGTTACCATCTATCAGTATTACCCTGGAAACAGTTATGGTCACTTCACCGTATGGCGCCTGACCAAGGATGTAGCCCCCGTTGGCCTGCGCGGCGACGTTGACTTGAGTGAAGAAGTAACTATCGCCGACGTTTCGGCCCTGATCGACTATCTGCTCACTGGTGACACTACTGGCATCAGCCTGGAAAACGCAGACTGTGACCTGAGCGGTGATGGAACCCCCGATGTGTCTATCGCCGACGTTTCGGCCCTGATCGACTATCTGTTGACTGGCTCTTGGGACTAATCATCCTGATTGAACCAACATCATCACGGCAGGGGAGCAAGCATGCCCCCCTGCCTGTTTTTTGGCCTCACGGCTAGAAAACTGGCCACCAAAAAGTGAAAAATGAAAACTTTTCCCTATCTTTGCGCTCACATTTTTAACCGCATTGTACAACAAACTAATTATACCGAGCCGTGTCAGCAATCAACAAGTGGCGCATCGAGGATAGCGCCGAACTTTACAACATCGGAGGCTGGGGCCTCAAGTACTTCTCCATCAACGAGAACGGCCACGTCACCGTCACGCCCAAGAGCAGTTGTGTGCCCGTGGACCTGGCCGATGTCATGGACGAGTTGCATTCGCGCAAGGTGACAGCGCCCGTGCTGCTGCGTTTCCCCGACATCCTGGATAACCGCATCGACAAGATCAGCAGCTGCTTCAAGAAGGCTGCCAAGGAATATGAATACCAAGCCGCCAACTTCATCGTCTATCCCATCAAGGTGAACCAGATGAGGCAGGTCGTGGAGGAAATTATCGGGCACGGCAAGAAATTCAATATCGGCCTGGAAGCCGGCAGCAAGCCCGAACTGCACGCTGTGCTTGCCAGCAACATGACCGACCTGAACGCCAATCCCGTCATCATCTGCAACGGCTATAAGGACGAGGGATATGTCGAACTGGCCCTGTTGGCCCAGAAGATGGGACGCCGCATCTTTGTCGTGGTGGAGAAGCTCAGCGAGCTGGAACTCATTGACCGTGTAGCCAGCCGTCTGCACATCCGCCCCAACATCGGCTTCCGCATCAAGCTCTCGAGCAGCGGCAGCGGCAAGTGGGAAGAGAGCGGCGGCGACAGCAGCAAGTTCGGTCTGAACACCAGCGAACTGTTCAGCGCTATCGACTACCTGCATGAGCACAAACTGGAAGACTGCCTCAAGCTCATCCACTTCCACATCGGCAGCCAGATCACAAAAATCCGCCGCATCAAGAACGCCCTTCGCGAGGCGGCACAGTTCTATGTGCAGTTGGCCAAGTTGGGCTTCGACGTAGAGTATGTCGATATCGGCGGCGGCCTGGGTGTGGACTACGACGGTACCCGTTCCAGCGGCAGCAGCCACTCGATGAACTACAGCATCCAGGAGTATGTCAACGATGCCGTTTATACCCTGGTGGACGCCAGCAACAAGAACGGCCTCAAGCACCCCAACATCATCACCGAGAGCGGCCGCTCGTTGACGGCCCATCACTCGGTGCTCGTGGTTGACGTGCTCGAGACCACGTCGCTGCCCGAGTGGGACGACAAGGTGGATGCCGTGAGCGAGAACGATGATGAACTGGTGCGCGACATGTACGAAATTTGGGACAAAATCAACCAGGCACGCTTGCTCGAGGACTGGCACGATGCCCTCCAGATTCGTGACGAGGCTCTCGACCGATTCTCGCTGGGACTCATCGACCTGCGCACCCGCGCCATGGTCGAGAAGCTCTTCTGGTCCATCGCCCGCGACGTGGACAACTATGTGCGCAACATGAAGCACGCCCCCGACGAGTTGCGCTCGGTGAGCCGCATGTTGCCCGACAAATATTTCTGCAATTTCTCGCTGTTCCAGTCGTTGCCCGACGCTTGGGCCATCGATCAGGTCTTCCCGGTAATGCCCATCGACCGCCTCACCGAGCGACCCACCCACTTTGCCACCTTGCAGGACATGACCTGTGACAGCGACGGCAAGTTGAACAACTTCATCTCGTCGCAGGGCATCGCCCACTCGCTGCCTGTCCACAAGCTCAAGGTTGGCCAGCACTACTATCTGGGCATCTTCCTCGTGGGCGCCTATCAGGAGATCCTGGGCGACATGCACAACCTGTTCGGCGACACCAATGCCGTCCATATCAACGTCTTTAAGGACCATTACGAAATTGACCAAGTGATTGACGGCGAAACGGTTGCCGAGGTACTCGACTACGTCGAGTTCAACCCCAAGCAACTCGTCAGGAACGTGGAGACCTGGGTGAGCGAGTCCATCCGCTCTGGCAAGATCACCAGCGAGGAGGGCAACGAGTTCGTCCGCAACTTCCGCAGCGGCCTCTACGGCTACACCTATCTAGAGAAGTGACTCTAGATCCTCTAGTTTATCTAGATAATCTAGAAAATCTAGAACAATGCGCTACTTCATCAAGCTCGGTTACAGGGGGGCGGCTTTCCATGGATGGCAGGTGCAGCCCCAGGACACGTCGGTGCAGCAGGTCGTCGAGGAGGCGATGGCGACACTGTTGCGTGTGCCCACGCCCGTTACCGGGGCTGGCCGCACGGATGCTGGCGTGAACGCGCGCCTGATGGTTGCCCACTTTGATACGGAGCAGCCCATCGCCGACATCGAGCGCCTCATTCACGGCCTCAATGCCCTATTGCCGCCCGATATTGCCATCTACAGCATCAAGCAGGTCCATGACGATGCTCACGCCCGCTTTGATGCGACCAGCCGCACCTATAAGTACTTCGCCGTAACGAGAAAAGACCCCTTCCTGTACCCGCTCAGTTGGAAATGTCCACCAGACCTTGACTTCGACCTGATGAACCAGGCCGCGGCCCACTTGATGGATTATATCGACTTCACGTCGTTCTCCAAACTGCACACCGACGTCAAGACCAACAACTGCCGCATCACCCACGCCCAGTGGGCGCGTGAAGGCGAGCAGTGGGTCTTCACCATCACTGCCGACCGTTTCCTGCGCAATATGGTTCGCGCCATCGTCGGTACCCTCGTCGAGGTAGGTCGGCACAAGATGACCGTCGAGGAATTTTGCCAAGTCATCGAACAAAAGGACCGCTGCGCTGCCGGCACCTCCATGCCCGGCCACGCCCTCTTCCTGTGGGACATCACCTATCCCTACCCCATCCAGTAATTCCTTATCCCGTCACTATTAGTCACTTGCGGGCTCTTAAAATGGTGATTTTTAAAAAAATTCCCTTATCAGGGCTTGCCAGTTCGGGGAAAAGTATTACCTTTGCACCCGCATTAGTGCCCGCGGGGCTTAGCAAAGCGTTGCACAACATGGTGTGACCGCCTCAGGGACAAACATTTAAACTACAAGATTAACAAATGTACGCAATTGTAGAAATTCAGGGACAACAGTTCCGTGTCGAGAGCGGCAAGAAGTTGTATGTCCACTATCTCGGCGACGAGCGCAAGGAAGGTGACTCTGTAGAGTTCGACCGCGTCCTGCTCGTGGATGCCGACGGTGCCGTTAAGGTTGGCGCACCTACCGTCGAAGGTGCAAAGGTTGTTTGCGAGGTTAAGGCTCCCCTCGTGAAAGGTGAACACATTATCGTTTTCAAGAAGAAACGTCGCAAAGGCTATCGCCGTCTGAACGGTCATCGCCAGCAGTTCACTCAGCTTGAGATTAAAGAAGTCATTGCTTAATTAACCATTTAAAAATCACAACTCTAGATTATGGCACATAAAAAAGGTGTCGGCAGTTCAAAGAACGGCCGCGAGAGCGAAAGCAAACGCCTCGGCGTGAAGATTTTTGGTGGTCAGTTTGCCAAGGCCGGTAACATCATCCGCCGTCAGCGCGGAACTCAGCATCGTCCCGGCGTAAATGTTGGCATGGGCAAGGACCACACCTTGTATGCTCTGGTTGATGGTACTGTAGAGTTCCAGCACCGCGCTGGTCACATCTACATTAACGTGATCGAGGCTCCCAAGGAGGAACAGAACTAAACAAAGGAATTAATCCCAACCCTAAGGGAATGAGGGTGGACGCCATTGGTGCCCACCCTTGTTTTATATCACAACATTATCCTATTCATCAATACTCCACGGCATCGACATCGATGATGCGCGGGTCGTTGGGGTCGAAATGTGGGATAGTGAGGTCGCCCTCCTCTCCCTCTTCGGGGCCGAACCATTCGCGCAGCCGCTCGCGAGCCTTGCGTTGAATCTCGGGCGTGATGTACTTCTTCAACGTGAACAGTGCCCAGGCCAGCGCGGCCAGGTCGTCGGTGAAGCCGAGGCCCAAAATGATATCAGGAATGAAATCCAAGGGCAGGATAAAGTAACCCAACGCACCCAGCACCTTGAGTTTCAAGCTGGTAGGAACTGTGGGGTCACGCGAGACGTAATAGAGCACCAGCACATAATAGACGGCTTTGCGGCCCGCCTTTTGCGCCACCTTTCTCAGTTTCTTCCACAACTTGCTGTCGTTGAAGTACTGAGCATAGTCATCGAGGTTGAAATTCTTGTTTGCTGACATCCTGATTGATGATTAATGGTCATTACTGCAAGGCATTACAGCAAATCGCGTGCCAAATGGTGAGTACTATGCTATACCCCCACCGATAAAGCCTATTCTTCCTCGTCGTTGATAGTGACCTTGACCTTGGCAATGCGGTATTTCACAACTTTAGTGACAGTGAACGTGAAACGGCCGTAGTTGACGACTTCTTTCTCCTTGAGAAATTCACCCTTGAGATCCAGCAGGAAGCCAGCGATAGTCTCAGCCTCTTCGGCATGCTCGCCCAGTTCCTCTTCATCGATATCGAGCACACGGGCAAAGTCGCTCAATAGCGTCTTGCCGTCAAACATCCAGGTGTTCTTGTTGATGCGGTTATAGAATTTCTCCTCGGTGTCATACTCGTCATTGATGTCGCCCACGATTTCTTCGAGCACATCTTCGAGCGTGGCGATACCCTGAGTGCAACCATACTCATCGACGATGATAGCCATGTGCATCTTCTTGCGGCGGAAGTCCTCCAGCAGGTCGTCGAGCATACGGGTCTCGGGCACGAAATAGGCGGGACGCATGAGTGTCTGCCACTTGAAGGTGTTGTCACGGTTGCCGATGTAGGGCAAGAGGTCCTTGGCATAGAGGATACCCTTGATATTGTCGGGCGTCTCTTCATATACTGGCATGCGGGAGTAGCCCGTATCGATAACCTTGCGAACCACCTCGTCGAAGGTGTCTTCCTGATCAATGTCCACCACGTCAACACGGGGGCGCATGATGTCGCTCACCGTCTTGTCGCCGAAGGAGAGGATGCCCTCGAGCAACTCCTTCTCATCGGGATTCTTGACCTCGCTCACCTCCAGGGCGCGCGTGAGGTCATCGACCGAGAGTTCCTCGGTCTGGCTGGGCACCACCTTGTTGACGATGCTGGTGCTGCGCACCAGCAGGGCGGTCAGCGGCGAGAACAAGACGACAGCCGCCTTGAGCGGCGCCGATGCCATCGCGGCAAACTTGACATTGAAGTTGGTGGCATAGAGTTTAGGAATCACCTCGCCAAAGAGCAGAATCAGGAACGTCAAGATGACGGTTTGGACGATGAAATTGACCACCGTGCTGTGAAAGTTAAATATCTGGTTCATCGCGTAGTTCAACACGATGGCGATCATGATATTCACCAGGTTGTTGCCCACCAGAATTGTGGCCAGCAGTTTTTCGGGATTGGCGAGTAGCTCGCGGACGCGTTCCCGCCGGTGTGCATCCTCAATGTCGTCAACATCATCGGGGCGCAACGAGAAATAGGCAATCTCGCTGCCCGAGTTAAAAGCCGACAGGAAAAGTCCCAGGACGGCGACAATAATGGCGATGATACTGCCCATATTGGGCGTGTTGAAAGTGACAAGCGGATTAGTGTTCGCTGTGCAAAGTACCGATAATAGGCACGATAACGGGTCAGGGTCCAAAATTAATCTAGTATTGTTGAATAATGCGACAAAGATAGTGCATTTTTGTCATCTGCACAACAACTGATAGAAAATTACTGCATGGGCTCAACGGTGTAGCCGCGATCACGCAGCATCTGCAGCAGTCCCTGTTCACCGGGCAGGTGTCCAGCACCGACGCAGACCAGTGCAGCACGCTCGGGCATCATCTTGACGAGTTTCTCTACCCAATTGCGGTTACGGTTATAGATGAGCGCATCCATATCTTCCTCGCTGTCTCCGCCCATGGTGGCATCGGTCATGACCGCGAGCATCTGGTCCAGATCTTGAGACATATAGGCATCGGCCAGTGCTACCGACTGTTTCTGGAAAAATTCGTCTTGCTTGCAGGCCTCCAACAAGCCCTTAGCCTGCTCGGTCAAGGGGCCGTTGAACAGCAGGTCTATCTGCTCCTCGATGGTCTCGAGTCCTGCCGAAGGACGTCCAGCCTCGTTAGCGCGTTCCTGCACCTTGATATCAATCTGCTCGTTGGTATTAAAGTTGGGGAAATACTTGATGGCCTGCATCGCCTGCAACTGGGTGCTGATGGCGCTGGGCTTCAACGTTTTCATCTGGCTGAGTTTCACGCCCATGGTGCTGAAGTACTTATTAAACACTTGCTCCACGATGCGATACTCGTCCTGAGTATAGAGTTTGTCAAGGGTGCTGTCAATCGGAGCAATCATGGCCTGAGCCATGCGCGCCTGCACTTCTGGACTGGTGAGGATGTCTTTCTCAATCTCCCCTACAACGATGTCACACCCCTCGATGGCAGCATCCAGGCCTTGAATCTGGTCTATCAACGATGCTGGAGCCATGTGATGGGTCCCAAGGATGTAACTGGGCCTTCCCAAGCCATTTCCACTCACTTTCCACAACAATTGAGCCTGGCCGGCTATTGCCAACATCACCACGGCAACAAATACTGATAAACGTTTCATCATAGTCGTTAGCTTGTTTTTGATTGATTTTACAGTGAACAAAGTTAGCAAATAATTTGCAAAAAGCAGACCATAGCGTCGTGTTTTTTGCAAAATCCCCTATAATGATGATGAAAAACAGGAAATATGGCTAATTCATGTGATTGTACACCTCAAGAAACAGGGGTAATTTTGCAGCGTGAGAAAGTGAATTAGTTATTAGTTGAAAATAACATCATAAAAAGTAAGTAAACAGAACCAGAACCGCATCGATGGGATATCGATGCGGTTTTGGTTTCTAGTCAATTGTCAGTTTATCAAGGCAGCCAAACAGGTTCTTCTACCTTCAGGCGATCGCCGCCATTGGGACCCTTGATGAGCATGTCGTAATACTCCTGGGTGTAGCCAGGCCAATTGGGCGACACTGGCGTGCCAGCCTCGTTGCGCTCAAACTTGCCGTCCTTCTCCTTCTTGACGTTACCATCAAGGTATTTCACGAACAGATACTCACCCAGCTTCTTGTAGCGTGCGGTGGCATCCTGACCGGCATTGACCGAGTAATTGGTCAACAGACGGATAGCGGCTTCGCGGTCGGTGGTAAGCAACGACGTGGCCTGGGCCTCGATGATGGGCTGCTGCTTGGCGAAACCGTCCTCAAGGTTACCCTGTACCTTGCGGATGTCGCCAATCATCTGGGAATAACGGGCATAGGCTTGATTGGCCACCCAGTTATTTACCCAGAATGCGCAATCCCAATCCAGCGTGTACATGTCGGCCTTGCCCTGGCGGTAGCTCTCGGGCACCTGAGTAATCGAGCAGTACATGGGCACGAAGACTGCGGTATTGGCATCATCAACACCAAACCAGAAGCAGCCACCCACCTCGTCGGGCATCCATGAGCGCATCTGTGCGGCAAACACCCAACCGGTCTGCTGAGTGGCGATAGCACGCTCCTGGCTATACTTCACGCCGTCCACCTCAAAGTCCATGGGACGCCAGCGGTAAGGCACGCCATAGGCAGTGGTTGCACCGGGATCGACGGTCATATCAAACGGAGTGCCCTCGAAGTGGTCACGCATCATCTCCTGCATGTCACGCACGCTGATCTTGCGGTCGGGCTTGATGTAGAGGGGCATCACGTCGGTATCCTGCCTGGTCTTGCCGTAGATAAAGGGCAGATAAGCGTCCATACCCTTGTGGAAACGGTTGAAGTAGCTCCACACACGGGCATCACAGCCGCGAAGGGCACCAGCGTCAAACTTCTGGTAAACGGGTGCGAAGGCAAACTCTGAATCCTTGCCGTTGAAGAGACCTTTCTTCTTGGCAAACGAGATAACGTCCTTGCTGTACATGACGTTCTTCTTGTCCTTCATGTCAAACTTCCAGATACGGGGATTGTTGGCATGGCCGGCGATGCAGTCATCGGGAATGCGGATTGCCACCCAAACGGCGCCGATTTCACCAGGACCCTTGCCAATCATGTCCATGATCCAAATCTCGTTGGGGTCACCAATCGAGAAGGACTCACCCTCGCTGGCATAGCCGTACTTAGCTACCAGGTCGGTCATCCACTTGATGGCCTCGCGGGCAGTCTTGGAACGCTGCAGGGCAATGTACATCAGGCTACCGTAGTCGATGATCGAAGTGCCCGTGGTGTCCCACAACTGCTCGTGGCCACCCCAAGTGCTCTCGGCGATAGTCACCTGGTGCTCGTTCATATTGCCCACGACGGCATAGGTGTGAGGCACCTCGGGAATGGCACCCAGACGCTTGCCGCTGTCCCAATCGATGATTTCGCGCATGGCACCAGGAGCATGGTCGGCTGCAGGCAGATACTGCAGGTCGCCGTACAAGGTGTGGCTGTCGGCGGCATAGGTAATAATGGTCGAGCCATCAACACTGGCGTTCTTGCCCACCAGCAGGTTGGTGCAGGCATCGGCGGCACTCCAGCTGGCAAGAGCCAGCAAGGCGGCCGATAACAGTTTCATTGAAAGATGTTTCATTCTTCTTTTGTTTAATGGTTTATATCGATAAAATTGATTCTTTTTCAGTTACCCACCGGTATGTCATAACCCGTCAAGCGGAAAGCCACTTGGAAAGGCGTTGCCGACTTGCGCGGCTGCGGCCCGGCGTAATAGTAGAACAGGCGCTGGACGTCAAACGACTTGATGCTGACCAGCTTGGTCTCACCGGGCTTGAGGTTCACGGGTACATTGACCGCGCGCTGGGTGAGCATCTCGCCCTGCATGGTCGTGTAACGCAGCAGCAGCCTGACGGCGCTCATGCGATGGCTCGTGTTGTTGGTGATGAAAAACGATTCCTTGCTGTCGCTGGCGCGCTTGCTGAAGCCCTTCAGCGTCACTGCATTGGGGTCAACCTGCAGCAGGCTGTCGGGCAAGAGGCCATCACTGGACTCCAGCACGGCAATAGGCACCTCGGTGCTGCGCAGGTTCTTGCGCGTTGTGCGCGTCCTAGCATCTAATGTATTGGTGCACAACAGCAACGCCATCATGAACAGGAGGAGCGGAAGTGTTAAAATATGTTTATTCCAACCTTTCATCACAAGTAACGAATGTGGTTAAACGAGTTGCCATCACCTCCCTCGGGATAAATCTTACGGAAGCCAATGGGCAAGTTCTCCCCCACTTTCTCGGGGATAATGCTCACGCCATTGAATAAGGTGGGCAAGAAGCGCGCAATATTGACGCGGACCTTAACTCTCCAGTGCGGCGGATCGAAGGTAAGCGTGGTGGCCGTGCTGTTGAGCGTGGCGACACACTTGAGCGGCTTGATCAGGGTCACGCGGTCACGCTGGCTGTAAAGCCACAACTGGTACTTGTTATCGACAGCGCTACTGGCGATATAACCGATAACCGTCCCCGGCACGACATTGATGTCGGGCGAGTCGAGCAAGATGATGCGGTAGCCGATGTTGTGCTCACCGCGATAGCGCTCGATGCCCAGGGTCATCTCCTCGTTGGGATAATACCAGATGCCCTCCAAGGGCTGCATGTCGGTTTCATCGAGCCGCACGCGCATCGAGTCCACATCCAGTCCGTCGAGAATGACCGACTTTTTAGGTACGCCTTCATTCCGTGCCAGTGCCGTGAGCGGCAATGACAGGAGCAGGAGCGACAATATGAGCACGGCGCGGCAGGGCATGACTTAATTGACCGTAGCGAAGCGGTAAATGATACCCAAACTCAGGATTTCCTTGAACTGCCAGTAGTTCCAGTCGTTATCGCGCGGATGCGAGCGGTCAAAGCGCAGGTGGGTAAAGAACTGGGTAGTCAGGTACTTGCCGATTGACAGGTCAAGCGTGTTCTCCCAGTCACCCTGCACATACTGGTAGTTGGTGAACATATAGAGCCTGGAGGTGAGCATCACGTTGGGGTTGAACCGCCACAACAACTTGGCCTCGAAGTTGCTACCGAAGGCACTCTTGCTGTGTTTGCCCGCATCGATGCCAAAGCGGGTCTGGTCGATGTCGGTGATATTGCGGCAATACTTCAGGTTGTAGGAGAAGGGCGCGATGGCCAGGGTGAACATGCGGTCATCAGCCTTCTTGTAGCTATAGGTCATACCGAGACCGATGTTAAACTCGGCAGGCGAGAGAAACGCTGCGGTCATCGTTCGGGTATTGGTCTTGTAGTTGTTCAGGAACTGGGTCGTGAACTGGAACATGGCACTATAGTACCAATTCTTCACTGCCTTGTAACCCAACTGCGAGGTGAACAAGAAATTATCCTCGTTGATGAGGTACTTGCGGATGCTGTCGCCATGAGTGGTCGAGATACCGAGCTTATAGGACAACGAATTGTTGAACAACCAATTGGGGTGGATATCCTGATTGAGGTTGCAATTCCAGTTGAGGTTGGCCAGCAGTGCAAGGTTATTCTCGCCGCCCTGGTACCAGTTGCCACTGATGTAGGCCTGGGTGAACTGCAACGAGGCATTGAACACGTGCAACCAGTTGTGGATGGGCACGGCGGGAGCCTCGGGAGGGGTAACATTCTCAACTTCGACCTGGGGAGGGGCAATGGTGAGCATACCCTGATGGGGGTCGGCGTCGATCACGCCCTCGGGCGGAGCAGCAGGCAGGCGGTTGGCGTTATAGGCCACCAGTTGCGGATTGTCGATCATCGCACGCTGGCGGATTGCTTGGGTGCGGTTTGAATTGGCCAGCACATCTTCGAGCCAAGCGTCGCCGGCATCGAGCGAGTAGAGGTCATTACCGCTTTTGCCCGATTTCATCGACGATTCTTGGGTATAGTTGTCATACACTAGTGGAGCATAGAGCATGCTATTGCTCTCCACCTCAGATTTCTCGCTTTGCTGTGCGATGGCGGTCATGCTCACCGTCATCATCATTGCCATCATCCAGGCGTGTAATGTCATCTTTTTCATCTTTGGGCTATATTCTTTAGTGGTTAAATTTCTGGGTTTAGAGGGGCAACGGTCAAGCGTCATAAAGTTTCTCCTTGCGCGCGGGACGTGCAGGTTCTTGTTTTTTCTGCTTTTCCTTGTCAGCCTTATGCTTGGGCTGCACCTTTTGGTGCTTGCGCTCGTGGTTGGGCTGTTGGGTCTTATTCTCGGCGAAGCTCTTGATCATGTCCTCGACGATTTCCCTATTGCCATACAAGTAGTTGACGGTGACCTCGATAATGAGGTTCTGATGCTTGCTCACGATGTCGGCAATGATTGCCCGCGAGCCGTCGGGCATAGTGCCGTCGATGCTATAAGTCTTCTTGAAGCCCTTGACCTTGATTTTGCCGTCATGCAGGTCATACATGCTGTAACCCAAGGCCTTGCGCTGCAGGTTCTCGGTAAGCATCTTTTTCTCGTCACCCTTGTCCTGGCTGTAGAGTTGCACGGTCATGACCATGTCTTCCCACTGGATCTCGAAGCGCGTGGGCGTATTATAAGTCACAAATCCGCCATCGGGGGTCTCAAACGAGAGGTCATAGCGGCTCCACGTATAGACCGAGGCACTGGCGTCCTGGACTCCCATGAGCCACATGAGCATCAGTGCTGTCAACGCGGTGATATATCGAATAGTTTTCTTCATAGCAGGCAGGTAGATATTGATTATTCAGGTTGTTTCACTTGTTCCAGAAAACGGTTCCACTCGCGCTTGGTGCCACGATAGACGTTCAGGTCCACGTCGCCTTTCACACCGTTGACGGTGCCCCAGTGACTATATTGCTGGATGCAGTGCGGCATGTCGGGCAGGAGGTCGGGACTGGTAAACGAGCACAACCACAATGCACAATCGCCCAACATGTCCTTGTAATACTTGTTATAGCCGTTCAGGTTGGTATAAATCATCACGTCATAGCCCTTGTCCTTGAGGATGCTGATCATCTCCAAGACGCGCTCCAGAGCCGTATCGCGGCCAGTGGTGGCGCCGTTCCCCCAGTCGTCCTCGAGGTCGATGACCAGCGGCAGGTCAAAGTGTTTTCCCTGTATGGCACCCAGCATGTTATCGGCCTGCTCCTTGCCCGTGCGGTTCTTGCGGAAGAAGTGGTAGGCGCCCACCTTGAGGCCCGCCTCACGCGCCGCGGTATAGTTGCGGTCAAAGGCGGCGTCCTTGTGGGTCTTGCCCTCGCTGGCCTTGATGAAGACAAATTGATAATCGTCGGCACACACGGCGTCAAAGTCGATGTCACCGTTGTGATTCGAGATGTCGAGTCCTGCCACGGGATAGCGGTAGCGGTCCACCGTCACCGAGCGGGGCAAAATATAGTGCCGCATCACATAAAGCCCCATAAACACAACAAGTGCTGCTGCCCCGGCAAGGAGCAGCCACTTGATGTAGTCGGGTCGTGTAGGCACTTGGCGTTTACCCATAGGCAGAGTCACGTTTGTCTAGACGCAAAACCCTTGCGTCAAGGGGGGGATCAGAATAGCGGGAAGTTGCTGGGGCTGTAAACCCACTTCTGCTCAAACTCTTGCTGCGTCGAGGTGAAGAACAATACACCCTGGATGATCGAGATGATGGTGGTGATTGTGGCCAGGATACCGCACGAGAGGATGGCGATGAGCAGGAACAACACGCCAGCCGAGGTCTTGCCGATGTAGAAGTAGTGCAATCCGCACCAACCCATCAGGATGGCGAGCAGGCCGGCAATGCCGCGGCTCTTGCCCGAGGGACCGTTGTTGAACACGCTGTCCATTGCGCTCGTAGCCTGGTCGCTGAACTGGCGCCACTGCTCCTGATAGTTATGCCTCTCCTGCTCGGAGTAGGATACATTGGTCTCAGCACCACAATAAGGGCACTTCACGCGATTCACCTTCTCTTGAGTGCTATACTGCTTGCCGCACTCGGGGCACTGATGGATATACATATCTTTACTTATTTAATGGTTAGTAATTGCATCTATTAGACGTATGGTATAACCTAAAAGTTGCAATTATCGTACCAAAAATTAGCGACGCTTGCCTTTTTGCTGGCGCTGTTGCTGCTGTTGCTGCATTTTCTGGGCCTCTTCAAGGCGAGCCATCCACTTGGATTTTTTCTTGGGTTTGGCAGCGTTGGCGGCGATGGTGGCGCGCACCTTGTCCTCGGTGACAAATAAGCGGCAGCTATAGGTCTGAATGATGGTGATCAACAGCGAGATGAAGTAATAGTAACTCAAACCCGATGCATAGTTGTTGAAGAACACAAGGAACATCAGCGGCATCATGTACATCATCACCTTCATGCCCGGCATCGACTGCGACGAGGGCTGCGACTTGGTCGTCATGTAGGTGTACAGGATGTTGGTGATCGTCATCAACAGGCAGAAGAGGCTCACGTGGTTACCAAAGAAGTTGGTAATGAAGGGAATCTGTCCCGTCCACTCGACAATCTTGTCGGGAGCACTCAAGTCCTTGGCCCACAGGAAGGACTGACCACGCAACTCGATGCACGAGGGGAAGAAAGTGAACATCGCGAACAGGATGGGCATCTGCAGCATCATGGGCAAGCAACCGCCCATGGGGTTGGCACCCGCCTGGCGATAGAGTTCCATGGTCTTTTGCTGCTTCTTCAAGGCGTCTTCCTGATTGGGATACTTCTCGTTGATTTTGGCAATATCGGGTGCAAGGATACGCATCTTGGCCTGCGAGATATAGCTCTTGTAGGTCAACGGCGAGAGCACGATCTTGATGAGGATGGTGAGTACCAGGATGATAAGGCCGTAATTGGTCATGAACTTGCCCAGCCAGTCAAACACGGGAATAATGATACCCGTATTGATCCAGCGGAAGAGTTTCCAGCCCAGCGGAATGAGGTGAGTGAGCTTCAGGTCCTCCTTGGGCGAGTACTTGTCATAGCTCGAGAGCATATGGTAGCGGTTCGGGCCCAGGTAGAAGTAGAACGATGCGGGCACGGGCTTGTCGCTCGAGTAAGGGATCATCGTGTGGATGTTCACGTCCTTAAGGTAATTCTCATACTCGGGCGTGCCCTTCTCGGTACTCTTGCTGGCCAACTTGGCCGAGGTCATCACGCTGTCGGCGATGAGTACGGTGGAGAAGAACTGGTTCTTGGCGCTCACCCACTTGAGTTTGTCCTGCAATTCCTTCTCGTCGTCACCGCTCTCGCTGGTGTACTTCACGTCGCCGCCCTTACCGGCAAACTTGTAGTAGATGCCGCTGTTGCGCTCCTCAAACATCTTGCCCTCCTCGTGGCGCGAGATCTTCTGGTGCCAGTCGAGGTCAACAAGGTTGATGTTCAACGGGATCAGGCGGGTCATGTTCTGCTGCACCATCTCCATGCGCACCATGTAACTGCCGGGCACGAGGGTGTATTTCAGACCCCATTGTGCGCCGCCCTCGAGGTTGAGGTTCATCAGCACGGTGCTGTCGTTGAGCTGCTGCGGGGTGAAGTAGAAGTTCTTGGTCTCGAAGCGCTGCGTGTTGTTGCTCAGGGTGAAACTGTAGTCGTTGTCGCCCTTGTCAAACAGCACTACCTGAGGCGTTTTCCAGGTCTTGTAGCCCTTGAGCGTGGCGCGGGCGATAATGCCGCCCTTGGTGCTGAGCTCAACCTTGAGCGAGTCGTTCTCGATGGCCACCAGCTGCTCGGTACCCGTGAGCGAAGCGGCAAAAGAGCCGTTCTTGGCATAGATATCAAGGGCACGCTGCACAGCCTGCACGGCGAGGTTATGCACGGCAGGGTTGGCGCTGGTGGTAGAGGTCACCTCGTCCCACATCACGGTGGTGTCGCCCACGGTGACGGTGCCGGCCAGTTGGCCGTCCTTCAAGGTGAGGATAACACCCTCGTTATTGATAGTGGCATTGTCGGCGGGCATGTTCTCCAGCACGCTCTTGAGGTGTGCCAGGTCGCTGGTGCTGAGGGTGTCGACGGCCCCTGCAACGCGGTCTCGCTGCTGTTCAGCCTTCTGGACAGCGGCAATCGAGTCAATCTGTCGTTGACGCTCGGCCAATTCGGCCTCGCTGGGCTTCTGCAGCCACATGAAGCCGAAGATGACGACTCCCATCAACAACAATCCAATCAAAGTGTTCTTATCCATATATTCTAGTTTGTTTTTAGGCTATGATATTACTTCTTAGCCGACTCGGTAGCGATGGCGGCATTGATGAAGGACATGAAAAGGGGGTGAGGATTGAGGACGGTGCTGGAGTACTCGGGATGGTACTGGGTGCCGATGTACCAGCGGTGGTCGGTGAGTTCAATGACCTCGGCAAGGCCGCTCTCGGGGTTCACGCCGGCAATCGACATGCCAGCGTCCTCAAACTGCTTGCGGTACTCGTCGTTGAACTCAAAGCGGTGACGGTGCCTCTCCTCGATATCCGTCACACCATAGGCTTGAGCAACTTTTGTGCCAGGTTTCACGCGACAGGCATAGGCGCCTAGACGCATCGTTCCACCCAGGTTGGTCACCGTCTTCTGGTCCTCCATGAGGTCGATGACGTTGTGGGTCGTGTTGGCATCCATCTCGGTGCTATTGGCATCGGCCAGACCCAGGACATTGCGCGCAAACTCAATGACCATGCACTGCATGCCCAGGCAGATGCCAAAGGTGGGCACATCGTGCTCACGGCACCACTTGAGGGCGACATACTTGCCCTCGATGCCGCGCTGTCCGAATCCCGGTGCAACCACGATGCCGTCGTGACCGTCGAGGAGTTTCTCGACGTTGGCATCGGTGATGTGTTCGCTGTTGATATAGTCGAGCTTGAGGCGCCTGTCATGGTAGGCACAGGCATGCAACAGGCTCTCGTCGATGCTCTTGTAGGCATCCTGCAGGGCGACATACTTGCCGACAAGGCCGATGCGCACCTCCTGCTTGGCGCCCTTGAGTTTGTCGAGGAAATCGTTCCACTTAGCCAAGTCGGGCTCACCATCGCTGCTCAGGCCCGTTTTCTCGAGGATGATGTTATCCAGGCGCTGCTCGTGCATCTTGAGGGGCACCTCATAGATGGTGGGCACGTCGAGGGACTGCACAACAGCGTCAGCACTGACGTTGCAGAATTGAGCCACCTTCTTCATCATCGCGGGCGGCAACTGGTGCTCGGTGCGCAGGACGAGGATATCGGGCTGGATACCTTCCTGCTGCAAGAGCTTGACGCTGTGCTGCGTGGGCTTGGTCTTGAGCTCCTTAGCTGCGCTGATATAGGGGACATAGGTCAGGTGCACGCAGATGCAGCGACGGCCCAGTTCCCAACGCAGCTGACGGATGGCCTCGATAAACGGCAACGCCTCGATGTCGCCGACAGTACCGCCAATCTCGGTGATGACGAAGTCATACTTGCCGGTGGTGCCCAACAACTTCACGTCGCGCTTGATTTCGTCGGTGATATGGGGGATGATCTGCACCGTCTTGCCCAGGTAGTCGCCGCGGCGCTCCTTGTCGATAACGCTCTGATAGACACGCCCCGTGGTCACGTTATTGGCACGGGTGGTCTTGATATTGGTAAAGCGCTCGTAGTGGCCCAGATCCAGGTCCGCCTCATGGCCATCGACGGTGACATAGCACTCACCGTGCTCATAGGGGTTCAACGTCCCAGGGTCGATATTGATGTAGGGGTCAAACTTCTGGCAGGTGACACTGTAACCGCGCGAGAGCAGCAGTCGGGCAATGCTCGAGGCAATGATGCCCTTTCCCAGCGACGAAACAACGCCGCCAGTAACAAAGATGTATCTTGTTTCCACGTCTTTCTTCATAATTAACCTGCAAAGATAATCATTTTTTCCTAAACTCCACTGGATAGACTACAGATTTCCCCACCAGCTCTTCCAGTGATTGTCCCGCCCGTCCAGTGCAGCCGCGGTCAGCGGCGGTCCAGCTCGTCCAGGGCAGTCCAGGGGGGATAAAAAAAAGACGACCCGGAGTCGGGTCGCCTTTTTTAGTTAGCTTGAAGCAAATGGATTACTTCATAACCTTAACAGCGCTGGTGGTGCCGTCGGTGTAGGTGGTAACAACGATGGTTACACCATTAGCCTCGGTCATCTCCTGACCAGCGAGGTTGAAGAAGCGCTGGCTAGCAACGGTCTTGCCGTTCATCAGCTCGTTAACACCAGTCTTGGGTGAGATAACGAAGGTGTCAGTATCAGATGTTGACCTATCCTCACCATCTACGGTATAAGCCTCTACGGTGTAGGTACCGTCAGCGGTTACGTGGATAGCTTGGTCACCTGCTACCCAATTACCCTCGAAGTGAGCACCCTCGGGACCATTGATGATGTAGTGAACAGTATAACCAGCAGGAGCCTCGAAGGTTACATCATAGTAGTGACCATCAACCTGGTTGGTGTGACCCTCATCCTCGCTAGCCTGACCGGGAGTAGCAACGATGTTGGGCTCGGGCAGCTGAGCCTTAACAACGAAGGTCTTGTCTTCGTTAGTGGGATAGAAGTCCTCACCATCACCATCATTGTCGGTACGAACGGTAACGGTTACATTGATGTCGGGCTGGCCGTAAGCGGGACGAGGAACAACATAGGCACCATTAACGGGCTCACCATCAACGATGAGCTGAGCATTGGGGCCAGTGGGAGTTACCTCATAGGTGGTGGGAGTTACAACAACCTGGATGTCACCAGGAGTTGAGGGCTGAGCGGGAGCCTTAACGGTGAAGGTCTTGCTGTCGTGATCAGACTCGGTCTTGCCGTTGGGGCCTTCAGCATAAGCCTCGATGGTGTAGGTACCAGGAGTGGTGAAGTGCATGGGGCCATCATAAGGAGCGTAAGCCTTAGCACCAGCCTCGGTTACCTGATACATAACGGTTGCACCTTCCTCAGCAGCGATCTCAACGGTTACATCGGTGGTGTTGTCGTTGAGAACAGTGATAACGGGCTTCTGGGCCTGACCAGCGGGCTCAGCGGTAACGGTAACAGCCTGCTCAGCGTGTACAGACTCGGTCTTGCCGTTGGGGCCTACAGCGTAAGCATAAACGGTGTACTCACCGGGAACGTCCAAAACGAAGGGAGCGGTGTACTCGGTCCAGTTCTCGTTGTCAAGGCTGTAGTACAGGGTAGCACCCTCCTCACCAGTGATGGTGATGGTCTGTGCATACTGACCAGCTACAAAGATCTCGGGAGTCTGAGCCTGTACGGGAGCATCCTGCTCAACGGTGATGTGCAGCACGCGGGTACGGGTAACACCATCGGTGATGGGGCCACGATCGTCCTTACCACTGGTGGGCTGGGTTTGGATAACAACATCACCACCGGTGAAGGTCTGAGCGAACTGGAAGGTAACGGTGAACATGTAGTTATCGCCAACGTAGTCACCGGGTTCCCACTTAATAGAACCATAGCTTACGGGATCATCCTCATCGGGATCCATGCCATCGGTGTACCAATAACCACCAAGAACACCTACGGTTGCGATGTAACGGGTGTTGCTCTGAGCGGAACCTACCTCGATGTTAGCGGTCTTGTCCTGATAAGTATTATTCTTGTAAGTAATACTCATACCGGGGCCAGCAGCACCGTCAGCACGCATGGTTATGCCCTCGGGAAGAACGTTCAGACCAGCTTCGCTACCGAAGTCAACAGTCCAAGAGTTTACATAAGCATCAAAGTGAGCATAAACGCGCGCCTGCACGCGGCGTGCAGAGCCAGAGGTCTGCGCCAGCATCTCCTTCGATACCTCGAAGTCCTCAACATAGAAGTACTCTTCAGCGCAGAGACTACCTGCCATCAAAAGAGCAGCGAGAGTAAATAAAAATTTCTTCATAATTTGAATAAAATTTTAAAAATTAATAAAAGTTATAAAAAAGTAATTAAACGTTTCTTTAAGCAAGCATAAAGCGGAAAATGTATATTCATCAAAATCGTCAAAGAGTCTCGGATAAACTAAACTTCGTCTAGGTAATAATTCGTCATTTTTAATGGTAATGTATGTCTTAATCGGTCAAAGATCGTTGTTTCACTCGTCAAGGGTCACCAGATAACAATGCTAGCCTGGGTGCTCGGTACGCTAGGTTTTCCTATCGCCTTCAAGCCCCAGAGCCATGCCGTAATTTTGTCTATCGTTGCGCATATTCATAATGCTCTGGACTAACGTAGATTTTTTAGGACGATGCTTACTGGTTCATCTTGTGATGCAAAGATAGGTCATATTTTGGGACTGGCAAAGAAAAAATGATTTTTTTTTAAAAAAAATTCGTTTCCACGCCCCTCCCCTACCGGAAACCGTCTATACCGCCCTGACTGAGCGACAACAGACAAGGGGAGAATGATCTACACATTATATATTATAATGGTGCCACGCTGTTGATGGCGGACGTAGGGCCTCGCCTTGACGTGGTCCTACAGCCAATATCATGTAGCCATGCTATGGTCAGGTGGGATGATGAAAAAAGGCGACCCGGAGTGTCGGGTCGCCTTTTTAGGATTCTCTTTCAGCCACATGTAGGGGGCCGATCGCTTAGATGATTTACTTCATCACCTTGGTAGCGCTGGTGGTACCGTCGGTGTAGGTGGTAACAACGATGGTTACACCGTTAGCCTCGGTCATCTCCTGACCAGCGAGGTTGAAGAAGCGCTGGCTAGCAACGGTCTTGCCGTTGATCATCTCGTCGATACCGGTGGTGGTAGCCTGAGCAGCGTATACATAGTAGTCGCCATCAAGACCGATAGCAACACCCAGGTTGTAGTTGTAACCTACGGGCAGGGTGTAGCAACCATCAGCCTTATCCAGAGGATTGCTCATAGCAGTGCCAAGAACGGTCTCAACCTCACCATCAACGCCCCAACGAGTGCCGTCGATCATGAAGAAGTAGTCAACAACGGGACGCTCCTCGGTCTCGGGATCGAAACCGCCGAAGAGGTCATAGTTGAAGGCAACGGTAGTGGTGTAGTCACCATTGTCACCAACGAAGAGCTGGTACCACTCCAGACCGCCGAACTGGTTGATAGCAACCAGCCAGAAGCCCTGCATGTGGGGATCAACGGGCTCGCCACCCAGAGCGGGAACGGGAACCTCGAGAGTAGCAGCAGCACTGATCTCCTTACCATCCTCCTGAGCGAAGGCGGTTACGAGAACGCTGGTATCCTCCTCGCCACGGGGAACGATGTAAGGATTCTCAACCAACTCGTTGTTTACGTACATGGTAATAACACCGTTACCGGTAGCGGTGATGATCACCTCGGTCTCGGTGGTCTCGTAAGTGATAACGGGAGCATCGGTTACTACAGGAGGTTGGGGAGCTTCCCAGTTAACAATGAAGCTACCGGTCAGGTCGTTGTAACCCTCAGCAGTAACCACAACATCGAAGACGTTAACACCATCAACGAGCTGGAGAGCCTCGCCATTGTAAGCCTCACCATTAACGGTGATGGTTACATCCTCTTCACCAGTGTAAGAGATGGTAACAGTACCCTCCTCGGTGGGATCGCTAACTACGATCTGGCCCTGGAGATCCTCCTTGGGCTGCTCACCACCCTCAACGGTGATGTGGCAAATGCGCTCATTAACCTGGTTCTTGGGGCAAACCTCACCACGGTCATCAGTACCACTTGCGGGGCGGGTAACGATTGCCAAGTCGCAACCAGTGAAGTCCTGAGCGAACTGGAAGGTTACATAGAACATGCAGTCATAGTCACCGGGTTCCCACTTGATGCTACCATAAGTTACGGGATCGTCCTCATCGGGATCCAAGCCCTCGGGATACCAATAACCAGCAGTAACACCCACGGTTGCGATGTAACGGGTGTTGTTCTGAGCAGAACCTACCTCGATGTTAGCAACACCGTCAGCACCATTGTTCTTCATGTAATTGATGGTCATGCCAGGACCAGCAGTACCATCAGCACGCATAGTAATACCCTCGGGCAATACGTTTTCACCAAGACCTACGCCACCGAAGTCAACCTGCCATGAGTTAACGTAGTAGTCAAAATGGGCCTTCACGGGCACTTGCACGCGACGATCCTTGGCAGCGGTCTGAGCCAGCATCTCCTGTGATACCTCAAAGTCATCAACAAAGAAGTACTCCTCGGCGCAAAGGCTACCTGCCATCAGCAGAGCAGCAAGAGTAAATAAAAATTTCTTCATAATAGAAATTGATTTAAAATGTTAATAATAAATAGTAATACTTAAAAGTTAAATGTTATCTATTCGTCTCGTAAGTCGCTAAAAGTCAAATCATTCGTCATATACCAAAGGGTTCCGGAATAACTATCATTCATGTTTTTTCTGTCACTTAAATGCTTAGTTGCAAGTCGTAGTCCTATTTGTTTTTTCACATTTATATTATGAAAAAAGTATATTCTTGGGGGCAAAGTTAAAGCATTTTGAAGAAACAACAAAAAAAAACGAACTTTTTTTTCAAAAAAAACACACTGAATCCAATGCCGCATTGCCACTCCCCAAACGGGGAATGGGACGAATGACAAAAATGGCACTGAAAATCTCGTATAAAAACTATAAATACAGTATTTTATGGTCACTGAACACGGTCCTCAAAAGATGAGGCAGATACCGACGTAAAGCCAGTGGGCGACAATGGCGGCAATGAGGCCACCGATGGTGTGCGAGATGATGGCGCGTGAAGTCAACTCGCGGTAGTGCATCGAGTCGAGCATGGCAGTGTGGGTGCTCAGGAAGCCGCTCCAGCACATGCCGATGGCCGTGAACACGGCAATGGCGTTGCCATCGACCCACCCCTCCTGGATGAATCGGGGCACCAGACCGAGGGCAGCACCAACGGCGCCAAGGGCGGTGATGGGGAAACCGATGAGATGGGGATCCTCAAAGCCAAAGAGTACCTTGAAGACGATGCTGATCTTGTCTCCCAGCCATGGCAGGACGCCGACGCCCTCATAGGCCGCGCCGGTGTAAGTGCCGTCGGCGCTGGGCGAGAAGGTGAGAATCATCACCAGCGACGAGATGATGATGACGCCCGGGATGATGGCCAGGCCGACGTCCACACCCGTGCGACCGCCGTCAAGCAGGGAGTTGAGAATGCGCAGGAAGAGCGACTTGTACTCCTCGTGCTCGACCTTGAGGTCGTCCTCGGTGAGTTCGCAGGCCGGCTCCTCGGCATACTCGGGGTGGGTCTTCTTGACAAAATACTGCATCAGTCGCGTGGAAACCATGCAACCGAAGATGGCTCCAACGAGTCCAATAAGCGGCTCGGAGAAATAACCGTAACCCATCATGAAGACGATGACAATCAAGCCCATACCGAAGGCCGTGCCGAAGTTGGTCAGCGAGATGAACTGGTATTTCTTGAAGTGAGATGCGAAGCGCTTGTCCTGGGACAGGGTGATGATGGCCGGGTTATCGCTGAGGAAAGTGAGCACAGCACCCAGCGAAGCCATTCCCGGAAGGTTGAACAGGGGTTTCATGAGCGGTCGCAGCCCTTTCTCGAGCAAGTCAACGACACCAAACTCAACGAACAATCGTCCGATGGCACCCGTGATGACACAGACCGCCATGAGGAAGAAGCAGGTGTTCAACAAGAGGTCGTGGGCCGTGTGCATGACGGTGTTGAGCATGTTGGCAGCACCCATCTTGACGGCCAGGCCGCCAAAGAGTGCAACAACAATAGACAGGCAGATGACACCACTGAAACGATGACGCGCGCGCTTCAAGGAACGGATGTACCTCTTGGCAAGCGACATGTGCAATCTACGCATTCTCATGATTTAGCAAGTTTTTTTGTTTCTTGAAATTAATTAGTTTGGTGGTTAGAAAGGCGCTGCAAAGGTAGGGATTTTTTGGTTAACAATTGAAAGTTTTCAATAATTTATTACATCGGCAGGGGCGCTGCACACGGGCCCTGCGGGGCTAATGCGAATTTGACGAATTTAACTTATTATCAATCAATTCGATACATTAGAGAAATTTGGATTAAAAAACTACTAGGGACAACTATTAGGGATGTTGCACATAAAAACCCTGCCGACGACATAGTGCGGCAGGGTTATACATCATTTGTTTTATACTTTTATCAGAAGGGAGGACGTCCACCGGGACGACCACCGCCAAAGCCGCGGCCTCCTCCCCAACCTCCAGGACCCCAGCGATCAGCGTTGCGGTCCTTGGGCTGCTCACCCTTCTTGAAGGTGTTGAAACGGTAGGTGAACGTGAGCATGCCGTAACGGCCCAGGGAGTTGTAGATGGCATCCTCGATGTAGTTGGCCGTGACATTGCGGAAGATGTTCTTGCGCTGGCCCAGGATGTCATAGACCGAGAGGGTCACGGCAGCCTGCTTGTCAGCCAGGAACTGGTAAGCTACCGAGCCGTTCCATATCCACTGTGCACTGTTGTAACCGGCACTGTAGCCGCTGGTGGTGCTATACCTCAAATCGGTACTGATGACCAAGCCGAAGGGGGCTGAATAGGTGCCGTCGAACATGCCGCCCCACGTGTGGATGTTGCGGTTGCTGGCAGTAGTGACGGTGTTGGCCGTGGTCTGGAAACTGTAGCGGGGACGCAACTCGATGTCAAAGACGCTGTTGCGAAACGCCAGACCCGGCGAGTAGTTGATGAACCAGGTATTGCTGCGGTTCTCGATGTCGTTGTTGATACCCTTGGTCACCGAGTAGCGGGTGAACATGTGACTGGTGAAGTACCATACCTTGCTGGATCCGAAGGGGAAACTCAACATATTCATCGCCATAGCGCTCCACACGCCATCCACGTTGGTGTAACTGGTGATGCGGCCACCCGTTTCGGCATCATAGGTCGTGGTCGAGACAATGCTGTTCTGGGCAAAATCGACATTCATCATCGCCATGATGCTGCGCTGAGCGCCCTGTGCAAAGTCGCCGAAGCGCAGGTTGATGTTGTGATTGAAGGTGGGCTTCAACTCGGGGTTACCGATAACGATGTTCAGCGGGTTGCTCTCGTCGGCCACAGGCTGCAACTGGGCGATACTGGGCTGATTGGCACGCATGAAGTAGTTGAAATTGAGGTTGCGGGTATCGGTGAACTTGTAACGGAAACGCGCATAGGGGGCTACCGACCACGCCCAGCGCTCCTTGATGTTGCGGGCGCTGTTGATGAGGTCTTTGCTCTTGGACATGGCGCTGTTGACGGTAAGGCCCACATTCAGGTTATAGGCCTTGCGGACCTGACGGAAACCGACGCTGAACTGCTGGTTGTAGAACGTGTTGCGGAAACTGTTGGACAGGCCCTCGTTCCAGTCCTTGGACGTAATCGTGCCACCGGGCCAGATGCCATCACGGTCATTGTCATAGACCAGCTTGTCGCTCGTGGTGTAACGGTAGTTACCGCGATAGGAGAACTCCAAGAAACGGGCATTTTTCACGTCGCCGATAGGCTCAGTCCACGAGATGCGGCCCGTGAAGTTGTGAGTCTTGCGGCGGTTATTGGCCGTCTGGTCGATGAGTTCGCCGCCATCGGGCAAGAGGTAGTAGGTGTTGTCGGTATAGGTGTCACCATCCTCGCGCACATCGCTGTAACGGTAGTTGAGCATCAGGCTCTGGCTGCGACCCGGGTGGCTGGCCACCTTGTGGTTATAGATGAGTCGTGCGCCCCACTCATAGCTCTTGCCGTCGTTGAAAAAGTTGCTGAAACTGCGGTTCACGCGGGTCCTTGCCGCATCGCCGGCACGGGTGAGCGACGAGTCGCTGCGCTCGCTCTTGTTGAAGTTGAACGAGAAGTTGGGGCGGAAGTCGATGGTGTTGTTGGAGTCCACCTCCCACTTGATGCGGAAGTCACCACGCAGGTTGTGACTCTTGTCACGGGCAGCAGTGTTGGCATCGTAGTAACTGGTCGAGTCCTCGAAGAGGTACTGGCGCGCCGTGCTGGTGCGTGTGTCGCGGTCACTGTGACTATACATGATGTCACCACCCACGCGGAAGTGCTCATCGTCCTTGCTGCCGACATTGAAATTAATACCGGCATACTGCGACGAGGTCACGCCACGGTCACCGCCAAATCGCTGGAAACGGCCCGAGGCCCCGTCGCCAAAGCCCAGGTTGTTCACATTGTTACCGCCACCTAATAAGGTAAACTGGTTACCGTCGCGGAAGTGGTTGATCATCGTGTTGCCCGTATAGCGGTTGTCGGTGCCATAGCCCGCATTGACGTTGCCAAACCAGCCGTTGTTCATGCCCTTCTTGACAGTCAAGTTGATGACAGTCTCGTCTTCGCCATCGTCAACGCCTGTCAGACGGGCCAGGTCGCTCTTGCGGTCAACAATCTGGAGTTTGTTGATCATGTCGGCTGGGATGTTCTTACTGGCCACCGTGGGGTCGTCGCTGAAGAACTCCTTGCCATCGATAAGGATTTTCTTGACTTCCTTGCCGTTGGCAGTGATTTTGCCGTCACTACCGACCTCAACACCAGGCAGACGCTTGAGCAGGTCCTCAACAACGGCATTGGCCTGGGTCTTGTAGGTATCGGCATTGAACTCAATCGTGTCCTCCTTGACGACAATGGGGCTCTTGACGCCCACAACGACAGCCTCCTTGAGCATGATGGTGTTAGGATCCATCTTGACCACACCGATGTTCACGTCACGACCGTCGTCGCCGACTGTAACGTGCTTAATGACATCGTTATAGCCCAGATAGGAGAAGCGCAGCAGGTATTTTCCTGCCTTGACTCCCTTGATGTTAAAAACGCCATTGAAGTCGGTCGTGGTGCCCTTGACCATGGTACTGTCCTTGTTGGCCATGAGCAGTTTGACGGTAGCTTCGATCAGCTCGGTAGTGTCTTGTGAGTCCACCAGCACGCCGTTGATAACTGCAGCATGAGACGACAGTGGCAACAGGCAGCTGACCGCTATGAAGAGTAAAAAAATGGCTTTCTTCATAAATTAAATCTTTTTCTTTCTAAAGTGTAATTTGATGGTGCAAAGTTACTGAAAGTGGCCAAACGCCACAAAAAAATTAGATAATCTTACATTTTTTATAGACGAATTTGGGTTTCAGGATTGTGCGACGGCTTTTTATGGCCCATATTTTGTTGTGATAAAGAAAAAACACTAACTTTGCACACAAATCATATATCGACTCAAAAAAAATCATGAGCAAAGTCATTATCATCGGATGCGGTGGCGTCGGCACCGTGTGTGCCCACAAGTGCGCACAGAACCCTGACGTGTTTAACGAGATCGTGATTGCCTCGCGCAACCGCGCCAAGTGTGATGCCGTGGCACGTGCCATCGGCAAGGACAATATCACCACCGACCAGGTGGATGCCGACGATGTGGACCAGCTCGTCGCCCTGCTGGAGCGCCACAAGCCCGACATGGTCATCAATCTGGCCCTGCCCTATCAGGACCTGACTATCATGGAGGCATGCCTGCGTTGCGGTGTGCACTACCTGGATACCGCAAACTATGAGCCCCGCGACGAGGCCCACTTCGAGTACAGCTGGCAATGGGCTTACCGTGAGCGCTTTGAGCAGGCTGGTCTGACCGCCATCCTGGGTTGCGGCTTTGACCCGGGCGTGAGCGGTGTCTATACCGCCTATGCCGCCAAGCACCACTTCAGCGAGATGCACACCCTGGATATCGTGGACTGCAATGCCGGCAACCACGGCAAGGCATTCGCCACCAACTTCAATCCCGAAATCAACATCCGCGAGATTACCCAGAAGGGCCGCTACTGGGAGAACGGCAAGTGGGTCGAGACAGGCGCCCTGGAAATCCACAAGCCGCTCACCTACCCCATGATTGGTCCGCGCGAGAGTTACCTCATGTACCACGAGGAGCTGGAGTCGCTGGTCATCAACTTCCCGACCATCAAGCGTGCAAGGTTCTGGATGACCTTCGGTGAGGAATACCTGACCCACCTGCGCGTAATACAGGACATCGGCATGGCAAGCATCGAGCCCATCAACTACCAGGGCATGGAAATCGTGCCGCTGCAATTCCTCAAGGCCGTATTGCCCAACCCGCAAGACCTGGGCGAGAACTACACCGGCGAGACCAGCATCGGCTGCCGCATCGGTGGCTTGGATAAGGAGGGCAAACCGTTGACCTACTACATCTATAATAACTGCGACCACCACAAGGCCTATGAGGAAACCGGCATGCAGGCCGTGAGCTACACCACCGGTGTTCCCGCCATGACGGGCGCGATGATGTTCCTCAAGGGGCTGTGGGTAAAACCCGGCGTGCATAACGTTGAGGAGTTTGACCCCGATCCCTTCCTGGATGTGCTCAACAAGCAAGGCCTGCCCTGGCACGAGCAGTTCAACATCGACCTGGAGGCATAAATGGCTTACATACTGACATAAAGGGGTGCTATCGGCATCCCTTTCTTGCTATAACCACCCATCACGATGGGCCTTGAAAGCACTGATGGAATAAGGGGGTAACACTTTTTAACAACCTATTTTTAGGTGAATTGGGGAAATGGCACTACTTTTGCTTTTTAATGGGGAAATGTACCCCTGTTGAGAATATCGAGAGAAGAATATGATAAAGAATATGAGACGATTACCATTGTTGGTGATGATGTGCGTGCTGCTGGCTGGGCTGGCGGCATGTGGTGGTCATGGCAAGCTGGACAAGGCTGTGCGTAGTGTGCTGGTGAGCGGCGACACGACGCGTGCTGCCTATGACTCGTTGTGCTCGCTGGTGACCGAAAACCCAGGCAAATATAGTGACCTGCTGACGCCCGAGGGCAAGGTGGATCACAAGAAAATGGCCGATTTCATCGACAAAATCGGGTCACAACTGCGTCCTCCGATGCATTGGGACACCCGCCCCTATGGCGGCGTGGATGACCTGTCGCTGACGGTGTATTTTGAACGCAGCGGCTCGATGGTCCCCTATGACCAGCGCGGCGGAGGCGGCCAACTGAAAAAGGCCGTCAATGACCTGATCAACCACTTCCCTGCCGGCAGCAAGGTAGATATCAATATCGTGAACGACGGCATCTACCCCTACCAGCACACCGTCGATGAGTTCCTCAAGGACCGCGACATCTATCAGAGTACCGCAGGCATCGGTGACGCTAGCTATACCGACTTCCAGCTGATTTTCAACAAGATTCTGGAAGCACAACGCCCTGGCAACGTGAGTGTGCTGGTCAGCGACCTCATCTACTCGCCCAAGGACACCCGCGGCGTGAGCCTAGACAAGATTTTCAACGAGGAGAACAGCTTGGCCACCAGGGCATTTGCCAAGTATAAGGGCAAGAGCGTGGTGGTGCAGCAACTGATGGGCGACTTTAGCGGCAAGTACTACCCCTACAACGGCGTACCCTTTGAGTACAGCGGCAAGCGCCCCTTCTATCTGGTGATTATCGCCGACAACGACGCGATGGACCAGTTGGCACAGGACAAGCGCTACAGCGGCGTGCTCGATGCGCCAGCAGTGAGCAACAGCTACCGCTTTAACCAGAGCACGAGCGAAGTGGAGTGCCGCGTGTTGCCCGAGTGGAAGGACAACGCGGGACGCTTCCGCGTGAAACACGGCGACGGCATCGTGCTGGCCAAGTGTGACGGCGACCGCCAGACGGGCAAACTGTGCTTCTCGCTGGCTGCCAACTTGGGTAGCCTGATGAAGGATGACGCCATGCTGACCGACGTGTCAAACTACGAGGTGAAGAGCATCGATGGCTACACCCTGACCGTTCAGCCCATCGACCAGAGCATGGTAACCGCCAACAACAAGGAATACCTCGAGGGCATGACCCACGTGCTGACCCTCGTGGGTGACCTGAAGAGTCCGCGCGACGAGGTGCACATCGCCCTGCGCAACGAGTTGCCCGCATGGGTGCGCCAGTCGTCAAGCACCAGCGACACCAGCGCTGGCGGGTCGTTCTCAACGACCACGCTGGGCCTCGAGCAGCTGTTGGGCGGCATGTTTGACGCGATGAAGGGTGGCAGCAACTACTTTGACATCATCATCAACCTCCAGCGCTAACTAAAAACTAAGGACTAAGGACTAAAAACTAGAAACTAAAATATGAAACATTTGGTTTATCTGATTATCGGGATTGCAGTAACGGTGCTGTTTTTTATACTCAGTTGCACCGATGGTTTTAACATCTGGGAGTTGCTGTACTTCAACCAAGGCTATAACGACAAGATGTACAACCTGGACATGTATCCCGTGATTGCCGCCATCACCATCCTCGTGGCATGGGGTGGTGCCGCAATTTACTATTATGCCATCAACTCGGTGAAGTTCGACCGCTGGTACCACTGGCTGGCCGTGCTGGGCGTGGTGGCAGTGCTGGCGCCCGTGGTGTGCTACATCTATAACGACACCGTGTTTGCCAACAACGGGTTGATGTACATTGGCGAGTCCATCCAGTTCGAGATGCAAACGGTGCTGTTTGCGGCCCTGCTCTTTATCGTAGCATCCTACTCGATGCGCTGGTGGAGCAGCAACTGCCGTCACACTCCGCTGCCACAATAAGGCTTTAGACAACTAAAAACCAAGGACTAAGGACCAAAAACTAAGGACTAAGGACTAAAAACTAAGGACTATATAATGAGACTATTCCTATTTGCTATCGGAGGTACCGGGTCAAGGGTGTTGAAGTCACTCTTGATGCTGTCGGCTGCTGGCGTGCGCCCTCTTGACGAGAATGGCAAGCCTGTGCGCGACCTGGAGATTGTGCCGGTCATCATCGACCCCCACAAGGCCAACGAGGACCTGAAGCGCACCGAGGCACTGCTCAACGACTACCGTGACATCCGCCGCAAGCTCTACGGCAACGAGCCCAATGCCGATGGCTTCTTTGCCAACCGCATTGTGACCCTGCGCGAAATCATGAGCAATACCAGCGTCACCTTAAATGACACGTTCATCTTCAATCTGGGAGCCGTCGAGAATGCCAAATTCCGCGAATTCATCGGCTATGACACGATGAACGAGGCCAACCAGGCGTTGACATCGCTATTGTTTGCCAACTACCAGTTGGAGAACAAGATGAACATCGGCTTTGTGGGCAGTCCCAATATCGGCAGCGTGGCGCTGAACGAAATCAAGGACAGCAACGAGTTCAAGGCCTTCAGCAACATCTTCCGCCAGGGCGACCGTATCTTTTTCATCAGTTCCATCTTTGGTGGGACGGGAGCCGCTGGTTTCCCCATCATGGTGAAGAATATCCGTCAAGCCGCCAATCTGGAGGGTATCGAGAACCGTGACGCCCTGAGCCGCGCGCCCATCGGTGGACTGACCGTCCTGCCCTACTTCACCCTGGAGGGCAATAAGCATGACCAACGCATCGCCACGAGTGACTTCATCGTCAAAACGCAGAGCGCGCTCTATTACTACAAGAACACGCTCACTGGCGCCAACGACAGCAACGTGAACAGCATCTATTACCTGGGCGACCAGGTGAGGTCCAAGCCCTACCTGTATGACCCAGGTGAACACGGCCAGCGCAATAATGCCCACCTCATTGAGTTGATCGGCGCCATGGCACCGCTTGACTTTGCGGGAGTGCCCGAGAACAAGCTGACCGACCCCGATGGTTATCCCTTGCCCACAACGGCCTATGAATATGCCCTGGCCAAGGATGAGTTAAGCTTGAACTTCCTGTCGCTGGGCCACCGCACCCGCCAGCTCATCTACGAACCGATGAGCAAATTCCACTTGCTGTTCCTCTTCCTGACCACAGGCTTCAAGGACATGATCGGGCAAGGCTTCACCGAGGATGCGCCAAAAATCAAGAGCGACTTCCTGGCCTCGCAGTTCTATCGCACCCTGGTTGACCAGTTCCTGTTGGGTTACGCCCAGTGGCTGACCGAGATGAACGACAACATGCGCAGTGTGGCCTTCTTCAAGCCTGGAGAGATCGACATGGCGCATGCTATCGAGGGCGTAAACGTGAAAAAACGCCTCCTGGGCCACTACAAGGTCGACAACGACGTGTTCAAGGCCGAAATGAACAAATTGAGCAAAAACAATCCTGCCTACAGCGACCGCTCGGTGGAATTTAAGTTGCTGGATTTGTTTGACAAAGCGGCCCACAACATCTTCGTGGAACGCTACGAAAACATTAATTAATCATCGACTCTAGAATATCTAGAGAATCTAGAATATCTAGAAAAAGAAAATATGAGCGAGATACTTTCCTATAGCAACAACACGAGCAAGAACGGCGAGGAGGATTGGGTTTCCCATGCCCCCTATAGCGACGACGATATCGCGCGCATCAAGGACCCTGACGGCGGCTTGAGCGAGAATCCGCGCACCGCCATCCCTAGTCCGCTGGCACAGCTGGATCTGGTGAAGAACGCCTTCAAGCAGATGGCTAACGAACGCCTGCGCGGCGCCAGGATGAACGAGCGCCTGGTATCTAACGCGATGGACGTGGCTCAGTTGTTCTTTGACTACGAGAACCACAAGGACTACCTGCGCATCATCCGCTGGAACCGCGAGGAATGCCTCGAGCAACTGAAGTCCAACCCCCAGCACCGCCTGTATGGCGAAACGTTGGACCTGTTCCTGCGCAGCGACAAGGTCTATAACTTTGACCTGCTCAAGGACTGGTACATCCTGATGTGGGACCGCAAGGTGCTGGGCGGCACATCACCCGCCTCGGTGGTAATGGCAGCACCCGCACTGGGCACCATCGACGCCATCAAGGTGGAACAGGGCGTGAGCCTCTTTGGCGAGGTGCGCCACCTGTGGCAGCGCGATGAGGACTTCGTTTACTACATGTATCTGCTGATGAACGCCTACCCCACCCTGCGCCTGCACTGTGGAGAGGTATATGCCTACATGCAGAAGAACCTCGAGCCCCTACGACAGCAGCGTCCCGAACTGTACCGCCGCATAACTGCCGTCATCCCCAACCTCGACGCCCTGGACGAAAGTCGCGCCAGCGCCGTGCTGGAGCATCTGGAAAACAGTTATGACCCCTTCGGTGGCGGCATCGACGTGAGTGTGCTGGGCGCCCGTTTCTATCACAAGCGCGTGCTGGACATCCGCACTGCAGCCAGCGAGAGCGACTTTGTCATCACGCCCACCCTGCCCCAGTCCAAGAGCGAGTTGCCGCTGGTACTCGTCAATGGATTTAACGGCAACGTTGAGCATTACCGCTACATCGACAAGGAGTGGGACAGCGCCACCCAAGTGTATGCCAACGGCATCCCCTTGAGCGACCGCAAGTTGCCCGACACCTCGATACAATACCCGTTTGTCACCACTGATGACTTCCTGACCGACACCATCGTCCGCCTGGACAGTGGTTGCGTCATCGATACCGACCATTTCTTTGACGGCAACATCAAGCCGCGCACGCCGCAGCCCACCTGCGGCTACCTGCTGCCCTTGAAGCCCTTGCTGTTCACCTACTTTGACACCGAGTATCTCAAGGGCACCATTGCCGGGCGCCATGTGTTGGACATCGAGGAATTTGCCGACGGCAGCGTGATGGTCACCCTGCGCATACGTGTCAAGAAGGGCGAGAACCGCTACATTGAGCTTTCGCGCAAGTATGTGCCCATCAACGACCACACTTGGACCTTTAACGAGCGCCGCGGCACGGGCCGTGTCATCGGAACTACGATGTCAACATCCATCTTCCCGTTTGTCAAGACCGAGGCCAATGATGACTATACCGTCGAACTGTTCACGATGATCGAGAACGGTGGGGCAACGCTGCGCTTCTATAAGAACGGCATCAGCACCAATGGCCTCAACGTGCGTGACGCCATCCGTTCCCACTCGGGCTACAGCACCACCTACTACGACGTGGACGGCTCGTTTGACTATATGGAAGTAAGCGTCCAGAACCATCTGGGTCGCGCCAGTGGCGTGATTATTCCTCAATGGAAGCCCTATGCCCCGAGTGCCAAGGAACTCATCTTTGCCGTGGACTTCGGTACGACCAATACCCACATCGAGTGGGCCGAGCGCGGCCAGCCCTCGCAGCCGTTCACCTTTGAATACGGCTCGCAGCAAGTGCTTGTCGCCTCGTTGCACAAGCCTCACTCGCTGGAGTATGCCGAGCAGGTACAGCGCGTGGAATTTGTTCCGCGCGAGATCGACAACGTCTATGGTTTCCCCTTGCGCTCCACCCTTGCGCGTAACGAGAACAGTGGCATGGGCTGCAACCTGTTCAGCGACGTGAACATCCCGTTCCTGTATGAGCGCCGCTATTTCCACGGCTATGAGGTGACCACCAACCTCAAGTGGAAAGGCGACACCGAGTTGGCCAAGGCCTTCCTGCGCGAACTGACGTTGCTCATCAAGGCTAAAGCGCTGCTCGAGAATGCCGACCTGCGCCGCACCGAGATTGTCTATTTCTATCCCGTGAGCATGGGCGGTGCCGACCGTGATACGCTGGAACGCTCATGGACTGAGTTGTTCAACACTTACATTGGCGCCGACAGCGACCGCCTGCGTTCCTATCCCGAGAGCCTCGCGCCTGCCTACTACTACAGTGGTGCCGAGGTGGCCGGTAGCAGCTATGTGTCGATCGACATCGGCGGTGGTACCTGCGACACAGTGATTTATCAACCCACGGCCGACCGCATGAGCAGTGAACCCGTGGCCATCTCGTCGTTCAGGTTTGCCGGTAATGCCATCTTTGGCGATGGCTTCACCGACAAGGACGCCGACAACAACCCGCTGTTGCAGCACTACACTCGCTACTTCAAGCAGATTATCGAGAACGACAAGGGCAACCACATCTCCTACCTGGGTAGCATCCTCAACGACATCATGGCTCAGAAACGCAGCGAGGACATCAATGCGTTCCTGTTCTCGATAGAAAACGTCGAGGAGCTGCGCACCCTGCGCGAGATTGACCGCAACCTGTACAGTTACAACGCCCTGCTGCGTAATGACAGCCAGCGCAGGCTCATCTTCATGTACTTCTACACGGCCATTATCTACTATATCGCACAGGCCATGAAGCAGCGCGGCTATGAGATGCCCAAGCAGATCTACTTCTCGGGCACCGGCAGCAAGATCCTCAATATCCTGGGTTCGCTCAGCCGCACCAATATGCTGACGCAACTCATCGTCGAGCGCGTCTATGGCACGCCCTACACCGAGTTGTTCGAAGTCAAGATCGAGAACAAGTGCCCCAAGCAGATCACCTGCCGTGGCGGCATCAAGCTCGAGAACAAGCGTCTGGAAGGCCAAGCCGATGTTGCCCGCTATAACGCGTCAAGCGTGAAGCGCATGCGCTACTGCTGCTCGATGCTCGGCGACAACGAGCTGACCATGGCCCAAGTCGAGTCCATCGAGGTGCGTGACCAGCTGGTCGAGAAGGTCAAGGAGTTCAACCAGTTCTTCGTTGACCTGTGTGACGCCACCGTCAAGGACGAGTTCGGCATCGAGAATAACGTGTTGAGGCTGTTTGAGAGTGTGCTGGGTGACAACTTGGCAAACTACCTGACCGCAGGCATCAACACCTTCCTAAAGGGGCGCTATAACGCCACCGATGTGGTCGAGGACGTGCCGTTCTTCTATCCCATCATCGGCGTTATCCGCCACAATCTGCTCAAGAACATGCGCAACGATGTCATCAGCAAGTTTAACCAATAAAATATAATCTCTTATTATTATGAAACGCTTCACATTACTCATGGCAGCAATGATCTGCCTCGCCATCTCGGCACTGGCGCAAGTATCCGAGGACCAGACCTTGTCCACGTCGCTGTGGAAGCAGGGCATCGGCCGCTGTGCTCACTACACTGCCTATGCCAAGGGCTTTGCCAAGAGGTCTGACGAGATGTTGGCCAAGTTCCCCCAGGGCTACACCCTCGATGACCTGAACGAAATCTACGGCAACCAGGGTCAGAAGTGGGAAAAGATCTACAATGAGTTCAAGAAGAATGAGGGCCGCAACGGTAGCATCAACGACCTGAAGGAACTTGTGACACCGCAAATCTGGAAACTCGTTGAGCCCGATTTCACCGCATTCATCAGCAACCATCCCGAGATGGCTCAAGAGGCACCTGCCCAACCCGATGAGCAACAGGGCGAAGCCACTGAGGGCCAGCAAGAAAAAAGTGCGGACAAGGCCAACACAGCTCAACCGGCCAAGGCCGAAAACAGGACCCCCATTGCCTGTCCCGCCGACCTGCCCCTGTGGCTCGGTATCCTGGGCTCTTTGCTGGGTCTGATTGCCTTGCTCATCTCGCTGAGCAACCGTGGCAAGATCAAGGAAATGCGCCGCACCTTCGCCCGCGAGTTGGACCGCACCAACGCCAACCTGCAGGAATTCTCGACCGACGCCGCCGACCAGATGAAGGCGCTGTCCATCCGCTTGACGGGCAAGGCCATCCGCAACCAGCCGGCAGCAGCCAGCGAACCTGTTGAGGAAACCGTTCTACAAGAAATCGATAACGATGATATTGAGGATGAGGCTCCTGCCGAGGCTATCGAAACCGAGGAAGGCGAAGTCATGAACCTGTTCATGTGCAAGCCCGACGAGAATGACGACTTTGTGCGCGTGAGCGACACCTTCGAGCCCGGCAACTCCATCTACGTGCTCACCACGTTTGACGGCACCCACGGCACCTTTGAGGTCATTGACAAACCCGAGGTACACCGCTTTGCCCTCATGATGCCAGCCGAGAACCTGATTCGTGCCTGCTCGGGCAACGCCATCCAGATTCCCAGTGGCACGCGCATCGTCACTGAACGCCCCGGTGAAGCCGAATTCATCGACGGAAAGTGGCACATTGTTGTGAAAGCCATCATCCACTACGAGGGATAAAATCAACTATCTAGTGAATAGTTAATAGAGAATAGTTAATGGTTTTTGGACACAATTCTTGTTCAGATGCCGACTATTCTCTATTAACTGTTAACTATCAACTGTATTATGCGCTGGACGTGTCCCAAATGCGGTAAAAAGCTGGATATCAGCAACGAGCAACTGATTGCCAACGATGGCGTGATCGTTTGCCCGCAGTGCTTGCTGCAGGCACAGCAACCCATCCCCAAGGCTCGTATTACGCGCCGCAGCGAACCCAGCACCGAGCAACCACCCCGGCGCCAGCAGCCTGACATCAACTTTGATACAGACACGCCTCCCGAATACAAGCCAAGCACGCCTCCTCCTCCCAAACAACGCATGAAACAAGCATCCACATCCTACCGCTACACGGGACTTGGCAACGGCAACACCAAGAAAAAATCCCCATCCAAAAAGAAGACCAAGAAAAAGAAAAAACTCGAGGGCATGAGCGCTTGGACATGCCTGTGGCGCACCGTCGTGTTCACGCTGGTGCTATTTGCCGCCTATGTCTTCTTCGGCCTCCTGCTCGAAGCCATGCAATGAAAAATGCCCATTTCATCGACAAATTCGCCCATTTCTGGGCGTATAAAAGGCTAGGGTTAGGTGTTAAAATGGGGATATTCATTTAACATTCACATCATTTTCCAACCGAAATCTCTATAACACAATTTAAGGATATTTCATGTGGAAATGTCGCGCAAATGATGTATCTTTGCGGGACATTTTTTGTCGAGATAATGATAGGTCTCAACGTGCGGCATAATAATCACTGAAAAATGATGGATTTCCTATCAACATATCATCTTCAAGGACTTGTACTTGGCCTGTGCTCGTTCTTGATTATCGGCATCTGCCACCCTATTGTCATCAAGGGGGAATACCACTATGGCCAACCATTCAAGTGGGTATTTCTGATTGTGGGCATCGTGTTGTGTGCCGGTTCGCTGCTTGTCAGCAGCACGTTGCTCTCGGCCCTGATGGGCGTGGGGGCATTTTCGTGCTTTTGGGGCATTAAAGAGATGGCCGAGCAACAGGAGCGTGTGCGCAAAGGGTGGTTCCCGCGCAACCCCAAACGCACCTATCCGTGGGATGACGTAACCGATCAAGACAAGGACAAATAAAAAAGTGAAAATATTATCCCTGACAACGATGATGCTCGTGCTGCTTGGTACGGCTGTTTGTGCGGCTCACAACGTGAGCGGCACCATCACTTGTGAGGGGCAGGGAGTTGCCGGCGTTGCCGTGAGCGACGGTTATGAGGTTGTATTGACCGACAATAATGGATTTTACGCCTTCACCAGCAACAAACTGAACGGTTATGTCTTCTACACACTGCCTGGCGGCTATGAACCGCAACTGGCCGACGGCTTCAACCCGCAATTCTGGTCACTGCTCGACTCACACGACACCAGCGTCGAGGAGGTGCATGACTTTGAGCTGCGCCGTGTTGATAACGACCGCCACATCGTCATCTTTGGCGCCGACACCCATCTGGCGCGACGCAATAGTGACCGCGCTTATTTCAAGAAGGGCTTTATCGCAAGCCTCAACGACGAGGTGGCGCAGGCAGGCAGCACACCCATCTATTCGGTCCTGCTCGGGGATCTCACGTGGGATGTGTTCTGGACCCAATGCAACTATAACCTGAGTGACTTCATGGTCGACATGAAACACTACAACTATCCCATGGCACTGTGGCCCGTCATCGGCAACCACGACCATGACCCCAGCATTCCTGCCGGAGATAACACCGACTTCGATGCCTCGGCCGCATGGCGTGATATCGTATGCCCCAACTACTACAGTTTCAACCTGGGCAAGGTGCACTATGTCGTGCTCGACGACATCCTGTATCTGAACATCGCCTATGATGACGAGGATTACAGCGAGGGCGTGGCAGGCAGCCGCAACTATCGTGGTTTCATCACTACCGAACAAATGCAATGGCTGCGCAAGGATTTGGCCCTGGTGGATTACAGCACGCCAGTGGTCGTGTGCCTGCACATCCCCGCATGGAGCATCAATCAGAATTTCACTTACAGTTCGCGCCTCGACAACACCTACACGCTGTGCTCACTGCTCAACAAGTATGAGCAGGCCCACATCGTGAGTGGCCACACCCACGGCAATTACACCGTTCAGCCCGTCGCCTACCCTAACGTGACGGAGCACAACATCAACGCCGTCTGTGGCTCGTTATGGCAGAGCGCCGTGGTAACAGGCCACCACACCTGCCAGGACGGCAGCCCTGCCGGATACATGCGCTGGACCATCACTGGCGACAACCTGCAGTGGGCTTTCAAACCCATTCACGAGGGCGAAAGCCAGATGCGCCTGTACGACATGAACACGGTGCGTGATTACTACCGCAGCAATGCCACGGTACGGGCCATGCTGGAGGCATATCCCTCACGCGTGGACTATGCCAACATCGACGATAACCTGGTGATGCTGAACGTGTATTCTTACAGCCCCGACTGGCGGGTAAGCATCTGCGAGGGCGACAGCCTGCTCGAGTGCAAACGCGTATGCACCGAGGACCCGTTCCACACCTTGGCCTATGATGTACCCCGGTATGCCATCAGCGGCTATTACAGCACCTACTACACCACGAACATGAGCACTCACCTGTTCAGCGCTAAGGCCGCAACAGCCACCAAGCCTATCACGGTGCGAGTGGTCGATTCGTTCGGCAACGTCTATCTGCGTTCCATCTCCAGGCCTCACAAGTACAACCTGAATATGGAAAGCGACGAACAGGCACTCACGAGAGGCGACATTAACCGTGATGGCGAGGTCAATATCGCAGACGTCAATGCCATCATCAACTATGTCCTAAGCGATGGCCACACCTCATGTGCACCCATTCTTGCCGACAGCAATGCCGACGATGAGGTCAACGTGGCCGATATTAACCTGATTATTCACCTTATCATCAATTCTTCAACACAATGATGCGAATAGATATCCTCACTGTCATGCCAGACGCGCTCGAGTCGCCGTTGCACACCTCCATCCTGCAACGAGCCCAGGACAAGGGCTTGGTGGAGATTCATGTGCACAATCTGCGCGACTGGAGCCTGCGCAAACACCGCAAGGTGGATGACTACCCCTTTGGCGGAGAGGCTGGCATGGTCATGCAGATTGAACCCGTGTGGCGCTGCATGGAGGAACTCAAGAGCCAACGCCACTATGACGAAATCATCTTCACCTCGCCCGACGGTGAACAACTGGATCAGCCCATGGCCAATGCCCTGTCGCTCAAGGAGAACATCATGATCCTGTGCGGCCACTACAAGGGCGTGGATTATCGCATACGCGAACACCTCATCACCCGCGAAATCACCATTGGAGATTATGTGCTCACTGGAGGAGAACTCCCCGCAGCAGTCATCGCCGATGCCGTGGTGAGACTGTTGCCTGGAGCCATCGGCGACGAACAGAGCGCCTTGAGCGACTCGTTCCAGGACGGCCTGATCGAGGCGCCGGTCTATACCCGCCCCGAGGTGTTCAATGGCTGGCATGTGCCCGAAATCCTGCTCAGCGGCCATCAGGCCAAGATTGCCGAGTGGAAGATGCAGATGTCGCTGGAGCGCACACGCCGCCTGCGTCCCAACCTATTGAAGGATTAACTGTCGCGCTTTTTATCGAACATCATATCATCATCTATTATAAACTATATAAATTACTTAAAAATATGGCCCTGTTTAATTTTCAACGCCCCAAGTGGATACCGCGATGGCTCAACATCCCGCTGCTCATCTTCACCGCATTTGTAGTGGTGCTCTTGTTCTTTGGCGACAATAACTACATGCGCATCAATAAGTACCGCTCTCAAATCAATGAACTCAAGAGCCAAATCAAGAACAACGAGGACTCGGCAGCCCTGTATGATGCCAAAATCAATGAGCTTAACACCGACAACGAATCGCTGGAACGACTCGTGCGCGAGAAATACGGCATGAAGCGTATCAACGAGGAGGTTTTCATCACCGACATACCCTAAGAGCAACAATATGACTAAAGAAGACAGACAACATCTATCCAACATTCTGATAATCATCGGCTTGCTCGTCATGCTCGTCATGGCGTTCATGCCGTTAATCGACCTGGTCAAGCCCTGGATGAGATGGGCATTTGCCGCGGGGGCTGCCATTGTGCTGGTAGCACGCTTCGTCGGCATCTATAACGGTCCTTCGCTGCGCATCAAGCGCCTGCACCGCATCCTCATCGCCAGCGCCCTGATGTATTGCGTTAGCGCCCTGATGATGTTTTACTCACCAGGACACAACGACTGGATCGGCTTCCTGCTCGCCGGCGTGATCGTGCAAATGTATGCCACCTGGATGATCGAGCGCGAAGAGAAAAAAGAGCTGAAATAGATGCTTCCAGGCCATGTTTTTTGGCCACAGCACGATGTTCACAATCATTTAGCGTCGTCTTAACAAAATCAAAAAAATTGCTTTTGTATACGACTTGCACAAATTTTTAAGTAATTTTGCGCTTTTAATGAAAGGTAATCTCACCATAGACAACGGCAACACCTCGATAAAGGTGGCTTTTTTCATCGGATCGCAGATAGTAGCGACCAACCGCTTTGTGCGTCGCGACAGCCGTCTGCTGGACCGTTTTATCAGTACCTATAAGCCCGAGACCGCCATCATCTGCAGCACCTCGTCAAGTGCCGTCAGCCAGCGCATTGAGCAGCTCGTGGAACAACGGTGCCGGCGCTTGTTGCGTCTCACCCACGAGACACCCATGCCCATACGCCTTGGCTACCGCACCCCCGAAACGCTGGGACGCGACCGCATCGCGACCGCCGTGGGCGCATGGACCATCGCCCAACGCCTTGACAACGCATCGGACGTGCTGATAATTGATGCCGGCACTGCCATCACCTACGACCTGGTGACGGCTGACGGTTGCTTTATCGGCGGCAACATTGCGCCAGGACTGACACTGCGCTTCAAGTCGCTCCATGAGCACACGGGGCTGCTGCCACTGGTCGAGAGCGAGGGCGACACCCCCATGGTGGGATATGACACCAAGACGGCCATTCGCAGCGGTGTGATGCTGGGTGCTATCGGCGAGGTCAAGAGCTACATTGCCGACCTGAAGCTTTCCCACCCCAACTTGATGGTATTCCTCACCGGTGGCGACGGACGACTGTTGCACCAGCGCCTGGCCGACGAGAGCATCATTTACTTTGAACATCTGGCGGCTGAGGGACTCAACCGCATCCATTTATACAACAAAGCCAATGAGAATTTATAAAACGATAACAGGATTACTGCTCGCTATGGCCCTGGGCTGTGGCGTGGCACAGGCACAAATCGTGACCACCCCCTACTCCAAGATGGGCTATGGCATGCTCAGCGACAACGTGTCGAGCATCCAGCGCTCGATGGGTGGTGTGGGATATGCCATGAAGGGCGGACGCATCATCAACGTGATGAACCCCGCTTCCTATGCCGACGTGGACTCCCTTACCTTCCTTTGGGACGTGGGTATCGACCTGTCCAACTTGTGGAGCAAGGAAGATGGCAAAAAAGGCTATAACTTCGGTGCCGGACTGGATTACCTGACTGGCCACTTCAAGGTTGCCAAGGGACTGGGTGCTTCATTCGGTCTGCTGCCCTACTCATCGGTAGGCTATTCCTATGGCGGCTCCATCACTGGCGGCAAGGATATGCGCACTGGCAACGGTGGACTCAACCAGCTGTTCCTGGGTGTGGGTTACCAGCCCATCAAGAACCTGAGCGTGGGCTTTAACGTCGCCTACCTGTTTGGTTCGACACTCAACACGACCCTGATTTCCGCCAGTTCATCGAGTTACTTTACCCGTAACATGAAGGTGCGTGACTGGAACTTGTCGCTGGGCGTACAGTACTCCATGCCGATGGTCCATAACCGTGACCTCCTGACCGTGGGCGCTACCTTCCAGCCCAAGAAGTCCTTCCATGGCCACACTTGGGGCACCGCCTTTGACAGCCAGGACAGCAAGGTCGATACTATCGGCTACACATCGATGAGCGGAAAGTATGAGCAGCCCTTCTCCTTGGGACTGGGCGTGAGCTACACCATGGACCGCCGACTGACCGTCGAGGCCGATTACACTTACCAGAACTGGAAAAAAGCCAAGTATCAACCCATTGCCGGCTTTGAATCTGATGACCTGCAGTTTAACGACCGCTGGAAATTGGGACTCGGTGTCCAGTACACGCCCAACAAGCGAGGCAGTTACCTGGGAGCCATGTCCTTCCGTGCCGGAGCCTTCTTTAACCACGACTACATGGTTTATGACGGTTCCAAACTGCGCGACTATGGTTTCAGCGTCGGTGTGGGTCTGCCCGCGCCCAACAGCAAGACCACTGTCAACCTGGGCGTGGAATGGCGTCATCGCGAGGCCACTCCCACTCCCCTCATCAGCGAGAACTACCTGAACATCACGCTGGGAGTCAATTTCAACGAGTTGTGGTTCTGGAAAAGCCGCATACGTTAATCGCGCGTGAGGTATCTGCTGCACATAAGCCTAATCCTACTGGCCATAGCGGCCATGACAGGGTGTAACGATAGTGCCACCACCGTGGTCGATCATCCCACTAACCCCGACCTGGTGCCCACCATGTCCACCACTGATGTGCAAACGGTAATCAGCGACTCGGGGCACACCCGCTACCGCATCGCCGCCCCGTTGTGGAACATGTTTGAAGAGGCCAAGGAGCCCCATTGGACCTTCCCCAAGGGGGTGACCTGTGAAGAGCTGGACAACAACTACAAGACGATGACCACCCTCAAGTGTGATTCGGCCTATTTTGACAAGAATAATTCCCTGTGGACGCTCACTGGCAATGTCCGCATCACCAACGTCGCTGGCGATGTCATCCTCACCGACGAACTGATGTGGGACCAGCAAGCCCACAAGATGTACAGTGACGCCTTTATCCACATCGAGAAGCAAGGGCGCATCATCGAAGGCTATGGCTACGAGTCCAACGAGCGGCTCACGACCTACACCCTGCGGCAGGTCGAAGCCATCTTCCCCATCGATGAGAGACGCATGCCACATCCCAATAGCGGGAACGCCGCCCCGCGGACGATGCAGTAAAGAAGACCGACTTAAACGATATATATACTTAATATAACTATTTTGGATCCAAGTTATACAACACCGCTGCTCATCGCACTCATCGCATTACTGTGCTCGGCATTCTTCTCGGGCATGGAGATAGCCTTTATCAGTTCCAATAAGGTGCGTGCCGAGATTGAGATGGCACGTGGCGGTATCATCAACCGCATCCTCAACATCTATTACAGCAACCGCGAGACCGTCATCTCTACCCTGCTCATCGGCAACAACATCGCCAACATCGTTTACTCGATGGCCATGGCCCAGTTGCTCACGGCGCCCTTGAAGCCCTGGATCAGCAACGAGGCGCTCCTGCTCTTGGTCCAGACACTGATCGCCACACTGATTATCCTCATCTTTGGCGAGTTTGTCCCCAAAAGCATCTTCCGCATCAATCCCAATGCCTCGGTGCGCAATTCCTCCATCCCGTTGTTCATGGTGTATTGCGTGCTCTACCCCATTTCGCGCTTCACCGAGTGGCTCTCGGCAACGCTCATGAAGTTGTTTGGCATCAAGATCAACTCCACCCGCGTGAGAATGCTCACCGTCGATGAACTCGACGCCTACCTGCAAGAGAACATCGACAAACGTGAGGATGAAAATAAAAGCGTTGAGCGCGAAGTCAAGATTTTTGAGAATGCACTCGACTTCAGCGACACCAGGCTGCGCGACTGCATGGTGCCCCGCAACGAGATTGTCGCCGTCGATGTCGAGGACACCACCCGCGACGACCTGGTAAAACTCTTCTCCCGCTCGGGATTATCCAAGATTGTTGTCTATAAGGAAAACATCGATAATGTCATCGGCTTCATCCAGGTGAGCGAACTCTTTGTCACCGAGGTGGACTGGAAGACTCGACTGAAACCCGTCGTCTTTGCCCCCGAGACCTTGCTGGCCCGCAAGATGATGCAACAGCTCATGGGAGAGAAACGCTCGATGGCCATCGTCCTCGACGAGTTCGGCGGCACCAGCGGCATGGTTACCCTCGAGGACCTGGTGGAAGAAATCTTTGGTGAAATCGAGGATGAGCACGACCGCAACCAGCTCACGGCACGCCAGCTCGATGAGACGAGCTATGAGTTCTCGGGACGCATGGAGATCGAAGAAATCAACGAGCGGTTCCACCTCGACATCCCCGAGAGCGACGACTACCAGACCTTGGCCGGATACCTGCTTGACGAGCATGAGGCCATCCCCAATGTGGGCGAGGTGCTGGACCTGCCTCCTTACCGCTTCACCATCGAGCGCAAGACGGCGGCTCGCATCGAACTCATCCGCGTCGATATCATTGACGAAAAGGACAAAAAATAGGGCTTCTGGACAATCAAATGATGAAAAATCACGTCATTTGATAAAAAAAACGCCCAAATATTTGCAAGATTGAAAACATTTGTGCTATCTTTGCACCGCATTTTCCAAATGCAACATGGTGTGTTAGTTCAGTTGGTTAGAATACCTGCCTGTCACGCAGGGGGTCGCGTGTTCGAGTCACGTACACACCGCAAAAGAGGAGTCTATTCAGGCTCCTTTTTTGTTTTACATCACCACGACAATACAAAAACGGCAGGACCTGAACATCCTGCCGTTTGTCTTTATAGAACATTTCTCATGCTCTGTCGGGGTACCTGGATTCGAACCAGGGACCTCCTGCTCCCAAAGCAGGCGCGCTAACCGGACTGCGCTACACCCCGATGCTCTTGTTTTTTGAGCGGTGCAAAGGTAGTGCAAGTTGAGCGTAATGCCAAATAAAAAAGCCATTTTTTTCTTTGCATACCCAAAACGCAGCCGACCGCCGACTGAAAGGCAACGGCACATCATTTTCCCGAAACGGCAAGCCTATTCTGGTGAATTTATATTTTTTTTGGCCTTGAGGGGTACAATTGTGCTGAGAATGTAGTAACTTTGTATGTTTAAAACGATAATAACAATCCAACAAACCCTAACAATACAACATTTAACAATGTATAGAACCAAGACTAACGGCGAACTTCGTCTGGCCAATGTGGGCGAAGTCGTCACCCTGGCAGGATGGGTACAGCGCACCCGCAAGATGGGCGGCATGACCTTTGTGGACCTGCGTGACCGCTATGGCATCACTCAAATCGTGTTTAACAACGAGGTGGACGCTGCCGAGCGTTCGAGCAAGAACGCCAACATCCCCACGGGTGACATCGAGATCATCGCCAACAAACTCAACATCCTGAGCGAGAGCATTACGCCGCCGTTCACCATCGAGGACAATACCGACGGTGGCGACGACCTGAGAATGAAATACCGCTATCTGGACCTGCGCCGCAATGCCGTGCGCCGCAACCTGGAGTTGCGCCACGACATGGCCATCCTGATTCGCAACTACCTTGACGACAAGGGATTCCTGGAGGTCGAGACTCCTATCCTGATTGGATCCACGCCCGAGGGCGCTCGCGACTTCATCGTACCGTCGCGCATGAACCCCGGCCAGTTCTATGCACTGCCCCAGAGCCCCCAAACGCTCAAGCAATTGCTGATGGTGGCTGGCTTTGACCGCTACTTCCAGATTGCCAAGTGCTTCCGTGACGAGGACCTGCGTGCCGACCGTCAGCCCGAGTTCACCCAGATCGACTGCGAGATGAGTTTTGTCGATCAGGAAGACGTTATCGAGGTGTTTGAAGGCCTTGCCCGCCACCTGTTCAAGAAGGTGCGCAATGTAGATCTGCCCGAGAAACTCGACCAGATGACGTGGCACGACGCCATGCGCCTGTACGGTAGCGACAAGCCCGACCGCCGCTTCGGCATGACCTTTGTCGAGGTCGACGATGTGCTCAAGGGCACTGGCACCTTCCCCGTGTTCAACGAGGCGAACTACATCGGCGCTATCTGCGCCCCCGGCTGCGCCGACTACACCCGCAAGCAGCTCGACGGCCTGGTGGACTTCGTGAAACGTCCCCAGGTAGGCGCCAAGGGTCTGGTTTACGTCAAGTTCAACAGCGACGGTACCGTCAAGAGCAGCATCGATAAATTCTATGAACCCGCTGTTTGGCAGCAGCTCAAAGAGAAGATGGGCGCCAACGACGGCGACCTCGTCCTCATCATGAGCGGCGACAATGCCAACAAGACGCGCGTGCAGCTGTGCTCGCTGCGCCTGGAAATGGGCGAGCGCCTGGGCCTCAGAGACAAAAACAAATTTGAGTGCCTGTGGATCGTGGACTTCCCGCTGTTTGAGTGGAGTGACGAGGAGCAGCGCCTGATGGCAACCCACCACCCGTTCACCATGCCCAACCCCGACGATATCCCCCTGCTCGACGAACATCCCGAACGCGTACGCGCCAAGGCCTACGACTTCGTTTGCAACGGTATCGAGGTGGGCGGCGGCAGCCTGCGTATCCATGACGGCAAGCTGCAGGCCAAGATGTTTGACATCCTGGGGTTCACACCCGAGCGCGCAATGGCTCAGTTCGGCTTCTTGATCAACGCCTTCAAGTATGGCGCACCTCCCCATGCCGGTCTGGCATTCGGCTTCGACCGCTTTGTGTCGATTATGGCTGGCCTTGACAGCATCCGCGACTGCATCGCCTTCCCCAAGAACAACAGTGGCCGCGACGTGATGCTCGATGCTCCCAGCCCCGTGGACCAGAGCCAGCTCGACGAACTCTACATCGACGTGGACCGTGAGCGCCTCAAAGCCGAGAATAAGATTTAACACCACTTGGCCAGCAAGCGCTGGCAAATGACTGAAATGAGAATCCGAGAAATCACCGATTCCATCGAGCAATATGCCCCCTTGAGGCTCCAAGAGGAATGGGACAACGCGGGCATTCAGGTGGGCGACCCCGAGGCCGAGGTCACAGGCATCCTGCTGTGCACCGACGCCACCGAGGCCGTCGTGGCCGAGGCCATCGAGCTGGGTTACAACCTGGTCATCTCGCATCACCCGCTCATCTTCCGCGGCCTGAAGAAAATCATGGGCCGCACTCCCGTCGAGCGCACCGTGGCCATGGCCATCAAGCACGATGTGACCATCTACAGCGCCCATACCAATATGGACAGCGCCTGGCAGGGAGTCTCCTTCCGCATGGCTGACAAAATCGGCATGACCGATGTCAAGTTCCTGGATGACAATGCCGTGGAGCCCTACGGCGAGCAAGAGAGCACATCGGCAGGCTGTGGCGTCATTGGCAACATTGACGCCATGCCCGCCCGTGAGGTGATGAAACGGGTCAAGGCGGCGTTTGAGGTAGGTGCCGTGCGTTATAGCGGTGATGCCGAGCGCATCGTCACCCGCGTGGCCCTGTGTGGCGGAGCAGGCGGCTTCCTGCTCGACAAAGCCGTCCAGCAAGGGGCACAACTCTATGTCACCGCCGACATGCGCTATCACGATTTCCTGGACAACAGCCAGCGCATCGTGGTTGCCGACATCGGGCATTACGAGAGCGAACATTTCACAAAAGAGATTTTTTTAGAGATTATTCAGAAAAAAAATCCTACCTTTGCAGTCGCTTTCGCGAAAAACGAAACAAATCAAGTTAATTATCTATAACAAGCCGTTAGCTTTAGGCCCTCGCTGTTAGGCGATTAACCTGCAGTCAGGAAGCCAAAAAGCTAAAAGTTAAAAGCTAAAAAGTTATGGCAGCACCCAAAAAAGAACTCACTGTTGAAGAGAAGCTCAAGGCACTTTATGACTTGCAGCAGAAGCTCTCGGAGATTGACGCCATCAAGACCCTGAGAGGCGAATTGCCCCAGGAAGTACAGGACCTTGAGGATGAAATCGCAGGTCTGCACACCCGCGTCGCCAAGTTTGAGGACGAGATCGCAGTCCAGAAAGACGAAATCGCCCGCAACCGCGACACCAAGCAGCAGGCAGAGTCCCTCATCGAGAAGTACACCTCCGACCAGGACAACGTGCGCAACAACCGTGAGTATGATTACCTGACCAAGGAAATCGAGTACCAGACTCTGAACATCGAACTCGCCGAGAAGCGCATCAACGAGGCCAGCCGCAAGGCCGAGGTTCTGCAAGCCGAAATCGAGAAGGCCAAGGAAATGTGTACCGACCGCGAGCACGCCCTCGAAGAGAAGAAGAGTGAGCTGAACGAAATCGTCTCAGAGAACAAGCAGAAGGAGGAAGCCCTGCGTGAAAAAGCCAAGAAGCAGGAGAACAAAATCGAGGAGAGGCTGTTGACCGCCTTCAAGCGCATCCGCAAGAACACCCGCAACGGCTTGGGTGTCGTGGTGGTTCAGCGTAATGCTTGTGGCGGATGCTTCAACCGCATCCCCGCCCAGCGCCAGATGGAAATCAAGATGCACAAGAAGGTCATCGTGTGTGAGTACTGTGGCCGCATCCTGATTGACCCCGAGCTGGTAGGCATCACTCCCGAGGACGCAAAAAACAAATAATTCAAGCCCGCCAAGGAAAAAAAGGCTTGAAGGTGAGTGGCGAGAACTCAGCAGCCCGTGCCGATTGACGACACCGCGGCTGAAAACATCGGGTTTCTCCCATCACAGGCAACGCAACGGCAGCAGCCCATGTGGCAGTTGCCGTTTGCTTTATTCCTACAGGTAAACGGCAGGGCGTGTTAATAACTTTTTTGCAAGATTATTACTGTGGTGTGAGGGGAAAACAGTAACTTTGTTGTCGGCCTTTTTTAGGGCAAGACTTGAGTGGAAGTCATCAAGTAGAAACTAAGCATTTAACACAAGCGACATCATGAACAGAATAGGTAAATTATATTTCAAGTACGGCACGATGGGGTCGGCTAAGACGGCCATGCTGCTCACCCAGGCCTATAACTTTGAGGAACGCGGCATGCATTACCTGTGCATGAAGCCCATCATCGATGACCGCGAGAACGATAACGTCATCCGTTCCCGCATCGGCATTGAGCGCAAGTGTTCATGGATTTACCCCGACAGCGACTTGTATGCCATGCTCAAGGACATGTTCGACAAGACCCTCGTTGTTAAAGACTGGATCCTCATCGACGAAGCACAATTCCTGGCAGCAGAGCAAATCGACCAGCTGGCTCGCATCGTCGATGACTTTGGCGCCAACGTCGTGTGCTACGGCCTGCGCACCGACTTCCAGTCCCACCTGTTTGAAGGCTCAAGACGCCTGTTTGAACTCGCCGACACCATTGAGGAGATCAAGTCCACCTGCTCCTGTGGCCGCAAGACCATCATTAATGCCCGCATCGACTCTCAGGGCAACATCGTCACCGACGGTAACCAGGTCGAGATTGGCGGTGATGACAAATATGTGTCGCTGTGCCGCCGCTGCTGGCGCAATCGTCGCATCGAGAGCACCAGCCGCAACGCCATCAAGTTTGAGGGAGAATAACGAAGACGTCTCTTATCTCTTTTTCCTGCTATTGGTGGGGAAGAACAAGTGAAGCATCCAGCTGACAAGGGTCAACACGATGCTGAATCCCATAGCCCACCAGAAACTATCAACGGTGAAGTGCGGGCCAACGAGCCAGGAGCACAACATCACCATCAAGGCGTTGATGACAAAGGTGAACAAGCCCAGTGTCAACAGGTTGATGGGTAATGCAAAGAACTTGACCAGCGGACGAATACATGAGTTGACAAAGCCAAGGACTATGGCGACAATCAGGGCCCACCACCAGGGGTCAACCGTCACGCCGTCGAGAGTGAACGCGGTAATAAGCACCGCGAGCGCCGAAATAATCAGTCGTGTAATCATATCACTTACAATTTAGGATTACATTATATATATTAAGGTATTATAGCCATCGATATCTATCGACCCGATAAAGGTACAATATTTTTCGATAAGAAAAACCAATAATCGTGCTTTTTGAGCCAAATACTGAATTTTTTCAGTAATTTTGCAGCTCCAATTAAAATCACTTTATCACACTATGACAGAATCAACTAGAAAATACTTCAATCTGGCCCAGGACTATGTGATGATTACCTTTGGCCTGTTCCTTTATGCCTTTGGATTCACTGCATTTATCCTCCCCGAGAAAATCGTGATTGGCAGCGTGACGGGTCTGTCATCGCTCATCCACTTCTGGCTCGGCTGGAACGTGGCTATCACCTATTATGCTATCAACATCATCCTGCTATGCATCGCCTTCCACAGCGTGGGCAAGCAGTTCGTGCTGCGCACCATCATGGGCGCGACGATAGCGACGATCTTGATAGGAGTTCTGCAACCCATGTTCCCGGTTCCCATCATCGAGCAACAGACGTTCATGAACGTCATCCTGGGTGCTGTGTTGTGCGGCTTCGGCTTGGGCATCGTCTTCACCCACAACGGCAGCACGGGCGGTACCGACATCATCGCAGCGATGGTGGCCAAGTACAGTACCGTGTCGTTTGGCCGCACGATGATGTACTGCGACGTGCTCATCATCTGCTCGTCTTGGCTGCTCTTCCACTCGATTGACAAGATCGTTTACGGTCTCATCTTCATGGTCATCTACTCGGTCGCTGCCGACCGTGTCATCAACAACACACGCCAGAGCGTCCAGTTCCAGATTATCAGCAAGAAGTGGCAGGAAATCGCCGACAATGTCATCTCCGAGGCCCATCGCGGCTGCACCATCCTCGACGGGACCGGCTGGTACACCAAGGCCGACGTCAAGATTGTCATGGTCATGTGCCGCAAGCACGAGAGCGTGAACATCTTCCGCATCATCAAGCAGACCGACCGCGAGGCCATCATCACCCAGAGCAACGTTAACGGCGTTTATGGTTTCGGCTTTGACGAGCTCAAAGTGCGCACCCGCAACAAGAAAAAAACCACTCCTGCTCCAGAAACCCAGACCGAAGAAAACCCGAAGTAACAAAAAGCTACCAAAAATCAAAAATTGATAACACAATCAACAAATTTTAGGCGCGAAACAAAAATTTCGCGCCTAAAATTGTATATTTTCAAAAAAATTGATATTTTTGCAAAGTTTTAAGGAGTTGTGGTTACTACTTCAGACCAAAATCACATTAACTATAATATCATTAACATCTAGAAATGAGGAAATTACTTACCATGTCGGCAATTTTGATTGCCGCCAGTGCACTGGCCGCGCCAGTGACACCAGACAAGGCTCTACAGGCCGCCAAAGAATTTATGTCAAAGCATCACCCGGGTGTGACCATGAAGGCCTCCCCTGTCAAGAGGGCACCCAAGATGATGTCCAACGGCCAAGCATCGTCTGACCAGAGCAACTATTACATCTTTAATTCATCCGCTGATAAAGGCTACGTTATCGTGTCGGGCGACGACCGCACGACACCGATTCTTGGCTACATCGACCAGGGCAGTTTTGACCCCAATAATGTGCCCGCTAACATGCAGGCATGGCTCGACAACTATGCCCAGCAGATACAGTCCCTTGATGCCTATGGCATCACCGGAGACGGGTTTACCTCTCCGCGTCCCACGCGCAACAGCATCTCCCCGCTGATTACCAGCCATTGGGACCAGGGCGACCCCTACTGGAACCACTGCCCCGAGTTCATGGATATTGACGAGAATGGTGATACCATTGGCGAGTTTGCCTACACGGGTTGTGTGGCAACGTCGATGGCCCAGATCCTGAACTACTACAAGTCACCGCTTTATTGCACCCAGCTGATTCCGTCATATATTGTCACCTACTATTGGCAAGAGGAATACGGTGCATTTGAGACCGATCCCCTTGAGCCCATGATGTTCGACTGGGACAACATGAAGGACCGCTATACGGGCGCCGAGACACAGGCCGAGAAGGATGCCGTTGCTTGGCTCATGCTCTATGCGGGATGTGCCGCACACATGCAGTATGGCCTCAATGCCTCGAGCACCAGCGACCCCTATATTCCCACCGCTCTTAACGAATACTTCAACTACGACGCCAAGCTCGTTTATCGCAGCGACTATGAGCAGGCTGATTGGGAGGAGATGATCTATCAGGAACTGGTAGAAGGACGTCCCATGATCTATAACGGTCGTGCCGGAACGGGTGGCGGTCACTCGTTTGTGTGCGACGGCTATGCCTATGGCGACCTGTTCCACATCAACTGGGGCTGGGGCGGCATCGGTGACGGCTACTTCGTCCTGTCAGTACTTAACCCCTATGCCGGAGGTGTAGGAGCAGCTCACAGTATGGAAGGCTACAACATCGACCAGACCGCCGTCATCGGCATTCAGCCTGGCTATAGTGGCCATCAGGAGGCTGTTGACCACCGCCTGACGGTTTGGAACATGTATTACACGGGCACACGCTCCTTTGAGCGCAGCGATGACGGCAACTTCAAACTTAACAAGCGTCGTTACATCAAGGTGACAGCCGAGGACCACATCGACGACGGCACCAAGTACCTGCGCGGCATCGCCCTCTATGACAGCAACGATAATTTTGTTCAGATCATCGCCCAGACCTACTATGGTGCCAGCTACCTGTCCATCACCGACAGTTGGCCCGACAACCAGAGTTCGATAACCTATCCCTTTGGTCAAGGTATCACCAGCGGTGTTTACAAGATTGTTCCTGTCTGCTCTCTCCCTGGTAGCGACGAGTGGAAACCCATGATTGACGGTGACCGTTATTACATCAAAGCCACCTTCAATGGCGATTGGGTAACCTTTGAGGACCATCCCATCGTGAACCTGCAGTCCACCAACTTTGAGTTTACTGGTGGTGAAAAAGTGGGCACAGCCGAGCAGTGCCACGTTACCGTCAAGAACAACAGTGACGACCGCTATAGCGGCAGGTTGTTCCTCTATGTTGACAATGAGCCCATGGACGAATACGGCGAATATACCACCGTTGTCGAGGCTGAGATTCCCGCTGGCGGCACCAAGGTCGTTACCTTCAACTTCACGCCCAAGAATCCTGGTACAAAGAGCGCTCACCTGTCAACCTACGATAACACCTGGTCCGATCCTATTCCCGGCACGGGCAACGTGAGCATCGCCGACAACGCGATGGTGCCCATGAACCTGACCGTTGACATCAATGCCCTGGGTGCCGATGAGAACATGATTGTCTATGACAGCTTCATCCGCTTCAAGGTCGATGTGACCAACCATGCCGACGGTGACTACACCCGCTACCTGCTGGCTCCCATCTTCTACGTCGATGAGAACAACCACGGCACCATGATCAGCTACCAGAATGTGGCAGTGAACATTCCCGCCGGTGCGACCCAGACATTCTACTTCGACTTTGACAACCTGGCCTTCGGTTCCCGTTATGCGCTCAACATCTACGGCCGCAACGAGAATGACTCCACCAAGAACCTCGTTCCTCCCGGTGGCAGCAAGATTTACACCATTGACCACGGTATGGTGGTTTGGGACGGACAGGGCAACCGCATGGGCTACAAGCCCTACAACGGCATCCGCGTTCCCGAGAACGCCGCTGCCGTGAGTCTGGAAGGTCTCAACCTGACCTCACTGATTCCCAATGACAACCCCAACACGCTGTTCTTTATTGGCAATACTGACAGATACATTCCTGCAGGTCTTGAAGCCAAGAACGTTATCAAGAACAACGTGGCACAACGCGACGTAGTGCTCTACCACGGCTATGACTTCTATACGCCCTACCGCTTCTCGGCTGCCAACATCAGCTATGAGCGCCAGTTCAACAAGGGCCGCCATGCAGGCCAGGAAGGTGGCTGGAGCACCATGGTACTGCCCTTCGCAGCCACCAATGTGACCGCCGATGGCACCGCTATCGACTGGATGCACAGCAAGACCGACGCCAAGGGCCTTTGGGTCTGCAACTTCAGCGAGGAAGAAGACACCAACGATGACGCCATGCTGATTGCAGGCTATATGGGCAATGAACTGGAGGCCAATGTGCCCTACTTCGTAGCACCCTACGATGGTGCAAACGGTACCGACATGCGAGGCAAGACCTTCGTCTTCAGCGCCAACAATGTGACCGTGAAGCCCAATCCCAGCGCCATCACCAGCGGCACCCACCACATGGCAGTGGGCGAATTTGCCCAAAAGGCCATCGACGACGCTTACTTCCTGAATGCCGCCGGCAGCCACTTCGTGAAAGCCAACAATGGTACAGTCAATGCCTTTGAGGTCTATGCCGACGATGTGAAAGCCAGCAATGCGACCATGCTGCAGATCGTCCTCGACGAGAATAACGAGGATGCTCCCAGTATCATGTATGGCGACGTGGACAAGGACGGCGAGGTAGGCATCAGCGACGTCAGCGCCCTCATCGATTACCTGCTCACCGGTAATGCCACCGACATCGACCTGGCTGCAGCCGACTGCGACCGTGACGGCGAGGTGAGCATCAACGACGTGAGCTCACTGATTGACTACCTGCTCACTGGAGCTTGGTAATCAACCCAATTAACATCATAATCCCATTAATATAGAGGGGCGCGCCGAGTGAAGTGGCGCGCCCCTCTATACTGATATTATCCTTGTGAAATATTTTACAACGTGCGGCCTATTGGGGAGTTGTGGTAAGCACGGTCGATGAGTTCGGTGCACCGATGAGTGAGCATATGCATACCGTCATAGTAGCTCTGCAGGTCGTTCATCAACTCATTGTCACAACTGTAGTCAAACACGTGGTCCTTGCCCATGATCTCGCACAACACGACATGGTCGATACCCGACAGGCCCATAACGCGATAGCGGGGAGGAACAATCACGATATAATCCACATGGTTCTCGTCGAGAAGGCGGCGGATGTCGCGCAACAGCGCCTCGGCCTCGGGACCGATGCTCAACGGCTGCGGATCGGGATTGGGAATCATGTTGACCAGCCAGGGCACGTCGGCAAAGAACTCATCGGGATGGTTGATTACCATCGTGTCAAGTGCGGTGCTGTAATCCTCGTTCATCACCTCGTTGCGGGCACAGGGCGTCTTATTGATTTTGGCGTCGGCCAGCAGGCGGTTGGCCACTTCCTCGGTGGGCCACAGGTTATAGAGCAACATGTCAGGGTCGCGCAAGGCGTTGAAATGAACCCGGTGGAAATGCAGCCACGACATCTCGGGCGACACCTCGGGATGAGGCAGGAACGGCATTTCCTCATAGCGCTTGGGACGACGGTACATTTCCTCTTCCATCACCAGCAGGGCATGGCGCACTTTCACGCCGTGATTAACCAGATAACGCAACTCGTCGCGAATGCCCGTCAGTGTCTGGGCACCCACGGTAAAGTGGTAAACACTGGCCGAGTCGGGCAAATATTTCTTCCAGGCCGCTGCGGTATAGTTCGATGACAAGGAGGACCCGAAAATGAACGAGTCGAAATGCTCGGTGGGATTATAGTGCTTGAAGCCCTCCAGGGCCACAAAACGCTTGTTAGGGATGCGCTCGAGCGTGTCCCCAGGCTGAACCGAGACGCCATCATAACGATATACCACACGGAAGGGGTCCAAACACAAATACAGGGCAACAAAGGCAAACACCGGCAGCAGAGCCACCAGGGTGCGCAATACAAATTTCTTCATTCCTTTCTGTCTCATCGGTTCATGTGTTTAGAATTGGAAATATATGAATTGCATGTTGCGGTCTAAACTCAAAATGGAGATGCCGATGACTATCGCCCAGTAGATGATCCATCGCACCGCAGTGGGGAACGGCAGACGCTCCAATGGGAACTCATGCTTGCGGCCCAGCCACTCTATGATAAAGAATGGCACTATATAGAACAATGGTTGACCAAAGACGGGACGCAACTTCCATGTGGTGTGCAATACCACGTCAATAATCTCATTCAAGTGCGCCAGGTTGTTAGCACGGAACGATATACCCACGAGCGCCACAATCAGGAAGGTGAAGAGGCAACGCGGTATGTCGCGCAGGGTGGCGTGGCCACTCAGGCGCTTGCTTGGCAGGAAAATATAGGGTACATTCAGCAGACCGAAGACCAGTCCCCAGATGGCAAATGTCCAATCGGCACCATGCCACAGGCCCGACAGCGTGAACAGCACCAGGACATTGAACACGGTGCGCAATTTGCCTCTGCGGGAGCCTCCCATCGGGAAATAGACATACAGGCGGAACCAGTTGATCAACGAAATGTGCCACCGCTGCCAGAATTCCTTCATGTTGCGTGAGAAGAACGGATAATGGAAGTTGGGCTGCAACTTGATATTGAGCAACTTGGCCGAGCCTATGGCGATATCACTATAACCCGAGAAGTCGGCATATATCTGCACCATAAACAGCACCGAGGCCCACACCATGCTGGCGGCGGAGAAGTGATAGGGATTGTAGAGCAGCTGATCGACATAGTAGCCGACACTGTCGGCAACAATGACCTTCTTTCCTACACCCCACAGGATCTGCCGCATGCCAATGACGGCTGTATCGTAATCAAACGTCTTGTTGCGCAGGAATTGGGGCAATAGATTGCTGGCGCGCTCAATAGGGCCGGCCACCAACTGGGGAAAGAACGCGATGAACACGCCAAAGGCGACCACGTCACGCGTGGGCTTGATGTCGCCACGGTAAACGTCTATCGTGTAACTGATGGCCTGGAAGGTATAGAACGAAATACCCACGGGCAACAGGATGTGTAACGTGGGCCAGTCGGGATTGACACCGAACAGCCCCAGGAAGTCCACAAAACTGTCGCGCAGGAAGTTCAGATACTTAAACACCGCTAGGATGCCCACATTGAGGACAATATTGGCTGCTGACCAGAGCCTGTCATGACGCGAACGGTCGCCCCGCATCATCAATGCCGAGCCCCATGTCGTCACCGATGTGAGCACGATCAGGCCCAGCATCCGCCAGTCCCACCAGCCATAGAACACATAGCTGGCGACAAGCAAAAACAGGTTTTGCCACTTGAGATTCTTGCGCAGCGCCCAATAGATAATGAACACCAGCGGCAAGAATAGCGCGTATGTATAAGAGTCAAATTGCATAACAAACCGCAAAGGTAGTAAATAGTTTTTAGTTGTTGGTCCTAAGCCCTTAGTTTTTCGTCATTAGCGCTGCTCACACGTTTGCACGCAGAATCTGCAGATGGCAGAGTGTTGCCAGTGGCACGGTTCTTGCTTGATTGTGGGCAATGTTTATCTACACCTATACCGAAGCCGAAGGGACCGAGTCACGCCGAGTGGCAGGCGACATAGACCATGTGCTCAAGCCTGCATTTGGCGATAGACCTGGCGTTAACGGACACCAATATACGGGTCCGCGACTGTGTGCGCGGATGCTGCAAGAGTATGAAGCGGCCCACCGTGAACTCATCAACGGCGTTATCACCGACCAGATGGTTCAACTCGTGGATATGGGCAATTATGGCGTGGGATTGCAAGTGAAAGCCCCTTGCGGACTGACATTATGTCATGCGGTGAGCGGCTCCACCGTCGGAGCCCGCATCGACATTGAGGATCTGCACTACCACCAGCAGTGGAGCGGAGCCCCGATGGAAGTGATCGACCGCAGCCACGTGGTAGAGAGCTCACAGGTCTTTCTGGAGCATGCCGCCGAATGGAAGGAGCAACTGACTGCGGCTTTCAAGGCCGATAGCAAAGGGGTGAAAATGCGCAACATGGCCATGAACAACATGGACGCCTACCTGGAACGCTATTTTGACGGTTCAGGAATCACCTACTATTGCGACAAACAGCATGCCGACGGCCACAAGGCCCGCCTGCTCATCCACTTGAACCGCTTTAAGACCCTGGACCTGCCCATTCCTCACGACGATTTCATCAATCACCTGGACCTGATCAAGCCGCACATGATCGATTTTGCCTACATGGCCCGCGACGGACGTTTCACCGTGCGCGGCGAGGTGCGTGACGACTGGCAACGGGCACCCCAGGCAACACAGGAGACTGTTGAGGGCAAGCCCACTCCCAGCGGCATCAAGGGCTGGCTGCATCGCTTGATTGACGGAGGCGAAAAGCAGGCGGTCGAAGTGCCCAAGTCACCCATGCAACAACTTGTTGACGAGGCGATGCAGGGCAAGTCATGCCAATACCACCTCACCGAGGACGAGGAACGGGACGGCAGATGCGAACTTCACATCAGGCTCAGCCGCAGTCACGCGATGGTTATTGACCTCAACCATTGCGGCGACATCAAGGCCCGCATCGATCATGACATGGGCTACATCCCCCGCTTGACCGAACTCGCCAAGAAGTTCCCCTACCGCCTCACCGGCCCCCGCAAGAAGGTACAATGGATCACCGCTCCCAGAAACGAAGAATGACCACCCCGGTCCAGCCCCGTCCAGCAAAGCCGCGCCAGCGGCGGTCCAGTCCCTCCAGACCGTCCAGCCCCTCCAGGGAAGCGGATGCCAACTAAAAACTAACGACTAAAAACAAAATACAATGGCCATCACCATCAACACCGGCGACCTCAAGACGATTCTCGAGACCACGCCATCAACACAAAACATCCTGCTCGTGGGAAAGCACGGCATCGGAAAGAGTGAAATCATCACCCGCCACTTCGAGGAGAAGGGCATTCCTGTCATCGCCCTGTTCCTGGGGCAGATGAGTGACCCTGGCGACCTCATCGGACTGCCCAACAAGGACGAGAAGACGGGCAAGACCGAGTTCATGCCGCCCTACTGGTTTCCCATGGATGACAAGCCCGTGGTGCTCTTCCTCGACGAGATGAACCGCGCACGCCCCGAAATCCTGCAATCGGTCATGGACCTGTCGCTCAACCGCAAACTGGCAGGACGTGCCCTGCCTCCCGGCAGCCGCGTCATCGCCGCAGTCAACGATGGTGAGGAGTACCAGTTGACCGACCTCGACCCCGCACTGGTGTCGCGTTTCAACGTCTATTTCTTCTCGCCCACAGTGGGAGAGTGGCTCTTCTGGGCCAAGCAGCACGATGTGGATCAGCGTGTCATCACCTTTATCGAGGAACACCCCGACGAACTCGAGAAGAACGTGGACATCAACAAGGGCACCTTTGACAAGACGCCCGACCGCCGCGCGTGGGTGCGCGTTTCGGGCCTGCTCAAGGGGCTCAACGACAACATCGACATGAACCGACTCGCCAAAATGATTACCGGCGTAATTGGTGCCCGCTCGGCGTCGATGTTCATGCAGTCGTTGAACCAGTCGCGCATGCTCACCGCCCGTGAGGTGCTCCATGACTTTGTCGCCTGCCAGCAGGAACTCTCGACCTACACCATGCCCCAAATCGCCATCATCAACGAGGGCATCTACCAGGTGCTGGAACTCGGTGTGAGCAAGGACGAGAAGGAGGCTGTGGGACGCAACCTGATTCGCTATATCCACTGGATGCTGAGCAATGGCCGCCAAGAGGCTATTGCCCACTTCGCATCATTCTTTGAGAACGCGACCTACCCCAACGCTAACGCCTATATCATGATGGATTGCCGCGACGCGTTGCAGTTGATCAACCAGATGATTGCCAACCTATGACCGTAGGCGAACGCATAAAGACTCTGTCTCAGGATTGGTACCTCACCGAGCCGCTGCTGTTTGCTGTATTGTGCACCCATGCGCTCAAGCGCAACGACAACATGGGCTGCGACATGAGATGCGGCAAGGGGCTTATCGAGTACAATCCCGAGCGCCTGGAGCAATTCGATGATAACCAGTTGGCGCTCAGGCTCAAGGCCGAGGTAGTGCGCATCATCCTCAAGCACCCTTATCAGCGCCAGCCCTACAATCCGCGCCGCGACGTGATGCGCCTGTCGAGCGACCTCACCTTGTGTGACAACCTTGAGGGCATGGACACCATCGGTCTGGAACCGCCTAGGATTTTCGACATTCCCCGCGACCAAGCCTTTGAGCAATACTATTCGCTCATGGCCGACCAAGTGGTCCAACTCGAGCAGAATGCCGACGGCGAAGGCATTCCCATCGACATGAATCTGCCAGGTGACGGGCAAGGCGATGGCGACAGCGATGGCGATTTGACCGACAGTCTGCTCGACGCCGACGCCGGAGCCTCGCTCTGGGAAGAGGACGAACTCATGAGCGAGAAGGTCAACCACGAGATTGAGACCGCACAGCGATGCAATCAGTGGGGGTCACTTGGCGGCGACCTCAAGGCACTCATCGAGAGCACATTGGTGAGCAAGCAGAACTTCCGCGCCATCCTGAGCCAGTTCCGCGCCTCCATCTTGAGCACTAAGCGCCACTTGACCCGCATGAGGCCCAACAGGCGCTATGGTTTTGATGCGATGGGCAGCCAGTATGCCTACAGCACACGGTTGCTCGTGGCAGTAGATGTGAGCGGCAGCGTGCCCGACGAGGATATCAAGAAATTCCTTGCCGTCATCAACCGCTTTTTCAAGCAGGGCATCGAGAGCATCGAGGTAATCGAGTTTGACAGCAAAATCACGACAGAAAAACCCATCGCCCTCAAACAGGCCACCAACAGCATCCGTGTCACCGGGCGTGGCGGCACCAACTTCCAGCCGGCTATCGACTTCTACTATGAACACGAGGAGTATGACGGCTTGGTCTTCCTGACCGACGGCTATGCCGCCATCCCCAAGCTCCCTGATGACAAGCGACACAAGCCCCTGGCCTGGATATTGACCACCAACGGCGGCAACGAGGATAACCTCAAGCCCCTGGGCCCCGTCGTCCGCATCACCGGACTGTGATACTGAAATGACTGAAAATATTAGTGGTGACGCAAAATTTTGCGCCTCCACTTTTTTTTCGTACCTTTGCGGGTTAAATCACCGTAATTGATATGAAGAAAGACGACGACGAACTGGAAGGCAAGGAGCAACAGGAGCCCAACGAGGACAATGCCCAAGACGATATCAACCCCACCCCCGAGGATGGCGGTGAAGGCGGCGAGCCTCAAGCCCATTCTTCCTACCAGGTACCCAAGGATAAAAAACTGCAACTGAGCGGCATGTACGAGAACTGGTTTCTCGACTATGCCTCCTATGTGATTCTGGAGCGTGCCGTGCCCCACATCGAGGACGGCTTCAAGCCCGTGCAACGACGCATCATGCACGCCATGAAGGAGGCCGACGACGGCCACTTCAACAAGGTGGCCAACATCGTGGGTCTGACGATGCAGTATCACCCCCATGGCGACGCGTCGATCTATAGTGCACTGGTGCAGCTGGGCCAAAAGGAGTTGCTCATTGACACCCAGGGTAACTGGGGTAACATCCTCACGGGCGATGGCGCTGCTGCCGGCCGTTATATCGAGGCCCGCCTGAGCGAGTTCGCCCTGGATGCAGTCTATAACGCCAAGGTGACCGACTGGGGTCTCTCCTATGACGGTCGCAAGCGTGAGCCGCTCACCCTGCCCGCCAAGTTCCCCTTGCTGCTGACCCAGGGTGCCGAGGGTATCGCCGTCGGTCTGTCGTGCAAGATTTTGCCTCATAACTTCAACGAGGTCATCGATGCCGCGGTGAGCTACCTGCGTGGCGAGGAATTCCACCTCTACCCCGACTTCCAGACGGGCGGCTACGTTGACGTGAGCCACTACAATGACGGTGAGCGCGGCGGCTATGTGCGCGTGAGGGCAAAAATCGAAAAACTCGACAATAAGACCCTGCTGGTCAAGGATGTGCCCTACGGCAAAACCACGGGCACCGTCATCGAGTCCATCCTCAAGGCCGGGGAGCGCGGAAAAATCAAGATCCGCAAGGTCGAGGACAACACCAGCGCGACGGCCGAAATTATCGTCTCGCTGCAAGCGGGCACGAGCAGCGATATCGCTATCGACGCCCTCTATGCCTTTACCGACTGCGAAATTTCCATCTGGCCCAACTGCTGCGTCATCAAGGACCAGAAACCGCAGTTCCTCACCGTGAGCGACGTGCTGCGCTATAGCGTGGACCGCACACGCGACATTCTGCGCCAGGAACTCGAAATCCAGCGCGGCGAGACGATGGAAACGCTGCACAACGTGTCGCTGGAGAAAATCTTTATCGAGGAGCGCATCTACAAGGACAAGGAATTTGAGAACGCCAAGGACCAGGAACGCGCCCTCAAGCACATCGACAAGCGCCTGACACCCTTCAAACCGCAGTTCTACCGCGAAATCACCCAGGATGACCTGCTGCGCCTGCTCGAAATACCTATGAAGCGCATCCTCAAGTACAACAGCGACAAGGCCGACGAGAACATCGCGCGACTCAAAGACCGCGTCAAGGACATCGACAACAAACTGGCCCACCTCACCGACTACACCATCGAGTGGTTTGAGGGCCTGAAGACGAAATATGGCGCCAAGTATCCGCGCCGCACCATTATCCGCGAGTTTGACACCATCGTCGCCAGCAAGGTCGCCGAGGCCAACCAGAAGCTCTATATCAACCGCGCCGACGGCTTCATCGGCACGGGACTGAAGAAGGACGAGTTTGTGTGCAACTGCTCGGACATCGACGATATCATCATCTTCTACAAGGATGGCAAGTTCAAGGTCACCAAGGTGGCCGACAAGATCTATGTGGGCAAGAACGTGCTCTACCTGAACGTGTTCAAGAAGGGCGACAACCGCACCATCTACAACGTCCTCTATCAGGACGGCCGCGGGGGCACGACCTTCATGAAGCGCTTTGCCGTCACGGGCATCACCCGCGACAAGGAGTATGACATCACCCAGGGCAAGCCGGGCAGCAAAATCACCTGGTTCACAGCCAATCCCAACGGCGAGGCCGAGGTGCTGCGCATCACGCTCAAGCCCAAGTTCAGGCTGAAAATCCTGCAATTTGACGTGGACCTGGCCGAACTCGCCATCAAGGGCAAGCAGGCACGCGGCAACATCGTCACCAAGAACGAGGTGCACCGCATCTCGCTCAAGGAGGCGGGACAATCGACCCTGGGCGACCGCGAGGTGTGGTTCGACCCGGACATCCTGCGCATCAACTACGAGGGACACGGCAACTCGCTGGGTCTGTTCGGCGGCGATGACCGCATCGTGGTCATCATGCAGAATGGCGATTACTACACCACCAGCGCCGAGGCCACCAACCACTATGACGAGGGCATCCTGCGCATCGAGAAATTTGTCCCCGACAAGGTGTGGACCGCCGTGCTCGACGATGCCGACCAGGGACACCCCTACATCAAGCGTTTCACCCTCGAGGACAACGCCAAGAAGCAGAGCATCATCGGCACGAACCCCGACTCCAAGTTGCTGCTGTTGAGCGACGAGCCGTGTCCGCGCTTTGAGGTGAAGATGGGCGGCAGTGACGCCTTCCGCGAGCCGTTTATCATCGATGCCGAGGAGTTTATCGGCGTTAAGACGTTCAAGGCCAAGGGCAAGCGTGTCACCAACTGGGAGGTAGCCACCATCACCGAGGTCGAACCACGCGAACCGGCTCCTGTCGAGGAAGCGACTTCGACCATAGCCCCGACCGACGACCAAGGCGCTGACGTCAGCCCGTCATCAGATGGCATCAGCCAGGACGAAGTCCTCGACGAGTTCACTGGCCAGCAGCGCATCCCATTTGACGACATCGACAATTAGTTTTCAACGACAAGAAATACAAGAAATAGACCCCCATGTGCTATAATTGTATTTCTTGTTTTTAATAAATTGGGAATGAGACTATTAAGCATATTTTGTTGCCTTATTTTGGCGAGCGCGTTTGTCGCTCGGGCCGACGACAGCATCGCTGTCAGGCCCACCTTGGCCATGTGGACTGTGGACGCGGGCTATGCCTCGATTCACGACACCTACCTGACGCCCATCACCTACCAGGGCTGGGACCTTGCCCTGGGCTTTGAGGCCACACGTGCGGCACGCTTCGCGCCGGGCCGCTGGTTGTGGCAGTTGCAAGTGGGCGTCGATTACAACTACACCGAGAATCACGCTGGCAACAATCAGTTATACAAGCTTTTAGGAGACATTTCCTTCGACATGCAACGGCGCTGGCGCGACGTTTTCACGCCCCGACTCGACATGTCGGTGGGTCCGATGGCCCAAGTGCGGGCGGGCGTCATCTACAATCCTGCCAATAGCAACAACACCGTGTCGGCGCGCGCCCATGTCAATGCGGGCATCGCGGGCATGGCATCGTGGCGCTCTCGGCTGGGTCGCATGCCCATCATCCTGCGCTACCAGATGCAACTGCCTGTCGTGGGCGTGTTTTTCGCCCCCGAGTACGACGAGAGCTATTACGAGATCTACCTGGGCAACCGCCGCAACCTGGCCCACGTGGGCTGGTGGGGCAACCGCCTGGACATGACCAACTATCTGGGTGCCGACCTGCATCTGGGCACGACGATCCTGCGCATCGGCTACCGCGGCCGCATCGAGCACTGGAACGTGAACAACCTAAAGGTCCACGACGTGAGCCACGCCCTGGTCCTGGGCATCGGCGCCAACCTCACCACAGTCAAATAAACAACAATAAATACAATAAAAACCATGCTATCCAGATTCATTCAAGCAACTAGGACAACAACCAACAACAAGAACAACAACCAGATATTATCATTCAAGAGCGTTGTTCCTGTTGTTCAACGTTGTTTATGTTGTTTGATCTTGTGTGGCCTGTGTTGGGGGTGTGCCGAGCAGGACGAGTGGCATGATGACCAGGTGGGCAACTTCGAGGCCCTGTGGTCCATCATGGACGAGCACTACAGCTTCTTTGACTACAAGCAGGTGGACTGGAACGAGGTGCACGCCCGCTATCGCGCCCTGGTGTCTAACGAGATGACCGACAGGGAGTTGTTTGACGTCTGCGGCGACATGTTGAAGGAGTTGCGCGACGGACACACCAACCTCATCGCCAGCCATGACGTGTCGCGCTACTGGGTGTGGGAACAATGGCCCGTCAACTACGACGAACGCCTCATCGACCAGCACTACCTCAACTTTGACTACAAGAAGGCCTCGGGCATCAAGTACCAGATCCTGCCCGACAACTTCGGCTACATGTACTACAGCTCATTCTCCGACGGCATCGGCGAGGGCAACCTGGACCTGATCTTGAGTTACCTCTCGACCGCCGACGGCCTCATCATCGATGTGCGCGACAACGGCGGCGGCCTGCTCACCAACGTCGAGAAACTCGTCTCGCGCTTCATCGACCAGAAGATCCTCGCCGGCTACATCCGCCACAAGACCGGCAAGGGGCACAACGACTTCAGCGACCCCTATGCCTACTACTTCGAACCCACCAAGAACCACCTCCACTACCTCAAGCCTGTCGTCGTGCTCGCCAACCGCGGCTCGTTCAGCGCCACCAACAACTTCGTCTCCATCATGAAGGCGCTCGACCAGATCACCATCGTGGGCGACACCACGGGCGGCGGCTGCGGCCTGCCCTTCACCGGCGAGTTGCCCAATGGCTGGCGCGTGCGCTTCTCGTCATGCCCCATCATGGATGCCCAGGGACGGCTCACCGAGTTTGGCGTGGCACCTGACGTGCGCATCGACATGGACCCCGACGACCGCGCCCACGACGCCATCCTCGACGCTGCCATCCAGATCCTGGCCAACCAAACACACCAGCACTTTTAAGCCCGTAGGGCTGCCAGATGCCCTAACAGTTCCTAACGGAGCCTATACCTGAAACTAAAGATTTTAACACATTTTTCTCCCCAAGAGGTGGATGTGGAGGCCCATTCTTGGCGCCCTAACGTGTACACAGTTTATAATTATGTCCGTTTTAACATATATTAACTGCCATAATAGACTATCGATGGAACAATTATATCTATCTTTGTCTGCTAATTGCAAAGTTAATTTACATATTTTAGGGTTAATAGGGATTGACAATGCCCCCATAATAGATGTTCTGACATTCAACTCAACACCATGTGAGGTACGACTCACCCTTGCAAGGTCTTCACGCTGAAGGCTTTATCTCCAACCCCAAAGTATGAAAAACGATTGTATTAACAGGATCCAAAACAAATAAAATATATTAATGATTTAATAATTTTTGTGGATTATGATGAACAAAAAAATCTTAACAATGCTGTTCGGTCTGCTACTCGCAGTAGGCTGGACAAGTGATGCGTCAGCACAACGCCTTTCCATGAAGAAGGTTCATGCTACGCACACGATGGAACTCAACTGTGAGAACCCTCGGGATGCTCATGGCGAGGCTCTTACCAATCGGTTCTCCCCGGGTGAGATGCTTAATGCACCTAAGCGCTCTCAGAACTTCAATTTCACTGCCAGCGCTGTTCATGACAAGGCTTGGTACGAGAACCTGGCTCCCGTCACTTGGAATGGCAACAGCAAGTTGCTCACCGAGCCCTTCACTGATCCTGACGGTATGATTGCACTGTTAAAACGCATTTATACCGATCGGACTATCCCAGGTGCCAAGTACTCTGAAGCTTGGGGCTGTGATATTCCTTACCAGACTATCCAATACGGTTGGAATATCCTGGGCACTAACTACAATGAGGGGGTTACAATCACCACCAACGGCTATTGTGGCCTTTACCAAATTGCCATCACAGATGGACGTGGGGAAGTATTAAATTATTGGGATTATACTGAGCATGGAACAACACTTCCGTCAACTTGGACAGCGACCGGAACCTTGACGGATGAATATTATTCCTACACTGTCTTGCCCCATTTCAACAATGGTGGAACTATAACCATTCCTGCAAGTGAATTGCAGAATGATTATGGCTATGCCGAAGTTGTTGTTTTCGCCGCAAACTGGTACTCGTCCAATACCGATTATAAAGCCACAATGCAGCTCGGTAATTCTACTTATGGATACAGTAATTATAACAATGTGCCATATAGCGATGATACCGTTTATGGCTACGACTTTGGTGTCCCTGGAACCATGACGCCTCCTGATGAGAATGGTTACACTGTAATGCTGGTTAAACTCTATGACGGCAAGAACCCTAACGACCTTACCCATCCGACTGATAGCGCACCCGCATTCACTCATTCTGAAGCCGAGTTGCGCAGCTATTTCGAGACCTATGTCAAGGAAATTCAGCTCTTGACCGGCGGTCTGCGCGTGGGCGAGGGCACCGACAAGGCTGGTACCGCATTCACCTACTCAGGTGACTTGAACCGCTTCTTCTTTATCGGCAAGGGTAAAATGAGATACCAGTGCTCTATCGATTCCTTACCCTATTTTGATGCTGCTCCTTTCTACAGCATGTATGAGGAGTTCAGTCCCACCACCTCAGGCGCTGAACAAGATGAGGTCACCGACTTCTTTGACAAGATGAGGCAAGAGGAAACCTATGCCGTGCAACATGACTGCTTAAGTGTAAACTACTTGCAACACTACTTCTCGATGTCGGGTAAAATGGGCACCAACGAAAACCCCATTTCTAACCTCGTGTTCTACATTCCTGACAGACGAGGAAACAATGCTGACTGGCGCACCTATAATCCTGCCCATCAACCCGAGGTCGGCATGTACATCATCCACCTGAATGCTGCTGTTCAGGCAATTCCCGACGATCCTGACCACTACAACGTGAATGTAACTTGGACCTCCAACCTGGGTCAAATCGCTGGCGACACCGAAGTGCCACAGATCTATTACCTCTTTGCCACCTATGAGAACGGCACGACCGTGCTGTTGACACCCAACGGCACAAACGGCACAGATGATTTATCCTATCTCCACAATGTGGACACCGGTGACCCCAACGGCTACCCGATTTCCTATTATGTTATCGGTATGCCCTTCGTTGACGATAACAATGATGGCATCAACGATTACACCGGCACCAATGTTTTCGACGAAATCGACACCGACTTCCAGGCCAAGAGTAACACCGAAACGGTCAACATCCCTGGTAAGAACGACTTTGTCAACCTGGAGAGGGTTCGCTACGAGAGCGACTATGACGTTGTGGACGAGTTGAACTACTACCGCAACTTCTTTACCGTCAAGAACATCCCGACTACGGGCACCAATGGCGTCACCAAGGATTACGTCGGAACGAACGGTAAATCGCTCGTACTGTTACGCGGTGGCGATAAAGTTATCTACCTCGACCTCAAGATGGAGGGCGACAAGTGCTACTACCGCTTCAGGTATGTTGACCGTACCATCGAGGACGGTTACAACGAGGATGGCAACAAAAACACTAACAACTAAACACGAAATAAGCGATGAAAAAGATATATATTTTTACTGCAGTCCTCGCACTGCTCACTCTGTCGCTTAATGCGCAACTGAAAGCCACCAAAAACGGCATGGCAGTTCAGCCCATGACTTCCACCGAGAAGGTTGAAGTAAAGGAGGTAACGAAACCCGACGGCTATTTCCGCATGGGTCCTTCAAGGGCTTCCAGCGACCCCGTGACTCCTCCCTACAGCAACGGTTTTAGTAATAGCACCGAATGGGACTGGTGGGAGGTTATCGATGTTAATGGATACACCACTTGGACTCGCAATTCAAATGGCTATGCACAGTATCAATATAGTAGCTCCAATCCTGGAAACGACTGGCTGATAACCGCTCCCGTCACTCTCCAAGCAGGAAAGATTTACACTTTCTCCATCGACGCTTGGGTACGAGGCTCTAGTTATCCTGAAAAATTGGAGGTAAAGTTGGCATCTGCTAACACGGCAGCTGCACTTTCAGCTGGAACGACTATCATTGGTTCCACCACCTTGACAAATACTTCTGCCACAACCCTCAGTAACGAGAACATCAGGGTAAGCACGTCAGGCAACTACTATATTGGTATTCATGCCATTTCAGAACCTGACATGTATTATCTGTATGTTGATAACCTTGTTATCGACATGGGTCCCGATCCCGTTCATGACCTGGGAATTGCCCTGAGTGCCCCGACTACAGCTGGTGCTGGCAATACCGTCGATGTTACTGCTACGGTTACCAACAATGGTGACTTTGCCGAGAATGGCTACACCGTGACCGTATCCGACGGAACAAACATCGTCAACATAACGGCACAAGAAGCACTGGGCATTGGTGAAACGACTACTTTCACAGTACAATTCGCCACCAGCGCCAACGCTGGCGGCTCAACGGTTAACTACACGGCAACCGTAGCTTGCACCGATGATGCAGTCGCTGACAACAACACAGCCACAGCATCAACGTCACTTATTAATCTGCCGCCCCCCGAAAATGTAGCCGCAACTGCTAACGGTAACAACGGAACCATGACGTGGGATGCACCCAGCAACCTCCCGATAATTCAGACAACGGTTCCCGAAACTGTTACCGAGAACTTTGATGACACCAGCGTGTTCCCCTCATTCTCAATTGGTGGTATCACAGCAACACAACACACAGGTACCATCGGTGACTGGACCGTATACACTCCCAGCAGTGACTATGTTTATGGTCCTCAAAATGTAACCTTTGAAAATGACAATGAACCGCAAGCTTGGACTGTATTTAATCCGTCGATTGCAGGCACATCATGGACACCTCATAGCGGAAGCCAGTTTATGATTTCGTTCTGCGATGCCGGTGACGAGAATGGCGACAACATTCAAACAACCAACCACTGGCTGATTTCGCCTGAATTGAGCGGCAACGCACAGACCATCACTTTCTGGGAGCGTGTAATCACTACCCAGTATGGTGATGAGACTTATGAGGTGCTCGCTTCATCGACCGATAACAATCCCGCAAGTTTCTCATTAGTGAAGTCTTTCACTTCTAATACGACCAGTTGGACGCAGCGTACAGCCTCTCTGCCTGCTGGTACCAAGTACTTCGCTATCCGTCACACCGCCTACGACATCTTCGGTGTGATGATTGATGACGTTACTTACGAGATTTCTAATGTTGTCGAAACTCAATTGGCTCCCGAATCCTATAACATCTATCTGGACGGCGAGTTCGTGGGCAACGTGAATGCCAACACCTTCAGCTACGACTTCAGTGATGTAAGTGTCGGTGAGCACACGTGCGCTGTCAGCGCAGTTTACTCTTATGGCGAATCGGTAGCTGTGCCCGCTACTTTCACCACCCAGCCCAAGACCGAGGCTCCCGTCATCTCCTACGAGACTGTTGGTGACAACGTGGTCATCACTGCTACCGGTAACGGAACGGTAACCCTGAATATTCCTGGTTATCCCGCAGCTACTGGCACTGGCTCGGCCAGCATCACCGTTCCCCGCCACATGGAGGACTACACCGTGACGGCCACCGCTACTGCCCAGGAGGCTGATCATCTCGTCAGCGAGGCCACGACCGAACAGGTTCCCATCCCCGGCATCGCAAGTGAACAGGGCTGGTTGCAGATGGACGGTTCTTACACCACTGGCGACCAGCAACTGAGCTTCACTCGTGGCAACAATCCCATCCTGTTTGTTGACCAGTTCACTGCCGAGACCCACAAGAATGAACATCCCGACCACTATGATTACTGCCTGAGCGAGGATGTCGAGAACGACGCCAAGACCAGCTCCACGATTCCCATCCCCGTTCACAAGACCTATTCGACCCTGCAGGGTCTCTACACCAAGGCCGAAGTGGACAACGATGCTCTGAATACTCCTCGTGAGATTACGGCCAACGCCGTGAACGGCACGATGGCCTATGACATCAAGGCAGGTTCTGAGGTTTACTTCTACGGCCTCTATCGCGGCGCGCTCGACGCTAATCCCGTGATTGACGACAGCCACCGCATCTCAATGATCCAGAAGGACCTTAACGAAGCCTTCTTCAACGAGAACATGACCAACGACGTCGAGCCCAAGTACAGCCACATCGGCGCTGGTGACATCAAACGCGTGGACAAGGATTTCGTTACCGGCAATAACAGCAACACAATGGCCTATGTGCCCGTCATCTGGACCTATGGTGACCACACTGGCCGTCCCGCTGCTACCGGCAACAACAGCTACGGCTCGGACATCAAGCGCATGAAGATTGGTGACGTAACTGCACGAATCGAAGGCACCAAGAGTGATGGCAACTCATGGGGTAAGTGGAAAGTCGGTGAAACCGAATATTGCGTTTACACTCCCGTCATCTCCATCACTGGTATCATGCCCGTCGATATTCCTCAGGGCGACGGCGACTATGCCACCTACGAGCCCTACATGTTCCGTGCATGGTGTACCTATGACAAGGCTTATGACTTCGGCCATGACGCTGATGGCCACCTCGTTGGTGGTGACCTAATTCCCGCTCCCTTCCTGCTGGATTCGGTTCTGCTCGAGCCCAACCAGAAGGAGTACGTCCTGGGTGGCGACTGGAATGGCGAGACCAGGATGCCGTGGGCATTCGGTGTTGAAGTCGGAGAAAGTGCTACCAACATCACGTTCCTCATCCGCTTCTACTACAAGAAGGTGGTGACCGATGCTCAACAGAGCAGCAAGCTCATGGGCAACCGTGATGGTGAGGATGCAGAAGAGTACTTCGCTGTTCAGTGCGAGGGCGATGCCCAGGGCATTGTAACCGCCATCAACGAGATACTCAACGGACGCATACCCATCGAGACGACCTACGTCAATGCTCAGGGTATGACGAGCAACAAGCCGTTTGACGGTCTTAACATCGTTGTTACCCGCTACAGCGATGGCTCGACCACGACGACCAAGGTTGTCCGTTAACCATCCCAAGGCAATAGAAAATCTAATTTTTTAAGCCACAGTAATATGAGCAAGGGGGACGCTGGTGAAGCGTGTCCCCTTGTTTTTTTGTGCACTAATGACTCCTACACTCATCGCAGGTTACCGACTCATATCCATCATGACGCTTTTCCTGTTTTCCGCATTAACATCTTGCTAAAATAAATTTTGTCTGATATTCAGTGATTTAACGTCATGATTTTTTGCAAAATGGCGTGTCCCGTAATCTGGCAAAAAAGGTCGAAGACCTTGACAAGGCCAGCGGCCTTGAATTGAGGTAGCCCCATGGCGTACAGGCCGATAGGTCTGTGCGCCATGGGGAAAGAGCGTCTAAAGGGAAAGGGCCGCTCCCCAGGCTTCACAGACCTCCGGCCTGTGCACCCTGGGGTTTGTGCAAGTCAAGGCCGCTGGCCTTGTGCAGGCCTTCGACCTGCTTGGACACAGCAATCGCCATTAATGACTTCGCAGCGTGCCCCAATGCGGAAAACAGGAATCTTCACGCCTCATGCGACCGTAGGGCCTCGCCAAGGCGAGGCCCTACGTACCAGCTTATTATTTTTTTGAGGGGGAGAGAGACGAATCATTAGCTTTGAGGATTCATGGGGGCGGCTGGCATGTGTTGGATAAGTAAATGTGATTTTTTAAGAAATTATTACATATAATAATTTGTTTATTCCCGAAAATAGTTATAACTTTGCATCGTTATTTGCGCAAACAGCATTCGTTTCTTCATTTTTTACCTCATATGGCAATGAATTGACAACTTAATGAGGAATTATTATGACGTCATGAATTTGCGACACAAAGAACGAGATGAAAAGCAACAATAAACGCAATAAAGGTAGAACATTATTAATTCATTTATTATTAACTTTTTAAAAAATTGATTCTATGTTAGGTAAAAATTACATGAAGTTTCTTGCAGTATCGGCGATACTGCTGGGAACAGGTGCTATTGCACAGGGTCAAGTCAAGGACATGGGTACATTCACGCCCTCGACTATTAAGTACACGGCCCCTGCCAAGGCATCCGAAGCAACCCATGACTATGACTGGTACGCAGCCAAGACCTACACTTGGACCAACGCCAATGGTCAGACTCAGACCGCCAGTCTCGTGGACGAGGTGACTGATCCCTATCAGATGTATGACATGCTCAAGTGGGTTTATTGCAACCCCGAGATTCCTGGTATCAAGTACAGTGGCTACACTAACTCAGCTGTTTACTATGGTGAGCAGTTCTATTATACCAGGTCTGGTGTAATTTTCTACAGCTACACCAAGACTGATCCAGGATGGGGCATTACCAACAGCAACGTGACCGCCCCCAACGAGGATGGCCACACCCTGTTCTTTATTAAACTTAAAAACTACAGCACGGCTCCTGGCACGAGAACCTCCTCTAAGAGCGACCTCATCACCTACTTCAGGAACAACATCCAGTCCATCCAGCTGCTCACCAACGGCCTGCGTGCCGGTGAAGGCGACAACGCTGGTACGATGTTCAACATCGAGGGTGAGTTTAACCGCTTCTTCATCATCGGTAAGGGTAAGACCTACTATTGCACACCCCAACAGGATAGTGAGGGTTATGCTGGCGCACCCTATGCTCCCTTCTACAACATGTTTGAGGAGTATAGCCCCACTGACTACGAGGCATCGGGCACTATCAATGACTTTTATGAGAAGATGAACGCTGGTGAGGTTTATCCTGTTCTCCACGACTGTACCTCTGTAATGCACTTCGAGCACTACTTCTCAATGGCCGGCAAGAACAGCACCGAGGAGAAGTCACTCACCGGTATGATCATTTTCATCCCCGACAACCGTGGCGTTTACAATGAGCGTAACTATGATGAGAACCACCAGCCCATGGTGGGTATGTACACCATCGATCTCGGTGCTACGGCAACCTTCGTGGGTGACAAGCAGTATAGGGTTGATCTTGACTGGTCGTCATCTCTGAGCGAGGTGGCTCAGTCTGAGGTTCCCCAGACCTATACCCTCTATATCTATGACGAAAATGGTAACCGCGTAGAGATCGTCACCACCACCGATACCCACTACGAGTACATCGTTCCTCAGGGTGAGCACAGTCAGAGCTACACCTACGTGGTACACGGTCAGGCTACTGCAAACGATGCATTTGACACTTGGTCTAACGACGCCAGCGTGATCATCCCCGGCGAGAACGACTTTATCTCACTGACCTTCGGTCACCACGAGAGTGACTACGTGAAGAGCGAGCAGGCTAACTACTACCGCAACTTCCTGGGTATCATCAACGACGTGAATGCCATCACCCCCGCTAACATCGATGCTGGCATGAACACCATCCTCGTTAACCGCTTCGACGCTGCTGCTCCCGGTGCCTACACCACCGTAGCCACCATCACCTTCACCAACAACAACGGTACCGTTCGCTACGCTATCGAGTACGTGGGTCAGAACATCCTCAGCGGTTATGAGCTGAACGCCCTGCAGATCCCCGTTAGCGGCAACCTGGGCAACTATGGTGCTAACGACATCGTTAACCTGTCTTCGATCCAGATCGTTGACCAGTTCGCCGAGAGCGTTGCCGATGGCGAATATCCCGAGGAGTACGGCTACGTGCTCGTTCTGGGCGACAAGAGCTCTAACGACGTTCCCGTGAGGATCATGAAGATCGACGCCACCATCAACGGCTTCTACACCCAGGAGCAGGTTGACGCCGATAACGACATTAACAACTTCCTGCCCACCAATGTCAAGACCGCCGAGATGCAGATGGAGCTGGTAAACAACCAGAGGGTTTATTACTACACCCTGGACCGCGGTAATGACGTGGAGATTCCCAATGAGCAGATTTCTTACCTGCAGCGCCGTCAGGATGGTTCATTCCTCGATATGCTCACCGGCATCGAGCACAACGAGGGCACCTTCACCTTTATTGACGATCCCGAGCAGTACGGCAACACTGGTCACTTCATGACCTATCTGCCCGTTGTTTGGACCTTCGGTACCGGCCGTGTAAAGGGTGGCAACAACAGCTATGGTAGCCCCATCCTCAAGACTGGCGTTGGTAACATCACCCTGTCTGTTACCGGTACTAAGAGTAAACACAGCGAGTACTACAACTGGCTGGATGGCGATGGCAACGAGTGCGCTATCTACAACCCGCTGATCTCCTTCAGCGGCAACGTTCCCGGCGACGCTAGCGTTGAGTACACCCCCTACATGTATCGCGTATGGAGGGTTAGCAACGACATCCGCTGCTACGTTTACGACGTGAACACCCACAAGCCCGTTAACTGGGACATCCCCGAGGGCGAGTTCGACAAGCTCATCTATGAGGAGTACACCAACAGCGATCAGGTTTCGATCGGTGGCCACGACGAGTACAAGTTCGGTGCTCTGCTGTACAATGCCGAGATCAAGTTCCGCGTTCGCTTCTACTATGTGAAGTACGAGCGTGCTACTGGCAAGCGCAGCTTCTATGTTGTAGAGCGCACCGCTCCTTGGGAGGACATCTCGACCAGCATTGCTGAGTTCACCAGCAACAACGAGGTATCCAAGACCTACTACAACGCACAGGGTGTACAGAGCGACAAGCCCTTCGACGGCGTGAACATCGTTGTAACCCGTTACAGCGACGGCACGACCAAGACCAGCAAGGTCGTTCGCTAATCACCTAGCAGTTAACTAACCTATTAATTGGAGGCACCCCATCGCGGGGCGCCTCCTTTTTTTTCGGTAATACCCGACCCCCTGCCAACAGGTCGAACTGGTCTCAAGAAATTTCCAGTAAAATGTTGCATACCTCGCCAAATGTCACTACCTTTGCGGCATGAAACGAACCTCGCTTAGCTAAAGCTCTAAAAATGAACATTTTTTGTTTATTAACATAGTTTTATTCATTTAATTCATTTAAGCTTTTATGAAGAAATTATTTTCTCTCCTCACGCTTGCCCTGCTGACCATGTCAGCTTGGGCCGCAACGACTGTGACCGATGTGATCACAGCCGCTAATTTGACCGCAACTGGCACTTCTTACACCGATTTCTCTGGTGTAACGATTACCAGTGATGCCGTTTATGCTGGTCAATCAGCAAAGAATAACAATGGTGCTATTCAGCTTCGTAGCAAGAACAGCAACAGCGGTATTGTTTCAACCACTTCTGGTGGTAAGTTAGTCAGCATCAAGATTGAGGTTGAATCTGGCACAAATACCATTGATGTGTATGGCAACACCAATGCCTACACTGCCGCTACTGACCTCTACGCTACTGGCGACAACACCAACCAAGGAACCAAACTCGGTTCTCTCTCTGAGAGTGGTACAATCACTGTTGATGGTGATTACCAGTATGTTGGCATCCGTTCTAACAATGGTGCTGTATATATCGCATCTATTGAAATCACATGGGAAACTGAAGGTGGTGTAACGCCTCCCGACCCCACTTACAACGAGGTAGGTACTTTGGCAGCTGTCAATGCGCTGCCCGACACTACTGAGTTCAAGTTCACGGGTGACGCTGTTGTGACTTACCACAATGGCAAGTATATGTTCCTGCGTGACAACACTGGCTATGGTCTTATTTACAGCAATACGGCAGCTGCCGAGGCTGACCTCCTGGCCAACGGTGTTGTTTTGAACCAGAACTGGACCGCTACCAAGGTGACCTATCGCACTTTGGTTGAGTACACCGGCGCAGCTAACGTTGCTGCCAGTGGTAATACTGACGCCACACTCGCTGCTGCACAGGACATTTCTGCCCTGGACGCTAATCTCGTCAATGCTTATGTGAAGTTGAACAACGTGAAGAGCATTGTGAAGAGCGGCAATAACTATAGCGCAATCCTTGCTAATGGCGACACCGTTGCTCTGTACAACCGCTTTAACAAAACGATTCCCGAGTTCACCGATCAGAACAGCACCATCATCGGTATCGTGAGCATCTTCGACGGCAACTTGCAGCTCTACTTCATCGAGAGCAACTATGAGGCTCCCATTGTTCTTCCCACCGAGGTTGCTAACATCGCTGCTGCTAATCAAGTAGCCACCGGCAACCAGTTCACCTTCACCGGCAATGCCGTTGTTGCTTACAAGCACGGCAACCAGCTGTGGCTCCGCGACGCTACTGGTAGCGCCTATGCTTACCAGGCAACCGACAGCACCATCGCTCAGGGTACCGTGATTGCTCCCAACTGGGGTGCAACCGTTGCTACCTACAACGACAAGCCCGAGTACACCAACCTGACCGACTTCGTTGCCAATGGCACCCAGGAGGTTCTCCCCTATGAGCCCGAGACCCTGACCCTTGACAACTATGCTGAATACGTCATCATCAAGAATGTCAAGGTTGCTAGCAGCAACGTATCTGGTGGCAAGACAAACTACGTGCTTGAGAATGGCTTGACCGTTCGCAACAACTTTAACATCGAGTTCACCCTCGACCAGAACGCTACCTATGACTTCATTGGTGTAGTTTCGGCTTACCAGAGTGCTCCTCAGCTCTACATGACCGATTATGTAGCTCATGTAGGTGTGGCTATGCCCATCATTGAGCCCGATGGTGGTACCTTCACCAACAGTGTTGAGGTAACCATCACCTGCGCAACCGAAGGTGCTGACATTTACTACATGATCAACGATGGCGACGAGATTCTTTACAACGGTCCCTTCACTCTGACCGAGACCGCTACCGTTAAGGCTTATGCCGACCTCGATGGTACCGAGAGCTCCATGGCAACCGCTACCTTCACCAAGGTTGAGGACGTAACCTACACCCTGGTAACCGATGGCGCTCAGCTCGCCGATGGTGACAAGATCATCCTCGTGAGCACCGCTGAGGCTGGCGATGCCTATGCAATGGGTGCAGCTGGTTCCAACAACTTTGGTCATGCTGCTGTTACCATCACCGAGGACAAGACCATCACGACCCACGAGGCTAACGTGATCACTCTGGGCAAGGTTGATGACAACTGGACCCTCTTGGCTAACGAGGGTTACCTGTATGCCGCTAGCAGCACGAAAAACTGGCTGAAAGCTGAGGCTGAGGTTGACGACAATGCTATCGCACAGATTGTTGTATCGGACAGCGCTGCTGTATTCATCCAGTTCCAGGGTGCTAACAGCCGCAACATCCTGCGCTACAACCCCAACGAGAGCAACAACAACCCCTTGTTCAGCTGCTACAACGCCGAAAGCTCAATCCAGAACCCCGTTTACATCTTCAAGGCTGGTGCTGTTGAGCCTCAGGGCCTGCGCGGTGACGTTGACAACAACCAGGAAGTTGGTATCGCCGACGTATCTGCTCTGATCGACTACCTGCTGAGCGGTGACGCTTCTGCAATTAACCTGCAGAACGCTAACTGCAACCTCGATGGTGAAGTAGGTATCGCCGACGTATCTGCTCTGATCGACTACCTGCTGAGCGGCACTTGGAATGACTAATCCCTAACAATCTGTCTTATCAGGCAGATAAACTAACGAAAAAAGAGCTCCCGCAAAATGATGCGGGAGTTCTTTTTTCATTAGTGCCCTAAAAATGCGACAATAATGTGGATGCGGCACGTAGGGCCTCGCCTTGGCGTGGCCGCTAGGAGACAGATGGCAACACGCTTGCAAATAGCCATTATCTCTATCTCCTGCATGCATGTCTTGAAATCAGATGTTGCGGGTAGGCTATCCAGTCACTCCAGCCCGTCCAGTCACTCCAGCCCATCCAGTTGAGCCGCGACCAGCGGCGCTCCAGCCCGTCCAGTCACTCCAGCCCGTCGAACAGGGTGGGTTGCGGCAGGAGCTGGAAGGTGTGGCGGTGATGGGGCGTGACGCCATATTGCGCGATGGCCGCGCGGTGGTCAGGCGTGGGATAACCCTTGTTGCGGGCCCAGCCATACTGCGGGAACTCCAAGTCGAGTTGGCGCATCAGCTCGTCACGGTGAGTCTTGGCAAGAATCGACGCGGCAGCGATGCTCAACATCTTGCCGTCACCCTTGACGATGGTGGTGTGAGGAATGTCATGGTAAGGAAAAAATCGGTTGCCGTCCACCAGGATGCCCTCGGGACGAACGGTCAGTTGGTCGAGAGCGCGGTGCATCGCGGTGATGCTGGCACGCAGGATGTTGATGCGGTCAATCTCCTGGGGAGACACCATGGCCACGGCCCATGCGATGGCCTCGCGCTCAATAATGGGGCGCAGGCGCTCACGTTGACGCTCGGTCAACTGCTTGCTGTCATTAATCAAGTCGTTGTGGAAATCGGGAGGCAAAATCACTGCTGCCGCCGTCACAGGACCCGCAAGGCATCCGCGGCCAGCTTCGTCACAGCCTGCCTCGACACGTCCTGCTATCAGATAGGGTTGGAGCATTACACTATTAGCTCAATCAGAGCCGGCGCTCGATGACGTAGTCAAAGATTTCCCTGAACTGCTCGATGGTGTCGTCAGGGGAATAGGGTGCCAAGATATCGTTAGCCTCGTCGCGCAGGCGCTCCATCGTCTGGTAGGCATACTCGATGCCGCCGGCACGCTTGGCGAAGTCGATGAGACGGTCAATGTCCTCGCTCGTGAGCACCTCCTTGCCAACCAGGGCCAGCATTTCGTCATGCTCGGGCATATCCTCGCGGCCCAGGGCGTAAATCAGCGGTAACGTCACCTTGCCCTCGCGCAGGTCATTGCCCGTAGGCTTGCCGATGATGGGATCATGGTAGTAGTCAAAGGTGTCGTCCTTGATCTGGAAACAGAGTCCCAACAGGCGCGCATAACGGCGCAACTCGTCAATCGACGTCTGGGGCGCGTTATTGGCATACCCGCCCACTGCGGCACAGCACTCAAACAGCGATGCCGTCTTGGCACGGATAATCTCCATATAGGTAGCCTCGTCGATGTTATGGTTGCGGGCAATGTCCACCTGGTCTATCTCGCCCAGCGACAGGTCGCGGCCCATGTCGGCAAGAGCACTCAGGATGCGGCCGTCGCCTGTAGCAACGCCACAACGCAGGGCGCCAGTGACAAAGAAGTCACCTACCAGCACGGCAACATGGTTGCTCCACACATTGTTGATGGTGGGCAACCCGCGGCGCTCGGTGGCCTCATCGATGACATCGTCATGAATCAGCGAGGCGTTGTGCAGCATCTCGAGCGCAGCAGCCGCCTGCAGGGCCTTATCATTAATGTCGCCAAAAAACTTAGCGCTCAGCAGGGTTATAATGGGGCGCAACAACTTGCCCTTACTTTTCAGGTAAGTGCTTACAATGTTGTTAGTGAGTTCACTATTACTCGACAAGGTGGTCGTGATGATGTCATTCATCACGTCCAGTTGAGGCCTTAATTGTTCTTGAATATGTGTCAGCGACGTTGCCATAGCCTGCAAAGGTAGCAATAATTCCTGGTAGAGCCACCATTTTTAAGAGTAAAAATGAAAAACGCTCCCTGAATTACCTAATTCGCCAAAAAAACACTATCTTTACCCCTTTAAAACTACGCCTCATTATGGAATCAGAGAAGAAACTACTGCTGCTTGATGCCTATGCGCTTATTTTCAGGGCTTTTTACGCCATGATTCGCAGTCCGCGCGTCACCTCGACGGGCATCGACACGTCGGCCGTCTTTGGCTTTGTCAACACCTTGCAGGATCTGCTCAAGCGCCAGCAGCCGTCCCACATCGCCGTGTGTTTTGACCCGCCAGGCGGCAAGACCTTCCGCCACGAGAGTTACGAGCCCTACAAGGCCAACCGCGACAAGACCCCCGAGGGCATCCTTGTCGCAGTCCCCTACATTAAGCGTATTCTCGAGGCTTACCGTATTCCCATCTATCAAATCGACGGATTTGAGGCCGATGACGTCATCGGTACCCTTTCGCACCAAGCCGAGCAGCAGGGGTTCTTCACCTATATGGTCACCGGAGATAAGGACTTCGGCCAACTCGTAACACCCAACATCAAGGTCCTCAACCCCGGCAAGAACCTCATCGAGGGCGTGGAGGAAGTCAATGCCAAGTACGGCATCCAGTCCCCCACCCAACTCATCGACATCCTGGGCCTCATGGGCGACACCGCCGACAACATTCCCGGCTGCCCCGGTGTGGGCCCCAAGACCGCCGAAAAGCTCATCCAGCAATTCGGGTCGATAGAAAACCTGCTGGAGCACACCGACGAACTTAAGGGCACCCAGCGGCAAAAAATCATTGACAACGCAGACCAGATACGCCTGTCCAAGTGGCTGGCTACGATTATCACCGACGTGCCTGTCACCATTGATGCCGATGAGATGAGCCGCAAACCCGTCGATATGGATGCCCTGCGCGCCGTGTTCAACGAGCTGGAGTTCCGCACCCTCACCCAGCGCCTGATCGATGCTGGAGAGGCCAATGCAGGGCTTGACAACGTCCCCTACCCGTCGGCAGTGCCTGTACAGGAAACCCAATCACCGCTGCCTTCGGCCAAACCCGCCAACTCCGCCCCTGCAGCCAATTCTGGTCGCCAGTTGTCGCTATTCGACTTGGAAGAGCCTCAACAGGCAGCATCCGCTCCCACTTATACGTCACTCGACCAAATCGGCCACGATTACCGCCTGATTTCCTCGCCCATCGAGGCCGCCACGCTCGTCAGCAACCTGCAAGACAAGCCCCAAGTGGCCGTCAGCCTGCTGGGGTCTGGCGACAACGCCATGCAGTTCAAGATATTAGGCATCGCGCTGTGTGCCAAAAAGCACGAGGCGTCATTCATCAAGTGTGACGATAAGCAAGACATGATTCGCCCTTTGGCACCGCTGTTCGACGGCAAGTCATGCATCGTCAGCAGTGACATCAAGCGGCTGATGATCGTCCTGCACCAGCACGGTGTCAAGTTCACGGCGCCCTACTACGACACTGCTGTCGCCCACTACCTGCTGCAACCCGAGCGGGGACACTCCACTGCCGAGATGGCCTACGAATTGCTGCACTACACCGCCATCACTCCTGAGAGTCTGCTCGGCCCCAAAGGCCGCAACCAGCTCAAGCCCTCACAAATAGCCCCCGAGGCCTTGACGCGCTGGGCCTGTGAAGCAGCCGACCTGACCCTGCAACTGCCCGAGGCCCTCGACAAGGGTTTGAAGGAGCAAGGAGTGGATAAACTGTTCACCGACATAGAGTTGCCGCTGGTCCAGGTGCTGGCCAGCATGGAACTGGCGGGTGCGCGCATCGACGTGAAAGCCCTCAACGACTACTCAGTCACACTGACCGAGCAGATGAACCGCCTGGAAGCCGAGTGCCACCAGTTGGCAGGGATTCCGTTCAACACGGCATCGCCAGCCCAGGTGGGCGAGGTGCTGTTCGACCACCTCAAGATTGACCCCAAGGCCAAAAAGACCAAAACGGGCCAGTATTCCACCACCGAGGACATCCTGCTCAAATTGCGCGACCGTCACCCACTGATAGATAAAATATTGGAACTCAGGGGCATCCGCAAACTGTTGTCCACCTATGTCAACGCCCTGCCAGCGCTCATCAATCCCTCGACAGGACGCATCCACACGACCTACAACCAGACCGTCACCGCCACGGGCCGACTATCCTCGACCAATCCCAATCTGCAGAATATCCCAGTGCGCAACGAAGAGGGCAAGGAAATTCGCCGCGCCTTCATCCCGGCCGACGGCAACGTGTTCTTCAGTGCCGACTACTCACAAATCGAGTTGCGACTGGTCGCTGACCTGAGCCACGACAAAACGATGCTTGACGCCTTTGCCCACGACCATGACATCCACGCCATCACCGCTGCACGCATCTACCACAAGCCCTTGGAACAGGTCACTGGTGACGAGCGACGCAAGGCCAAAACGGCCAATTTCGGCATCCTGTACGGCATCAGCGCTTTTGGTCTGGCACAGCGCCTGAATATCCCGCGCGAGGAAGCCAAGATGCTTATCGACGGCTATTACACGACCTTCCCCCAAGTGCGTGACTACATCGACCGCTCCATTGCCCAGGCCCGCGAAAAAGGCTATGTGACCACCCTCTATGGCCGTCGTCGCATGCTGCCCGACATCAACTCGAGGAATGCCGTGGTGAGGGGCTTCAGTGAGCGCAATGCCATCAACGCTCCCATCCAGGGCACCGCAGCCGACGTCATCAAGCTCGCCATGGTGCGCATCTACCGCCGCTTCCAGGCCGAGGGCATCCAGTCCAAGATGATCCTGCAAGTGCACGATGAACTCAACTTTGATGTCCTTCCCAACGAACTCGACCAGGTGCAGCACATTGTCATTGAGGAGATGGAGGGCGTCTATCAGGGTGATGTGCGCCTCACTGCCAGCCACGGTGCCGCCACCAACTGGCTCGACGCCCATTAAGGGGGTTTTCTTATAGGAACTTTAATGAATCAAATGGCCGTAACGGGTCATTTGATTTGCTTTTTGGGAAATGCCAATTCAATCTTTTTCCACACGAATTGGCGTATTCTATCGTAAACTATCGCAAAAACAAATACCCCGACGCATAATAGCAGGGTGAAAAGTAGAAATACCATAGTGTTATAGTCACGATAGAAAGTCCATAACATTTTATTCATGAATGCCCATACAGCAGGGTGTAGATTTATCAAGTAAACCATTGTAGCCGAGGTAGCTATCGTGTTAATTGCATTGCTCTTGATTTCAAACTTCGTGAACAACAATAAGGTGCAAACCGATTGGATAACAATAAAGGGCTCAACGTAATCATAACGTTGAAATGCGAAAATCAGAATCGACTTGCACAAACACGTAATGAGTATGATTGCAATGAGTTGTTTTTTTGACAATGTAGGTGGATAAAATCTGACATACCTTCCCAGCAGATATAGAAATATAAACCAGATGATAGAGTACCCATGTGCTACCTCAATCCTGTCCAACCATTGAAAAGAGCCGATGAACAGGAGTATAAAAAGGATATCATGAAAGTTTTGAATTCCTTTTGTGTAAATTTCTCAACGGCAGCATTTAGAAGCGGTGTTATCACAAGAAGTGCTATAAAAACATTGATGAACCAATACTTGTGAACGGCGAAGAAATAACCATCAAAATCAATAATGCCGCACGCTGCCAGTACCAATGAAATAGGGATTACGCAAAATAAAACTTGAAAAATCAAGTTCATTGTTTTTCTAATCGTGAAACGAGTACCAAAGTAACCCGTAATCAATACAAATATATTGACTGGAGTCAGTGTAAAAGCCTCGGCCAAACATCTTAAAAAAGACTTGAATGAATAATCTTCGGGCACATCAAAGGCATAAAAATTGGCATGAAGCAACAGAACCATAAACATTATTATGATCCTCAACAGTTCAATATTTGAATTACGGCTTTGTACTGTCATCGTTAGAATATGAATTGAAAGCACAAAATTAAAAATATTTTCTGGGGAAAAGTTGTTCAAATTGAAAAAATAGCAGTACTTTTGCACCGCTAAAAACGAGATTCGGGGTGTAGCACAGTTGGTTAGCGCGCCACGTTCGGGACGTGGAGGCCGGAAGTTCGAGTCTTCTCACCCCGACTCGATGTGGTCTAACTTGTTAATTTCTATCAAGTTAGACCACTTTTTCAAAAATAGCCGGGACAAAAACGGGACAAATGAAATTGGACGTTATTGGCCCTTTGTTCAACACAGGTGGTGTTTCGCAAGAAATGTCATCAAAAAAATGTTGACTCCTCGCAATCCCAAAAAAAACTTTGTATTGCCGTACAAGCATGGCAATACCGATTATGTAAAGCAGTTTACCTTGCCAGTTCTACGCGAAGGAACTGAATGGTACATTGAGTTTTATTGCTTCGATCCCGCACAAGGGAAGCTGAGGCGCAAGAAAATCAAGATCAACAGAATCAAATCGATTGGCAAACGGCGATCCTACGCCCGCGAGGTCATGGGCAGGATCACCACCCAGCTGCAGCGAGGGTGGAATCCCTGGATTGCTCAGGACATCGGCGACCTGCATTTATTTTCTGATGTGTGCGATTCCTATGAGCGATACATTGATAAGATGTACTCCAGCGGGAACTATCGCAAAGAGACCTATGTCGGTTACAAGTCATACCTCCGCAATCTGCTGGGTTACATCGATGAGCATCCTATATATTATATGTATCAGCTTGACCGGGCTTACATCGTGGAGTTCCTGGACTACATTTTCATCGACCGTGACAACGGTGGCCAGACAAGAAACAATTACCTTTCCTGGCTGAGCAACTTCTGCGGTTGGGCAGTAGACAAGTGCTACTTGACAACTCGCCCAACAGACGGTATTCCTTATATCGACAAAAAGCACTTGCGCAAGAAGCGCCAGGTGATTCCCACAAACATCGTCAAGCAGATATCAGTATATCTGAAACAGAATGATCCCTACTTCTTGTTGGCTTGCCAGCTTCTTTATAATTGTTTCATCAGGCCTGTCGAGATGACCAGGTTGAGGGTTGGCTGGATCAACATTAAGGCCGGGACCATCACCATCCCAGCAGATGCAGCCAAGAACCGAGAGACCCAGGTGGTCACCGTTCCAAAGAAGGTGCTTGCTCATGCTATTGAGCTGGGCACCTTCCATGCCGCCAGCCAGGATTTCCTTTTTTCCATTGACTTGCGACCAGGTGACCACCAGGTTGACCCAGTCATCTTCAGGCATCATTGGGGAGTGGTTCGAAAGGCGTTGAACTTACGCCCAGAATGGCAGTTCTATTCTTTGAAGGACACCGGTATCACCGAGATGCTGGACAGGAACATTGCCAGCATTGCCGTCAGGGATCAGGCACGGCACAGTTCCTTGGCTATCACCGAGGTCTATACCCGTCACCTGCAGAGAGCGAACGAGCAGGTGCTGTCCTGGGAAGGCTCACTCTAAGATCCGCCAAAAGGTACCCTTTTTCATTTGGCTCATTCCGTTCTCAGTGATATCCGTCTTGATGGAGCTGCAGAGGTATTTCTTTCCACGGATGATGAAGGTTGCCCGCACGTCGGGCAATCCCTCCATCAGGAAGGAAAACTCGTACTTTTTGCGGTTGTCGATATGGATTGCCTCATTAAGATTCGCACCTTGGCCATACAGGTTACTATTGATGCGAAGGCTGGCATTGTGGCCGCTCGGCTTCAGAAAGTATGTCCAATTAAACTCCTTTGTGTAGGAGTTGTAGGAGAAAACCGTAATCATTTTATACTCATCGAGGAAAGGTTGTGGCAGATAGTAATTGCCAAACCCTTGCTCGTTGTTGTTATAACCGAACCAGAACCCCACCTGCAAGGATGAATAATCTGTCTTTGAACCATCGTCTCCAGCCTGGATGATCTGGAAGCGTCGAGACTGCAACACCTGGTCCCATTCGACATCCCCTTCAGCACCACTCTGATTTCTGTTGTTGCTCTTATAGGATTTGTATGATGTCGATTCGTTATCCAGCTCTCCAGCGTCAAAGAACGGCAGGAAGCCATTCCCGATATCATCCATCCACACAGGGACAATGCCGATTTCCTCCTTACTCTCCCAGTCATCCGTGTCAAAGATCCTGTCGCCGTATGCGTTCAGAGGCAACAGCCAGCAGAAATTCACATAGTCCCAGGGATATCCATTGCCCTGATACTTCTGCCGGTCTATTGAATACAAGACGAAGTAATTGTCAACATCTGCAACATGGAACACCCAGTCAACCACATCACCGGCAAAGAACGAGATATCACGTGAATTGAGCCATGTTCTGAGGTCTTCCAGTGTCTCAAATTCCATTGAATAGACGCTGTTCTTATGGAAATACCAGTAGCAAGAATAGATGTTGGACATATTGTGGTCACCATCGGCATAGCCCAAATTTCGCAATGCGTGGTATTGGCTGTCATCATCCTTAGAGAGGGTGGCCGTGAATTCATCAACCACTTCATCAATGGCGACCATGCCGGCATTCACGACATTTTCGTTGCTCCACGAAAATGATATAGTCTTCTCTTTGTGGTTGATGTCAAACTCGCAAAGCATCAGTTTCTCCAGGTGCTCGAACAGTTCGTTGACGGACCAGTGTGGCAAGGTGTCCTGCCAGCTGCATTCGCCCCAGGCGTAAGGCAGTGAATTGAAGGAGTACAGGTAATAGAAATCACTGTCCCTCCACCCTTCAGCATTGAGTGTGTAGCCCAAGGCTTGGCATATCAGTTCCACAATCTTATAAAGGCGGATCTGCAAGGAGAGACCGGTCACAACTTCGGTATCATCATCGTCATCCTGATTGACATGCCACTTGAAGATCCAGGAAGTGGCGCCCGTTGGAATGACCTCCACCCTGTTCTGCATGTTACCGCTAGAAGCGTTAACCCATGGCAACGCGATGATATCATCTGCCACCCATGCCTCCTCAGGAGATTTAGGCACTGCTTGTTGTGAATGGTCATTTCTGCCGCCCCTGGTTCCTGCATATCCTGTGCGACCTGCACGGCGACGTCCTCCATTGCCCTGATGCTCATTCAAATTGTTCGGCACCCATCGAGGAATCAGACCCAGCTCCAGCTCGTTGATGTAGGTGTCATCAAACGAGGGGTAGAAGTTCTGGAACGAGCGGCCAGCAATGAACTGGACTTTGGCCATCGTGTCCGTGATGGAGGTCAGTACGACGGCACCTGACTTGTGAAAGTTGTCGGCAATGATCTCGGCATCGAAGAAAATGGTTTCGATGTCGGCATCCTTGCGATTGACGTTGCCGAAGATCTCGGCATTCTCCCGGCAATCAAGCGGCAGCTCAATGTTCAATGAGTAGTCATCACGATCATTGAACATTCTATTGTCCGAATGATATTCAAAGCTCGAGCCCTGTTTAATGGCGGCAGGTTTTCCGGATATAATCAGATTCATTTCCTTTTGGATTTAGGAAGGGTGTTATTTTGAAGCCGTTGATACTCGTCTTGAGCCTGCTTGATGCCGGTGTCTCCAGTGACGGTGTTCACGGTGACAAACGGTTCGTCAAGACGTTGGCCAAGACGCTCCATGGTGTCGCCATAGCGTCCCATCACAGCGACCATGGCGGTCATCGTGCGCTGCATCGAGCCGTCTCCAGCAGCGCCAGCGATCACCTGGGGAGCGGTGACAGATCTAGAGACATCGGCAGCATTGAGACGCCCGATGGTGTTGGTGCGCTGAGCATAGTCCAGAGCCTCGATGGCGGCACGCGTCTGCGGGTTCTTCAGCAGTTTCTGGCTGGCCACCCACTCACCGGCATGGACGATACCGACCGGTTCATCAGGTCGCCCATCAGGAGTGAAGCCACCCTTGGAGTAGCCAGCAGCTTCAGCTTCGTGCTGCTTCTTGATTGTAGCGATCTGTATCATTCCGGCTGCCGTTGCCATTGCTGCAGCAATCGGTCCCAGAATCCAGTTGACCTTTGAAGCGCTGGCATAGGCATTGATGGCAGCCATGGCAGTAGAAGCTATCGCCTGAGCAATCTCGATGGTCTGAGCTTTCTTGTTATACTCATTCTTGATCCTGGCAATCTCTTTGTTTTTCTTCTTCTCGAGTTTTTTGGTCTTGTATGCGTTTCCTTCGGCCATTGAGATCTGCCTTTCATAGGACTTTTCAGCCTTGGCCACCTCCAGATCACGGGCTGCAGCTGCATTCTCCATGTACATCTGGAGGCCGACATTCATCACGGCAAACGAAGCTTCAGCAAGATCAGTGATAGACTTGAGCTTTTCTTCCCAGGTTCCACCAAGACTCTCAAGAGCTGAGGACCATTTCTCATATACATTGGTTATCATCGTTGCCCATTCGCTTCCCTCACTACGGATCAATTCAGTAACGGAATCATGATACTTCTTGATAATCTGGTGGCGGCGCGACTGATATTCCTCATCAGTCATTCCAGCACGTTCCTTCTCGAGGGCATCAAGGGCTTTATCCCTGTTAGTGGCCAGGTCATCCATAGCACTACCAGGTGCTGTCGTTCCTGTGGCCGAATCAATTTCATAGCGTTGCTTGTCACGATACTTCCTGCGGATTTCAGCCTTGATTTTCTCTGTTTCCTCAGTAGTCCATTTTTCGTGCTTGGCCACTTCATCGACAACAGCCAATTCGGCCTCCATTTGTTTCTGAAGACTGAGTTTCTGATAAGCGAGAGACCAAGTTGCCAAATCTTCTTCCAGTTGCTTACGCTGGCGCATTTCTTCCTGCTTGATGGCTTTATCCAAAGCTCGCTCAGCTTCATAATACTCCTGAGTTCCGACAGTCCTCTCAGACAATACTTTCCTAAGGTATTCTATTTCATTCTGAGCTAACTTCTCATCAAGCATTCTCTGGTTGTGGAAAGCCTCTTTAGAAGAATCATAATAATCCATCTGGATGGCTATCTTTGTCGCATCACGCTCATCGGAATAGCGATCAAGACGAAGCTGCAGCATTTTCTTTTCGTGTTCCTGTTGCTCCTTTTCCTGGGCCTCATAGAGTTTTTTAGCAGCATCGCTCTCCTCGGTGCCGTGCTGCTTATGAACAGCCAGAGCCTTTTCATAATACTCATCAGCAGCCTTATGGAGATTATTAAGATATGCCTCATAGTCCAGCTGGCCATCACGATACTGTTTGAGGGCTTCAGTTCGTTGAGTGGTCCAATGGGCCTTTGCCAGATCCATCGCATCCTTGAATTCTTTCTTTTCTAGAGCAGCTGCGATTCGTGCTTGTTTGGCCTCTTCAGCTTGACGTCTCTTCTCCTCAGCAAGACGTGCCTTACGCTCCTTCTCGGTCTCGTGGTGAGTGTATGATATTTGTGGATTTGATGTTGGGGTTTGATCGGACTCTACACCTGTAACATCGTAATGGAACTGGAGCCATTTGTTAGCTTCCCTTCTATCATTGATTTGTCCCTCTATCTCGTTTAATCTATTTTTGTTTTTATCAATTGTTTGGGTAGCTCTATTAATTGATTTATCCAAATCATGAATTCCCTCATCAAGAACCATAACATCCTGGTTGATGGGGCGTCGTCTATCATCGGACTCTTGAGCCCGCCGACGTCGCTCCAGAAGCGGTTTTCTCTCATCAAAAGCTTCCTTATTCTCTTGCCAAAGTTTACTTCGCTCTTGTTCGAGTTCGAGGATTTCTTTCTCGTTTTCCATAATTTTCTCGGCTGCGGCTCTTGCTCTAGCGTTCATGATGATAGAATCCGTTAGCTTGTCATAAGCGTCTCTCGCCTTGCCAGCCATCATTTCCTCTGTAGAGAAGTTGTTGAACACAGAGGGGTATATAGACTGCATCTGCTTCACTGCTTCAATACGTTTTTCCCTTGCTAAGTTTTCATTCGTGACAGCGGCATACAAAGCTCTAAGCCTTGAAATTTCGTTTTCACTAAACTTCTTTGAAGACGCATCCACGTCCTTCAGAGACTTATAGTATTCCTTTTGCTTTCTTGCGGCCTCCTCTGCAGCCTTAGCGTTATCACCCAACCTTTTAGCTAAAAGAGCGAGAGCGGCAACTGCAGAGACTATCGCACCAATCATCATTGAATAAGGATTTGTTTTCATGACATTATTCAATGCAATCCATGCTTTACGCGCTTTATCCGCCTGTAATGTACACATATACATTGCAGTAGCAAGACCTTTCCAGACGACGACAAACGCTTTACATGCGATTGTCACTGTCATTTGTGCAGCCGCATAGGCTTTAGTAGCGATAGTTGCAGCATTAACTGCTACATAATACACAGCAATACTGCTCGCCACAATTATAATGGATTTTTTTTCTTTTACCAAGAAGTCAACTGTAGCAGCGATAACTTTCATAAGTGCCGATGACGAAGTGATAGTATATTTCATCAAAGGTGCCAACTTTTCACCAAGGGCAATCGCCACCTCATTGAAATTCTTCTTGGCTTTTTCAAGTCCTGCCTGAACTGTATTGTTTTGAACATTGAACTCTTTATCAATGGATATAGCTTCCTCAAAAGCCTGGTTTGCTACTTCCTGTTGGGTTTTGACCTCATCAATGTGCTTTGCCATCGTTGACAAGGCTTGAATTGCACGGGCACCATTTTCGCCCATATCCGCAAACATAGGGGAAAGAACATCCATTCCACCGACCTTGTTCAATGTCTCCAGCAGCTGGATCAGCGCTGCGTTGGCATCCTTCTTCAATAAGTCGGTAAAGTTCTTCACATCGAGGCCTGCCACTTTTGCATATTTCGCAGGTTCGCGGTAAAGACGGACGATAATCTGTGACAGCGCAGTGGCTGATGATTCGACCTTCTGACCATACGAGTCCATTACAGCAGCATAGCCCATGATTTGTTGTGTGGTCATGCCTGCATTCGCGCCTACACCTGCAAGACGGCTGGCAAACTCGGCAATGTACGGTGCCGATGCCGTACAATTCTGCGACAGCTCATTGATCACAGAGCCTACGGACAACAACGACTTTTCCACACCCAAACGCTCACGATCACCAAAGATATCAGTCAGTTTAGACAGCGTTAGAGTTGCACCATCGCCTAATTCATCCAGGGCGACATTGATCTTGTCTGCAGCACGCACAAAACCCATTACATCTTCCTGACTCTGCATACCCAGACGGCCAGCCTCTTGAGCTAACTGGTTCAATTGCTCTCGACTAGAACGGGTGTCCATCTTCTTGAATTCCTCATTAAGACTTTTTACCTGTTCTGCCGTCATCCCCGTATATTTACGGACATTGGCCATTTCTTGGTCAATCTCCGCAAATGCCTGTACAGCTTTTCGGGCTGTCATTGTTATACCAGTAAAAGCCGCCATTAATGTCTGAATGGCAGCGCCCCAGTCGAACATCTTTTTCGCAAACCTGTCCCAAAGAGACACGTATCCTTGCGTTTCTGCCTTAATTTTGGCAAGCTCCGTTCGGACGGCTTTAATTTTCTTAGTCTGCTCATCCCAAGCTTTAGATCCACGCTCAATGTTTTTCAGGTCTTTCTCTAAGGATCGGAGCGTTTGTCTTAACTCTTTAGGAGTAGCCTTATCGAGTCGTTTCAATGTCTGCTCGACATTGACCATCTCATTCTGGATGGTACGAATTTGACGTTTTGTCTCGTCAATCGCTTTCTTGATACTCTTTTGGGCTACAGTATCGCCTGTTTTCCAGGCACGCACCATAGCATCCTCCAAATCTTGGAGACGATTCTTCAGGCGAGCCAATGCTGGTTCAGCATTGCCGCCAACCTCCGTTTGGATGACGGCTCTTGTTACGATATCACTCATATCTTTGTCAAATTGTTTTTGACAAAGATAAGTGACCAAGTACCAACAGTAAAAGACAACGACACCATTTATCTGGCGTCGTTGTTCATTGTTTCGACATAGTCATCAATTTTCTTATCAACTTTTTCCACCCACATCATTATTCTTTCAGGTGGCGGTGATTTCCTTAACAGAATTCTATATATGAACTCTCTTGGCCAGTAGTACATCGCATACAATACACCTATTGCGATTACTAACAAAAGGATTCCGAGAAATATATATATAATCCATAGAAGCAAAGATCCAACTACACCCAATGTAGCTAGGCTTCCTAACCCTATCATGGATAACATTTCTTCTATGAACTCAAGGATGAACATAATCGCTTCTCTTTTTATGAGTTATCCTGCAAAAACCATGCCATTGACAATCAGATTAATATGTTTTACAACATATTTGCTCGCCTTACTAATGAGGTGAGCAAGTTACCGGCAAGTTAAAACAGGCTACGCTCCCGCGCGGCCTGCCCTGTCAAAAATTATGTCTTAAACAAACAATTCAATGCGTTTGATAGTAGCGGCTGTTGCGGCGCATCTTGTCAGCGTCAAGGGCATCGCTCACCATGCCTACGAATTGGCGTCCAATTGAATCCGCCAAGAACTCCTTCAGGTTCATGAAAGAGGCATAGAACTTTCGGGAAAACCAGGGGCGTTTCTGTCTCACCTTAGCACGACCTATATCTCCAGGGTTGCCCCGGGGCGTTTCTCGACCCGTACCATAGTTCTGCCACAGACCATATTCAAGGAAGGACTGCGAGAGTGTGATGGCTGTGATTTTGTCATTCTTGTCACAGCGGATTCCAATGGGAGACTCCAGCAGTTGCCCGGTATCGATCACGCCCAGCAGGATGATCTGCTCCTTCCATATCTTGACCATCGTATCGTTGAACGCATTGATGTATTTCTCGCGTTCCTGGATGGCTTTTTCCTCGGTCAGCTCAGCCATTCTTCAGGACGATAGACAAGGTTGGTATAGACATCAAAGCCGATCTGGAAGTAGGCGCAGGCCGTTCCCATGGCAAAGTATTGCTCGATCTCCTGGAACGAAACACGAGGATCCAGATAGATAAAGCCCTCCTGGATGCGTGTGCGTTCTTTGAAAAGGACGCTCATCATCTGCCGGAAGATCTCGCGCATCTCGTCTATGCACGCCTGGCGGGCCTTCATGTCGTTCAAGGCATGTCGTTTCATCATAAACACCGTTTTGACGCGCCTGGTGTGCGGTGTATTGTTCATCTCGGTGTAGCCGGGGGAAATGTCGCTCAAGCACACAGCAGCGGTCGCTGTCTGAGCCTGCTCGATATACTCCTCCAGGCCAGCCAGCCCGCTCACCTGGGCGAAGCGGTAGCCCTTTTGTTGTGCCAGCACGTTAGTTTCCACCAGACGGCGGAAATAGCTCGTTGCGTCCCAGTTATAATTCTTATCAATGTTTGCCATATTTTCGGTTGAATTCTTCGGCCTCCCTGGCCAGTGCGTCAAGTTCGGTGAGGGCCCGCCATGTGTCCATGGCCAGCACCTCTTTCTCTTTAGTGATATCTCCTTTTGTCAAAGCTCGGATCTGCGCATTCATCGCCTCCTGCAGCTGTTGGCCAATAGACTTTGAATTGCCCAACAGGTTACCGTCTGTCGAGGTCGAAGCCGACACAAAGAAGTTCGGGAACTGCTTGCTGAAGTAGGCCTTCAGCGATGTCCACCAGTAGAAGACGTTCAGTTTCTCTGCCTGGCCGAACATCAGTTTATCGCTGCCATAGAGCAGCTGGCCCATTTCATTGAGCAGGTCGTGCCTGGTTGTATTGAGAAATCCCTGGTACAGGTTCTCGAGATACAGATAGTCCTCAAACGGCACACCATTCAGCATCGCATCAACGGCTTCCTGTTTCTTGATTACCGATATCCTTACAGGTTTATCAGAGATATCCTCAATCCATTTGAGCGAACGGATGGCGTCTGTTATAATCTCAACTGTGGTATAGAACTCATTCTTACCCTGCTTGATGAGGTAGCCGTCGCCATACTGGCACACCACACTCAGTTTGCCCCATCTGAACAGGCAATAGGTACGGATCTGTGCGCCGGACAGGTTGTCGGCGATCAGACCATAGACATAGTAGAGCTGCTGGTCGTCCAGCTCTTGCCATGACTTGGGCATTGTGAGGTGGATTACTGGAGTCATTATCAGAAGAAGTAACCGGATGAATTCTTTTTATTCTTGAACACTGTAGGCTGGAGATAAAGTTTTGCTGTGTCGCTAGTCGGCCACAGAGGGAACAAGTCTCCATTGTTGCGGATGTAGTTCACGATGCGGTCCAGGTTCCAGTGGTTGCGGTTGTTGCCACAAAGCTCATACAGCACACAGGAGCGCACCTTCAGGGCGACCTGGAACACCGTAGCGTTCTCGCCGGTAATCAGCACCTCGCGCAGCTGCTGCATCACCTCAGGGCTGATCCACCTCTCGGCGATGGCATCCTCAATCGTGATGGCCCGTTCTCTCAGTTGGAGGAACTGGTCCCATTGCTGTCCCTCACGGTTACGATCCATGACCGACAGCACGCAAGTCTTCGGTTCCTGCAGCAGGGACATAGCGAACCACCCAAAGCGTTCAGTGCCTCTCCAGTCCTCCCGTTTAAACAGGTCAAGAAGCAGCATGTTGATGAAATTATCGCGCTGCGCGGCCATCTGCTGGATAAGTCTTTCGATGCGTTCTTTGCTGGCTGGAGCCACGTTGCTGTTTGACACAATGCCGAAGCCGTTAGGCGTGAGCACAATGTCCAGCGAAGGGATTGCCCGACGCAGCGCATCGGCCACAATCAGCGTCGCCAGATATCGCCATGTGTCTGAAGACGGCTCCGCAGCTATCGCATCCAGGACTTCAGACCCGGTGAACGTGTCACGGACCCAAGATTCCGACAGCTCCAACTGGTGTGCCAGCTTCTCAAAAAGCGGCTTTTCTCCCTCCACGGTCACTACCACGTTGGGAATCATCGCCATCAGGATATCGTTACTCGTTACTACCTTCATCGTTATTCTTGTTAGAGGGTTTCACTTGCTTAGCATCAACGCCTTCATCGAGCGTCGTGAGCTGGATGAACGGCACTTCAGGTTTAACGCCCTTCCAGCCGTTGAACTTGATGATGATGCGATGCACCAGGAACATCAAGTCATGATAGGGTTTCTGCAGGGCTTGGGCGATGGTGTAGAGCTCGCGCTTATCGCTTCCGCTGTTATTCATCTGCGACTTTCCGGGTACAGAGCCAACGAGGTTGCTGTGCACTTGGAATGTGAAGCAGATCATGTTGACCGACTCCTGGATATCGCTCTCCCAGTCGCCGCCCTCCTTCTTGTCATCGACACGCGTGATCATCACCTCGTGATTCTCCTTACCGTCTGGCGAAACATAGAAGTTGGCAAACCAGGTCTTGCCGGAGTTCTCGGCTCCGCTCAGGAAGTCCAGGATCTCATTCTTGATGGACACAATCTTCTCCTGGCGCTTCTTTGGGTCGGTAATGCCTTCCTGCCTGAAGATGCGTTCAAAGTACTTATCCGATATCTCCACCAGGTAGCGGATGGGGGATGCGTTCTGGATCTTCGACTTCTTAGCCAGGGCGATGAGCCGTTTGATGTCATACCAGTTACCCTTGAACAGGGCAGCCCAGTATGGAATCGGGTAATAGGTGTGGTCGCTGGTCGGCATCCTCGTGACGACAGCGAACTTCACTTCCTTGTTTTTAGGATCCTTGAGGCGTTCCTGCAGGTCGCTCCAAGGATTCTGCTCGTTAAGCAAAGGGATGACCTCGATATCCTTGATGGTCACTTCATCGCGCCAGGGACCATAATAGACCTTATCAATCACGCCGGTTTTCTCGTCGGCGCGCGAGAAACGGCAATAGCAAGCCTCCTTGCGGATAAGTCTCGAGATGCGTTTGCGGTCCTTGCTCAGGATGATGACACTGATGGCAAATCCCCAGTGTTTCATATCCTGTGCCACTCCCAGGAAGTATGAAGGCAATGAGTTTTCCAGCATCCACTCCTCCACATCGTCGGCCACCTTCTTGCTGGCGCCGTCGGTATTATACTGCAATCCGCTGCCATAGCACATCTGCGCGTTCCACATCAGGCACGTCGATACCGTCTCATCACTCTCGATCAGCTCCATGATGTTATAGGGCATACGGTTGTCCCTACCCCACGGCATGAAGTAATTCTTTTCGTCGAGTTTTATGGCATCAATCTTCTGCTCACGGAACACGCTGCCGCTGTCAATAAGGAAAGCAGCTTTGGCTTGCACCCCGGGTATGTCGTGGATGCTCGGCACCATGATTCTCTCGTATTCTTTTTTCTGACTCATAGGTATATGGTTAGTCCGTTTATCTTATACAGGCACACATCCCTGATGGTGCGGATCTGGCGACTTGCCAGCAGTTTGATATTGTGGGTGCCGGAGCGGAAATTGTAGCTCAGGCCCACCACGTCATTCAGCGTGATCAGTTCACCATCCTTCGTCCAGAAGGTGATATCCACTGGGTCACCGCTGTCCAGCATCTTTCTTGCTGTCGTTATGTGAATCGACTTGGCCATGATTAATCGAATTGGTGGCTGAAGGGCGGTTTTACAAATATATCGACATCTGCTGCAGCAATACTGATATCGTCACGGGCATCGTCACGCTGCCAGGTGAATTTCACGGTGTTCATTACTGCAGCATCGTCGCTGATGGAGGTTTCGCCATCAGTGACCAGGATGGGCTTGCCGGCAATCCAAGCCTCAGGCGAAGTCACCAGCTGGGACAGCCAGCTGGCCACCTTCAGCGGCAGCGGAGCGGTCTCCACCTCATGCGTTACCGTCACGTCAATATCATAGAGTGTCGCACGTCTGGCCACCTGGGCCATCTTGCGGCCGTCCTTGGTCTTCGTCGTGGTGACACAGTTCAGCCAAGCCGTCTCCAGAACGCCAAAGCAGTTCTTAAACACGAATGCGGCATTAGCGGGAATCGCCGGCTTATAGTAGGTCATCGTGCGGCCACCGACACTGATGGCTACAGCCAAAACCTCCTCTACTGTCGGTTCCGCTTCAACGGCTGCAGCATGAAGGTCATCTATATTCCACGAGATACGCTGTATCAGTGGGGTATTGGCATCAATGGCGGCACAGTAGTCATCAAGGGTCACTACACGCACCGCACCCGTTGACAGGCGGCAGGTTGCCGACACGATAGGCTTTATCGCCACTGTGGACAGATTAACGAAACTCAAGAATTCTGTTTCATTATTTCCTGGCAGCGGTTTGCTGTCGATGGTGGTCAGGAAATGGGCCTCTATCCATGCACTGCAGCTGCCCACGATATTCTGTGTGCAGTAATACACATTACACCCTCCAGAAATATTGTAGATTCTAGCGCTAGGCACCTTCCATTGCACCTGCAGGAAGATTTGGCTTTTGTTCAAGTAGCGCATCTTGCGCTCCACCGCATCGCGAACCTCCATCAGATCGACATAACCACCGACAGCTGTCAATGTCAGTTCCAGGATATGTCCCACGCTTCCATCCGGGCAATAGAGCGAGACGGTGATTGCTTCTTCATCCGTTTGCCACCGCAAATCAGGCAGCTGTGACGAGAAGTAGAAGTCGAGCAGATTATTTTGTAGAGTTGTTGCCATGGACACAAAATTATTTACTTCTCCGTTTCTACAAAAAGACAAACCGAGCGCACCTTTTAGGGATGCGCTCGGTGCGATGATCTGCAGGACGGCATCAAAGCCCATCACAGATGGCCACCCGCTTGCCAGCCCTCACCAGCTTGGGCAGATAGCTATCGAGAGTATGAGCTGGGAACGCTGTCATGTAGGCAGGCTTCTCATAGTGGAAAAACTCATCGATGCGGGTGAGGGTGAGGCCGCAAACATCTGCCACCACTTCGGCATCATCGCCATGGGCCTCATAGAAATCGCCATTGCGGAAAAGCAGGATGGCATCAGGATGTTTGGCCTTCATCTCGGCATAGCGCTTTGCCACTGGTGAAGGCTCGGCGGCGGGGGCATCGCCCGCCTCTTGGGCGGACTGCTCCTGCTGTGCTGCCTTCACTTCGGCCATCAGCTTGTTATAGATGGCCTTCGGGATCACTGCGCCAGTGCGCTTTCTAAGGATGAACGCATACCGTAAAGCCTTGAGCGGTGCATCCTCAGCGAAAAAGAAGCCATCGCTCTTTACATTGTCCTCACTGCGGTACACATGCCACATCATTGCACCACTCTTTACCTCACGCTTGCTTGCTAAAATCAGATTTGCCATAATTCAAAAATTTTAATGGATTAAAAACTATCTACGTATAAATACACATTGCAGTAACTCACTTGCAGACCTTCGGCCATGGCCATGTCTGCGGCCTGTTCGCTGGCCTCCTGTTCGCTGCGGGCATCCACCTCATAGGTGTGGCTCTCATTGTCGAAGTCCACGACCTCAACCATGTAATTATTGTACTTGGAAGAGCGGTAACCCTTCTTTACTCTTTGGCTCTCAGCTTGAACGGGAGAACCCAGGAATGATATGTTATAAGAAGCTGTCATAATGAATGAAATTTTAGATGTTAATAATCATTGTCCATGTTGTCGCGTATAACCTTTTTACGGTGCTTTTCAAGTTGGCAAGGTAAGTGACCGGGGGCAAGGCTTTCCATGGGAAATACTACCCTGAAGGGGATGGAGATTTTTCATAGGAAACTGTGCATGGCCTTGCAGGGTAACGGCTTGCACTAACTTTGCAACGGAAAAAGTCAGGAGCGACTTGGACAATGTGACAGCTGAAATTTATTATGGCGGCGTCCCATGGCATTCCTCTCCAGTCAAATAGAGAGGCATACAAAGACAGCAGCGGTGGTTACGCTCACGCGCCACCACCGCCTCAGATTATTGACATTTTAATCTTTCTTCTTATGAAAAAATCAATACTTATGATTACTGTATTCCTACGATAGAGTAGTTACTCGTCATCACCGACTGCGGGAACTTTTCGCACCCGATATACAGCGTATCAAAGGCATCAGTGCCATCGGTACGGTGCTCGAGCAGATCTTCTTCGCTCTCGGCCAGTTTCTCGCCCGACTTGTTTTTGCGGAAGCCGTTGCGCCCGCGTTCCACGCCTGCAGTCTGAACCGCCAGGATGAGGTCATCGTTATTCTGGCGGTTGAAGAACGGCATCAGGCGCTGTTTCCCTGCAAAGCCCCGGTTGATGAGCAGGTACTTCTCATCATGGCGCATCGGGGGGCCAAGATACACGTCTTCCACTCTCCAGCCGCGCAACTCAAACTCGTGGACGATCACCCAGTGAAAGTCCTGGTCATTGACCGCATAGTTTGATCCAAGGGCCGTCGCATCATAGTAGAAGACCACCGTCTTCTCGCGATGATGCATATAATAGGCGCAGAACTCGCTCACCAGCTCGGGCAGTTTCCTCTCGTATTTCACATAGAAGGACTTCAGCACAAGCAGTTTCTTCCCTCTCGGCTGCCCAGCAACAATCCAGTTGATGTTGGCATTGTAGTCCATCCCGATGCAGATGGGCGCATCAGGATCCACGTCCCGGTCGGCACGGCTGTCCAGGGCCGTCGGGTCGGGGTACCAGCCCAGGGAGTCGAGATATTCAAAATCGCTGGCGTTATACTTGTGGCCCTCACGCATCGACGAGTAAAAACCATCCTTAGCGATGCCTATGCGTTCACACAGGATCGATGTCCTGAAGGTCAGCGGCGTCAAGTCGCGCTTCATCTGCTTGATGTAGTTCTCGCCCAGCAGCTGCAGATTCTCGATCGAGGAGTATTCCTTATAATAGACGGCCACGCTGCGCATGCGGTTCAAGTCACGGTCCAGCAGCCGCAGCCTTCCCTGCAGGTAGCCCGGAACGGGTTTACCTGCAGCAATCATCTCCCGGATCCGCTGTTTCGTGTGCCAGATTTCCCAGAGGGTCCCCTTTATGGTCTCAATCAGTTCCGCGTCCATCTTCTCGCGGTAATGGAGGAACCAGGAGCCTTTCTGCGTCTGGGGCATATCACTCAGCACCATCACCGCGTGGTTGAAGCTGTGCTTGCCAAAGTGGCTCTTGATGCCGCCGTTGGCAGGGAACACTTCATCCTTCAGCTTGTTGTAGTCAATGAACTTCGCCTCATCCACCAGCACCCACGAAAGCGTCAACGAGTTTGCCGCTCCCGGGCGGTCCTGGCTCAGGATGATGGCGACAGATCCATTGTAGAAGCTGATGACATGCTCATAGTATTTCGGATCGATGATGGGGCAGGCAAAGGACTTTGGAGGTCGTTTGCCCACGACATAATGGACCCCCTCGATAAAGCCCCACCGCTTCCATGCCGCCAGCAGTCCAGGGATGGTGTTCGTCAACCCGTGCCTGAAGGTCGGCACCACGATGCCGCCCGTGCTGCCAGGCATGCGCTGCATGTTCCTCAGCCCATACGGCGCAGCGATTGAATCCGTCTTGCCGGTACGACGGCCAGCCACGATGACCGTGGTATTGGCACCGATGAGCTGCGTCAACCGTTGGGGCTTATTGAAATATATTTCATTCGGCTTCTTCATCAGGCGGTGGTGTTACCGGGAACAGTTCATTTTCCTCGAGGTCGGCTTCCTCAAACTGCACATCCTCGATGTCAATGGTCTCCTTGCGGTATTTGTCGATCATGTCTTTGATTCGCTGCTCGATATTCTTGATCGGAGTGATGCCCAGCACACTCGGGTCATTGGTGGCAGTGAACGGTTGGACGACGATCTGGTCATACGGCATGACCTGTTCGTCCTCCAGATCCACACGGTTATACTTAGCATAGGAGGAAGCCGCCCTCTCCATGGTCTTCGTGTCCTTGCGTTTCTTCGCCATCTGGTATGTCTCAAGCAGCATCTGGTTCGCTTTCCAGCGGTGAAAATCACGGCTGGAGCTCTGCAGTGCGGGCAAGAGCTGCTTGATGATAGCCAGGTCGGCATAGATGGCACGGTCAGTCAAGCCGGTACGTCCCGTGAACTCATCCACAAACTGTCGGTCGGGCAGGTCAGGGTTCGAGATCACCCACTGATACTCGGCACGGATGCGCATCAAGCGAGCTATCGTAACCGCATCGTAGCGGTCTTGTAACTCGCTCTCGCTTGTGAATAAATCCACCTTGCAGACTTCTATGATCTTCGGCAGCGACATGTAAGGTTGTAACTTGTAACCTTGTAAGGTTGGCTTGTAAGGTTGTTAATCATGAGTGTGGAGGAAATTAATTTCCTTCACTCTCATTTTAATGAATTATTTTCACTCGTCCTCCTCCATATCGATGAGCGCCTGGCGCGCGTTCTCGAGGGCGAGCGGTGAGCCCACCTGCGCCAGTTGGATCTCCTGCTTGCGGAGTTCCACCTTGCGCATGGTCTTGCCCCTGTTGTAGGCGATGGCCACCGGGTTGCCCTTGATGTGGATCTGCTTGCGCAGCTCCTCGGGCCACACCCCGAGGATCGTGGCGATATCGGTGATGGACAGATAGAGTGAAGCCATCTGTTCAATCTGTTTCAATTCTTCCTCTGTAAAGGTCATGGAGCGGCACACTGTGGTTAGTTATTAAATCTTTGATTTGGGCATTGATGGTCCTGAAGATGATCAGGTCTGTAGAGACAAAGGCGCTCTCGGTGCGGTTGCCCCTGGTGAGGTTCTGACTGGTGATGACCGTCACGACCTCACCCTTGGCACTCTCCACCTGCAGCACCTTGCTGTGGTTGTCGGCCAGGAAGGTTTTCTCCACCACCTGGGTGAGGAACGGCCACAGGGCAATCGTCTTATTCGTTGCCTTGTGGTCGAGCACCAGGTTATATTCCTTCACCAGTCCTGACTTCTCGATAAAGAACAGTCGGCGCACAAACTCCTCGCTGATGGAGAAGGAGGTCTGCCACACCGTGGATGGCCCCAGCTGCTCCAGAATCCATTCGAGCACATCAGCCACCTGCAGGGCATTCGTCAGGTAAGCCTGGTTCGGTTGCTCTGCAAGTGGCTTTAGCCATTGCTCGATATCAGTACCGCGCTTCATTTATTGCCTTAGCCTTCGGCCGGAGCCTCTTCCTGCTCGGCAGCCTGCTCCTCAGCCGGAGCTTCTTCCTGCTCGGGGCCGTCGATGATGCCCAGCTCAATCAGCTCGTTGGTCATCTTCTCGGTCGGGTTGATGACCAGGGCATAATTCTCGGCCAGCTTCTGCTTCAGCTCATCGGTCGGGTTCTTGCGGTAGTTGCCCTTCTGCAGGTTGATGAAGTTCGATGCCTTGCGGCTAGCGGCACGGGCGTCCAGCTGCTCGACAACCTCACCTTTTTCCAGGTCAAAGTCATCGTACTTTGCCCAGTTCTCGTGATACTTCTTGTCAAGCTCGATGAGCTCCTGCAGCAACGGATAGCAGTCGCTGTCATGGCAGGGGATCTGCTTCTTCTCGGCATTCTCCTCCAGGATCACGAGTTTGCCATGGAGCATCCTCATGCGCTGCATGATGCCCAGGTTCTCGGTATAGGCAGCCTGGATTTCCTCCGGCAGCTGGTCATGGTCGGCACGCTTGCCCTTCTTGAACTCGTTAGCGGGATTCTGCTCCTGCAGGGATCGCGACTTGGCGATTTCCTTCACCTGGGCGCGCATCTGGTCCACCTGCTCGTGGTCCACCTGCTCGACACGGAACTTCAGTCGCTTCGACAGCTCACGCTCCAGCAGCTTAGCGTACTTCTTCGGGAACATGACAATGTTCCTGTAGAGTACCTGGTTGCGGTTCATCTTCAACAGCAGCGTTGCACCCTCGGTGATGTCGCGCTGCTCAGCCGGTGTCTCCAGCCATTGCTGGATGCGGCGGGTCAATTTTTCGTCAACTTTCATAATTTATTGTCTATACATGTAAAAAAAACCAGATTCTTCCTGTAGGGTGCCAGCAGCTGCTTCATTGCCGCAAGAGTCTGCCCGGTGGTCACAAAGTCATCAAAGACGATGATATTGGGTTCCTTGGGCAGCACATTCAGGTCGAAGACGGCATTAACGCGCTGGCGTGTGCGGCACGTGGCCACATCCTCATAAAAAGGAATAGCCAGGGACTCAGCGATGCGCTCACTGATGAGCGTTGCGAAGTTCCTGGCCTTATGTCTGCGCTTGGGTGATGTGCAGATGCACCAACCGCCCTTGTCAAGGTTATGGCCTATCGTCTCACAGATGGCAGGGACGATGTTTGTGGCACAGAACTCCACCATGGCAGGGTCCGCCTTGATGTCGGTCAAGGTGCGGCCATGAACCGTCTTGTGCCAGATGGAGATGAAGTTGACATCACTTCGGCGCGTCATTCTGAGCCTGTAGGAGAAGTCACACCGTGCTTCGACTGACTTATCCCATGACCTGCGCTGCTGCACAGCGAACAGGTCTTTAGGCTGTGGTGGCTGGTCAAGATCGGTCAAAAGGGAGGAGAGCTGCGCGGATTCCGGCACATCCGTCAAGAGCCCATCGACGTAACTCTCCATCCCTGTTTGAGTCAGATCTTAGTTACCCCCGTTTCCAGGAGTCTGCGATGCAGCGATCACCGACGAATAGACGTCTCCGTCATCGGTCTCCAGCACGCCCTCATAGAAGGGAGCAGCGAGCTCGTCGGTCACCTCCACGTTAATCGTGGTGCCTGCAGGCGACGTGCCCTGGCCGTTGTCCTGGTTGACTGTGGTCTTGGTCGGCCACTTGTCATTTCCGACAACGCGGAAGTTTCCTGCCATATCCTCAACGATGTACACGTTGTCGGAGTTGTTCAGGAAGCCGGCAGCGCCAGTTGCCTCCTCATCCACGCCGTTGTGCATGAGCACGAGCTTGTTGAGCTGGGTCTGGCTGGGAGACTCGCCCTGAGGCTCACTGGTGAGCTGAGACTTGTCGGGGTTGATGTCGATGTACTGGAACTTGGCACCTTCCACCAGCTCAAAGTCACCGGTGTACTTGCCCGAGGTGGGACGGCCCATGGAGTCACGGGTCAGTGTGGGCCACTTCGCAATCAGGTTCTTGTTGCAGAAGTAAGCGCGACGGCGGATGCCGGGATGCTGAGGCATGCCGTCACACCATGCGAGCGACTTCTGCAGCGCGGTTGTACATTCTCTTGCCATACTATTGATTGTGCAATTAAAGGTTCAACATACGATTAACCGCCGTTACCGGGAGTTTCAGGAACATTGAAGTCACTCATCAGTTCGATAGCCGACGACATCTTCACCACTTTCAGGAAGCGGTAGTCCAGGGTGCGCAGCTGCACACCGAAGAACATCTTGGCGGCCAGCGTGAAGGTGTCAACATCCATGCGCAGTACCTCAAGCGTCTCGAGGTCGCTCATGTTGTCGAAGCCCACGATCATGTTCATCTTCGGGGCGATGATCATGTACTCGCTGCCTGCCAGAGCGGGCAGCGGCGCAAAGGTCATGCGGCGGTTGGTTCCCTCGATGTAGGGCTGGTTGTACTGCGTGTTGTAGGGCAGTGCAGGATGGGTCAGCTGGTAGCCCTCGTTGTAGAGGTCAACCAGAGCCGGGTCGCAGTAGAGGAAGCGCTGCTGCTTGCGCAGGCGCTGGTCAAGGCCGAACTCCAGATACTTCATCGCGTCAACCACGTTGGCCGAGTCGATGGTGTCGGTGATCTCCACCAGGTTCTTGTTGGCAGCGCTGATCTTGCCGGCAGTGATTTCCTTAGCGATGATGGTGATAAAGCCATCAAACAGGTCCATCGTGGTGTCGCCATCAGCGTCACGCTCGGCATTGGCAAGAGCCAGCTCGAGGTGTTCGCCGGCGATGGCCATCACCTGGCTGAGGATGAGCTTTGCCATCTCGCTGCGGGCCTGGCCCTGTCCGAGAACGGCAGCGTTCTCGCCGAGCAAGGTCTGGGCGAAAGCGTTAGGCTCGAAGTCCTGGTTCATAGCACCGAAGTTGATGGGCAACTCACGGAAGGTGATGTCAGTCGAACCCTCACCGCGCTTGTTGGGCGCATAGGGGTAGAACTGGGCTTCCGTGCTCACGCCACCCAGATACTGGTTGGTGCGGCAACCGGGCATCGGGGTGAGGAACTTCATGCTGTCGCTCATGGCGAGCACCGGCATCTTCAGCAGCGTGCGATGCCACTTCTTGGCGGCTTGACGCCAATCTTCCTCGCTGGGGAGGATAGAGATAAGATGATTCGTGGGAGGCATAATTACTTCTTGAGTTGTTCGAGCAGTCTCTGGGCCTCAGCGACTTCGTCACAGTAGCCCTTCAGCTCGGGGTTAGTGTCATCGGTGGTCTCGTCGCCACCCTCATTGTTCACCTGCTTCGAATCGGCGGCGGGCTTCTTGCCCAGCTCGGCGATCTTGGCATCCTTGGACGCAATCTCGTCCTTGAGCTTCTGGATTTCCTGATCGCGGCTGGCTACGTTCTGGTTGGCCTCATCCAGCTTGCCCTGCAAGTCCTTCAGGTGGTCGTCCAGTTTGCCCAGCTGCTCATCGGTAAGCTCAACTTTGCCGCCCTCGTCACACTCAAGGGTTGCGAGCGCGAGCACGGCGGCGATAAAAGCAAAAGTCTTCTTCATTGCGCTTAATACTTGGTTTGTAGTTTCGTTGTTACTAGGATAAAGTCCCCTCAAGAACTCCTTCAGTCTTGAGATCAGGCCACGCTCGTCGGCATCTTCTTCCATGGGAACGTCGGGCACGGGGATGCCCTCAGCTGCCAGGAACTCCTTCACTTCAGCCGTCATTACCGGCTTCTCATCATCGGGCAGGTCGGTCACCTCGTTGACGAAGCCCCAGTCCAGAGCTTCCTCGGCGGTGAGCCATCCACCCTCCTTCATCAGGTTGAGCAGGTCGGCCTGGTCCTTCTTGCATCGCGCGGCATAGCCCTTGGCGATGGTCAGGTCTATCTTGTTGAGATCTTTCTTGGTCTTCTCACACTCCTGGATGAACTCGTTGAGTTTGTCCGCGTTCATCTGGTCCCACACGAACATGAACTGTGAGCATTTGTGCACCAGGTACATCGCGTTGCGGTCGATGGTGATGCTCTTGGCGCCCATCGAGGCGATGGTGGCCGCACTCGCGTTCATGCCCTCGTAGTGGACGTGGACATTGCCATGGCGGCTGAAGGCGGCGCTCACACTCAAGGCGGTGGCCACCGAGCCACCCAGTGAGTTGATGAGGACGTGCACCTCCTCATCCTTGTATTTATTAAGGATATAGTCGACATAGTCGCTGTCGAAGTTCCAGCCTCCGACATAACCCTTCAGATACAGGTGGTATGATTTTCGCTTTGCCATAATCTAATTTGCGTTGATACACAAAATTACAGCACACTCCACAGGCTATAAAAGACTCTAAAAGCCGTCAGTTGTCCAGCGGAATCATGGCTTTATAGGCCTGGTAGGTCACTTCGACCGTCTTGACGGCACGGTCACCGCCGGGTTGGCCAGCCGATGTCGTGATCTTCACCACGGGAGCGGGGCGCTCCCTGGCGCCGATGAGCCACCATCCGCTGCTGGCTTGGCGCACCATCCACACCACGCCAGTGCGCGGCACGTCGTCCACGGTCATGAAGGTGAGCGTGGCCTTTTCCACCCTCCCGTTATTGCTGTGCTCCTCAACGGCTTGGCAGGAGGCCTCCCCATTGAGACTGACACAGGTGCCCTCCACGAACACCGCTGCAGGGATTCCGGCCAAGTAGCTGCTGATGATGTTGGGGGTGACATCTTCAGGCTGGAGATATCTCACTTCGACGATGCCGGGCATGTTGTAACTGTCCTGTTGCATAATTCTGTCCTTAGTTATGGTTTGTTACGGTTTGTACGCTTAGTTGAGGTTTGTTACACTTTGTTAGTTTTGGATTTTGAATTCCACGTTAAACTGTGTTAAAAAGCAGCATTTTATCGCTTGGGCGGCGTGTGACCCTTGCGGTAGGCCTTCCGTTGCCTGAAAAACATCTGTCGGATGGCTTCCCAGGATTTCTCCTCGTGTTCGATGCCGTGCCGGGTCATCCAGTCATAGATGGAGTCGGTGATCGGCAGCGACAGTTTCTCCACCAGGTAGAGGTCCTTCCACAGCTGCACGCGGAACCTGACCATGATCACGTGCGTCAAGGTCTTGCGGGCGTCCTCACTCAGCACGCACCAGTAGGGGGCTGGCTTGCTCTTGAAATCGGGCACAGCGATGGCCACCTGGCCATCCTCACGCAGCTGGGGCGCCCCGCCTTCCGGCAGCTTGTCAAGCATCATCTCCAGCACATCGTTCTCGGCACTGCCCCTGGGGAAGCGCACCACGCCCTGAGCGTCGCCCCAGTCGTGCAGGCACCACTCAGTAAGGTATTTCGGCAGTGAGAGGTAGATATTCATGCTCGGTAACGGAATTCGATAGCACAAAGATACTAATTTCTTCACTTTCAGGTGCTAATTACTTGCACAAAATTGTGCAGCAACTTGATACAAAAGTTTCAGTCGGGGTGGTCTTTAGTATCGAAAAAAACTGTGCAATCGTACGGACTACCCAACACGAAACACCTAATTAATTGTGCGTCAGTGCGTTAGCAAGCGCACACTTTTTGCACGATTTTCGGGCCCCGTACAGTTGCACAGTACGTACAAACCTGCACTTTTTTTTTCGGAAAATCGTGCGGCCATAAGTTGCTGATTTTCGGCAACTTTCCCCCTCTCCGTACTATTGCACTCTTTTTTTTACCTTTGAATCAAGTTAAAAAGTAAAAATAAAAAAAATATGAATATATCGCCAACTTGGCGGCAGCGGCAAGCCTTGTTTATGTATGGAGTTCCCGAACAACCTCCTATCAATCAAGAAGATACAAGCGGTTGCGGCGGTACCGGGTAGGGCGCAGCGCCCCCGCTCCCCCACGGCTGGAGGCTTGTGGCCGTACATGTGTACGCCTGCACTATGTTATGCGCTTGAAGAAGGGGTCCGGGGTTCCGACGGGTAAACCCTATAGGGAAGGGGCCCCGCGTCTCACGACGCAAGGCCCCGGTCATCAAAAAAAATGTTGTCTCTTTAGATACTATCGCCTGTAACGCATCGCCCAGCCATGCTTGCCGTCCACTGAGCGCCACTTGATGGTGTATCCGGCCTGCATCATCAGGTTGGCCACCTCGCCCGGCTGCGGCTCCACCATGTCCTCGAGCTCGCGTTCTATGGCCTCGGTGGTCTTCAATAGCATGTTCGTGTCATCCTGGGCGGGTTCATAGTTCTCCAGATAGGCTGCCAATGCCATTGCGAGGGGCGAGCCCATGTCACTGTTGTTCGCTTCCATGGTCACCTCCTTTCCTCTTTTGCTCAGCGTTCATCATATCGAGGTAAGCGCCTATGGCGTCATACAGCACCTCGAGGTCACTGATATCGTCGAGCCAGATGGTATCGTCTGGTATCTGCATGCCATTGTCCTCCGGCGAATATACCTTGATTTCGCAAGCCACTGGCACGCTCTTGTCATTGGGGTCGATGCACCGGGAAACCGATACATTGATATGGCCACGTCCCTCGAAGCGGGTGGTCATCATCTTCAGTCCTTCGGTATTCATACTGCAGCCACCTCCTTTCTTGCGGTCATGCGGGTCATGCCCCTGTAGTCACTGTTGATCTGCCAGCGGTCGCCGTCCCAGTTGAGGAACTGGCGTTCACCAAGGAATATCCCCAGGTAGTCCCAGTTGTTGTTGGGCTGGTTGAAGGCCTGCACCTTCAGCTGGTGGTTCTGGGCAGTGGCCAGGTTGTCGCCCATGCGGCGGATCTCCTGGAATGTACATTCCGTATCGGCCACGACCTTACGGCCGTTCAGCAGCTGGAAATGATACTTCTTATCGTTCATGACTCACCTCCTTTCCTGGAATACAAGCCCGTGATGTCGAAATACGGGAACGGCTTGTCCGGATGATAGCGGTTAATGCGGATCCCCGCAAACTCCCTGAGCGCGGCTTTGGCCACCGGGCGCTCCAGCTCTTGCGCTTTTTCATAATCCGTAGGCTCTATTAAGGCAAAGCGTTGACGTGTGCCACGCTTGCGGCCACTGATGATATACTGAAGGGCATTCATACCTCACCCCCTTCCTCCGGCTCAAACGCGATGGTTCCGGGCTGGGACTTGTCCATGTCAACCTCACCGGCGAGAACCGCCAAGTGGATAACGGCAGCCTTGGGCTGGCCGGTCATCTTGGTCTTATCACCGCTGTAGATATAAATCACGCTCTGCTCGTTGTTGATTGTCGTGCGGTGGAACTCGACTTCGAGTTTGCGGGTATTGGGGTATTTGTGGTCCAGGAACCGGCAATGGTCTTCGATTGCCCTGGTCAGGTCAAAGACGGGGCGCTTGCCCTTGATGAGGCGATGCTTCAGCTGCAGGGCGAAGGTGGCTGCTTCGTTGCCCTTCTTGTTCGAGGCATTGTAGGTCACTACCTCAGTGCAGATATAGGTCTTCATTGGGCACCTCCTTCCTCGCTCTCGCGCTCCTGGCGGTTCTGCTCGACATGCTGCAGGTAGGCCTCATGCAGTTTCTCGGCCTCGCTGATATAGTGTTTGTTGATGGCCCGGCGTTCCTCCTGATTGTCCTTGCACCGGTTGTCGAAGGCCGCCTCAGCATCATTCAATGCGGACACCAGCTGGCGCTCCAGCCCGATGACCTGCTTATGCAAGCCTTCGATTTTAGAGGTAAGATCCTCGAGCATGGCGCTGTCGCTTGGGTCGATGCTGTCATTCTGAATGCTCAAGGCGTGGCGCAGGTTCCCTCTTTGGTCCTTCAAGCGTTCAATCTGGGTCTTGAGGTTAAGACGGCGCAGGCTGTAGTCCTCTTTGATGCTGATGCGCTCCATGCGATAGGAGTTCTTGATGATCTTGTGTCGCTCATCCACCTGGGCCAGCTCGTCTTCCTTAGCTTGGCGCAGGCGGCGCAGGTCTGCAGCATACTTGGCTTCCACTTGCTGGGCACGGCGTTGTCTTGCAGTCTCGATCATAACTCGGCACCTCCTTTCGCGATATCAATGGTCAGCATGACGGCCAGGTGGAAGACCCAGGCGACTATTGCAAAAATGGCAACTGTCGAGTGTTGTTCCGTGATGAGCCATGAGAACAGGCACACCAGGGCGACAGCCGCCAGCAGGATGTTGACTTGCAGGGTTAAAAACTTCAGCACGATGTGACCCAGTGCTGTGGCCAGAGCTTCATAGCTCTCTCCCCGGGATTGAATTTGAATCGATGTGTTCATAACACAGTTGGTTGTAAGCTATGGCAGTATATAAAAACGGCTGCCTGTTCCGTTGCTTACAACCAACTGTGTCATCTCCGGGGAGCGTCATATCGATTCGGAAAGGCAGCCTGTTCTATCGGCTGATGCGGGCATAAAAAAAGCCCGACTGATTTCGAGCGGATAACCGACGCTCAGGCGGCGATGGCAAACATCGTTGATTGTAAGCGCTGCAAAGATAAGGCGCATATTGTAAATGTACAACATGTTTTGACGGAAAAATGTCAAAACATGCTGTAAAACATATTTTAAGCCGGTTGTATCATTGCATAGCCTTCCATTTGGCAGGGATACTCAAGTCAAATTTCTCTGCCTTGAGGTGGACTACATCAGGCAGCAGACTTTGGTTGAAGCGGGCTTTGTATTTCGACATGAGGATCGGCATACCGCTGCCCAGCGTTGCCAGGTTGCTCGAGTAATGGTTGGGCGGGAAGAATACGAACACCTTATGCCCAGTGGACTTGGCAATCTCAACAGCAGGAATCATGTCGCTGTCGGCCGACACGACAATGGCCACATCGCAGTTGTCCTCGTATGCGTCGCTCACTATCTGGGTCGCTATCCTCACGTCAGTCTCTTTCTCCTCATAGGTGTTGATTACGTTGCCGCACTTGAAACACGTGATCTGCTTTCTCAGGTATTTTCCCAAAATCAGCCTGAACTTGGGATTCTCCTTGTTCGCCTGGAAAAGCGCATACTGTCGCTGGTTCTTTCCCAGCTCCGTCGGCCTGGCCGAGAAATATTTCACGGCCAACAGTTCCTGGTTCGGCTTCATGAATTTCTCGAACAGTGCGACAAAATCAAGCCAATAGAAGCGTTTCCACTTGGCTTCACTCTTCAAACCATAGAAGAAATTGAAGCCGTCAATATAAACTATAACTCGTTGTTTCTCCATATTCTAAAAAAATAGCCACCCCCCGAAAGAGGTGGCGAGCCTTAGCCTTTTTCATCTAAGGGGGATAGTTTTTCTGCTGCAAAAATACAACCAAATTGTAAATATACAATCAAAAACCACCAAAAAAATCACAAAATATGCTCTAAAACATAAAAAATCAGGGGAAATTTTACCTTAAATCTCCTCTACTTTCCGCGAGTTTCCGCGTTATTTTCCGTAAAAACTAAAGATTAAGCAGGTTTGAATCTGCTTAAAAAGAAGCGCCCCTGGACGCTGATGGGCGACCCAGAGACGCTGAAGGGAGCGGTTGATCGAAGCAATTAGAAATGTCTTTCTCTAGATCGTGTCGGCGGCGGCACGGATGCGGTCGGACAGGTCATAGAGTGCAGCCTGCAGCTGCTTCGCCTCATCAGGCGTGAACTCGTCCTTGCCGCCGTTGCCGTTGATGCCGTCCATCTTGTGATACAGCCAGGAACTCGACTTGCCGAAGTATCGGCGCGCGATGTCCCTCCATGTGATAGACAACAGGATGTCACTTAATCTCATCTTCATAGTTGTCTGGCCATTGATAGTTTCTGTCTTCATAATGCTCATAGAATCGGTAAGTTAATAATAAATTGTGTTGGTTGGCCATTCTAAAAAAGATCATTTAAAGAACCCCGCCGCTCGTGGCGGGGTTCGGATGATTACTCATCCACTGGAGGCATTTCGACTAATTTGTCGAACAGCTGTTGAGCGTACCAGAGCAGTTCGTCATATCCATTCGGATAGGCTCGCCGCAGGTTTCTAATCGCTTCAATCAACTCGAGCTCCTCAGCATTTAAATGATCTCTTGCCATAAGTACTTGTTTTATGACACTGCAAAGATAATACGATTTTTCGTATTACACAAATATTTGTACGATTTTTCGTATTAAAAAGCGTTAAAAAATCCCGCAGGAGGGCACTCCCACGGGATAGCAGCCTGCGAGCAGGCCTTGAGATCTTTTAAATGCACCGCAAAATTGGGGAAGATATTGTAAATGTACAAGTAAAAACGCCCGAAAAATGTTTAAAGATGCTATAAAACATAAAAACAGGGGAAATTTTCCCGAAATTTCCTCAATTTTCCGTGAGTTTTCCGCGAAAAGAAGCGTCCCTGGACGCTGATGGGCAACCCAGAGACGCAAGAGCTCTTTATTTCATTAAGCGATCAAGGTTGTTTTATTCTATTTCAAGACCCATGATGCTCTTGATAATCTTATTTTGTATCTCCTCAAACTTTTCTACGTTAACGAAAGCATTCATTACTTTTTTAATGTGGCGAAGTTCAAAATAAGTCATGAAATGAGTGACCACATAGGAATCGTGGTCAAGTTTATCAGAGCCATTCAAATCATTATTAGTTAACCTGACTGTATACTCCGAATGGTGGTCAGCCGATGATACTAATACAGCATAGAACATCCCTTCATCATCCTGCAATTTGCTATCGGATACGACAATAGCAGGATGGATATGAAGACCATTCTTGTCTGGGAATATCCAATCCACCAATACTATTTGCCTCTGATTGACGTGCTTCACAGCCATTTTGCCATCGGATTAATGGTTCGGCCCGAAGACTCGTGCAACAGAGACTGCAGATCAACATCCTCCGTGTGGATTCCTGCGGGTTTCGAGCCTTGTGCGATTTCGCCGATAATCTGCGACAGTTCCTCGTCATTGCGCTCGACGCGACGCGATTTGACTCTGACTTTGCGGCGCTTCTTTGCCACGATGGTGGCATCCACAAACGAAGTGGTCAACTCCGTTTCAGCCTCTATGGTGACAGAGGGACTGAGCGATGTCGAAGACGTGCAGTCGTTAGCACCTGCAGTCAGCGCCAGGATGGGGACGAACATCCATTTTAATACTCCACTAGTGTCCATTGTCTCCTTCATTTAAATGATTCGTATAACTTTCCTGCAGTCATTTTCTTAAAGAAGTCACTCAGGTAATCATGTGAGTTGCAGATGACTTCTTTGAAGCGTTCGTGATCATTGACCGGGACCATGTTGTTCACTTGGCTCTCGATGATGATGCCCAGACTCTTCGATTCAGTGATTTGTGCCGTGTTGATGACCATTCTGAAGATACCAGCTGGCGTCACGAATCCAGTTCTGAATCCGAGTTCCTTGATGTCATCAAAGAAGTCGGCCTGGATCTGAATGTGGAAATTCTCGTTGATGAACTGTGTGATGTCGTTCCGAGTGGTAAAATCATAGGGGAAAAAGTCCACATACTTCAAGTTCACACCAAGGCCCTGCTGTGCATTGAAATCATACTCTGAATTCAACGCTTTGACAACTTCCATCACTTCAGGGAGGAAACTATCCCAATCATATTGGTTGCCAACCAGATTCACAGAAAGAAGACCCGGCCCTACCTGGAACAGCTGTGAAGGGTTGCCTTTTCTATGGCAGCGGTAAACAGGCTTGCCCACCGCAAGCACTATAGGCATATTCGGGTCTGGAAGCAAGAATTGTGGCGGTTCATACAGTTCACTCAGTTTAGAACACAAGGCACCCACCATCAACTGATACTTCTTCAGTTCAGCCTCTGAATTGGATTGCCATGTCAACTCGAGAATGACTTCCAATAATGGTGCTTTAGGCAGTTGTGACATAGGTGAAAGGTATGATTGGTTGATATTTCGCCATGCAAAGGTAAGTAATTATTTTTATTTATTTATTTATTTACGTTGTAAATGTACATTTTTGACTGTAAATTTACACTCACGGCTGTAAATATAAACAAATACCGTGCCAATCTGTCAATGGATGTTAATTTTTTAGCCTGGTATTCGGATTTGTTTCCGAAATCGGTTTCGGGAACAAAATGCCAGCGTTTTCGGCGCTGGGACCGTGATGGAACGGCGGCACGTTTCGTTAATTTTTGTTGCTTTGAAGCTATCAAAAATTCTCAAGGCTGAAAAACAGCCGATTAGGGGATTAACAAGGGGAATTTTCCCCTTGTTTCGCTCGGAAGAGCCCCCGCCCGCCCTGCGCTGCGCCTGCGCCCGACCCTTTGTAGCTTTAGCGGAATATGTGAACGGGTGTTAAAATCGTGCAGGTGAGCGAGGCCGAGCCAGCCGATGTGCGGTGATGCGCCTGGCGCGCGAGCGTCTGGGGCATCAAGGGTGACGTGCAGCTACCACCATGCCTCATCGATGGGCGGTGCTGCAGGAGTGTGGCCAGCGTAACGGAGTGTCAGCGTAATGCGGCCGTGGGCGACGTGAGCGCACCGCACCCCGATCACCATGGCGGGCTTGCCTCACTATAGCGTGAGCGAGGCATGAAGCTCAAGCTACAGAGAGGAGAGCCGGGCATGGCGGGTTGCGGTGGAAGAAGCGAGCCCAAGCCCTCAGCCGGATGCAGCGATAACGCAGTGGGCTGGAGCATCACGCAGGCAGCACGGCCCATCGAGAAGCTGCCCGATGCTGTGGGTGACAGCGTCGGGCAGCGACTAGATACAAATGCACCTCCTAACTATTATGATGAAACACGTTGAGTCACTTCTTGAGTCTGCGATGGATGAAGAATATAATCACCAGGGCAATGATGACTGCAGGGACGATGTAGAACCAGGGAGGGACGGGATGAGCGACAGCAACGACATCACTGGACCTCGCTTCATTGGTGGTGTTATCAGATGCAGTCCTGGTAGAGTCATCTATCTGGACTGTCTGCACCACCGTCCTCTCTGCAGCTGTACCGCTGGAGATGTTGGCACGGCGGGCCTTGAGGAGCACCGGCACCTGGCCGTTGCTTCTCGATGGGGCAACACCCCGCTGTGCCAGGGATGCCGTATCGGGCAGGAGGGGAAGCAGTTCGTCCTGCCCGACGGGCAACCACAGCTCCAGGCTATCGAGTGAAATGGTGAATGAGCGGTCAAAGCGCTGCTGCTCGATGGCGGCGAGATCCTGTCTGGAGGTCGTGACAGCTTCGGCTGTTGCGGTCTCCTGGACGGATGAGGATTTCGTGCTCCTGCAGGAGTTCATGAACAGGGGCAGCACGAGGCAAGCGAGTATCACGAGCATGATAAAGACGATGCTCAGGAAGCATGATTTGTAGCGGTCGTTCATAGCTGTAGTTATTTACAATTTTATTCCGGAATAATATTTACCACCACGGCATGTGGTCTTGACCCTACGGTTTGCCCTGCGTGTGGTGTAGCTCACATGGATCCAATCTGGGCGTCCATTGGCGTCTGGGTATTCGCAGATGATCTGGTCAAACTCAATCCCGCTCTGGAGCAGGCAACGAAGCAGTTTCATGTTGTCCTCACGGCTGTCACTTACGGTTCGGATGTCGGCAGCTTCGCCCTGCATATGCTGTGAGGTCTTGGAAGCGCCAGGCGTAGCAGCATTGACCTTTGGCGAACGATAGCCACTGGAGACGATTATTGGCGCACCGAACTTCTCACGCAATGGGTCCAGGACATTATCGACAAGCGCATTGAGGCGCCTGGTAATCTCGGGCGTCGGCGTGTTGTCGATGCCCAACTTGGCCGCTGTGCGGCTCTTAGTCAGTTCTCGGATCGTGAAATGTTTCATCGTTATCAGGATTATAGGGAGGTTGATGGTGTCTGCGGTCCTCGTAGGTCTTGAACCGGTAGTGGTAATCTACCCCGACGAGTGATCCGGCGAACGTGCAGCATTCGCCGAAGGCCACCAGCACCGAGTTGTGGATTTCGCCTTGCGGGTCGATGAAGAAGCCGCAGAACAGCAGGATGAGGCCTGCGGCGACCAGCACGATCGCTATACCGAGCTGGATATTGAGTTTTATTTCCGGAGTCAGCTTATTCATATAGCGAAATTACCCCGCTTTTGATACCCGCTAAAAGACAGAAAAACAACGATGGCTACCCTCGCGAGCAGCCACCGTCTAAGCAATTTTTAATCCAAAAGTCATTACATGTTACATATCAGTTCTTTCCAATCCGTCAACTATTGGCAAGAATCATGCCACTTCAACGTAGATGTGGACAAGATCCGCCAGGTTGTTATACACCGGCACGCCCGTCGAGCGGATGCACAGGTAAACGACTCCATCCTGCGAATAATACTTGCCCTGTTCGAGCTCCATGTTGTTGTTGTACGGTATCGGGTTGTCGAGCGTGCCCTGCTCGGCACTGATGGCCACCTCGGTAAACAGGGAAGCCGCCACATCAGGCGTCCATTCAGCCTGTACAGTGTGGGCCTGCAGCACACGCCACAGCCTACCGCCATAGAACATGCGCTTGTCAACCTCCACCTGCTTGCCGATGAAGTCTGCCCATGCGGGGAACAATGCGGGCACTTCAATGGCCTGCTCGTCGTCGAGGTCGTCCACCTGGCCTTTCAGCAAGGTGACAGCCTGCTGCAGCATCGTCATGCCGTCGGGATGCAGCTCCACCTCGGTGGGCGTAGCGGCTTCTTCCTCGGGTTCCAACTCGGCCTGGGCAATGCCATGCTCCTCCGCCCACTGCATAGCCTCATGTGCGTACTGCTTGGCCTTCTTGCGCCATTCCTGCAGGGCCTTGTACTCGGAAAGATTGCCGGCATCAAACAGGTTGGAAATGCAGTTGTTCAAGATGGCCTGCATCTTGTCATTGGGATAACGCCCACTGACGAGGGCATTAACGATGAGCGAATAGCCCCAACGGCCATTGGGCAACGTCACGCTATCCCACTCGTATCCTCCTTCAACCTCGGTCACGCCAACGTTGACGGTCATCACGTTTTGACCGCAGTCTCTTATCACGGTCACCATGTCGGGGCAGAACAGCCCCTTCTGCTTTTTGTAATCCATCATCTTTCTTGATTATAATGTTTAGAATGCCACAATCGCGCGAGGCGTCAGATTTCCTTCCTTCGCATAACCATTGCCATTAAGTACAGCACTATTGCTTCTGTAAATGAACCACGAGCGAATTTCAGAGCACTCTGAACTGCTCCAATAGGCTTCCCGTTCCAATGCTGGGAATTTCCCAATGCTCTTTGCCAAAGCGAAAATGTCCAACGGCTCAGTTGCATTCGGTTTGACGCGGTACCAATACCAAAAGCGTGCCAATTCACCACAGCTCGGCAGCCACCACATATGAGCCTTGAACTTGTCGCTCAAGACTTCACCTGGATTGACCGCAGGCTGATAAGCATAGCATCTCGATGCTGCAGGCCAATAAAACTGCTTGTGCTTGTTATCCTTCGCCTGAGCGATGGCGTTCATCGCCGCTTCAAGCTGGGTTAATTCCGGAGTGTCAGGATCAACTGCGAACGGATAATAGGATGTCGGAGCAAACCCTTCAATCGTCACGCCTTCAAGCACCATCTTGCGCTGACGGATAATCAGCTGCGTATTATATTGTCCTGCATGCACGACTTTATTGGCGATAGGGCCGAAGTCAGCGGGGCATGGGCCTATAAGTCCCCAGTCGGCTAATGCGCTTTCCCCATATGTGCGCTGCTTGAAACCGTCAGGCTGGGTTGGGTCGCGCATGTTCGACTCGTTGACAGGAGTAGCACCGACAGCACTCAAGTTGGGCAAGCCCTGTACATCATAGCATCTAGTCGCGGCTCCCTGTGACGTATCACCGTCAATCGTGACATGCGGTATGCCTGAAGTGGAATTATTGTACAATCCCCAAACACAATTATCAAGTTCTTCAATAGCCACAGCAAGCCTGTCTGAAGTGTTATCCGGATTGACGTAGAAGCATACTGCTACAACCGTCTTCCCTTCGAGTATGGTATCGCTGTATGTCCCGTCAGCATAGACAAGGTCACCAAGCGCAGCAACGTGCTCATACAGGGCAATATTTCGCGTCACGGTAAATTCTTGGCTTGACGTGGTAATCTTCGCCGAGACAATGATTTTCACAACATCTCCAGCAGTATTCAGCGCGTCAACGTGAAGGACACCTGTTTCCTGGTTTATCTGAGCATTGCCGGTGGCGCCGTTGCGTTGTATGCTCCACTCGATTTTCCGAATGTTATTGCCGTTTGTCGGGCTCGGTTTGATGCCGAAATGATAGTCTCTGCCTTCCTCGTCAAGATAATCGCTATTGACGCCGTAATCGTTGCAGATTATGGAAGCGGAAGTAATGGGAACAACAGCATAACTGATGGTCAACTCACTGGCGGGGTCATACAGCGAAGGCCATTTATTCAGCATCTCCTCCGCAATCGAGTAGGTGACAGTTCCCGAGATCTCGATAGCTCCCTTGATGTCCACCACATCCACGGCAAGAAGTTTCTCGAACAGTGCAATCGGCATTGCATTTGTGCCCGTCCAGTCCACGTTGTCAAGGACAACGGATTTCAAGCCGCTGTCTGCTGCAAGCGCGTTGAAGACAGTCTGCCTTGTGAACGAAGCAATGTTCGTATTACCTACAATACAAATTTCCTCAATGTCAGCAATACCGCCTATCGACACGACGGCACCTTCGTCAACCGATGTGTCACCAATGTTGGGCTGGCCGTTGATAACCAGTTTGGTCAGCGAGGCTGGCAGTTGCAGCCTCGTGAGTCTTTCGCTGGTCGGTAACGTAACCTCGGTGAGGTATGTGCCTCGCAGGTCGAGCGACACCAGTCTCGACAGAGTACTCAAGTCGAGTGTGCCGCCTATACCGCTGCCATTAAGGCTTACTGCACGCAACAGCGGCGCAACAAGGTTGATCTTGTTCGGGCGGTATGCGCCAACCGTCTTCCCGCCCACTTCGTACTGCACCGAAGGCTCGGCCACGAACGTCGTCAAGCGGTTTCCGCTGACTGTCGCGGAGTTGTTCGGGTTCACACTCTGGTCTCCGACATTGCCGATGTTCCTGTAGAGATGGATGGCGAACAGCGAAACGCCAGTGTCGCCCGATGCCGGGCCGATATTGAAGTGCCATGTCTCGCCAGGGGCCACACGATGCCGGGGCGTGATGGCCGTCTGTCCAACGGCACCGCTCGGGTAAAGGTACTGGTGAGGCGTCACATCAAGGTAGTAGCTCATCTCGTTGCCGTTTGGCAGCGGACGAGGCTCGAAACCGAACGAGTCCTGGGCATCCGTCAGTCCAACGCGATAACTATTGTGTCCCTCGAAGTCACCCCACGCCGCATAGCTGGCCATATATAGGAGGCGGCGCTTGATGAACTGAGACTCGGCCTGCAGCTGAGAACCCATCGACTGCGTGATGGGACGGATGTGGCGTTCGCCCTTGCCCCAAGAAACGAAACCAAGCGTCTCTGGGAACTCGTAACGGATACGGGCCTGCTCGTTGTACGCCATCTGCGGGAAGTAGTGCTGGCTGGAGAGCATGTACTTCTGCATGCACCCCCACAGTGTCCTGGAGTATCCGTTAGCAACATCCGCATCGGTGACAAGACCGACCATAGCCGAGAAAATGCGCTTCAGCATGGCTGCGATTTCAGAGCCGCTGCCTTCAGTCTCCCACATCGCCTCGCAGAGGTTGAACAGCTGGTTGCCGCCGCCCATGTAGCAGCTCTCACCGGGATTGTCATCATCATAAGGGTGCATGCGGTCGATGTAATACGGCTTCGTCGAACGGCCGTTGTTGTCGGTAATCAGGATGGTGTCCACGTCATCCTGGTGCAATTCCCACAGGTAGCACTGGCGCGTCTCGCCGTCGATGGTCACAGACTTGGCGTATGGCATCAGCACGAAGTAGGTGTTCTTCGAGCAGTTGTCGGTGCCAGCCATGAAGTGGTTTTGGAACGCATAGTGGAATTTCAACGAGTCCACGTTGAAGTAGAACCCGATGTATTTCTTTGCGTCTGAGACGATAGCTGCGACGAAGTTCTCATGGAGCTGCGACAAATTCATGTGGTTCGGCGTGTTCTGAGAGTCCACATAAGCCTGGTATGCAGATGCCGTCAATGCGTAGGTGCGCAGATCGATGACATCGTATGCCTTATTGCTCTCGTTCCACAATCCCGCATCACGCCATACGTTGTTCTTCCCGTCGTAGCGTTTCAGCAGGAACGCATCATCGCCGCTTGAGCACCAGTATTTATACCTTTTGTCGGGATTACTTGCCAAGAAGTCCACATAGGTGCCGTTGAAGCGTTTGATGCTCGGGGCGTGCAGGTATATCCAGTTCCAAGTCTCCTGCAGACGTGCGGTGATGGCCGCAGCGGGGTAGCCGTCATCATCGGTCTTGCCTGCGTCGAAGTCGAGGTTCTGGATGTCTCCGTAGAAATACCCTTCATCTTTGGGGACATAGGTGATGCACTCGGGGCAATCAGGGTCGGTACTGAAGGGTACACGGCAGTCTGTCAGGTACTGGTCGTTGTCGCTGCCCTCGATCATCGTGAACATCGGGTGCTCGCTCTTGACATAGCCCCAAGTGGGCTTGTCCATCTTTCCGGCGCCGAAGTTGCCCATGCCCCTGAACACCACAGCGGAATTGTCGTCAAGCTGGGTGAAGAAGAACACCGGCTCGGTGTACTTCGACACACGGGCTGAGTGAACACGCTGCTGCAGCTCGTTCTCGCCGACAACTGCGCGGTGCAGGTCGTCGTAGAGCTTCAAGCAGCCCGTGACGTGGCTCTGCATCGACGAGGCATAGTTGATTTTCAACACCAGTTTGGTAGCAAGAGGCGTGCCTTCAGCAATCATGAAGCCCATTCCCCTGTACTTGCCGTTGCCGTCGATCCATCCATCGGGGACGGTCACCATGCCATTGTTGATCGGGTACTGCTTCGCCACTTGGGCAACAGGGTCTTTCTTTCCGAGGTTTCCACCATAGATGTCAACGACCATCACCCCGTCCTTCTCGTAAGGCTCGCTGACGGTCATGCTCTCGTGGATGTCCTCTAGCCTAACGTCGATAGACCCAGCATCATCAATCTTGGTCTGCAGGTTCGAGTAGTAGTAGGTGTTGGCCGTCGAGCCTTGGCGTTTCACCTCACCGAAGCCCGTCTCCTTGCAGATGGTACCCGACAACTCGGGAATTTCGTGTCCTTCGCTGTCGTACTGATGGATCTCCCACCAGTTGCCGCTGGCCGAGGTGTCATACTTGTACGGTTCCTTGCCGTGCAGGATAAGCACACGTTTGCCGAGAGCCTTCACTTTCTGCACGTCAACCCTCGTTCCGCTCATGATGGCGTTGGCATCATGGACGGCGCGTTTCTGGTCTGAGTTGGGCAGTGAGGAAACGTAGTTGTCGACAACATCCTTCGCCTCAAGCGCCATGCGTTCGTAGCAGCGGATGGAGTAGATGTCAATGTCGGCTCCGTCCTGGCCGATGGTAATGCCGCCGTTGGACATCAGGCCTGTGCAGAACTCCTGGGCATTCGTCCCTGACAGCAGGATTTCACGCTCGATGTTGCCGTTGATGAACACGCGGGCGAACATGCGGGTGGTTGACGGACTCCCCTGTGACTCGTAGTACTCGTCGGTCACCAACCCGTCACCATTGATGTCGGTGTCCACCTGATTGTTGATGTTGATCACGATATGGGTACGCTCACCCTCTTGCCAGCGGAAGTTCGTCTCACTGTCGTTCGGTTCACTCTGTGCGAACAGGTTGCCAGACATAGCACGGATGGCAAGGCCACGAGGACGTCCGCTGACATCCTCGCTGACACCGAGAACTATGTTGTTCTCGTCAGTCACATTGCGCACCTTGATGTCGAGTTCAAGCGTCATCGACGTGTTAGGGCTGCTGACGAACTGAGCAAACGGGTTGTACTGGATGTTCAACCGCTGGCCTGCAAGCACTCGCAGCACTCGTAGACCGTCCTCGGCCTTCACCCATCCGTCATTGACGAAGCCGAACCCCTGCCAAGTGCTCGTCACCACATTGCCGTTCTTGGCGTTGATAACCTGGTCGGGATGCAGCTCTGTATTGTTGCGCATACGGGGGTTGATGATGAACGCCGCACCCGCCTTGGGCGCGAACGACTGGCTGTTGTCCACTGAGACGTAGATGTAGGTGCGGCCAGCGCTGCGCTGAAGGATGTTGTCGTTCCCGCTCCATATGCGCAGGTAGGCGGGGATAGTCGCATCTGCTACATCCTCGATTTCTATGGACGCATCCAGCGGGTACTGTACTCCTGGCTCGGTGTTGATTTGCAGTGGGTAGTAGACATCGTAGTCGCCACTGGGGTAATTCTCGGCCTCAGACGTGATGTTGATGTCGAGGGTCACAGGCGAACCATCGGGGCTGTACACGGCGATGTCGCACAGGTGGGTCTGCATGAAGTTCTCTGCTGCATTCACCTCGTTCTGGATCATTAGGTACGGCTTGTCGATGTTCGTGCCTGCCGTGTCTGCATCGACGACCATGAAGCGGTTCACGAGAGTTGCACCGGTCAGCGTTCCGCCCCTGCCGTCATCGCAGGTGAGCCATGCGGACACCTTTCGGATGCCGTGGTTCTTCAAGCCGTACGACATCGTGTCGTGCAGCCAGAAGTTTTGGGCCACACCACTCGTTGAGGCCTCAAGTTCGTTTGTTATGGCAATGGTACCACCAGGGCACTCCACCGAGATGTGGAGCACCGCGTCTACGGCATGTGATGCACGGTAGCGCAGAGGCATACCATTAGACACGATGTCTGATGACTCGATTGGCACATGCCAGTCCGAAAGGCACACCAGCGACAGCGAAGTGTACGTTACCGTTGCCACCGTAATCTGACGTGACGTGTAGGTGCTTCCTATTGCACTGAACGAGGCTCGCACAGCGATGATGTTCTGATAGCCGTCACGCAGGTACTTGCCGATGTTGTAACTGTCGAACACTGATGAGTTCTCTTCGCGGCTCACGATAGGCTCCTGCCCTACCACGGTGTATGTCGCGCCACCGTCGATGCTGCGGAGGAACGTGAGTGTACCAGGAAGTCCAGAGTTCACATACTCTCCGCCTTCATACATCGCAGCCGTGAAGCGCACGCCGACGTTGTGGGCGGGCTCGTTTGTGATGAGGTTGGTCGTATCGGAGTTGGTGGCCACACGGGCGATGTAGCGTTCGTGCGTCTCCATCTCAGCGGTCACGTTCGGCTGGTTGTCGGGGTCGGAGTGGTCCGCGCTCCATGCCTGGTACGTCTCGATGGAGTCGAAGCCGAGCAGGTAGTTGACGCCGTTGATGTTCTCCATCACGAAATGGCCGACCTTGTCGCCGAACTGGGACTTGATGAAGCGCTCCACCTCGGCGAAGTTCATGCCCCATTTGTAGCCGTTGGGGATTTCGGTGCCGTACTTGGTGATGGCGGCACCCGTGTTGTTCACCCCTCCCCATTCATCGGACAGGGAGGTCAGCAGGTTAGTGCCTTCGATGATTATCCTTTTCTCTTTTGCCATATTGTTTGTATGATTAAATGTTAGTCATGAAACCAGCCACGATCATGCGACCAGCCCTGATCATGGAACCAGGCATTATATAAACTGGTGAACTTCTGCCAGACCAGGCGAAGTCCTTTGTACTTCGCCGTGATTTCCTTGCGGCGCCAAAAGATGCCGGTGGTTTCTTTTCCTTGCTTGTACTCCATGTCACTCGTCCTCGTAGGTATGGTATATCGCGTCGGGGTCAACCTCATCCGCATTGACAAGCGTCTGATATTCGCTCTCAGACAGGAATATGTTCAATGGCAGTCCCTTGATGCGTTCCAATCCGTCAAGGATAGCCTGCTGCGTCTCGGGGGAAATGCCGTAGCCCTTCGATCCGTTCTTGACACGGAACGTGACCGTCTCGCCTGTGGTGAGAGTGATGGTGATGACGTTGTAGCCATCGTCCTCATCGCTTTCGTCAACAGATATTCCGGCGATGCCGTCGCCCTTATCGCCTTTGGCGAATAGGAAAATTGTAGCGTCCAGGATATGGGCCTCTGAGTTGAACTCTATACCTTCAGGCAATCCCGCATCAGCCGTGACGTCATACACTTCAACTGCAGCACGCCTCTTGTGCCGCATTGCCCTGCCTTGGTCATCGTGGCAAAGAACAGTCAAGCTATAGCGCCCCTCCGTGATCGTACCAGGTTCAATGGCTACTGCAACATTGCCTTCCATCACGGCATCAATTTCAATACTCGCGGTACCTTTGGCTAGCACAACTGTGACTGGGTAAGAAGGATTAGGAATAAAATCGGTATAGGTGACCTTAGGTTCACCGTTTTCGAGGGTTACAGTTTCGAGTTGCAGGGGGATGGCCAGCCTGAGCTCGTTACCCTGTACGTGTGGGATTCTTGTATTCATGGGTTATCGATATGCTATAAAGTGAGCGTAGCGGCTGTTATAGATAATCACCATGACGCCCTCCCCGCTATCCACATCCTGGACTACGGGGCGCGTTCCGTCTTCCCAAATCAGGCTTGCGGGCCATTTTAGGCCAGTAGTCGTGCCGTCAACCAGGTCGCCGACATCAGAGGCCTCCAGCACGATGCGGTGAATGGCGCCATTGCCATCTTCGCTCGGCAGCAGGTTAAAGTTCACCGTGTCGGTGCTCGGCTTCAGGATGCACAGCGGGCCGCTCGGGATATCATAGCGTTTTTGCGTTCGGTTCGAGCATCGCACTTCCTGGACAAGCATACCGGCTTTCGGGTTGGCGTTGATGGGCTCAAACTTGCTGCCCGTCCAGCGATACAGCACATTGGTGTCCCTGTGGCAATAGTACACATTCTGCGACGGAACACCCAGCTCGACAGCGTCAGCACCATTGTTCATCCAGCAGTAGATCTTGCCCATGTCGATGTCATAATAAGCATGGCCGTTTGGGGTCTCTATAGGCGTTTCTCCCTTCATATAGTCAAGAACGACAACTGGGCAATGCGCCCAGCTCAGATGGCCAGTCGCATCCAGCTTCGCCACGTCGGCATCATTAGCCTTGTCTGCCAGCGCCTGCTTGTCAGCGGCGGTCATCAAGCCCGCTTTCGACGTGGTGGCAGCAGGCAAGGTCACACTCTTGTTACCAGTGCCAAACGTAATTTTCAGTGATGCTGAAGTCGTGCCAGGAGTAACTGTTAAGGAACTGACCTTATTCGCTGTGATGTCCAGCACAGCTTGAGCCAACGACACTGCTTGTGCGGCGCTCATCACGCCTGCAGCATTCTCGTTTGCTGCAGTCAGGTTCAAGGTCAGCGTCGTGCCCCCCTGTTGGCCAATAGACAGCGCAACGGCATCAGTGCCGCACACCGCCTGAAGCAGATTAAGCAACATGCCTCTGGCCGTGGTAAGCGCATTGTTCGCAGTCGCGACGGCAGCGTTAGCGGTCGATAGTGCATCCTGGACCATCGAGGTCACATTGATGACATCCTCCTCAGGAACCAGGAGCAGCGACTTCACAAAGTTCACTATCATCTGAAGGATGTTGCCCAGGTACTCCGGCGTAATAGCATTGGCTTCCGTCTGCGCACGCATCGCCTCAATCATTGGTGAGATGTTTTCTTGTTGTGGCATATTATTCCATTATTAAAGTTCAACTTCACGAAATTACGCCACAAAGTGCTTCTGCTAAAAGACAACAAAATAGAGCCAGGCGCATCCCTGCATCTGGCTCCAAGTAACTAATTGATTTCTACATTTACGATACTTTATTATTAACTCTTAAACTTAATTCTATGAAAAAACTTATGTACTTAATGTTTGTCTTACGCCCTACCCGGGCCAGGTGATACTTGGACGGCGTGCATCCCTGCAGACCTGTCCTTACTAAATAATACTATGAAAAAATTATTACATTCTTCTGTTGCTTTGCTGGCTGGGGGAGAATCGAACTCCCCTGGTTGTTTTTAGACACCCCCTCGATGGGGATTGTTTGCTTTCTGAGAAATCAAACATTTAACACACTTTTGTTTATTAACGGTTGATAAATTACCTTTCAGCCATGCCACATGTTATTGACCTATTTGTTTACACCTCCTTTCAGGTTATATGAAAATTCCAACAATACAGAAAATGAAGACAATCCAGAAGATTATCATGATGCAACCGCAGCATCCGGCGTCAGGCCTATCGTCAACCTTGCTCATGAGCGGCCTCCTTTCTCGGCCCACTTGAGGATGCCGTCTATAGTCCTGTCCATGCACTTGTTGCTGTCGAACAGCAGCTGCTCCTCATCGTTATCCAGGACACGGTATAGTTTGACGTCAAAAACATTCGACAACACTACCGCATCATAGATGGCAGCTCTAGTGGTCGGCCGCTCTTCATATAGGTCAGAGTCCGGCGAGACGAAATGGAATTTTTTCTGTTTACTCATGTTTTGCTTTAGTTCTATTGTTCGGCGTCTGCGGCTGCAGATACCATGGTTTCTTTAATGTACATTCTCGCTTAGCCTTGTGCTGATCGCTTGCATCGCTGGCTGCAATCACTTCCGGCTTTTCATACTCTCGCTTCTGGTTACGCTTCACGCCCATGGCGCTGACCAGCTTGTAGATGGACTCCGGCTTCCTGCCGAAGCGCCGGGCGATTTCATTGACGAGGAGCCCGTCTTGATAGAGATGGGCAATCTCGTTCTTTTCTTCTTCAGTGTAGGCTTTTCTCATCTTGTTCGTTGTTACTACTGTTTTCGGCGTGGGGGGGGTAGATTCTCCTTATCCCACTTGCGGATCCTTTCCTCAACGCTCAGAGGAGCATCAATATTCGTCGATTTCTCACCATTGATTTTGTACTGGAGCTCAATGAGTGATGTAAGCATCATCATGTACAGCGGCATGGGCAAGCCATCCCCGTCTACGTTGCCGCATGATATTCTAAGATGATTCTCATTTTCATCATACTCTACATGGAATGTAACATCTGCTTTCATAATTCTTCAAATTCTTTTTCGTATTGACTAAGTTCTTGCTTCGCAAACTCTTGAATTTTCCAAAATGTCGTTGGAATGTCCCCTGCCCAAACAGTCCGTACTATCGGTTCGACTTGATAGATCGCACTGTAAGTAATTTTAATTTGGCAATCCTTAACACAACTGATATCTGAGGGAAACGCTTCAAGAAAATCCTTGATGTTCTTAATGATCTCAGCGAGCTCGTTTCCTCGTTGAAGTTTCTCGTTATCCATTGTCCACCTCTTTTCTTGCGAGCTTAAAGCCTGATCTTGTGAGCCAAGCCGGAGTTCTAACACCTTCATGGCCTGGGGCCATATCCCATAACAGGCAACAGGTACGAATCAATTCTAATCGGCTGCATTTTTTGTAGCTCATTCCAAGCCATCTCCTGAAAGACTTGATTTCTTTCTTGAGTTTTCTCGGTAGTTTAGGATAGGGCTTGAATAGCTTTCTGTATTCTTCCTTTGTCAGCTTTGCGTCGAGCGTGAAGCTGACAGAGACATCCTTTTGAGGAGCCGAATCATAGTGATTGAACGGATCCTCTACAGATAGGGAGTTCGCAGTCACGATTCCAAGTGGCTGCCAATCGCCTCCATCCACTGGCATGAAATATGCGTTCATTGCTCACCTCCTTCCTCGATGATTTCATTCCAGGTATTGGATGTGTTGCGGTGGTATTGTTCAATATTCTTGAATGTTGGACAGTCGAGTTTAGTCTGAATGATATTGATTACATTCAAGATTTCTTCATCTGAGTCCCGGTTGATGTTCGGGTTCAGATGCTCAGCTAGATAGTCTCTGATCAGGTCAAGGTCATCTTCAGTGAACTCTCGATATTCCGCGAGATTCTTCTTGGGCTGAACAATGAACTTCCCGACTACTACCTGGTAGCCTTTCTCGTTCTGGGTCTTTACAAGATCTACCGCACGCTGACAGGTCATCGGGTCAACATCCCTGCAGCCTTGCTGGTCTCTTTTGGGGCATCCCACACAGTTCGCTGTGACGAACTCGAGGTGGTTGCCGAATGATAATACTAAATTTGGCATAACTTTGGATTATTAAAATTGTTGTTAGAATGGTTCCTGTAAAGCGTGATCGGTATCATACACCGAGAAATATTCGATTCCTCCAGACTTGTCATCCCCACCGATGAAGCTCTCTCCAGGGTGGTCTGCAATCCAGCTGCGGAAGCTCTTTCCCTCCTTGTTGAGCCTTGACGGGTTGAAGTGGAAGCCCTTGAATTGGCAATAGAAGATCAGGCGCTTCTTGAAGTTCGATGCAGTAATGCCGGTTTTTGCACCGGGGAAGTGGTCGTTGAAGTTGCCATACATTTCTCCACGCTGCTTGCGAGTGTTGATAACGAAACCCGTCGAATCGAAATACACCTCTGCCCATTGGTAGAGGCTTTCGCTCATTTGCTGGCGCAGTGTCCTCTGCATGATATCGTGCATGGGTGGCAGGATCACACCCTGGCCAGGTCGCGCCCAACCCTGCTGCATCGACGTGAAGTATAGGAACACACATTCAATCATCAGATTGAAGAATAGGTCCCACTGTTCCTGGCTCCAGTCATCAAAGAACTGGTGGCCGAACACATCCATTGGGTGGCGGGAATCGTTGAAGTAGTTCGAGAAACCGATATAGATGATACGCTCCAGGGAACTACGGCTTTCACTGCCATTGATGGCGTGGTTTGTCGCTATATATATCTTCGGCGACCGTTCCATGGGAATCGTGAAACGGCTGCCGCCTTTCACGTTGACATTCAAGTCGCCGGTAATCGCCACATACAGGCGCTCAAAATTGAAGTTTACAGGCACGTCATCAAAGAACACGTTACGAGTACGCATCGTCGTCTCAGTGAACATGAAGTCATCATCATTCTTCGTCTTGCGGCCGTCAATCTTTGCCTGGTCAACAATATAGCTCAGCGCTTTTCCGATGAGTGACTTACCTGTGCGGCCGTTGCTCTGTCCGACGTCACTCATCTCACCGTCCATGGCGATGACAGCCTTCAGTTCCGTCTGGAACTTGTAGTCCGACAGCAGGTAGCCGATGGCCGTCAGTTTATTAAGCAGATGTTGGCTGAATTCCTTTTTCTCGATGGGTGTTTGGGCGCCGCCCTTCTGCCACCAGAAATCAGAAGCATGGACCAGGAAGTTCAAGAAGTCACAACGCTTCCCCGATTCTGTAAAGTTGATTTTATAGCCGCCAGTTTCCGGATCAGACTCCACGCTCTCGATGATGCCCACACGGTTGAATGTGCGTTTCACCACCCTGTGCTCCCACACAGTGGCGTCAATGATCTTGTCATGCTTGATACCTTGGGGCGTCACGGTTACCATGCCGTTGCGGAAGTAGAAACGCTGCTGGAAGGGTTCGAACACATCGAAGTTATCCTCAATCTTCTGCAGGCGCTCCAACTTGTCAGGGCCAAGCTCGCTGGTCAACCTTGCAGAGAAATGGTTGCGCACGACAGGATCTTTAGAGGTCATCTTGATATATTCCCATACGAAATCCCTGATATCGCTGCCATAGGTGATTTGGGCCACACCTTCATCGATGTGGACAAAGCCGTTTTCCCCTGGAGCCATGTCATTCGTGTGGATGCGATAGAAGCCTGCCTGTTCAATGAACTGGAGCGCTTCAAAGGTCTCCAGGGCCACAGTTATGCGTCCCGTGTTCTCGTTTTTGTTCACATTCCAAAACTCCTTATCGGCGATGACTTTTGAAGCCAGTTCAACTTTGCCTTCATCAGTGACCTTGTAGCGGAAGCGGTTAAACTTGAACAGCTTAAGCGGTTTTACAGCAGCTACATATTTATCGAAGAAGGAATCAATATCATTCAGCAGCCAGTAATCCTGGATCTGTATATCGGAGCATGTGGAGATATTGAAGATTGAGCAGTAGGTTCCCACTCCATCATGGGCATGGAGGGCAAAGTCTATATCCTTGGCCAGCTCATCCTCTTTGCCTTTGAGCATACCCACCAGCAGGTCGTCAACACCTTTGTCGCCACGCTCATTCTTATTGATGTGGCCGAAATAGATGTCAACGTTCACTCCGATATTGTGCATCGATGCCACATACTTCTTGAACTTGATGGCCGCCTTCGAGAACATTCTCGGGCGGTAATCGACTGCTTCATCAGGATTCAGCGACTTGCTCAGATCGTCCCAGTCGCTGTCGAAGAGCAGCACAACATTCTTCACGTTGCATCGCTGCACAATATACTGGAGATCCTGCGGCAGACCGCCTTCTTTGGATCCGATGTTGAAGATACCTTGGATGGCCAGGCTCGGAATGCCATGCTTGCACGCCTTTTCAGCTTTCTTTTCTCCCTCCTGGATGACAAGAGTCTCTATTGGCAGGGATTTATTGTACAGGTCTCGCACCTTCTGCGGGATGTAGAACCTGGTTGGTGCTCCAGCTGGAGACATGTACTTGTTTTCCCGGGAAGAGCCTTCAGGCGTATGCAGAGAGGGATTTGACCATCTGATTCTGATGTATGGTCTTAATGCGCCACGCGCACCCCTGGTTGCATACTGCCCCATGGTGCCATCCAGGTTGTAGTAATAGATCAGCATCTCGTCATCGCCCGGATGGACGGTGCCAGTCTTATCGATGCTGCCCCTGCACATGGCAGGAACTTCTTTCTCGAGGCGCTGCCCCTTGTAGATTTCTACGGACTTGACCATCACATCTTCAACCGTAAGTCCGGATGCTTCCAACTGGCGTTGACAAAAGCTCTTGGCTATCTGTTTGCGGTGGGATTCGATGTTAGCGTCGCGCCGTTCTTTCTCGCTCATGATAAAGATGCCTGCGGCATCGGCAGTCATTTTGATGGCTTCGGGATATCTGCTTCGGTCCTCGTTGCACTGGTAATACATCGTTGCATCGAGGGCATTATTCAAGGTGAAGCCACAGCTGAAGCACTTGGCTATATTCCTTCGCGAATTATGTGTCACGCACAGGCCTTCACGCTTGCCGAACTTCCCGCATTTGGGGCATGGCACATATGAGGTTGCCTTGGTACGGTCGGCATCAGGTATGCAAGTCCGGATGTCGGCCTGCGCTTTCAGCAAGTTGACAGTATTATCGTCATAAAAATCACTCATTGGAATAGATGGTTAGTTTCCGCATAGCGGACAAATTCGGCCCGTGAATGCACACCGATACGGATATAGGCATTCCGGATATGGTTGTTAACGGTATGGGCTGACAGGTAAAGTTGGTCAGCGATATCTTCCTTATTGAGCCCTTGGTGCCAGAGCTTCATGACACGCAGCTCTGCATCGCTCATCTTGTGAGCGAACACAGGTCTGCAGACAACATTCTCCAGCTTGCATTCCCCACGGAGAGGGCATGGTACACACTCAAGATGGATGCGGCCAAAGGAATCGATATCAGCAGTTTTGTCAATGTTGCCGAAGTTGCACTTGATGAAACGCACGACGATTCGGTAACGATAAAAGGACATATTGGGGATGCAACGCTCATATTCTTTCTTTAGAGCTGTGATTGCACCCGGATAGAATTGCTCGATCATCTCATAAATCGCAGAGATGATATCGCTATGTTCCTCGGTCAATTTCTCCGCCGTTCCGTCGGCGTAATGGAGCCACGCTTCATCATTGAAGGTGTAGAACTCGATATTTGATGGCATATCCATATTATTTTTCGCAAGTTTCAAGTTTATCAAATATCGTTTCTCCAAATATTTCCTCAATTTTGCACTTGTGCAATTCAGGAATTCTAGCGAGGCCTCTGATCCAGTTGTGGATCGTATAGCGAGGAACCATACACCCCTCACAAATCTTGTCATAGATGACAGGGATTTCATTCTTCTTGTGGCGGTGAATGAAGTCATCCAGGGCCACGGAATCTTTACGAATTTCAGTAGTTTGTTCTGCCATAAGTTTGTATATTTACATTTATCGTTGTATATTTACAGCCGCAAATGTAAATATAAAGTTTGAAACTCAAACTAAAAAGATAAGTAAATCAAACTGATTTAGCAATTTTTAACCATTATAGTCTATGTTGCACATAGGAAATGAAATCAAAAAGGTAATTGAAGGAAACCATCTTGTAAAGCAGGAAGTGGCCGAACAATTAGGAGTCAGTCCGACTTACTTGGCAAGAATGTTTAACATGGAGGACATGAAGTGTTCATCACTTGACAGGGTATGTAAAGTGATTGGACTTTCTGCTGCGCACATTTTCGAACAGGACGGTTCAGTAAGTGTACAAAATGTTTCAGCTAACACGATTATCGGAGATGCCAGAACTGAGGTAAATGTCACTCCTAGAGAGATGGCAACCCTCCGAGAACTGCTGGAAGAAAAGGAGCGCACCATCCAGATTCTGATGGCTCAAATCGGGACAGTATCGGGACAACATGAGTGAAAATTGGCCTTTTATCTGCCCTTTGTCATTGCTGATTATCAACAAGTTAGCGACTCTTGCCTATGTTGGAACAATTCTTCTCACCCCGACTCTAGCAGGGGCAACAAGTTGAACGACAACGAGTTGCCCCATTTTTCAAACATTTGTCGGGACAAAAACGGTACAAATCCTTATTATGTTATCTATGCAACAGGATAGAATCACACAACTGGACTTAAACGATGTGCCCGAGGTCTATCACAACCTTAAGTACAATGACGGCGAAATCTACTTTGCCGACAATATCACGTCGATACCTGGACTGATGAAGCAGTTTCAGGTCAATTTCATCGCCTATGTCATGGTACTTGACGGTTCGCTATCGCTGGAGCTGAATGCAGTACCGTATCAGTTGAAGAAGAACTGCTCGCTCATCGTCGACCGCAAAATGGTCATCAACAACGTCCAGCACAGCGAGAATTTCCGCTGCCTGATATGTGTCATCAGCACCGATGTCGGCTTCTCGTTCATCAACAAGAGCCTGATGCAGTCGATCATGCACATCCTCGCCAACCCCGTCATCGAGATGGGCCAGAACGAGGTGGACTTGCTGCTCAAGTACTATGAACTGCTGGTGTTCAAGATGGACCACCCCGAGATGAACTTTGGCCGCGAGACGGTGCGCGACATCATCCGCTGCTTTGCCTACGACCTGCTGTCCAACATCAACAAGCACCTCCACCAGGACGGTGACGACATGCTGCGCCAGGGCGACCGCATCTACCGCCGCTTCATGCTTCTACTGGCCGACAACACAAGCGTCAACCGCAGTGTCAAGTCCTATGCCGACGAGTTATGCGTCTCTCCCAAGTACCTGACCAGTGTGTGCCGCAAGCATAGCCAATTGACGGCCAGCGAGATCATTGCCACGTCGGTCGTGAGCCGCATCAAGCAATTGCTGCTTTACAGCGACCTGAGCATCAAGGAAATTGCCAGCGAGATGGGGTTTGACAACCTTTCTTTCTTCGGCAAATATGTGAGAAAGCACCTGGGCCTTTCGCCCAACCACTACCGCAAGGCCAACAACTACGGCCAGTAGAGGTCAATACAGAATTTTGCAAACATGGAACAAGAGATAAAAGGCAACGTTTGTGTATTTGGCGCTTCAAGTGCCAACATCGACACAAGATATCTTGACGACGCTCGCGAGCTGGGACAACGGCTGGCGCACGGCGGCTGGCGCTGTATTAACGGCGGCGGGGCCGTGGGAGTGATGGGGGCCGTGACCGATGGCACCCTCGACGCTGGCGGCGAGGTGACTGGCGTCATTCCCAAGTTCATGGTCGATAACGGGTGGTGCTATGACCGTCTGGAGGATGTCATTGTCACTGCCGACATGCACCAGCGCAAACAGATGATGAGCGACATGGCTGACGCCATTATCGCCCTGCCTGGCGGAGTCGGGACACTCGAGGAACTGCTCGAAACGCTCACCTGGCGGCAGTTGGGACTGGTTCAAGTGCCTGTCATCATCCTGAACACTCTGGGCTACTATGACGCGTTGCTCGACATGCTTCGTCATTCTATCGACGAGGGTTTCATGAAACCTTCCCATGGCCAATTGTGGCAGGTAGCCACCACGCCCGCCGAGGCCATCTCATTACTGGAAAACAACAGCCCAGTAACATTTGAATCCAAGTACTAAACCGTACTCATCATGCCCGTCAACAGCCATCCAGCCGACACCGTCCAGCCTGTAGAGTCGCAAAACTTAGCGTCTTCACAGGCCGATACTGCTAACGCCTACTATGCGCCGCAGTATCTCGACGGCTTCCCCGAAGCCGCCCCTGCCGACACGTCGCTGGAATCCATCAACACCAGGCCGGTGATGGAACTGCCTGATGGGAACCCAGCACAGACGTTTGCCCACTCGCCACTGCACGACACCCCGTCGATGGCGCTACTGCTGACGGGCCTGCTCGCGGTTGCACTGTGCTACCACACGGGCTACAAGTATATCGAGAATTTCTTCCACTACATGTTTTCGACGCGTCGCCGCGAGAATCTGTTTGAGGACCATACCGTCAACGAGACAAGCATCCTTGCCGCCCTCATTGCCAACACTTGCATCATCGAGGGCTTCATCATCTTCCTGGCCGTGCAATTGCTGCGACCACTGCTTGCCGCTTCGCTCCAGGCCAGCGTATTCCCGCACATCGCCACCTATTGCGGGCTGGCGGCTGGATTCTACATCGTCCAGTGGATGGTGTATAAATTGATAGGCTACACCTTTACCGACAAGGTGGGATCCAAACTGTGGCTAGACGGCTTCAAGGCTTCCCAGTCATTATTGGGCCTGCTGCTACTGCCAGTGCTCGTGCTTCTCATGCTCTATCCCACTCATGGCAAATTGCTATTAATCATTGCTGCGACGCTTTATATCGTAGCCCGCTTAATATTTATTTATAAGGGCTTTAGAATTTTTTATGGCAATATGACATCAATTGTCTATTTTATTTTGTACCTTTGCGCCGTTGAAATCGTACCTATTGTCATTATGACAGGTATAACCTACTGGATTAGTGATATTTACACTATAAAAACGACTACATGAGCATTAAGAAGATTCTGGTTTCACAACCAAGACCGACGTCTGAGAAATCTCCTTATTTTGACTTGGAGAGGAAATATGGGGTTGAAATAGTTTTCCGACCTTTTATCAAGGTGGAGGGACTCACATCTAAAGAATTTAGACAGTCCAAAATTAATGTACCCGACTACACTGCCATCATTTTGACGGCAAGAACCGCCATTGATCACTTCTTCCGTCTGTGCAAGGAATTGCGTTACAATGTGCCCGACACATTGAAGTACTTCTGTGTCAGCGAGACGATTGCACATTATCTGCAAAAGTACGTCATTTACCGCAAGCGCAAGATTTTCTATAGCGAGTCAGGACTGATGGAAGACCTGATTCCCATCATTGCCAAGCACAACAAGGAGACTTACCTCATGCCCGTGAGCGACGTTCACAACGACAAGGCTGTAGTACTTGACAACAACAAGGTGAAGTATGTCAAGGCGGTGATGTATCGCACCGTGAGCAACGACTTCACGCCCGACGAGCCGTTTGACTACGACATGCTGGTGTTCTTCAGCCCCGCCGGTATCAAGTCCTACACCACCAACTTCCCCGACTACAAGGACCGCAAGGTGGTCATCGCCGCCATGGGTCACACAACCCTTGAGGCTGCCGATCAGGCCGGCTTGAATGTGGATATCACTATCAAGCCCGAGACGCCCTCGATGGCAAGCGCCATTGAGCATTACCTGAAGACGCACCCCGAGGAAGTCGCCAAAAAGGAATAACATCGCATCATCACTCTGAACGATGTTTTTGATGGAGGATGGAGTTTGCCAATCCTCCATTTTTTTGTAATTTCGCATCCTGAATGGACTATAAACTCAATAAAACAGAGAAACTGACGAGCCGCACGGCAATCGAGCGCCTCTTTGGTGAGGGAAAGTCGTTGATGGCATTCCCCCTGCGTGCCGCCTTTTACCTGCGCGAGCCAGGCGACGCGCCAGCACAGTTTCTCATCTCCATTCCCAAGAAGCGCATCCGCAAGGCGGTCACCCGCGTCCTGTTGCGGCGCCGCACCCGCGAAGCCTATCGCCTCAACAGGCGTGAGCTACTTACTGATGCCCTGCTCGAACACGGCATCGGGGTAGATATCGCCTTCGTTTACTTGGATACCACACCGGCCCCCTACGAGGTCATCAATGAGAAAATGACCAACCTGCTGTCACGCATAGCACGGGCCGCCGCAGAGCAGTTACCTCCCCCTCAATCCGATGTCAAATGAACGGTTTCATCGACATAATCAAGCATTTTTGGCACACGGTGCTCCATTTCATCGGCTGGCTGCTCATCCTGCCCATCCGTTTTTACCGGAAATGCATTTCGCCGCTCACCCCTCCCACTTGCCGCTTCACGCCCACATGCAGCCAGTATGCCATCGAAGCCATCCGCAAGCATGGCCCGTTCAAGGGGCTGTACCTGGCAGTGTGGCGCATCCTCCGATGCAATCCCTGGGGTGGCAGTGGCTATGACCCTGTTCCATGATGGACATCATCGATTTCCACACCCATGACCTGGAGGCCTCCCGAGCCCTGATTTCGGTTGACCCTCAACAGTTTGACCCACAACCCGGCAAATGGTACTCGGTGGGCTATCACCCATGGCAGGATGTGGCCTCACTGACCGATGACGATTTTGACTTGCTTGGCGATTGCGCCCGCCACGCTCAGGTGCTTGCTATCGGCGAGACGGGCATGGACGCCCTGCGTGGCTGCGGACTCGACATCCAGGCACAAGTCATGGAGCGCCACTTGCGACTGGCCGCTGATCTCAACAAGCCCGCCATCATCCACTGCGTGAGAACAGCCCAAAACATTCTTGCCGTTCGCCGCAAAGCGGGGCTCACTGCTGTGCCCATGGTCATTCACGGCTTCCGGGGCAATGAACATGTCGCTCAAACCCTATTGAAAGCAGGTTGCTATCTGTCGTATGGTCCCCGCTTCAACCCTGCAGCGCTTCAAGCGACCCCAACCCACCGCCTGCTCATCGAGAGCGACGATAGTTCCACCCCCATCAGCGAGGTAGCATCCCTGGTTGCCGATGTGCTAGGCATCTCCCCACAGGAAGTAGAGTCAATCGCCGCCGACAACGCATCCACCCTCCTGCAACACTAATGCGAAAAAAGACCAGAGCAAACGATGTGCCCTGGTCTCTTGATGATCGTACCGTTAAAAATTCGGTTATTTCTCCTTGGTTTCAGTCAACTTGTCCTTGCTTTTCACGGCGCGAGAGGTCACCGAGTCTTTACTGCTCTCCTTGGCAGCATTGTTCGACACTTTGGACATCTCGGTTGCAGGAGCCCAGAAGCCCGAGGGACGATAGGCGGTGTAGTGATAGAAATCTCTGTCGAGCGAAAGAAGCAAGTCGCCATTGCGATCAAAATCATAGTACAAGTAATCTGTATCGCCATCATAGTACCTGATGATCAGGTTGCTACCATAAGCATCCCAGTCAAAGTCCACGTATGTCAGCCTGTAATACCTGTCAAAGCAAGTCCAACGGCCAGTGCGGTTTGCATAAAAATCATAGCGCACCTGATCATACCCCACGATGTCATATACATAGTTACCCTCGCAACCGTAATAGGACTCCCAACTGCCGACGAGACTACGATTATCCCAGCTATAAGGGGGATCCCAGCCATCACACGAAACCACTGTCACTGCGATCACTGCAAGAAGCAGCATGTAGTATATCTTTTTCATAGCGCAAATGAGTTTTAATTGTTGATAATTTGTGCAAATATAATTATATTTTGTCAATCCTTGATGATTCTTGACGATTTCTTGATGCTTTCTGATAAAAAGCGCATGCCACCGGTGTGATAGAGCGGCATGCGCCACCCAGAAATCTACGTTCTAACCTCAAAAATTCACACCTATATTTAGAGTAAAGCAACCATTATGCGTATCTGCAAAGTTGTCTTGGCCGATATTGGCCAGGCCGATGTCATAGCTGGCATCCAGGTAGAGCATGTTGAAGCCCACTCCGCAACCGATTTTGAGTCCGCCGTCACAACGCTGGAAATAACCATTGTCAAAGGAGCTGAACGCTGTGCGGTTATCATAATTCTTAATGCTGCCGTCAGTTCCCACTGCCACATATCCGCCAGCGTAGGGCTGGATGCTTGTCTGGTTGCCGACAAAGTGCTTGTACTTGATGAGCAGAGGAATCTCCAAGTAGTTCAGATCGTAGGTGAACTTGCCGGTGCCAGTGTCGCTCTTGCCACCCTTTTGGGAATAGTACAAACCTGTCTCAAAGAACAACGGAGCCCTGTAGGTGAGTTGGACGCCGGCTGCAGCGCCGATATTCAAGCCGCTCTTGAAACCACTGCCGTCGAGCTGTGGGCTCTCGCTGTTAACGTGGGAAGCATTGACACCCAAGCGCAGGCCGAAGTAATAGCGGTGCCATGCGACATATTCGTTTCCGTGACGTCCCACTGTTTGAACGCGGGGATTATAGCCATAACGGTATCCGGGTTGCGCCATTGCCGGCAGAGCGAGAATCATACACAGCAGGCCTAGAAGTAAAGTCCTTTTCATAATTGTCAAGTTTAGATTGTTATTTCTTGACTCTTAGACCACAACGTGTTTTCAAGGTTTAACCCCTATACTACCCAAAAACGATGAGTCGGCTTCATCAACCGACAAACCTCAAAAATCAACCGACAAACGGCACCAGCCTGACAAATCACTTATGCAGGTAATCTCTCAATGACGGAAAATGAAAAGCCTTAGAAAAGACTTCACGGTCGACTTCCAGGCCAACAAGGAGGGCTACAACCGTGAGGATGACAAAGAAAAATACCCAGCGCTTAAAGGTCTTGCGCCAACGGCCCTCATGCAGGCGGTCGAGCACAAACAGGACAACGGGGACAAATAACGGTTCTACAGGCAACAGATATCGATTGGCCGTTCCTGCAATGACATAGGCCATAGCGATGAAGACCAGTCCCGGCCACCATGCCCAGGCACCCATGTTCTCGGAACGCCGCCAACTCATGAAAAGATAATAAAACAACGCAATACCGCCGATGAGATACCAACCATAGGTTATCCTGCACACGTGGTTGGCAATCGTGGAGTCATCACCTGGCATCATCCATGGCAGGGGGAGGATGAATTGCAACGACATGGTCAGCGGCAACATGAGGAACTTGTGGAAGGGGGAATACAGGAAATAGAAGTCCATCACGTCCTGATAGGGCTGCTGAGTGCCACGTTTGAGGAAGAAGCGTTGCATATTCCACCCGCCACCAACGATCTCGGCATGGCGGTCAAACGAATAGGCCGCATAATGGTCTCCCACAAATAAGGACACGACAATGATAGCGACCATGGCCAGCGCCACGACCCAGTCACGCCGCCAGTGAGGAATGGCCATGACGATAACGCCAATCAAGATGATATACAGATAGGTTGTGCGCACCATGGCCAGCAACAGGCAAGCCAGGACAAACAAGGCGATGTCCCGCCACAGGTAATGCCGCTCCTCGTCAATCGTTGACATCGAGGACAACGCATATCCCACCAGCGCAACAGACAAGAACACCGAGGCTTCTTTAAGGATGCTGATGCCCATGATGAGATAGAAGCACAACAGGCACGTGAGCAGCATGCCTGACGACACGAGCGTGGTCGATGAGAAGGATGTGCGATGTAACAGCAGCCTGCGGGTTGTCAGACCTGTCAACACCACCGACAGCAGCGTGAACATGGTGTTCATGGCAAGTGGCCATACCACCGACACCCCTAATAAGCGCCAAATGCCAATCATCATGAACGGGAAACCAGGAAATGCCACTTCGTTTGCAGGAACGCGGCCATCATAATTATGCAATGCCCACTTATAATAACCTCGGGCATCACTTTTTAAGTTGGGCATCTCCAGCGAGTAACCTTCCACACTGGTCCATTCCAACAAGTTGCTCACGCCGACGAACATCAATAATGACATCAGCAGGAACAGGATGACATTGGCCGTCGTCGAATTTCCGTAAGAACGCTCAAGCACAATGCGAGGCACCACATAGGCGACCAGGTAACTGAGAGTGATTTTTAAGCCCTCGGACAAGCCAAAGTGGCTGCTTGCCACCAGAACGAGTATCGCAAACGCGATGATCTCGGCTAGCAGCAACATCATTCTTGGCATTGTCAAACGGCTCTTCATGTGCTTGAAAACAATAGCTGTTCTATGGTCTGTTTTATCTTATTCTAGGACTGCAAAAATATAACATTTCGCCATGATAGGCAAATTTTTTCCTTCATGCTTTTCTTTTTCTACATAAAATAACTAACTTTGTGAGTTTAATGCATATTTAGCCTCCGATGTATGAGCAGCGAATTGGTTAAAATAGATGTGGATAAAGTGCTTAGGGAACGCCTCCCCAAGCATTACAAGCATATCCCGCACTGGGCTGTGCGGTGGCTTGAGCGCACCATCTGCCAGGACCGTCTCAACACCATCCTGGAGAAGATGCACGGCCACAACAGCGTCGATGCGGCGACCGTAGCGCTCGATGAAATGGATATTACCGTCAAGGCCACAGGGCTGGAAAACCTGCCTCAGGGTCGATACATGTTTGTATCCAACCACCCCCTGGGTGGGCTTGACGGGTTAGCGCTCATCTCGTTGCTGGGCAACCGCTATAACCACCAGATAAAATTCCTGGTCAACGACCTGCTCATGGCCGTCAAACCTCTGCGAGAGGTCTTCTTGCCCGTCAATAAGTACGGCAGCCAGTCGCGCGATGCAGCCCTGCAAATCGAGCAGGCCCTGCAGAGTGACAACCAGTTCATCACTTTCCCGGCCGGCTTGTGTTCACGCATGCAGCCCGACGGCGCCATTACCGACCTGCCGTGGCAGAAGGCGGCTATCGTTCACGCCATCAATTATCAACGCGATATTGTGCCCGTCTATTTTGACGCCCATAATTCACGTTTCTTCTATCGCTTTGCCAAGTGGCGCAAGCGGTTAGGCATCAAGTTCAACATCGAACTCGTCTTCTTGCCCAAGGAGATGCTTAAGAAGTGCGGCAGCACTTTACACGTCATTATCGGCAAACCCATCTCATGGGACACAATTGACGCCTCACGGCCCAAGCAGGAGGCTGCCCGCCTGCGTGAATTAGTCATTAATATGGCTCCAACGCCAGCCAACCGATAAAAATGCCCTATGGAACCTATCATTGAACCCATCCCCGTCCAACTCATCGAACAGGAGCTCACACCCGAGCGTCTGTTGCGCAAGACCAATAAGGCGAATAACGAGATTTATGTCGTCACGGCCCACAATGCACCCAACACGATGCGCGAAATCGGCCGCCTGCGTGAGATATCGTTCCGCTCTTCGGGAGGTGGCACAGGCAAGGCCTGTGACATCGACGAGTTTGACACAATGCCTGTGCCATGCAAGCAGTTATTGGTGTGGAACCCCGAGAAAAAGGAAATTATCGGTGCCTACCGCTTCATCTGCGGCTGGGATATCAAGATTGAGGGTGGGATACCGCAAATCGCCACGGGCCACATGTTCCGCTTCAGTGAGAAGTTCCTCAACGAAATTTTACCCGTAACCATCGAGCTGGGGCGCTCTTTTGTGCGTCCCGAGTACCAGTCCACTCGCGAGGGCGTCAAGGCACTCTTCGCACTCGACAACCTGTGGGATGGCCTAGGAGCGTTGACCATTGTCTATCCCAAGGTCAAGTATATGTTCGGCAAGATGACGATGTATCCGTCCTATGACCGCGACTGCCGCGACATGCTGCTGTGCTTCCTTAACCTCTATTTCAAGGACAATGAGGCACTGGTAACACCCATCGAACCGCTTCCTGACACGCGCAACGATGATCCGGAACTGATGCGCCACTTTGTGGGCAACGACTTCCGCGAGGACTACAAGACATTGAACACCTTCATCCGCCAGCACGGCATCAACATTCCGCCGCTGGTCAATGCCTACATGGGATTGTCTCCCAAAATGCACATGCTGGGCACCGCCATCAATCGTGAGTTTGGCGATGTGGAAGAGAGCGGAATCCTCATTAATCTCGACGAGATTGCCGACGAGAAGAAGCGCCGCCACATCGACACCTATCTGGCGCATCTCGAGCAGGAATTGAAAAACCCATCTAAACCCTAGAGAATGACCCGAAAGGCGCTACTATCCCTGATACTGGTACTGCTGTGTAACCTAACGGTAGTGGCGGGAGACTCGATTGCCGACCCTAACGTTCAGTATAGTGTTGGCTTGATCATGAATGCCGGCAACAGCGAGTTGGCTCCTTACTATATCGGTTCCAACACGGGCGGTACCGTCACCCAGCAATATAGTGCACTGGCAACAGCCCGCATTTGGCGCCAAATAGAACGCGACAAGCGCTTCTCATGGGGAGCGGGCATCGAGGCTTGGGGCGGCTATTCGTCTAGCGCGGGTTATGAACGCTATCGGGGCGACGGACAGTTCGAGGTTCACAAGCAGCACCCTGCACGCCTTTGGCTCCAACAGGCCTATGTCGAGGGCAAATACCGCAGCATCTATGCCGTGGCAGGACAGCGGCAAAAGCAGTCACCCATCGTCGATGGCAAGTTGAGCAGTGGCGACCTCGTGTGGAGCGGCAACGCGCGTCCCCCAGTGGGGCTGCGCGCCGGTTTCATCGACTTCCAGGACATTCCTTTCACTAAGGGGTGGCTGCAGTTGAACGGCGAGTTCGGCTACTTTCGCCTCTTTGACGACAAATGGCTCGAGAACCATTACAACTATTATAACCACTTCATCACCACCGACACGTGGCTGCACTACAAGAGTCTATACTTCCGCACCCGCCCCGACCAGCCAATGGTGTTTACCATCGGCGCACAGTCGGCCTGCCAGTTCGCTGGCACGGCCCGCTACTACCAGGATGGCCAGGTGACACGCACCGTCAAGATGGATGCCGACGCTAAAGCCTTCTGGCGCACATTTATCGCTGGCAGTGGCGGCAATTCGGCTGGCGATTCTTTTGTCGAGGGTAACCATCTGGGCTCCTGGGACATCTCGCTAGAGTACAAATTCAAAGACGGCAAGCGCATGCGCGCTTACACGCAGTGGCTATGGGAAGACGGCTCGGGCATTGGCAAGATGAACGGCTTTGACGGCCTATGGGGTCTGGAATACCGCAACATGGAGGACCACCAGGTGATAGATGGCGCCGTTATCGAATACCTCGATTTCACCAACCAGAGCGGCCCCATCCACTGGACAACCAATGACCACGAGGGCACGCCCATTACCAGCCACTCCTCGGGTGCCGACGACTACTACAACAACTACATCTACAACGGTTTCCAGAGCCGCGGCATGTCCATCGGCTCACCCTTCATCAAGTCGCCGCTCTATAACCAAGACGGCTACATGCGCTACACCGACAACGTGCTGCGAGGCTTCCACGCCGCGCTCACGGGATGGTTGGCCAGTGAGTGGTCCTACCGATTGATGGGCTCTTATCGCAAGGCGTGGGGCACGCCCCTCATTCCACGTGCAGGCAGTGTCGATGATTTCTCAATGGCGCTTGACATTGATTACCACCCCACCCGTTTCCCCAGTCTCAACATACATGCTACCGTAGCGACAGACCAGGGTTCTCTCTATGGCAACAATTGGGGAGCAAAACTGGGCATCACTTACTGTGGCCACCTGAATTTCAAGAAATGATGAAAGCATTATCTTTATATATCATCACGCTGTTACTCCTGCTCTCGTTAGGGTCATGTACGCGAAACCACGGAGACATCGGCATCTGGTTCGGCACCTGGCATGTTGAGCGCATCACCGCCAGCGACACGACAGTGGATGTCGAGGGCGACTATTTCTTCCAATTCCAGAGCAAAGTCTTCAGGGTATCACTTGTTAGTGACCATCATCAAGTCGTCGAGAGCTACGGCACATGGGAGGAAAGCGAGGGCGGCAACAAAATGACCATTTCCTTCCCTGACCCAAACGTCTATTACATCGACATGCCCGGCCTAGAAGAAATAAACCATTTCACCGTCACCAAGGCCACGTCGAGCGACATCACCTTCACCAAGACCAACTCCACCGGCGACCTCTACACCTACCACCTCAAGAAACAATAGCTGCCAGCTTAATAAATTGTGTTTATTGTATTTATTGTTTTCTTTTTATTAGCCTCGGCTTGAAAAAAAAGGACCGCATTTATTTCGTGACTTATTGGCACTTAAAGGTCTGTAGGATGAAGTCATACTTCTCGCGAAGGCGGCGGCAGTGGGTAAGGATGTCCTCACTGGCGGTGCCACAGACGACCTCGCTGGTCGAGGTGACCCATTTTTCCTGGAATTTATCGGTAGCAGCACGATAAGAGGCTTCGTCAAACTCCTTGCCCGCAAACACCGCTACGGTGACTTCGCGGATGTAGTTCTCCCACCGCTTGGCGTAGTAGTCCCACACGAGTCCGTTCCAGTTGCGGCAGGCATAATCGTTAAGGCCTCCGCCCCAGGTGGTGATCAGTCGGCGCGCATTCATCTCATAGTAGTCCTTGACCTGTGGTGTTGTACCCAAGTCGCGGGCCTGCTGCAGCCAGTGGCCCAGCGTGGCATGCGGGTGGTGACTGTTCAGATTATCGAGGTCGGATAGAATTTCGTACAGCATATCGCTATGAGCGAAAAACGTCTCCTTGTCCCTCAGCTTAAAAGCCCTGTCAAACGCATGTTTCTCAATCTGGAAGAGGTCACCAAGCAACTGGCGCCCTACCCACAGGAGATCGATGACCATGGCATCGGTGGTGACGCTGTCCTGTTTCAAGAGATAATCCCAAACAGCAAGCAATTGGCACGGGTCATACTCGATGGAGCGGGTTTCCTTGTTCATTATGGGATAGGAACAGGGCAGCGGGGCGGCATAGTTGCCAGGGGAAATATCGAGCACACTGTCATAGAGCAACTTCCATGCCTCGCGCACGGGCTGGCTCTCATGGCCAGCATGACGGTCAGCAAGTTCGTTTACCACCTGCTCGTGGGCCTTGCCAAAATCCCACGCCTTCTCCAGGATATATTCATAGGGGAACTGCTGAACATCTAGGCCCTCGAGCGTGGAGCCGATGCCCACAAGGTTGTCACCACACTCCTGCAACGCCCGCTCGATGCGCTCTCCTGCCTCACGCACACGGCCTTGCACATTGGTATTGCCGCCAAAATTGCCCAAGTAACACCAGATGAACGGTTGGCCATAGAAGCCGTCATGCTCACGCCACATCTCCTTGTACTCGCAGAAGTAGTCGAGCATGGTCATTTTTCCGGCTGGCACGCCCGTGAGCATGGCACGGGTGCGTTCCCGGGTATAGTCCTTGCGCTGGTAATAGAGGAACCAGGCCATCTGCAACCACTCGGCATCAGGGTCCACAGCGGTGAGGCTCTCATAGATGTGCTTTGACACCTTATTGAGGTATTCGGGCTCAAAACTGGGCGGGTCCACCTCGTTGAACGGGTCAATGCCATAGATATGGTCGGTACCGAACAGACGGGTCTGCTCCTCGAGGAACAGGCGCTGGATTCGGCTATATAGCGGGTCCTCGCTGTTCAAGAAATAAGTGCGGTAATGGTCGTCAAAGCCAGCCCAACCGCCCAGTGCTTGGATATCGGCATCGGGGAAAAGCGTCCGCAGGGCTCCAGGAACATGCCCCGCGAAGGCCGGCAGCACAGGACGCATGTTCAAGGCTCGCTCACGCTCCACAATGCGTTGTTGCAGGGCTGTCTGACCAGTGAGCCACTCCTTGGGCAAGGGGCCGCACCAGCCATCGATGTTGGCCATGCGGTGCCAGGGCAGGTAAGCCGGGCCAGTGAAATAGGAGCGCACCTGTTCGTCGCTCATGCCCAACTTGGTCCACACGTTGTACCACACCGCCTCCTGGCCCGTGATGGCGAGCGGCAGGTTCACACCGTTCAACGCCATCCAGTCGATGAAGCGTTCCCAGTCGCGCCATTGCCAAAAGGGCATCGTATAGCCCCACGTGCAGTAGTTGAGGAAGAAACGTTGCGACACCCTAGCCGTCACCCGCTCGGGAGCAGGTACGTCGGGCAATGAGGCTGGCAACTTCACGGCCACATCGGCATACCACGACACCGTCACCTTGCAGTAACGGTTCAGATAGCGGTTCAGTCCCACGGCCATCGAGCCCGCGTTGTTGCCACCGATGACGACCTTGCCGTCACGGCTCTCGAGCGTGAAGACATCTCTGCCCGAGTAGTCCTGAATGGCCTCGAATTGCACCTTCTGGGCCAACTGCGGCGACAAACGCGCAGCCAGCGCCTGGGCTTGCTGCACATCCCCGCTAGCCATTGCCGACAGGGCCACTGCCAGCACAGCTATTATTGTGATAAATACTTTCTTGATCATATTGCAATGAGGCTTAAAAGCAACAGATCGCGCGCCCTATTACTTTGTGATGTTGTACCCGAGCTTCAGCACCATCTTGAGTGTGCCCAAGACGGTGTCACGGTCATAGTCCTTTTCCTGCTCGGGCAACTCCTGATAGGGCACCAAGCAGGGATGGGTCTTCAAGATATCATCGCGCTTGTCGCCCAGGGTCCATCCCTGCTCGATGCGCGACTGGGCCCACACTTCATGCACGTTTTGGGCAATTTGCTCAATGACCATCTCCAGATCCTCGGGCAACTTGATATCGCTCGTGTCGATGGGATGTGGTGTGTATTCAGATGCCTTCATCTGTCCAATAATCGGTTAATTGACAGTATCTTTCTCCATCTTGACAATGGGAATACCCTTCTCGATACTACCCTTAGGCTTGTTGGACGAAGACGTTGAATTAGTTGAGGTGTTTGTGCCATTGGAAGATGGGTTGGGCTTCTTAATGGCCGGAGTGGCGCATGATACCGCCATCAGGGCAATGCACATCGCAACGGCGGCTAGCCTGGTTCTTGATATTAACTTTTTCATAATAGCTTGCTTTTTATAGTGTTAGTGTTCATCATTGATAGCGGTCTAACACATTCCCATTGACATCATACAGGACGCCCTTGTCGAGCTGATTGTCCTTGTAGGTGCCCGTGAAATATGTGCCGTCTTGCCAAACATAGGTGCCTTCGCACCGCTTGTTGTCCTTGTAGGTGCCGACAAACTTGTCGCCCTCGGCCTTGTTGATGTAGGTGCATTCGCCCTCAAACTCGCCGTGAATGAACTCGCCCTGGTAGGAATCGCCCTGACTGAATTTTGCCAGACCTTTGCCATGAGGCAGGCCGTTTTCATCAATCGGGCCAGTATATACATACTCTCCCATCACCGGGTTGACACATGTCGAGTCAACGACCTCACGGGCAGCATCGGCCCTTGCTGACGCCTGTTTCATTCCATACATGACCAGAAAACACGTCAACGCCAATGCCAGCAGGGCCGCCAACACGCCAAGGATAACTTTGGTCTTATCAGGTTTTTTCTCAACAAGATGGGGCTTGCTGTGCAAGAAGGACTTGAGCTTGCGATAGAACTCGTCAAAATAGCTCTTGTTGTATTCAGGGCCGTTTTTAGTGACTACCTGGGAAATATCGTCGGGCAGGTCGGGCGGGAAACCGTTCACGCCAGCCAGCAGCACGGGAATGACGTTCTTTTTTAACTTCAGGGCATGGGCGAGTTCTTTTCTGAGCCAGTCACTCTCGGGATTATAGTTGTCGCCATAGAGCCTGTCAAACGTATGCTTGTCAACGACCAGGATAAAGTCGGTGCACTCATCGATGCGCGACAGCAACGTCGTGTCAAAATCCCCTTCACGCAGCGTGTCGATGTCAAAACTGACCGTATATCCGTCATGGGTCAGCAAATCAAAAAGATGATTTGCCGTAGCAAAGCCGCCGTCACGGCGATAGCTAATGAAGATGTCATTCACTTTTTCTTCCATGCGCGTGATATATATTAGGTGACAAAAATAAATAAAAAACGCCAACATTGCGTCGCATCTGTTCAAAAAAAGACAAAAACCAGGCAAAAAGCACACTATCGCTACGCTTTGACCAATTCTAGATGGCTTTTTATTGGTTATTCTAGATTTTTACGTATCTTTGCCACAAGAGAATAAAAGAATCGATTATTATGCAGTACTGGATTAATCACAATGGAGTGCAGTCGGGTCCTGTTGACCTGGAAGACCTCAAGCAGATGGGGCTCACCTCACGGGCCTATGTGTGGCACGAAGGCATGACCGATTGGGCAAAAATCACTCAGTTGCCCGAGTTGCAAGGCTTGTATGAGATGGAGACTGGAGAGCCTATTGACCTCCAGCAAGAGACACCCGCTACGGGCAGCAACGAGCCTGTAGTGGGACAACCTTACCAGCCACGTCAAGAGCCGCAGCCGACTCAGCCGCAATATGCGCCCCAGCAGCCCTATGCCCCGCAAGAGGCCCTCTCGGAGCCTTGCCCGCCCACCAATCTCATCTGGGCCATCATCTCCACGGTGCTGTGCTGCATCCCCACGGGCATTGTCGCCATCATCTATGGCTTGAAGGTGACCAACAAGTACCGCGAAGGCGACATCGAGGGAGCAAAACGCGCCAGCGAGGTGGGAGCCTGGTGGTGCATTGCCACGATCATTCTCGGCATCATCATCCAGCCGTTCATGTCCATGCTACCCATGATGATGATGGGAAATTGACGTTAGGGCGACATGCGCCGTTGCCTCATTATCATTCTTGTTCTTGCCGCCCTGCTGGTGTTCGGCTTCATTTATTATGCGCTTGACCCGTCACAATCCGGGGTATTCCCGCAGTGCACCTTCTTGAAGCTCACGGGCTATAAGTGCCCGGGGTGCGGCAGCCAGCGCGCCATCCATGCCCTGTTGCATGGGGACCTGGCCAGTGCCTTCAGGTTCAACGCCATGCTGCTGATAGCCGTGCCGTGGGTAGCCGTTTGCCTCTATGCCGAGAGCCAGCGCACGCGCAATCCCCGCCTATACACCCGCCTGAACGCGCCACTGCTCATCTGGCTCTTCCTGGCCATGGTGCTCGCCTGGTGGCTCCTGCGCAACATCTTCAACTGGTAATCCTTTTTTTCAAACAACATCTACAACAAACAACAACTCAAACAACAAGAATATTAAACGACAATAAAAACAACTTAT
>CACYGX010000008.1 GCA_902774055.1 uncultured Bacteroidales bacterium
GCCTTGACTTGCACAAACCCCAGGGTGCACAGGCCGGAGGTCTGTGAAGCCTGGGGAGCGTCAGGACAGTAAAAACGGGCCCTGAAAGGGGCCACTAACTGCGACATTTCCCTAGCCTGTAGTGTGTGGCCCCCTTCGAGGCCCTTTCCCTTTGGACGCTCTTTCCCCATGCCGCACAGACCTATCGGCCTGTACGCCATGGGGCTACCTCAATTCAAGGCCGCTGGCCTTGTCAAGGTCTTCGACCTTTTTTGCTGGATAAAAATAGCACGGGACACGCCATTTTGCAAAAAACCATGACGTTAAATCGCTGAATATCAGACAAAATTTATTTTAGCAAAATGTTAATGCGGAAAACATGAATAAACTGGATTATCTGTGGATGTAAGGCCTCGCCCATAGCATTTCAGTATTTATTGCGGATGCCATTGGATTGGGATAAAAACTCGTGGCAATAGCACTCAAATGGTGTAAAAAAAACATAAAAAGTCTAGGTTTATAGAAAAGTTGGCAAAATTTTTGCTATCTTTACACGTTCAAAACTTGGACTAGCCTGAATCCATGGATTTGGCATTTGATGGCCGAGGCGCCGCCAAGTTGATTTAACGCAAAGAACAAGTATGGCAGCACGAGAGAAATATGATGAGGCTCAAGTCGTTGAGCAGTTGCACAATCAAGCGACTTGCAAGGCTGCATTCGGTAAGGTAATCGAGCATTACAGCTCGCAGCTTTACTGGCAGATACGTCGCATGGTCATCGACCATGACGACGCTAACGACGTGCTGCAGAACACCTTCCTCAAGGCGTGGACAAGCATCGACAACTTCCGCGGCGACGCCAAGCTCTCGACATGGCTTTACAAGATCGCCATCAACGAGAGCATCACGTTTGTCAACAAGAAGAAGGTGATGAACCAGCTTTCTATCGACGATGACGAGAGTTTCCTCGTCAACCAGCTGGAGAGCGACGAGTGGTTCGACGGTGACCAAGCACAAATCAATCTGCAGAAGGCCATCGCCACCCTTCCCGAGAAACAGCGGCTGGTGTTCAACCTGCGCTACTACGACGAGATGAAATATGAGGAAATGAGCGAGATTCTGGGCACTAGCGAGGGCGCGCTCAAGGCCTCTTATCATCATGCCGTGAAGAAAATTGAACAGTACCTGAGTGAAACGGAATAATTTTTTGTTCACCGATTAAACTTTTTTGACAATTACGAGTCAAACAAGCGTTATGAAACACGAGGACTCCACAATATTGACCAAATACGGTAAGGATCCGGGCTTTAAAGTGCCGGAGAATTACTTTGATGATTTCAATAAGCGCATGGTTGACATGCTGCCCGACGTTGAAATCACCCCCGTCGATGTCAAGCCCACCATGTGGCAGCGCGTCAAGCCGCTGGTCTATATGGCTGCGATGTTTGCAGGCGTGTGGTGCATGATGTCGGTATTCAGTCACTTCGGCGGCTCGAACAACGGATTAAGAATCAACGAGATTGCCGAGAAGATGCAAGAAGACAACAGCAATGTCGAGGATTTCATCATGAGTGGCTCGGTAAGCGAGTACGACATTCTCAACTACGAGGACTCGGTCATGATGAGCAACGAGGAAGAAATTCCCGACGACAAGCAGTAAAACTCCATTTAGAAAAGGAACTGAGCTATGAAAAGGATAGTTTCTATAGTAATCTTGATCATCGCCATCACGGCAGCGGCTACAGCACAAAACGGGCGCACCAAGTTTGCGACCGACATGTACCAGGCCAAGCATGAGATGATCATCCAAGAGTTGGGATTGACCCAGACGCAGCAAAAGCAGTTCATGCCCCTCTATGAGCAGATGGAACGCGAAATCTATCAAGTGAACCGCAACGCCAGGGCTCTCGCCGGTGAGATCGAGAAAAAGACCAATCCAACCGACCGCGATTATGAAGTTGCAGCATCGGCATTGTCCAACACCCGACTGCGTGAAGGCGAAATTGAGGCTAAATACTTCGAGAAATTCAGTAAAATCCTTTCCAAGAAGCAGTTGTTCCAACTCAAGATGACCGAAGCCAAGTTCACCCGCGAGATGCTAGCCAAGAAACGCAACAAGAAGTAGCATTACTCCATCCGGGAGACAAAATATAGAGTTCCGCTATATCAATAACAGATATGGCGGAACATTTTTTATGGTAAACGACAACCTGGAGGGTGTCACAAAACTCCACTTGTCGCAGTTATCATCGGCCTAACGGCCGAGAAATCAAAAAAATGTATTAACTCTTTATTATTGTTTTATTAATAATTTTGATTTCTCGCGCGTAGCGCGATCATTTATAAGAGACATGAGTTTTGCAAAACCCTCCAGTCGTCTAGGAAAATGGATTCTTGTCCTTGTTACTTACCTGGATTGAGATAATCACGCAGGGTCTCAACATAGGTTTCAAAGGCCTTGAGACCCGTGGGGGTAATGCGGCACACGGTACACGGGCGCTTGCCTTTGAAGGTCTTCTCCACCGTGATGTAGTCCGCTGTGGCGAGTTTGTCGAGCTGCACGCTCAGGTTGCCCGCCGTGGCCCCCGTCTGCTCCTTGATATAGGGGAACTCGGCCGACTCGATGCCCACGAGAAGCGACATGACTGCCAGCCGCAACTCGCTGTGCAACAATGGATCTAATGGCTTGAACATAACTCCTTAGTTTTTGCTTTGGAAATGAATAATCAGGCCAGGAATCACGAGACCTATCAACGCCACAAGGGCCATCACATACATCTGATGCATCGGGAAATACAGAGCGGCAAAGAAACCGCCGAAGCCGGCTACCAGACCACAGACCTGAATAGGACGGTTCTGGAGGATAAGGCCCATAATCGTCGATGCGATACCAAAGCACAACGAAATGATGCTCGTGATATTCATATAGACTAGACAAGAGACGTAGGCGTCAGGAACAACACAATACACAGGAATCACACCGCAGCCGACGAGCCCGAGTATCAGGCCGAGGCCACCGCAAAAGATGCCAAACGTGCTCCACACGTGACCGATGGTCTTGCCGACAAAGGTCGTGGGAACTGTCTCAGTCTTCTTGTCGATAACACGATTGCCGATATACCCGACAACCCACATCACAAACCACAGCAAGTTCCATGCGGGACCGCCATGATTCTTCCACAGGTATTCGATCAACAAAGCAAATACCACAACACAAATGCCCCACCACATCAGTGGCAGGCCCGAGTTCTTGGCTATCGTGCGCTGGCTGCGCTCAATCGATTCGCGGATGATTTCCAGACTGCGCTCAGCAGTCAAATTCATATTCTCTTCCATAACTGTTCAACTTGATTTTAAAAACTATTAATAAGATGGCTAACAATACTTTGCGGCGCTCCCCTCACCCCTGCAGAAGGCTCGGTTCGCACCATTTGTGTTTCGAATCACGATGCAAAGATAAATTAGTTTATTTTATAAACCAAATAATTTTGTAAATTATTTTTACGAAGTCCAACTATTTAACATTTCGCAACACTTCAACCCATCGACTCTTGAACATCAAAAATGGGCTTCGGGGAATAAAAAACATACACCCAAAAACTGAATTACCACGAAATGACCTTTTTGTTTTGTATATAGTTAAAAATCAGTGCTTTAGGTTTTAAAAAATGATCATCAAATGCCAGCACTTTTTCAATATTCTGTTATAACTTTGCCAGCGAGAGTTAGCCCCTTTTATCAACCTAAAAAAGTGACTGATATGAAAAATTTCAATAATGATTCATTTGAGACAAGCAGGATAGTCCTTCTTGTGTGCTTTATGTCTATCTGCTATGGCATTGATGTTGTCCAAGTATGAAAAACCGCTTTGGACGTTAATTATTGCAAAATGTTGAGCTTTGGCTAGGGTTTTGCACATTATTATATTAATTTTGGAGTTATAATAACAAATCAAACACCGAACAGCTATGAAACAGATAATCATTCACATTCTATCTATAGTATTACTCATCATGGCATTCCCATTTCATTCATCGGGAAACGGAAAAATGATAGACTTCAATTTCCCGCAGGACGTTTCCAAGGCGGCGCTTATCGACCTAGACCAAGCGCTCAAGTCGGGCGACGGCGAATTGACCGTTGACGCCCTTGTGCGGTACAGTGTCGCGCAGAGCGGCATTTCTCAGGACAATATGCCTGAAATCATCAACCGCATAGAGACGATCACCAACAAGGAGAAACAGCCCCATATCAAGGCTTTACTCAATCATCTCGAGGCGCTAATCTATCAGGGCTACCGAGACCGCTATGCGCGCTGGAGCGACCGCAACAACCCCGTCGAGGAGACACCTGCCGACGTGAGCGAGTGGGATCGCAATCAGTTTGACAAGAAGATCATCGAACTCATCGAGAAGAGCCTCGCCGAGCCTGCAGCGCTCAAGCAGGTTGCCGTCACCTCTCTGCCCGGCATCATCAGATGCAATAAGCTGGGAACCACCTACATCCCCACCCTGCACGAATTCCTGCTGACGAAGGGCATTGAGATGGTCAATAATACACATGCCGACAACGAGGACCTGCAGGAGCGCTTCAAGGCCGACTGGCTAGCCACTACCGAGGGCAACGTTCCCGCCCATATCTATGCGTTGACACAAACCCAGGGCGCTTTCTCCCTCGAGACCTACCAGCAGTATCAGGACAATGAGCATTGCGCCCTCATACTGGACAACATGGCGTGGGAAAACGACAAGCAGGCATACAAAATGTATCAAGAGTACGTCGAGCGTTTCCCCAACTCAATCCACACGGCTGATGTGAAAAACGCTATTACTCATCTAGAAAGCAAGAACGTACATCTCGCTTATCCTGATTTGCGTTCCTCTAGCGACAGCATCACCGTCAAGGCCGACGTCAAAAACGCCAACTCCTTCGCCATTGAGGTGTACCGCATTCCCGATAGCCAGTTGAAGGATTATCGCCTGAACAAGAGCAAGATGGAACTGGTGTCCAGTTACCCCGTCAAGGTGCAAGGCTCTGTGCCATTTAACGCCGAGGACGTGGTCACCACACTGCCCCCCCTACCCTACGGCGCGTATGTCATCTGCCCCGCCATTGACGGCGGCAATACCGCTAGTCACGACATATACAGCCATGACATCATTCGCGTGACCGATATTGCCATATTCACCATCAGCCGCGACGACCACAAGGACCGCGTCGCTGCCGTTGACATCAATACCGGCAAACCCATGGCTGGCGTTACCATCAAGACCGAAAATGGGCAAACAGTTGGCACCACGGGCACCGATGGAACCATTGCGATTAACCGCACTAACCCCCAGAATGACATCATCCTGCGGGGTAACGCAGAATTGTCGGCCATCAAGGGTAACGACCGCTACGGCAAGTCTATCTGGTACAACACCATCGAGAACCGCAGCAACAGCAACAATTCAGCCACGGTATATACCGACCTTGGCGTGTATCGTCCTGGCGAGACCATCCACTGGGCAGCCATCGTCTATAATACATCAGACAAGGGACGCCGTGTACTCGCCGACAAGGAAGTAGAGGCCATCTTCATGGACTCCAACCGAGAGCCGATCGACACCGTCAAATTGACGACGGACGAGTATGGCCGCATCGAGGGCTCCTTTGTCGTTCCCAAGGACCGCATGAACGGCCAGTTCATCATTCAACTGAAGGAACAAGGCAGTCGCCGCTATGATCACCTTGCCTGGCGCAACGTGAGCGTGAGCGAGTACAAGACGCCCACGTTTGAGGTCACCTTCCCCGACCCACGCTACAGTTACGTCGCAGGCCAGCCCGTCAAAGTGGTTGGTAAGGCGATGACCTACAGTGGTTTGCCCGTCCAGAACACCGAAGTGCGCCTGTCGCTCATCCAGAACGAGTGGTCCTGGTGGCGAATGAGCAATAACGGAGGTAACCACCTGATGGACACGACAATCATGACCGACGAACAGGGCAATTTCACCATCGAGTTCCCTGCCGAGTTGTTCAAAGAGAATATCGGCTACAGGCCCGGCAGGCGCTGTTGGGCACGCTACAACTACGAGGTCATTGCCACTGTCACGACCGACGCTGGCGAGACCCACGAGGAGAGCACCTCGTTTATCGTGGGTACGCGCCGCGGCATCGAACTGGGCAGCGTCAACAACGACATCTACCTCAACGACAAGCCCATCAAGTTGCCGTTGAAGTACAACACGACCGACGAGGAGAACCCCAACACCTACTGCACTTGGGAAATCACACCCGTTGACGCCAAGAATCCCGTCAAGACCGGTAACCTCAACACCGCCGACCCGACCATCGACCTCACCAGCCTGCCCTCGGGCCAATATAGGCTTAAAATTCACATCCTCGATGCCGAGGAGGGCGAGCAGGACGTGGACGTGGAGCGCGTGATTACCCTCTACCGCAAGGGCGACAAGACCGCACCCGTCAAGGATTGCCCGCTGTGGCTTAATCCGCTGGAGCAGAGCGTGGACAAGAACAACGTGGGCCACATCACCATTGGTGTTTCCTCGCCCAAGGCCTATATTTACTATGTGGCCTCGACATGCGACGAGGTTATCGCCCAGGGTTGGCTTAACTACAACAAGGGTATGCACGATTTCACCGTTTTGTTGCCCAAAGTGGCTGGAAAAGACGTAAAAGTGACATTTATCACCCACTACGACACCAAGTTATGGGAAAACACCGTCATGCTGCCGAACCCCTACAAGGCTGAAGCCGTGAAGATTACTGCGACATCGTTCCGCGACAAACTCGTGCCTGGCGACATGGAGCACTGGACATTCACGCTTACCGACCAGAACGGCAAGCCTCACCGTGGCGCGATGCTGCTCGACATGTTTGACAAGGCGATTGCCAGCATCCAGAGCAATGACTGGAACTTCAGCAACTGGCAGTCCTACTATCGCCCAGTGAGAGTCAACACCAACAACCTGGGCGGCTATTGCAGCACCTGGTCGAGCTGGACGGGGCGGATGCTGGAGATTCCCGATGATGCCCACGCCCTGCTGCCGTCACTATTCACCTACAACCAAAGCTTCTTCGGATACACCTACGGTCACGAAAGGATGCTGATGAAGACTCAGCGCAGTTTGGGCATGGCAGCTCCGACAGCGGTTAACGAAGAGGCGAGGTCACTCAACGACATGGCCTATGAATCGCCGGCCGACGAAGCCACCTTGAGCGCTACCGAAGAATTGGCTGTGGTCGAGGATTCAAAAGTTGGCGTCGAGGTTAACGAGAAGAACTTCGACAAGGTGACTTTGCGTGAAAGCGATGTCAAGACCGCCCTGTGGCAACCCATGCTCACCAGTGACGACAAAGGCAACATCAGCGTCGAGTTTGAGGCTCCCAACTTCAACACGACCTGGATCACCCAGGCGGTTGCATGGGACCAGAAGATGATTGGCTCGACCTGGATGGCCGAGGTCTTGACCCAGAAACCCCTGATGGTGCGCTCCAACATGCCGCGCTTCCTGCGTCAGGGCGACAAGGCACAACTGGCTGCCACGGTACAAAACGCTACCGACGAGGCCGCGACCTGTGACGCCATCATCGAACTGTTCGATCCGCGCTCGGGAGACATCTACGCCAGCCGCAACTTCAACCTGCAACTTGCCCCCAGCGGCAGCCAGGCAGTGACCATCGACTGGCAAGTGCCCGACACCGTGGCTATGGTGGGCTTCCGCATCAAGGCCGCCAACGACCGTTTTGGCGACGGTGAGCAAGTAATGGTGCCCGTGCTGACTACTATTTCGCCTGTCATCGAGACCGAACCGTTCTACATCGAGGCCGGACAGCCCCACCACGAGGTGTCACTGCCCCAGTTCCCCGAGGATGCCCGTGTGACGCTCGAGTATTGCGACAACCCCACCTGGTACTGCGTGCTGGCGCTGCCCACCATCTTCAGCGAGGAGTACTTCATCGCCACCCATGCGGCGCACAGCTTGTTTGCCTTGATGGTAGCGCAAGGCGTCGCTAAGGAGCAACCCCTTATCAAGGAGGCCGTTACCTATTGGAAACAGCATAACGAGGACAGCACTCTCGTATCGATGCTGCAAAAGAATCAAGACCTCAAAATCGGCACCCTGCTGGCATCGCCATGGATGCGCGAAGCTGACCGCCAGACGCTTAGGATGTCGAAGTTAAACGAACTCTTTGACGATGCCATCGTCAAGAAGGAGTACGAGAAGATCATCATCACCCTGCAGTCGTTGCAGATGAGCGACGGAGGCTTCACATGGTTCCGCCATCCTGGCTGCAAGTCCAACGTGTGGACGACAGGCACCGTGCTCGAGCTCCTCGGCGAAATCAGGCATCTGGGTTATCTGCCCGATGACAGCCGCCTGACTACGATGATCAACCGCGCAGTCGCATACTTTGACAACGAGAACGTGCGCCTGTTCAACGAAATGAAGCGCTACAACAAGGAGCCTTATGGCCAGTTCACCAGCTATGCCTATGTGCGCACCCTCTTCCCCGAGGTCAAGCAGCAGTCTAGCGCCAGCGCCGACCTCTTCAAGAAGGTTGTGAAATTCATGGACAAGAACTGGAATAAGGGCATAACCCTCAAGCAGAAAGCCTATTATGCCATGACGCTCAACCGCAACGGCTACAAGAAGACCGCCCGCAACATCGTCGAGAGCATCCGCCAGTTCGCGATAGTGAAACCGTCACTGGGCATGTACTGGGATAACCTGCAGACAGGCTATGGCTGGTGGGAGCACGACAAGGTGGCCTATACCAGCACCATCCTGCAGGCCATGAACGAGGTAGATCCCCGACAGCAGGAGATTGACCAGATTCGCAAGTGGATGCTGCTCATGAAGCAGAGCAATGACTGGGGCAGCTACAGCCTTGCCGCCGATGCCGTTTATAGCATCTTGAGCACCGGCAGCCAGTGGCTCGAGCGCGGCACCACGCCCTCGATCACCATAGCCGGCCAGCCCGTCAACCTCGACAAGATGGCCCAATGGCTGGGTTACTTCCGCACCTCATTACCAGCAACAACCGCCGGCAGTGTCGTCATCGACCGCACGGGCAAGGGACCCGCTTGGGGTGCAGTTTATAGCCAATTCAAGGCTCCGATGACCCAGATCCAGGAAAAGGCCATCGAGGAAGTCTCCATCAGCAAGGAATACTACGTCTATGCCCAAGACGGCAGCCTGCATCAAGCCTCATCGTTCAAGGTGGGCGACAAAGTAAAGGTTCGTCTTGTCATCAAGACCAATAAGGACATGGACTTTGTCACCGTGACCGATGAGCGTGCAGCCTGCTTCGAGCCTGTTGACCAACTCTCAGGCTACCGCAGTGAGGATAACACCTGGTTATACCAGGAGACCAAAGACACCCAAACCAACGTCTTCGTCACCAGCCTCAATAAGGGCACACACATCATCGGCTACGACGTGTGGGTTACCAACCCCGGCGAGTTCACATCAGGCATCGCCACCATCCAGTGCCAGTATGCCCCGCAGCTGAGTGCACACAGCGCAGGCAAGAAAATCCTTACCGAAGACAAATAAAACATCCAATGCTACCTATCCAAGTCAGGGAAACCTTATCCTTGACTTGGATTTTTTACGTAAAAAAAAGTCCAAAAACAGGGTTGAATTTTATTACCATTATTTGTATTTTTATATGTCTGTAAAACAGAGTGTTAACGATTTAAATGGTCACTTTTTGACAAATTTGAGGTAAAAAAAACAACAATACTTACAAATGATTTTCGTGTTTTTTCATAATTGAATATCGCTAGTGGTATTACTTTTGTGGTGCAAATAGCATTTCTCCAAATATTTTTTTTGAATAGTACGAGAACTTTCTCGACTACTAGGTTGAGAAAACAATATAACACTAAGAAAAATCTTTTGATGGTAGTTAATGTTGATTAAATGATTATTTAGCCCGACCTTAAATTCTATATCCTATCAAAAAACCGCAAGCAATAAAAAAACATGAGAATTAACGGTGTCTGCGTGAGTAGCCACCGTTTTTTGTTTGTGTTAAGAAAAAAATATTATCTTTGCAGTCGAGACTAAAAAACCAAATAAATAGTAGATGAATATGGCAGCAATCAAGACTATCGGCGTGTTGACCTCGGGCGGAGACGCTCCCGGCATGAACGCGGCAATACGTGCCGTGACACGTACAGCAATTTACAACGGATTTAAGGTTAAAGGCATCTACCGAGGCTATAAGGGCCTGGTAGAGGACGAAATCGTTGAGTTCAAGACCCAAAACGTTTCCAACATCATCCATCACGGAGGCACCATCCTGAAGACGGCGCGTTGCAAGGAGTTCAAGACTGTCGAGGGCCGCCAGACAGCCTATGAAAACATCAAGAAACACGGCATCGACGCCCTGGTGGTCATCGGAGGTGACGGCTCACTGAGCGGCGCCAGACAATTTGCCAGCGAGTATGACTTTCCCATTGTGGGAATTCCGGGCACCATCGACAACGACCTGAGCGGCACTGACCACACCATCGGCTATGACACGGCGCTGAACACCATCATGTGGTGTGTGGACCGCATCCGTGATACCGCCAGCAGCCACGAGCGCCTGTTCTTCATCGAGGTGATGGGACGTGAGGCAGGCTTCCTGGCCCTGAACGGAGCCATAGCCTCAGGAGCCGAGGCAGCCATTATCCCCGAGATTGCGCCCGAGGTGGACCAACTCAAGGAACTGATCAGGAGCGGTTTCCGCAAGACCAAAAACTCATCGATCGTGCTGGTTGCCGAGAGCCCCATCACGGGTGGCGCCATGGGTCTAGCCGAGCGTGTTCGCAAGGAGTACCCCAAGTATGACGTGAGGGTGACCATCCTGGGCCACCTGCAGCGCGGCGGTTCGCCCACTGCTCAGGACCGTATCTTGGCTTCACGCATGGGCGCTGCAGCCATCGATGCTCTGATGGAAGGCCAGCGCAATATCATGATCGGCGACGATGACGAGAGAATCATCTACGTGCCCTTCTCTAAGGCCATCCGCAAGGACAAGCCCATCGACCGACAACTCATGGAACTCATCAACCACCTGTCTCACTAACCCAACAGGTTTCAATAGGCGTGGGGCTATCACTATGTAATCTGTTTAAAACTGTTTGTGGCTAAAAACCACACCAAAGCATGTATACAACGACATAAGTAGCAGGCAAACGGTCACCCGAAACCAATAGGCAAACGTCGCATGTAGCAGGCCGCAGGTCTGCACAAGGCCAGAAACAAGCCGACATGAACAGCAGGCCGCAGGTCTGCACAAGGCCAGAAACAAGCTGACATAACCAGCAGGCCGCAGGTCTGCACAAGGCCAGAAACAAGCTGACATAACCAGCAGGCCGCAGGTCTGCACAAGGCCAGAGGCCTTGAATTGAAGTAACCCCAGGGCGCACAGGCCGAAGGTCTGTGTGGCCTGGGGTACAAGGCACCAAAAGGACGGGCCTCGAAGAGGGCCAATCACGTCAAGCGATAGCTATTCCATTCAATTCCAGCATTCTTTAGATGTTTGCGGTATTCATCTTCAAAAGTTTCTCGCTGATGATGAATGCGCTGATTCTTGATGTAATTGGCTACCATTTCTTTGTCTCGCAATGCGTAGGTAAAGGCTCCGTACTCCTTACCCCAACCTTTGAATTGAGGAAAAGTGTCCCGATTTTGCTTAATCCACTGACTTGTTGACAGTTTTATATCACGCACAAGATCGGATAAACGCACCGAAGGATGAAGATTGACCAACATGTGGATGTGATTCTCAATGCCATTAATGGCATAAAGCGTCGATTGTGAATTCCCAATAACTCGAGCGATGTATCGGTATAACTGGTCGCACGATTCGATCGGCAACGTCATCTCACGCCTGTAGGTGTTGATGACAATGTGATAAATGGCTATTACTGCACTCATGATATCTCCGTTTTGCGTTGACAAAGTTACGACAAAACTAGTAGCAAACCAAATGAAGGATTGCCGATGTGAGTGGCCCCCTCTGGGGCCCATACACTTATATCCCTCATTCCCCACGCCCCGCGGGTCTCCGACCCACGTGCCATGGGGTTTCCTCAAGTCAAGGCCGAATGGCCTTGTGCAGACCTACGGCCTGCATCTCACCATGTATTCCTATGGCTTTCGATGACTAATTTTAGTGACTGAGCTCATTCAACCCCACTTTAACTAAGCCATTAGCATTGTGGGCGCAGTTGGCTGATTATGAACATCCTGCGCCCGGCGTGAAGCATTCGTGCGCACAAGAAAAAACTACTGGGCCGATTATTGGTATTTGGGAGATGGGCCGTACTTGTTCTCACCCCACTTGCTGTCAATGATGGTGAAAATGAGAAGGACAAGGGTCAAGAGGAGGACGCCGAGAGCACATGCCGACATGATGGTAGCCAGCATGGGAGATGCCTGGATAGCGTCAACTATTTCGGAGGCCATGCCCATGATGTCCTCAACATTAGTGCTTGAAGCCAGAGCTGTGAAATTCGAGCCTATAAGGGCAATTGCCGACCCATAATAACCAACCAACAAGATGGCCATGAGGACAACCCACCAAGTGCCACGATTGGTGTCGTGAAGGCGACGAGACAAGGCCGCCAAAACCGGAATAATCATGACCAGGGTAAAAGCCCAACTCACGTAGCCGACAAATGGCATAATCATGCCAAGATAAGACAATCCTGACGAAATAATAAAGCCAAAGAGCATGAACCACCAGAACTCGCTGCGGCGAGCGCGGCCCGTGAAGTCAAAGTACTTCTTGAAACATGTTTTTACTGCCGTGATGGGGTCCATCATCGGTGATACAGTCACACGCGGCTGATAGGGCTGCGCAGGGGGCTGAATCTGCGGTTGATTGAACACAGGGGGTTGTGGTTGTTGATTCTGTTCCATATCTAATTGATTTTTAGGTTGATTTCTAAAAGCATAATATCTTGCAGCCACAAAAATAAGTATTTTTCTCGACCTCACAACAATCTTTTTGTAATTTTGCACCCAATTTATAGCAATCAGACAATGAAACGACAATTGAAGATATGGCTGGAGTGCTTCAGGCTCCGCACCTTGCCCGTCTCGTTGAGCGGCGTGATCATCGCCATCGGCGTGGCAAAATGGCAACAAGAGTTCAGATGGGTACCGGCTTTGCTGTGCGTAGTGTTCGCACTTTTGGCACAAATCGTATCCAACACCGCCAACGAATATTTTGACTACTTGCAAGGCTCCGACAAGCCCGGACGCGTGGGACCCCGCCGTGGCGTCACCGAGGGCGACATCAAGCCCACAACGCTGCGCAACGTCACTTTCGGGCTGCTGGTTCTGGCCGGCGCCGTGGGTTGCTGCCTCATCCCCTATGGCGGCTGGTGGCTCTTGCCTGCGGGCATTGTCATTGCCCTGGCGGCGCTAGCCTACAGCACTGGTCCCTACCCCCTATCCTACCACGGCCTGGGCGAATTGATGGTGTTCATCTTTTTCGGCATCGTGCCCGTCAACTTGACCTACTATGTAATGTCGTTGCGGTTTGACCCGCTAGTGGTTTTGTTCTCCATCACCATCGGACTGCTGGGAGTCAATGTGCTGCTGGTCAACAACTATCGTGACATGGAAGATGACCTGGAGGCAGGAAAGCGCACATCGGTGGTCATTTTTGGACGCAAGGCGGCTGCTCTGGCCTATCTCATTAACGGATATGCCGGCATGGGTATGCTCAGCGCCTTGTGGGTCATGATTGCAGCGCGCTGGGGCATGGGAGGCACATTGCCCGTGTGGACACTCGTCATTCCCGTGATTTACCTCGTGATGCACACTGCTACATGGTATAAACTCACCCGCCGCCAGGGGACCGCTTTGAACCCGCTACTGGGCGAGACGGCCCGCAATATGCTCATCTTCACCTTATTATTAACTATTGTATTCATCATTTACTCATAACACACATGGCACTGATTGACGACATCCAAGCCCTGAGAATCGCCGACTTTGACTATCCCCTGCCCGACGAACGCATCGCCAAGCACCCGCTAGCCCAGCGCGAGCAGTGCAAACTGCTATATTATAAAGGAGGAACCATCGAGGAGCGGAAATTTTGGGAAGTTCCATCGCTGCTCCCCGAACGCTCGACACTCATCTATAATAATACGCGCGTGATCAATGCCCGTCTCAGGTTCCGCAAGGAGACAGGCTCGACGATTGAGATCTTCTGCCTCGAGCCGGTGCTGCCACGCGACTACGAACAGATTTTCCAGACCACAGGCCACTGCGTGTGGCAGTGCCTGGTGGGCAACAGCAAGCGTTGGAAACAAGGCGCGCTGATCCAGACCGTCACCATCGAGGGCCGCGAGGTCACCCTTGCTGCCACACGAGGCGAACAGCGTGGGAATGCGTGGGAAATTGCCTTTGACTGGGATGGCGACGGGCAATGCACCTTTGCCGACGTACTTGACGCCATCGGTGAGATTCCCATTCCTCCCTACTTGAACCGTGGCACCGAGGAGAGCGACTCCACCGACTATCAGACGGTCTATAGTCACATCGACGGCAGTGTTGCCGCCCCGACAGCCGGGCTGCACTTTACCGACGAAGTGCTGGCCGAATGTGACGCCCGTGGCATCTTGCGCCGCGAAATCACCCTCCATGTGGGTGCCGGCACCTTCCAGCCCGTCAAGAGCGAGCACATTGGCGACCACCCCATGCACTACGAGTTCATCAACGTGCCGCGCAGCGTGATTGAGGACATCATCAACGCCAACGGGCCGATTATTGCCGTGGGCACCACCAGCGTGCGCACCCTCGAGAGCCTGTATTACATCGGACAAATACTTGAGGACAACCCCGATGCCGACGAAGAGGCCCTCACCGTGACCCAATGGATGCCCTACACCACCCCGTGCGAGATTTCCACCCGACAAGCCCTGCAGAACATCGTCGATTACCTGGATCGGCACCATGCTGCCACCTATATGGGCAGCACCCAACTGATGATTGCCCCAGGCTTCCAATACCGCATTGTCAACGGCATGATTACCAACTTCCACCAGCCCCAATCCACCCTGCTGCTGCTCGTGGCAGCCTTTGTGGGCCAGGACAAGTGGCGCGGCATGTATGACTACGCGATGGACCACGATTTCCGCTTCCTGAGCTACGGCGACGCCCAACTGCTGATGCACTAATATTTTAATAAAAAACAATAAAAATGGATACCAAATTGGTGTCCATTTAATTTTTTATCACTACCTTTGCAACAAGATAAACAATAACACAAGATTATGATAATAGTATCAGGAAGAGATTTTAGGGCCAATCAGTCAAAGTACATCACTGAAGCCTATAATGGTGAGGACGTGATCATCACGTCCCGAGTTGGCAATGTCAGGCTGGTGCCTATCGTGCAAAGCGATGTCATAGTGAACACCGAAGAAATCAGCCCCGAATTGGCCGCCACTATAGAGAAAGCCCGCCAGGAATTCATTGAGGGCAAAACATTGACCCTATCATCACACGAGGAGATTGATAAGTTCTTTGAATCACTATGAGCTATCAAGTGAATGTAACCACCGAGGTTCAGAACGTGCTCAAAAAGTGGAAAAAATCAAACCCACAACTGCTCAAGAAATTCCAAAAAATATTTCACGAACTTGTCGAGCATCCCACCACTGGAACAGGACACCCCGAGCCATTAAAAGGTGGCAAGGGGATTACTTATTCCAGACGTTTATCGGCTCACGACCGCATCATCTATGACATCTATGAAAACATCATAACAGTACTTGTCATCAAGGTTGAGGGCCATTATAACGACAAATAGGCATCAAAATCAACCTCTGATTTATCTATAAAAAACGACGATTGGTCGCAGTTTTTGTCCAATAGGGCAGAAATGCGGCCTCTTACCGTTTTTGGGGGTTAAACTCGGCACATGAGTTGCAGTCTAAAAGACAAAGAAAAAACATTGTTGAACATTTTAAAACAACACAATTATGAAAACTTCTGTTACAAAAATGATGATGAGCTTCGCGCTCATGGGATGCCTGATCATCGGCGCATCCGACGCCTCGGCCCAGGGCCGCAGTCGTTCTCAGGGAGGCAGCACCAGCAGCAGAAGCCAGACGGCAGCTGTCTCACGTTCAAGCAACACCGTGGCTCCGGCGGCAACACGAAGCACAAGCACTAGCACCGTTAGCCGCAGCACGAGCGCTACGACACCACAAGTGACCCGTAGCACTACCTCGACGACGAGCCGCGCCACTACGACACCGCAGGTGACCCGTAGAACCAGCAGCGACCGCACCACTACAACGACGAGTCGCAGCACTACGACACCTCAAGTGACCCGCAGCACCACTGGCAGCAGCGCAGTGACGCCCAGCACCTCGGGCCGCACGACTAGCACTACGACGACCAGCCGCAGCACTACGACGCCTCAGGTGACCCGCAGCACCACTGGCAGCAGCGCAGTGACGCCCAGCACCTCGGGACGCACAACCAGCACCACTACGACCAGCCGCAGCACTACGACGCCTCAGGTGACCCGTAGCACCACTGGCAGCAGCACGAGAACGGTGGCTCCCAGCACGTCAGGCCGCACGACCAGCACCACTACGACGCAGGTCAGCAAGCCCTCGACGAGCCATCAGAGCACCACGACCACTATCAACAACGGCGGCACCGCTTCGAGCCGCGCGACCGGAGGCGCTTCGACCCGTGACAACGTGGGCAGCAAGGTGACCCGTAGCAATGACATGGGTTCACGCGCGGACACCGACATCAAGGGTCGCACCACCAGCCGCACCTCACCTGACATCAGCGGCCACAATCGCGGTGACAAGGACGACAAGGGCAGCAGGCCTGGCGGCAACGGCAACGGCAGACACGACAACGACGGCAAGCCGGGCAATGGCGGCAATCACGACAATGGCGGCAAGCCCGGTAGAGGCCACCAGGGAGGCTATGGAGGTTCGCACAATCACTACGACTATGCCAACCATCACTACCGCAACGAGTTCAGCTGGAACTATAGTCATCACAACTGGAGTCGCGCATGTCCTCCCCCCTCTCGTCCCTATCGTCCCGCTCCCATCGTATGGTATCGCCCTGTAATTCCCGTTGGCTGGTATCCCTACGCAGGTGCTCCCCTCATCGACAGGATCCTGGGCATGAACTTCGGAATGCTCTTTGACTTATCACTCGACTATCTGTACTACAACGGTTATGAGATCGACGGTTATGCCGACCACGTGATCTACCTGAGAAATGTGCGCCTGCTTAACTACCTCTGGGACGATGTCATGCTCTGCTACGATAGTCACAACCAACTGGTCAATGCACAGTTTGTATTCCTGAGCAGCAGCTACGGCCGCAACCACTTCAACAGGATTTACAATAGCCTGTGCCGGGTTTACGGTTATCCCTTCACCAACAGCGACGGAAGCTATAGCTGGTACGGTGGCAACAACACTGGCTGGGTTACCCTCTCGTCGCACCACAATCTGGGACACAGCTACACGACCCTGTCGATTGGCTACTAAGAATAACTGACAACAACTTTTTTCATACGCACATACGATAATCTTTTTTTCGAGAGGCGGGCGCCCGACTGGCAGCCCGCCTCTCGCATGTTTACACCCCCCTAAAACTTATGCCTCTGCTCCAAGGTTTGCAAAGCTACGCCTCTGCATTCGGCCTAATTGAATGAAAAAACTTGGACGGTTTTTTGCCGCATGCAATTAAAGCTGTAATTTTGCAGAAATCAACTATAAACTTCTTGACTATTCACCTTAACTGTCAAGTGTTTATACAAGGAAAGTCCAAGTTATGAAAAAATTGTGCATACTGATTGTGCTGATTACAATTGTCGGTATCCTACCGTCATTGTTACAATACGGATGCTTTGTGCTCGCAACCGACATGGCCGCTCAGGAAGTGCCTTTCATTATCGAGACCAAGAGGATGCTGATGAGTGGATACCCGTTTTGGAGTTGGAACCACTTTTTGGGCGACAACTTCATTGGGAGTTACTCTTTTTATACCCTCACCAGCCCCTTTGTATGGATCAACTGCCTCTTTCCTGACCAATGGATGCTATATGGCATCACTTTCACACTGATGCTCAAGATGCTCTGCACGGGGCTTGCCTGCTACTGCTTCCTGAGAAAGATGTCAGTCTCTACCGAATCGTCTATCATTGGCTCGCTGATGTACACATTCTCGTCCTATGCCGTGAGCAATCTGTTCTATTACCATTTTCTTGAGCCGATGATTGTTTTCCCATTACTGCTGATGGCCATTGAGCGTTTTCTCAGGAGGGAGCCTTACGGTGGAGTGTGCTTGACCTTGGCATCGTTTCTCATGTTTTTTATCAATTTCTATTTCGCTGCATGCAGCATGATTGCCGCATTCATCTATACGGTCTGCAGGATGTGTTCAAGAGAAATCCATGTTACGACAGGGCGAACCATCTATGGCATGTTGCTTGTGGGTCTAGGGCTGCTGTTAAGCAGTTTCATTCTGCTTCCCACTGTCATGCACATTGCGGGCAACCCGCGGCAGTCGCCAGACCTGAATCTAACGGCCACACATGCGGTCATCTGCATCGAGCGGCTTTACACGCTGTTCGAGCCCAAACTGATTGAGGGCACCAATACAGCCATTATGATGAACCACTTTTGCAGTAACGCAGCAAACGTTCCCGTGGTCGGCCTGTTGCTGGCAGGATTATATGCATGGCGACGTAAAGGATGGATCGGGGCCCTGGTTGCCGTGTCTGTGTTCCTCTACCTGACGCCCCTAAACGGCGTATTCTCGTTATTCACCAATCCTGAATATACCAGATGGGCCTATGCACTCACGCTGTTTATCATTTTGGCTAGCGTGAAGTTCGTCGATGAGGGACAGCCGTTGAAGATGCGACACTTCTGGATCTACACTGCCATCTGCTGCTTTGGCATCATGATCTCCTACGGTCTCGCCATGTACTACTACCACACAACCTTCGGCGTGCTGTACGACCCGTTGATGGTCAATCTCAATTTGATCATCAAGGCGCTGTTCCTGCTACAGATGTGTTTATTGTTTGCCTATGTGAAGCACAACACACCATCCGTGTTGCTGAAGTGCGTAGTGCTGATGTCGTTGGTTTATTTCCCCGTCAGGGTAATGATGAACACCGACGTCATCAACAAGGACATATACCGCACAACAGGATACAACAACATGCAGTTCTACCTGCTTGACAACCCCTTGCCCTATCATGAAGGTGACTTTGAATGGCGCACCGACTTCTTGTCATTGTACACAAATGTGACATTAACCAAGAACAGGCCTTCGGTTGCAATATTCAACTCCATACAAAACAAGAAGACATCCAAGTTGATCAAGGCCATCGGTAGTACTATCGGCACCAGCACGATAAAACCTAGAAAGAACATTGCATCATTTGATGCGCTAATGTCGGTCAAGGAGATTGTCGAGTATGACAACTACCTGCAATGGTGTGATTCACTTAACAATCACATGCAGTGGATTGAGCCATCAAGAGCATCGTGCATGGGGAAAAAGCGCGTGAACAGTGGATACACCATCCACGACAACAAGTATTATATCCCCATGGGCTTCACCTATGACAGTTACGTTCCCCAAAGCGAAATTGATTCTCTCATGGCAGCAGATCAACAAGCCGACATAACGCTACAACTGCTGGCAAACCTCGCCATTCCCGACTCGCTCTCCAATGTGGCAGGCACCGTCATGACGAGAGGCTCATTAAGTAACAACCTGTCGATAGACAGCATTGTGACCGAGCGGCGCAAGAACGTATGCTCAAGTTTCTCGGGAAACACCCGTGGATTCAAGGCCACGGTCTCGTTGCCCAAGAAGAATTTGCTTTTCTTCAGTGTCGTGAGTGACGATGGTTTTACTGCCCGTGTGGACGGCACGCCGACCACTATTTATCCAGTCAATCTGGGACTGTCGGCCATCATGGTGGATCAGGGCAACCACAAGATTGAATTCACGTATTTGCCTGCCGGATTTAGAGAGGGTTTGCTCTTGACGCTCGCGGGTGTATTGCTTACCTTGTTTGTACTCGTCATCGACAAGAGAACTTGTCGCAAGAACCGTCGGGGCTACTAAGCACGGTACCGAAGGCCCAAAGCGGATGAAACCAACGTATAGAATTTAAAAAATCTCCCAAGAGCACAATATCAGTCATCACGCCAAGTGCTCTTGTGCGTGATAACCTGATGATAATCTTCTGTGAGGCGGGCGCCCGACTGGCAGCCCGCCTCTCGCATGTTTACACCCCTAAAATGGCACAAAAAACAGCGTAATTATCACTATTAAAAATCATAGGGCGCACATTTAACAATTTTTCAAGACAATTTTACAAATATTAGAGTCAAATATTTGCCCAAAACCCATAAACCGCATAACTTTGCACCAAGTTTTTTCATAGGATTAGATTTTTAAGGTTTAAAGTGTATGGTTGTTGGGAAACATCCATACATTTTTTTGTTTTCAGCTTTTATGATTACCTTTGCCCGATAAAACTAACGACAACTCATGAATAAGATGAAAAAACTATCGTGGATAACTGCCTTCATGGTGAGCTTCACGCTCAGCCTGGGCGCACAACAGCAGGGCATCGTCAGGACACTGGAACGCCCCGGGAAAGCTAGTGAGGGAATCACTGGTGTGACAATCAGCGTGCTTGAGTACCCCAATGCCATCGTGAGCAAGAAGGGCGGCAAGTTTGCTTTTACTCTCGAGGGAAAACGCCAGGGTGACCCTTTCACGGTCTCCAGGGTGCAGAAAAAAGGCTATTCCCTCGTGGACAAGCAGCTGAAGGGAAGGCGGTTTGCCTACTCCTCATCGGTGCCGGTGGAAATCGTCATGATCGCTGACGCCCAACTCGAAAACGACAAGAAACGCATCGAGGACAAGGCCTATGACAAGGCTAAGAAAAACTACGACCAAAAAGTAGCAGCCCTCGAGAAGCAGTTGAAGCAAAAAACCATCAGCGAGAAGGAATACCGCGCCAAATACGAGGAATTGAATGCCAATTACAACAACTACGTCCAACTCATCGACCAGATGGCCGAGCGCTATGCCACTACCGACTACAAGGGCATGAGCGACATCAGCCGCGAGACGCAGGAGTGCATCGAAAACGCCGACCTTGAACGCGCCGACGAACTCATCAACAGCAAGGGCAGCTTTGACAAGCGCGAAGAGGAACTGCTCAACAAACAGCAGCTCAAAGAGAAATCAGAGCAACTTTCCCAACAACTGGAGGAAGACATCGAGCAAGAACTCGCCGACCTTGTCCACGACTACTACAACAAGTTCACCATCCACGCGTCCAACTACCAGAACGACTCGGCAGCCTACTATCTGGAACGCATCGTGCGCCTCGACACCACCAATGTGGATATGCTAAAATATACCGCCTCGTTCATCGACCGCTACCTCATGGACTACCCACGGGCTTTGGGTTACTATCAACGGGCATTGTTACACGCTCAGGAACAATATGGAATGGTCAGCAACCAAACCGGCTTTATCAGTGAATTCATCGGTCTGACCTATGACCACATGGGAGACATGGACAAGTCGCTAGAATGGCATCACAAGGCGCTGGACATCTATGAGCAATCCGAAGGGCTTGACAATCCTGATGCAGCCCTGGTCTATACTCACATCGGAAGAATTTACATCAGCAAAGACAGTCTCGAGAAGGCTCTGGAATACACCCTGAAAGGGCTCGATATCAGAAACCGCACCATCACCGACAAGGACGATTTATATTTCTCACAGTCCTACAACAACCTGGGCGTCATTTACACCAGTATGGGCGACTACGAGAAAGCGATGGAATACCACATGAAGGCGCTCGAACAGCGCGAACGTGTGCTTGGCCCGAATGCTGACGGCACGGCCCTATCCTATTACAACATCGGCTTGCTTTATTACAAACTTGAGGATAATAGCAATTCTCTCATCTACATTCAAAAAGCTCATGATGCCTATCAAGCCGTCTTTGGGCCAACACATCCCTACGTCATCAACACCTTGACTAGCATGGCTGGAATTTATTATGAGCAGGAGGAATTGGGAAAGGCTTTAGAATACTACAAGCAAGCTTTGGCGGCTTGTGAACAATTCTATGGTGTAGATCATTCCACTACCCAACAGTATAGAGATTTCATCGCCACGATAGAAGAGAAGATTAAGCAGCAATAGTCAGAATGACACGGCTGGAACTGAACATACTGGGATGCGGAAGCGCGACGATGACGCCGCGCCACCAGCCGTCATGCCAGGTGCTTAACGTGCGCGACAACCTGATGATGATTGACTGCGGCGAGGGCGCCCAGCTGGCCGTGCGCCGCATGGGGCTGAAGCTGATGAGGCTCAACCACATTTTCATCAGCCACCTGCACGGCGACCACTGCTTCGGCCTGCCAGGCCTTGTCTCGACGATGGCGTTGCTCAACCGCACCAACTCGTTGACGATCCACACCTTCAAGGACGGGGCCGAACTGTTCGGGCAGATGCTGGACTACTTTTGCCGCGAGCGCCCGTTTGAGGTGCGCTTCAACATCATCGACACCCACAAGCGCGTCATCCACGAGGACGACGCCATGACGGTCACCACCTTCCCGCTCGTGCACCGCGTGCCAGCGGTGGGATTTCTATTTCGCGAGAAACCCAAGCTGCGCCACATCATCGGTGACGAGGTCAAGCGCCTGGGCGTGCCGCACTACGCCATGAACGCCCTGCGCCAGGGAGAGGATTGGGTGAGCCCCGAGGGCATTGTCATCCCCAACAGCCAACTGACGACCGAAGCCGACCCTTCGGTCAGTTACGCCTACTGCAGCGACACCAAGTTCTCCAAGCGCGTCATTAAATATGTTGAAGGCGTGGACTGGCTCTACCACGAGGCCACCTATGACGACAGCCTGAGGGTCAAGGCCCACAAGCGCTACCACAGCACCGCGCTGGAAGCCGCCACCGTCGCCCACGAGGCCGGCGTGAAGCAACTCATCCTGGGGCACTTCTCCAAGCGCTATCTTGACGAGACGCCCCTGCTCGACGAGGCCTGCAGCATCTTCCCCGCCACACGCCTGGCCAACGAAGGCATGACCATCGACCTCAACGTGTAATTTTTTCTGTTGGGACGTTAAACCTTGTGGAAGGGGAATAGTCCAATGGGTGTTTTTGCTCCGGGAAGGCTTTTTGGCGGAAAAAAAGCACAAAGGGCAAAGGTTGAAGTTTTTTACATTTATTAACAGGCTAACGAAGTAAAAACTTTAAAAATATGTTTAAAAAGATTGCGTTTTATTTCGTAAAAGCCTAAAAATCCCCAATGAGGCGCAAATTAAGTAAATTTTTCTTTATTGTTTGAAGAAAAAGTATTTCCTTTGCAGTCGCAAAAAACGCGAGAACAACATTTTTACATAACAATTTAAATTTTACGACTATGTCAGAAATTGAAGAAAGAGTAAAACAAATTATCGTTGACAAGTTAGGTGTTAGCGAGTCTGAGGTAACGCCCGAGGCTACTTTTAGCCAGGATCTGGGTGCTGATAGTCTTGATACCGTCGAGCTGATCATGGAATTTGAGAAGCAGTTCGACATCAAGATCCCCGATGACAAGTCTGAGACCATCCAAAACGTAGGCGACGCCATCAAAAAACTCTTACAGGTGGATACCATGATTGGGCCCCCATGACGGGGTGTTATTCATGGCATCCACCTTTTTATAATCTTCCAACTACCACATGGAATTAAAGCGAGTAGTGGTAACAGGTCTGGGCGCCATAACTCCTATAGGTATGGACGTTGAAACCACTTGGAACAACGCCCTTAAAGGAGAGAGCGGTGCGGGACCTATTACTCATTTTGATACTACACTGTTCAAGACCAAGTTTGCTTGCGAGCTCAAGGGTTTTGATCCGCTCAACTACGTGAGTGACCCCAACGACCGCCGTGAGGTGAAGGACTTCAAGCGCAACGACCTGTACACCCAGTACGCGTTGGCTTGTGCCAAGCAGGCCGTTGAGGACGCCAACCTGCTGGCCGAGGGTATCGACCGCAACGAGGTGGGTGTCATCTTCTCATCGGGTATCGGCGGACTTCACACCTTTGAGGAGCAATCAGGTGATTACGCCAGGAATCCCGAGCGCGGCCCCATGTACAGCCCGTTCTTTATCCCAACGATGATTGCCGACATTGCTGCCGGCCAGATTTCCATCAAGTACGGCTTCCGCGGTCCCAACTTCGGTGTTGTTTCAGCATGTGCAACATCAACCAACGCCCTTATCGACGCGTTCAACTACGTGCGTCTGGGCAAGGCCAAGGCCATCGTTACCGGCGGTAGCGAGGCCCCCTTGTTCCCTGCTGGCGTGGGTGGTTTCAATGCCATGAAGGCCATTTCGCTTCGCAACGATGACCCCAAGGGTGCTTCAAGGCCCTTCAGCGCTTCGCGCGACGGTTTCGTCATGGGTGAGGGTGGCGTGTGCCTCGTGTTTGAGGAACTCGAGCATGCCCTGGCCCGCGGTGCCAAAATCTATGGTGAGGTCATCGGTGGCGGCATGAGTGCCGACGCCTATCACATCACCGCCAGCCATCCCGAGGGTCTGGGCGCTAAGCTCGTGATGCAGCGCGCCATCGAGGATGCCGGCATCAAGCCCGAGGACATCGACTACGTCAATGCCCATGGCACATCGACTCCTGTGGGTGACCTCAGCGAGGCTCAGGCCGTGAAGGACGTCTTCGGCGAGCACGCCTATAAGCTCAACGTGAGCAGTACCAAGTCGATGACTGGCCACATGCTCGGCGCTACCGGCGCTATGGAGGCCGTCTTCTGCCTGCTCGCATGCCGTGACGACATCGTGCCCCCGACCATCAACCATGCCGATGGCGATGAGGACGAGAACATCGACTACAAGATGAACTTCACCTTCAACAAGGCACAGAAGCGAACAGTTAACATTGCCCTTTCCAACACGTTTGGTTTCGGCGGACACAATGCCAGCATCATCGTCAAGAAATACCAGAAATAACCCACTGGGAAATAGATGAAAGCGATGCTTGCTAGCAACGCCATATCACTCATAAAGCTCCTTTTCGTCAAGGATAAGGAGCTTTATGTTTTTATTCATCGCATCACCGGCTATTACCCGCGGGACATCAAGCCCTATCAACTGGCGATGGTGCACCGCTCCAAGCCCGTTAAACTCCCCGACGGCCATTGGGCCAACAACGAGCGCCTGGAGTTCCTGGGCGACGCGGTGCTCGACACTGTGGTCGCCGACTTTCTCTTCTCCACTTTCCCCAACAAGCACGAGGGATTTCTCACCTCGACCCGAGCCAAGATCGTCCAGCGCGAAAGCCTGAACCGCATCGGCAACTCGCTGCATCTCGACACCCACGTTCATGCCCTGACACACTCTTCGACCCATAACAGCTACATCTGCGGCAACGCTCTGGAGGCCCTTGTGGGCGCCGTCTATCTGGACCAGGGCTACAACCGCTGCCGCAAGTTCATCATCGAACGGCTGATCAAAAAGCATTTCAACCTCAACGACCTGGTCAAGACCGAGCAGAACTTCAAGTCGCGCCTCATCGAGTGGACACAGAAGTACAGGGTGACCATCGAGTTTGAACTGGTGGACACCTACAGCGACAACGACAAGAATCCCGTCTTCCGCACGGCCATCATCCTGGGAGGCATCTATGCCAGCGACGCCGTGGGCTACAGCAAGAAGGAGTCCCACCAGAGCGCATCCAAGAAAGCCCTCGAGCGGCTCCAGCAAGACCCGCAATTCTGCGAACAGGTCCTTTCGACCGCAACGGTCTGAACGCCCGACAAGGACAAAAATGGGACTACTGCAAGGGTTAAAGGATGAACAACCGCTAGCAGAGTAAATAAAGGTCAATAAGTGTAAAAAATGGTTTCATTTCGGGCGAGTTTCATCATAATTATGTAACTTCGCCAATCTTTGCGCTCGATAATAGCGCTTTTAACTACTGAATAACATGAGACCTATCACCAATATATTGCTTGTGCTGGCCCTCATCTGCTACGTGTTCCTGCCGTTCTACGTCTTGTCGTTGTATGGCACGGTCACGGGGCTGCAATTCACTGCGGGAACCATTTCACAAGCCATTTCGCTGGGTAGCGTTGTAAAGGCGCTACTGCCCTTTATCGCCGTCTTTGGAGCCATCGGATTCAACTGCCTCAAGAGCCGCTGGTGGGTGTTGCTGAGCATCGCCTTCATCATCTTGGGCATCTGGTTCTTTAAGGATACGGGCAGCATGCATGACGTGATGCTGCGCCATGAGCCCGACGTGACTCCCGACAACGATTTGGGCGAGGGTTTCTCCATCATCGGGCTTGGCATCGGCTACAAGTTGTCCTACGTGTTGACCGCACTGTCGCTTGTGTCGGCCATCGTCTCCATGTTGCCATTCAAGTTCAACGAGACCATCGAGCGCGCTGTTGATGACGCCTACGAGGACGGACGACGCCACGTGCGAAAGGAATTTAACCGTCTGGAGAACAATTTACACAAGCCTCACCGCGCCGCCAAACATGATGTGACTCAATCTGCCGCTACACCACAAGACAACAACGAGCCCCCTGTCGCTCCCATCGAGGAAGACAAGGAAGACCCGGCACGTTTCATGCCCAAGGAATAATCAATAGTCGATTTACTCAGCGCACACGTCGCGCGGGAACTGGTCAATCTGTCCCATGCGCTTCTTGATTGTTTTTTGCATCCTGGTCATTTTGGAACTGGGATGACCGCTGTCGCGCTCTCGCGGATTGGGCAACGACACAGCGATATAGGCACTCTGGGAACGCGTTAGTTTATCGGGGGTGGTACCGAAGTTGATGCGCGCCACCGCATCGGCGCCATAGATGTTGCGTCCCATCTCGATGGAGTTGAGATAGACCTCCATAATGCGTTCCTTTCCCCAAATCTTCTCGATCAAGAACGTAAAATAAGCCTCCAAGCCCTTACGGAACCAAGAACGATGCTGCCACAGGAAGACGTTGCGCGCCGTCTGCTGGCTGATTGTGCTGGCGCCGCGTTGCCGTTTCCCCTCCTGTGCCTCAATCTGGGCTTTTTGTATCTGTTCCAAGTCAAAGCCGCTGTGTTTCAGGAACAGGTTGTCCTCGCTGGCCATCACGGCTTGCGGCAGGTTGTGGTTAATCTTATCCAGCGGCACCCAGTGGTGGTTGATGGCTGGAGTATCACCATCGATGACCGCCTCAACGCAGCGGATGAGCATCAGCGGCGTGATGTACACAGGTATGTACTTGAGGATCACCACCGCCAAAATTGTCGAGGTAAAGAAGAAAATCAATATGTTGCGTATCCAGCGGCTTACTTTCTTCATGATCAGTTGTGAGTTTTTTAGTTTCGGCTGCAAATACAATCTCTGTCGCCAGCACACTCGGGACACAAGCCCTTGAGCACATAGTTGATGCTATGAACCTGAAAATTACCGGGCAGCGAGACCAGCGGGACCTGGGTCGTCTGCAGGCAGAAGGTGCGACCGCATTTCTCGCAGTTGAAATGGGCGTGCATGTGGTCGATGGCGCCATCATCCTCGCCACAATGGCAATCGGGACTGCACACGGCATACTTGAACATGCCCGTGCCATCATCGATGGCGTGGATGAGGTGATGGGTGAGGAACAAGGTGATGGTGCGGTAGATGGTCGATTTATCCACCGTCTCGAGTTCGTCCTCAAGGCTCTGGAGCGAGAAAGCGTCCTCATGCGCCATCATCGTGCGCAGCAGCAAGATGCGCAATGCGGTGGGCTTGACGTCGTGCTGCTCCAGCCTCGCGATATATCTACTCTCGTCCGTCATCATGTTACTGCTCCCCCTGGGGTCTGGAATTAACCTCAAAAATCGAGAAATTCACCTTGCCATAGACACGCTGTTGCGAGAAATGAGGCAGGGCGCTGAAGTCGTGTTCGCGCGGATGCTCCATGATGAACAATGTGCCGTCATGAACCAGGGGTGAATCGAGCACCATCTGGGGAATCTCGCCGAAGCGCGGCAAGTCATAGGGCGGATCGGCAAAGATAATGTCAAACGAATGGCGGCAAGTGGAGATGAACTTGAATACATCACCGCGTATGAGCGTCAGGTTGGGGTCGGCCAGTTGTTGCTGCACCTTCTTGATAAACTCGGCCTGGGTGCGGGCTTTTTCCACCGCGGTCACATGGGCGCAGCCGCGGGACAGGAATTCAAAACTCATGGCTCCTGTGCCGGCAAACAGGTCCAGCACCGTCTTTTCGTCCAGGTCAATAATATTACCCAGGACGTTGAACAGGTTTTCACGCGCCATGTCGGTCGTTGGGCGCGCGGTGATATTAGTGGGCACGTCAAAACGTCGGCGCCCGTATTTTCCACTGATTATTCGCATAGGGCCAGTAATATTAAGTCTAACGGTGCTTGCATCGCATTGCGGCCCAACTGCATTGCGGCAGCAGGATACACAGCGGGCATCACATACTTGACATATTCACGCAGCAACGGCGTCATCTGGGCACGTAGGTCGCCATCGCCCGAGAGCTGTAACTCGTCGGTCAACTGGTCCATGCCGTTGGTGCGCCAAGCGTTCAGGGCAAAATAGACGGCATCCTGAGCGCTGGTGAAGGGATACGTGTTGGCGCACTGGAACTCGCCGTCGCGATAGATGGCCATGTCCATAGCGCCCGCTTGCAGGTTCAGGAACATGCCGGCAATGCCGTGGCCACGGTCCGCCTCCTTGAAATACCCGCACAGCGGCACCAGATGATGGAACACCGTGGGATAGTTGAATGTTCGTCCCAAGAAGGCCCCCATACCATGAGGCAACATGTAGGCCAGTTTCACGCCACATGACTGCAATGAGTTCACGGCCACATCACCATCATCACCTGGGAAAGCCTGACGCACAAGTTCCTGACAAACCTCGTCATCGGTTTCCACAGGCAGAAACACAAAATGCGGAGAATTGATCACCACCCTCACCCGCTTGTATTCATTCAACAGTTCGGGGGTATCATAGATGGCATCCTCCAGCGACTGCAACGAGTCGTCGGTACGAGCCACCTCGCCGACAATGAGCGAATTGGCCACAGTCGGCGTGTACAGGATGTAGTTCACCTGCTTGTCATCAATCGACACAAGCAATTCCCACGCCTCGGGGTGCTGGATGTTTATTCTCTCTTCTCCTTCCATAACCCCGCAAAATTACAAAAATCTCCCTAATCATTCCAAAAAAACTATGCTTCTCTTGCTCGTGATTATCAAAACGCATACCTTTGCACACATCATATCACGATAAACAAAACCCAATAATTTCCTGAAAATAACAATTCTATGACGTTTAAAAACATCATTTGGACTATCACTATACTGCTGGCGGGCGCTCTGCAAGCGTGCTCTGGGGGCGGCAAAGTGCAGGAGGGGCATTTCGCCTTCCTTGATGAATTGGGAATAACCATCAATGACAAGTTGCTGCTGGGCGACTCCTTGACGATGCCCGATATCTATTGCGGCGACCCTGAACAGACCATCGATGACCTGAAAGGCAAACGACTTGACGAAAAACAGTATCAAGCCCTCATTGTTCCCGTGGGGAACGGCATACCCGACCCGATGAGCAACTGGCTGCTGCTGGGCGTGCGCGACATGGGTGACGGCATCACCCTGGCGGCCTACTATGCATGCAACGGTTTGGGCTACTGTGTGGATCTTGTCACCTATGACAAGCAGGGACATCCCCTCGACGCTATCAACACGCGAGAGATGCACCTGCTGTGGCGGCGTGACTTGTCCAAAGCTGATGACGATAACGCCCATACCCTCGACAGCCACATCACCTTCGACGGCGCGGGTGGCATGACGCTTCACCGCGTGATGGGGCGTTGCCTGATGAACTTCGAGGACGACCTCAAGAGCAAGCCACAATGGCAACAGGCATGGGAACAAACCTATAGCATCGACGCCAAGGGGCAGTTTGTCCTATTGGGGCAGCAAGTCGTTAAGGAGCAGGGCATGGTGGATTACTATGCCGCCATGGATTTCAAGACATGGGACCTGCTGGTGTGCTCACTGCATGACCCCGGCGTGATGGACACGTGGAACGCGTTTGTGCCTCAAGTCGAGGCCACCTACGCCGCCGATTATGAGTACAACCCCTTCGCTCTCGATGTCGCCCAACTCTACAAGTCCAATCCGCAACGCTTCCTAGCGTGGATGGCAGCACATCGCGACAACGGCAACAACTTGCTGCGCTACTTCAAGTTACCATCCGTTGACCGCCCTGCCCTGCTTCACGAGATAGCCCGCCTCGACAACCCGTCGGCCCGCCAGTGGCTCACGGCCCTTGTCAACTCATGGGACGACACTCCCCTGACCAAGCACCTGTAATCCAAGACTAGTATTACTACTAATTTGTAACCTTTTGGTGATTATTGAGTTTTACAGCAGTTCTCCGAGTTCTCCGAGGTCTCTGAGGTCTCCGAGATCTCAGAGTTCTCCTTTAAAAATAACGGGAAAAAGTTGCTGATATGCTGGTTTTAAAGTAAATTTGCGAAAAAATACAATCAGTGACTCATTATGGAGGGGAAAAGGGAGTTCTTGCCACAACGCGGGAATTATGAAAATCTGGCGGTTTACAAGTTGGCGACATGCATCTATGCCGTCACCTTTCATTTCGCCAACACCTATTTCTCCAGGGGCGATCGGACGATAGACCAGATGGTGCAGGCTGCTCGCAGCGGGAAGCAGAATATCGCTGAAGCTAGCGTTGACGGCAACACCTCAACAGAGATGGAAATCAAACTCATGAATGTTGCGCGTGGCAGTATGCACGAGCTCAAAGCCGATTATGAGGACTACTTGATGCATCATGAACTAGAATGTTGGGGCGGTAATGACCCGAGAACAAATGCCACAAGAAAGTTCTGCAAGGCCAACAATGATCCCAACGTGTATATCGCCAAATGTAAAGAACGTTCCCCAGAGACCATTGCCAACATTGCCTTGACGATGATACACCAATATGATTTCCTGATGGTAAGGCTCATCGAGAGCATCAAGCGGCGATTCCTTGAACAAGGCGGTATCAAGGAACAAATGTTCCAAGCCCGCAAAGAACACCGCTATAAAAAATAGAGACCCCCGAGAACTCCGAGATCTCCGAGACCTCCGAGAGCTCCTTAAAACCGACTCAATTAAAACTAAATAAAGAATTATGGCAACAGTTGACGACAAGAAAATCATCTTCTCGATGGTGGGCGTGAGCAAAACCATCCAGCAGAACCAGAAGCAAATCCTCAAGAACATCTACCTCTCGTTCTACTATGGCGCCAAAATCGGCATCATCGGCTTGAACGGTGCCGGTAAATCCACCCTGATGAAAATCATCGCAGGCTTGGAGACACAGTACCAAGGACAAGTGGTATTTGCCCCAGGCTACTCGGTGGGCTACCTGCCCCAGGACCCGCAACTTGACCCGACCAAGACGGTCAAGGAGGTGGTACAAGAAGGCGTGCAGCACGTGGTGGACACGTTGAAGGAATTTGAGGAAATCAACCTCAAGTTCGGTCTGCCGGAGTACTACGAGGATCCCGAGAAGATGGATAAACTTTTTGCCCGTCAAGCCGAATTGCAGGACATCATCGACGCCACCGACGCGTGGAATCTCGATAGCCGCCTGGAACGTGCGATGGACGCCCTGCGCTGTCCCGAGGGTGACCAGTTGACTGAGCACCTGAGCGGTGGTGAACGACGCCGAGTGGCCCTGTGCCGCCTGCTGTTGCAGAAACCCGATGTCCTCTTGCTCGATGAGCCCACCAACCACCTCGACGCTGAGTCCATCGACTGGCTGGAGCAGCACCTGCAGCAATATGAAGGCACCGTTATCGCCGTGACCCACGACCGCTACTTCCTCGACCATGTGGCAGGATGGATCCTTGAACTTGACCGCGGCGAGGGCATCCCCTGGAGGGGCAACTACAGCAGCTGGCTGGAGCAGAAGACCCAACGCCTTGCCATGGAAGAGAAAACCGAGAGCAAGCGCCAGAAGACCCTGCAACGCGAGTTGGAATGGGTGCGCATGGCGCCTAAAGCCCGTCAAGCCAAGGGAAAGGCGCGCTTGAACAGTTACGATAAACTGCTGAACGAGACCGTCAAGGAAAAAGAGGAAAAACTCGAAATCTTCATTCCCAACGGCCCCCGCCTGGGCAACAAAGTCATCGAGGCACAGCATGTGGCTAAATCCTTTGGCGACAAATTGCTGTTTGACGACCTCAACTTCATGTTGCCGCCCAACGGCATCGTGGGCGTTATCGGTCCCAACGGCGCTGGCAAGACAACGCTGTTCCGCCTGATTATGGGGCTGGAGAAACCCGATAGCGGCGTGTTTGAGGTCGGTGAGACGGTCAAGGCTGTCTATGTCGATCAGCAGCACACGAGCATTGACCCCGACAAGACGGTGTATGAGGTTATCTCGGGCGGAGTGGAGCTGCTACGCATGGGAGGTCGCGACGTCAATGCCCGCGCCTACCTGTCGCGTTTCAACTTCAGCGGCGTGGACCAGCAGAAGAAGTGCGGCGTCCTCTCGGGCGGTGAGCGCAACCGCCTGCAGCTGGCATTGGCGCTCAAGGAAGAGGGCAACGTCCTCTTGCTCGATGAGCCCACCAACGACATCGACGTGAACACCCTGCGTGCACTGGAGGAAGGTCTGGAAGACTTCGCCGGCTGTGCTGTGGTCATCAGCCACGACCGCTGGTTCCTGGACCGCATCTGCACCCACATCCTGGCCTTCGAGGGCAACAGCAACGTGTTCTTCTTTGAAGGCAGCTACAGTGAATACGAGGAAAACAAGCTCAAGCGTCTGGGCAAGGAAGAACCGACGCGCGTGCGTTACCGCAAACTGGAGAATTAATAGAGTTAATAGAGTTAATAGTTAATAGAGAATAGTTAATAGTTGGCATCCGCCTTCTCAATTGATAATTAACAATCAACAACTGAAAATATGAGACATTTTGTTTTAATTATCCTGGCGTTGGCCATTGTATCGTGCACGAGCAAGTGGCAACCGGGCGACAGCATCAACAACGGTCACGACTTCTTGTGCAGTGCAGGCATCTGCGACGACTCACTGACGCTTAGCGGCAATGACCTCCGCTATGACAACGATGGCGAAAATTTTCCCCACATGTTACTCGACTTGGCTACCTGTGAGGCCATTGGCCTTGACAAGGTGATGTACGTGGACACAATGAACACAATTGTCAGTGTGTGGGGCGTGAAGGACTACCCTGACAAGGGCATTACCCTGCTGCTGGGACATACGTCCTACAGCGACATGCGCACAGGTTGGCTGGCAACCTATGGCAAGGACGGCATGATTGACTTTATGCGTCTGGGCGAGTGCGGCGGTGCAGTGAACCTGTCCTACTGGGACGACGTCGATGAGCACACGCGCCACATGGGTATCGACTCGATGCGCATGGTCATGCCCGACAAGTGGGGCAAACCCATCAATATCAGCCGCTGGATTTCCTACAATGTGCAGCGCGACGGCGTGGACACCGACTCCACCCTGTGGTTTATCCACAACGAGGTGCCTGTCACCATTGGTAATGATGGCAACTTCACCATCGGCAAGATCGGCACTGTCTTTAGTGCCGACACGACACTGCTGACCAACTACTGGCGCGACAAGCGTGCTCTCGAGGTACTCTCATGGACACCGTTGAGCGACAAGACCTTCTATGATAGAGTCGATGCCTTCCTCAACGAGGCCCAGGCACACATCACCGAGCCGGCTCAACTGCTGGGCGATTTCCACGTCCTCGTGTCAAACCGCCTCTACTGCGACACACAAGGCATGATGCAGTGGTGCTGTGACCATCCCGATACCCAACTCACCCGTGGCCTGGTAAAAAGTTTCAAGGACATCAGCCCCGAGTGGATCCTCAACGAATTGAACAACATCAAGGACCCCACCCTACTCGATCGCGCCAAGAAACTATTTGGACTGTAATCTTTAACAGAGAGAACGGATATAACGGATGTGACGGAGGGAACGGACAAATCAACCCGTTCCCTCCGTTATATCCGTTCTATCCGTCACATCCACTATCAGGCAGGCTACACGTCGGCAGCATGGAGAAACGAGGCGATGGTCTGCCACAGGATGGTGAGGGTGACGACGCCCATCATCGCGTTATAGAGGATGTCGCGCACGGTGACGGCGCCCCAATCCTGTCCACGCCACATCACGAGCCAGCAGACGGCACATGCCACCAGGGCGAAGGCATACAGGACCGTCGTGGCCCATGAGCTGCGAGGTTGCTTCTCAGGCAACTTGTTGAGCACACGGCGGGTGAACCAGGGATTCTCCCCAGGGTCATGGGCACCCTGCTTGAGCACCTGCGCCAGTTTCTTATCTTCATCAATGGTATTCATATCTTAGTAACGTTTTATTGGTCGATAAATTGTTTCATCTTGCCCTTGGCACGGAAAATTAGAGACTTTACTGAGCCTTCGGGCATCTGCATGATCTTGGCCACCTGCTTGAGAGGTTGATCCTCGATGTAGAACAGGGTGACTGCCACGCGCTCGTTGTCGTTGAGTCGCGCCAAGGCCTCCTGAACGGTCATCATGGCGTCGATGGCATCGGTAGCGGCAGTGGAGACATCACCCATGCGAGAGATGTCCTCGACATGATCTTCTTGGTGACGGCGGGTATGGTTATAGAACTCATTGTAGGCGATGCGGTATAGCCAGGTGCCGAAAGACGAAAGCCCCTTGAACCCGCGTATGCCCACATAGGCCTTGATGAACGTCTCCTGTGCCAGGTCGTCGGTCAGCATCTCGTCGCCCATGGTCAGGTTCAGCAAGAACCGACGCACACGCGGCTGATAGGCTTCGACGAGCCGGCCGAATGCGTCCCGGTTGTCGGCCAGGGCGCATTGCGACAGCAGTCTTATTTCATCAAGCTTGGATAACATCAGTAGAGATGATTAGTAGGGTTGGTAGGGAGTGTTTTCGTCATCCTTGTAATCGTCGTCAAGGGGTGGAGGCACGGGGATGCCTTCGCGCATGGGCTCCTGTTGGGAGTGCATCTGGCCTGAACGCTTCCAGGCCTCCTGCAATGCCTTTTGCTCCTTATAGAGGATAAATCCCTTGCACAGACCCACAAACATCAGTGCCAAACCAATGAACGTGAACGGGTCATCACCGCCAGCAACAAACATGCCGAACAATGCAAGGAATAAACCCCAACCCAGCACCCTGACTGCGGGCATCATCGCACGCCAGTTGACCATGTCGGTCATCACGATGGGATTATCAGGGGTCTGACCCTGGAGCGGCGAACCCACGGGCACCTGACCAGGCTGCGAAACTTGCGTTACGACAGGCTGCTGCACATAGATGGCACTGCGCTTGGCGTCGTTGAGTGAGATCTCATTGAGCGGGTAGTTATTCTCAATCGCCTTCTCGATGACGCGGTACTTGTTACGGCGGTTCAGGAAGCGGAACAGCAGCACGAGCAGCACCAGAGCCAGCAGACCCGCGATTGAAGCATAAGCAATCTGCTTAGCCACTTCGCCCCAGTGGTCGCTCATGTACTTGATATCCTCGGGCGAAAGATCACCCTTGTGGCCATCAATTTCCACCGAAGTGCCAGAGCCAGCGGTCAGCGTGTCGTCGAGCGCCTCGTTGATCCGGTCACGCACCTTCTGCATCTCGGGCAGTCCACTCACGGTCACCGATTTGTCGCCCTCGGTAACGACGATCGAGTCGCCCTTGAATTCCACATTGGTCTTGCTGGCAGGAGTCGCCTTCACGTTTGGCCCTGCGGTGGCCAAGAGCGCCATGGCCAGCATCATCACTAATGTTAAAATCGTCTTTCTCATTTTTATTTCTTTTTTAAGTCGTTGTTAATTGTTAGTGGCTGTAAGCCGTTTTCATGCATTAGACGCAACATCGCTTCAAAAAAGTTGCACAAAGATGAAAAAAATTTTGGAAAAACCTCAAAAAAGGCTGATTACTAATGCAAAGGTAACTCAAATATCGGCATCTACAACCCGATTGCTCTCATCAGGGCTCTTTCTGCAATTCACTTCAAAAAAGTTGCACAAAGTTTTCGTCGTCGGTTCTCCTCGAAGAGGTAGACGGGTCGAAGGCCCGGCTTTGTTGAGTAACACCATGCAAGTGGGTCGAAGGCCCACGCCGCTTGGTGCTTTGCTGATCGTATTGAAAGTGCCTCGTAGAGGAACTTCAAGTTAGGCGATAATCATTCCACTCAATTCCTGACAGATCGAGCATGGTCCTGTACTCTTCCTCAAACGATTCTGTTTTGTGATGTTCACGTTGATTGATAATGTAATTGGTGATAGATTCTTTGTCTCGAGAACTGCAGGAAAAAGCGCCATATTCCTTTCCCCAACCACTGAACTGTGGGAAATAGGCTTGCTGTTTTGCCCACTTGCTGCTACCCTGCTTAATATCTCGCACGAGATCACTCAACGCTACTGTTGGGGCCAACTCAACGAGCATGTGTATATGGTTACCGATGCCATTGATGCGATAAAGGCGACAACCACGGCTCTTTACTATTGACCAAATATAACGATAAAGATGCTCACTAGTCTCATCTGGGATTGTCATCTGACGACGATAAGTGTTGATGACTATATGATACATTGAACTAACTGCACTCATAACAACTCTGAATAATCGGATTGAAATGCAAAGGTAACTCAAATAACCCTCTGTCGCAAATGCTGAATTGGACGAAGTTCGTCTTCGACGCACTTCTCTGACAGCTCTTCAGCACCAAGCTGCGCGCATCCTCGATGCGCTTGCATGGTGTTTCTCATTGAAATCGGGATCTTCGACCCGATTACCCTCTTCGAGGCTCTTTCAGCAACATCGCTTCAAAAAAGTTGCACAAAGATGAAAAAAATTTTGGAAATATTCGCTAACTTTGTGGCTGATAAGCTAAAAAATAATTTCCAACCTCTAAAAAAACGTCGATATATGAAACGTATCATCATGCTGCTCGTCGCCCTTGCTGTGACAGCAGGTCTTTGTGCCAACGCCGAGGAGGCGATCAAGCGCGAAATGCGCGCCGCATGGGTCGCCACCGTCTATCGTATTGACTGGCCGACATCAGTCAATAATGCCAGTGCTCAAAAGGCCGAACTGAATGCCTATCTCGATAACCTGCAAGCCCAGAACTTTAATGCCATCTTCCTGCAGGTGCGCACCATGTGTGACGCGTTCTACCAGTCCAGTTATGAGCCCTGGTCGAGCTACTTGACGGGCACTCGAGGCAAGCATCCCGGCTACGATCCACTGGAATATGCCGTCCAGCAGTGCCATGCCCGCGGCATCCAGTGCCATGCATGGATTAACCCCTACCGCTGGAGCACGGGCACCAACTGGAATACGCCACAAGATCAAGAGTTAAAGGACGCTGGCATGCTCCTGTCATACACCAACGGCTCTACCACCTACACGATTCTCAACCCCGGCCTTCCCGAGACTCGCCAGCGCATCGTGAACGTCATCAAGGAGATTATCACCAACTATGACGTGGACGGTATCGTCTTTGATGACTACTTCTATCCTAACGGTATCCCCACCAACAGCAGTGCTGGAGACTACAAACTGTGGAACGACTCGGGCGTGGATATGACCTTAGCCGACTGGCGCCGCAACAACGTCAACATGATGGTCAGGGATGTCTATAACATGATTCAGGACAACAAGCCCGAGGTGCGTTTCGGCATCAGCCCTGCAGGAGTGGCGGGCACTGCAAGCACATCGGCAGGACAACATGGCGTCACCCCCTGCCCCACTGGCAGCGACTGGCAGTACAACGGCATCTTCAGCGACCCGCTGGCCTGGTTGGAACAGGGTACCATCGACTATATTTCACCACAACTATACTGGAAGACGACCCACTCGACCAATCCCTTTGGCCCGCTGACGCAGTGGTGGAGCTACATCGCCAGGCATTATGGCCGTCACCATTTTGCCAGCCACAGCATCTCGTTCCTGGCCGAGGGCAACAACACGAGCAACGACTGGGCCGAAATCACCAAACAAATCAACTATTCTCGCCAATACACCGAGAACAACGCGCCTGGAGCCGTGCTCTACAGCGCAAAGAATATCAACGGCAACAACGGCGGCGTCAGCGGTCTTGGCAACTACCTGGCAAACAACACCTTCCAGCACCCTGCTATAATTCCCGCCGTGACATGGAAGCAAGCGCCTGGATATGGTGCGCCCGCCAACCTCGCCATGAACGGCGCCGACCTCACATGGACGGTTCAGCCCGGCACGCTGGTAAAGTATTCGGTCTATGCGGTGCCCAGCGACCTGACACCGGCACAGGCCATGATCACCGCCTATGAGGGCATCAAGAGCGATTACCTGCTAGGCATCACTTATCGACCCGAATATACTTTACCCAATGCCTATCAGAGCGGTTATTGGTATGCGGTGTGTGTCATTGACGGATATGGCAATGAGAGTGAACCGGCCTACCTGGGCATCAGTGATCCTATTGACCCAGATCCCGACCAGCCCACGCCTGTCACCTACAGCATCAATAAAGTGTGGGAAATCAACAACCTCAACTTCTTCACTACGACCAATGTGCGCCAGGGCTTCGGCATGGACGGCAAGTTCTACATCAATGATAGGAACGCTTCGACAATTCTCGTGGTAGACCAGAATGGCTTGACGGGAGCGAGCTATACGGGCGGTCACAACGTGGGACTCACCCGCGACGAAGCCGGCAACCTCGTTGTCAGCGACGCCCAGTTCTCTCATCCCTGGAACACCAGCAGTCCCACCATCAAGGTTATCAATCCCGCTACTGGCCAAGTCGTGACTCATGTCCTGCCAGCCGAGGTCACCAACTTTGGGCGCTGCGACCTGTTGGGCTATGCAAGAGGTAACCTTATGGAAAATGGCGAATTCTTCCTCGTCGGCGCCAACAGTGGCTCTAGTATTAGCCGTATCACCATCACTGGGGGCCAAGTGGACGAAGATTACACTTATCTGGCTTATTGCGATGGCGTTAACGCCACATCAGGAACGGTGCTCAATGCCTATACCGATGCTAACGGTAACAAGGCGGTGCTCTACGTTAACCGCTCCAGCGAAACAATCGTCAAGATGGAGCCCGAAGGCGAAAATTTTGTCGGCACCGACATCTCGGTGCCCAACAAGGGCAACTGCAACGGCGCATTCCCCTTTGTGTGGAACGGCAAGGATTATGTGCTCTACCCCACTATCAATAATTACCTGGACGGCTTTGCCGTGGCCGAGCCCAATGAGGCCGAGCCCATCGTGTATGTCCCGCAGACAGTTAACGCCAACGCCAACGAATTCCAAGCCAACTGGCTCAATGCCGAGGTCATCGATAACCGCAACGTCATCATCTACCAGTATTATCCAGGAGGACATATCACCGTCTGGAAACTCACCAAGGAGGGGGGAATACTGCGCGGTGACGTGGATTGCAGTGGCGAGGTCAATATCGCTGATGTCAGCGCGCTTATCGACTACCTGCTGAGCGGAGATCCAGCAGGCATTGATGCGGTGAACGCTAACTGCAACACTGACGACGAAATCAGTATCGCCGACGTCAGTGCCCTCATCGACTACCTGCTGAGCGGCACCTGGCCCGAGTAAGTGCTCCTTCCTATTACTAAACAAGCCCCATGTTTGATTCATTGTCCCAAACATGGGGCTTTAGCGTTGCCATTTGCAAATAGGGTGTTGGTCGCATAACGCAATTGGGAACATTCTTTTAGACGACGGCAAAGATTAAAAACCAATTTTATGAAATAAATTTGGCACGCAATTTGCTAGTGTGGGTTTTGCATAGTAATTTTGCAGATTAAATCCAAAAATTAAAATTGACAATGAAAATTATCAGCAAGGTCAATGAGTTGCGCGAGGCCGTTCAGGCTTTCCGCGAGGCAGGTAAGTCAGTAGGTCTGGTGCCCACGATGGGCGCCTTGCACGAGGGTCACAAGTCGCTCGTTGATCGGGCACGTAAGGAGAACGACGCCGTTGCGGTGAGTTGTTTCCTGAACCCGACCCAATTTAACAACAAGGAAGACCTGCGCACCTATCCCCGCACCGCCGAGCGTGATGCCGCGATGCTTGAAGCCTGTGGCGTTGACGTGGCCTTCATGCCCACCGTCGAGGAAATCTATCCCGAGCCCGATACCCGCGTGTTTGACCTCGGCCCCGTCCAGCAGGTGATGGAAGGCGCCATGCGCCCTGGCCACTTCAATGGCGTGTGCCAAATCGTGAGCAAACTCTTCTCGTGGGTGATGCCCGACCGTGCCTACTTCGGCGAGAAAGACTTCCAGCAGATTGCTGTCATCCGCGCGATGATCAAGCAACTGGGCTTTAATCTCGACATCGTGCAATGTCCGTGCATCCGCGAGGATGACGGCCTGGCCAAGAGCAGCCGCAACGTGCGCCTTACCCCCGAGGTGCGCAAGGTCGCCCCACAAATCTATGCCACCCTGCAGCGCAGCTTGGAGTTTGCCAAAGACCATACTGTTGAGCAGACCCACGATTGGGTAGTTGCCACTATTAACGCATGGCCCGAGATGGAAACCGAGTATTTCTCGATTTGTGACGGCATCACTTTGCAGCCTGTCACCAGCTGGGACGACAGCGATTATATCGTTGGCTGTATCACCGTCTATTGCGGGGACGTGCGCGAGATTGACAACATCACCTATAAGAAGTGATTAGAGTTTAGGGATTAGAGATTAGTGAAAGTTTAAAACTAGAGAAGATATGTATATCCAGGTCATGAAATCCAAGATTCACCGCGTTACGGTGACCGATGCTAACCTCAACTACATCGGTAGCATCACTATCGACCAGGACCTCATGGATGCCGCCGGCATCATCGAGGGAGAACGCGTGTATATCGTTGACGTGAACAATGGTGAGCGACTGGACACCTACACCATCGCCGGTGAGCGCGGCAGCGGCACAATCTGCTTGAACGGTGCTGCAGCGCGCAAGGTAGAGGTAGGCGATATCATCATCATTATGGCTTATGCTATCGTCACCCCCGAGGAAGGCCGTAACTTCAAACAGCAAATCGTCTTCCCCGACACTGCAACCAACAAGTTGATTAAGAAGAAATAATAATCATATAGTAATAACCTGCGAGTTCCGCGAGCCTTTAACTCGACGAAGATGGGTTTATTCGTTTATACAGCGCAATTCGTAGTTTAACATCCAGAAATCAAAAACCGCCAAAATAATGTTTGAGAATTTATCTGAGAAACTTGAACGGTCATTTAAAGTCCTGAAAGGACAAGGCCGAATCACCGAAATCAATGTAGCATCAACCCTGAAAGAGGTGCGCCGCGCGCTCGTGGACGCCGACGTCAGCTATCCCGTGGCCAAGAAGTTCGTCGATGACGTCAAGAACAAAGCCATGGGCCAGAACGTCATCAACGCTGTTAACCCCAGCCAGTTGATGGTGAAAATCGTTCACGATGAACTGACAGCCCTGATGGGTGGCGAGGAAGCCTCATTCAGCATCGAGGGTAATCCCGCCATCATCTTGATGTCGGGTCTGCAAGGTTCCGGTAAGACCACATTCACTGGCAAACTTGCCAACCGCCTCAAGACCGGTAAAGAAAAACGCAAACCGCTGCTTGTCGCCTGCGACGTTTACCGTCCCGCCGCCATCGAGCAGTTGAAGACCATCGCCGAGCAGATCGACGTGCCCGTCTATAGCGAGCCCGAGAGTAAGGATCCCGTTGCTATCGCCCAGCACGCCATCGAGCATGCCAAGCAGAATGGCTTTGACCTGGTGATTGTCGATACCGCTGGTCGCCTTGCCGTTGACGAGGCCATGATGGTCGAGATCAAGGCCATCAAGGATGCCATCCACCCCAACGAGACCCTGTTTGTTGTGGACTCCATGACAGGTCAGGATGCCGTGAACACTGCCAAGGCCTTTAACGAGCGTCTGGACTTTGACGGCGTTGTACTTACCAAACTCGATGGTGACACCCGAGGTGGTGCTGCCCTGTCGATCCGCGCCGTTGTCGATAAGCCCATCAAGTTTGTGGGTATCGGCGAGAAGATGACCGACCTTGACCCCTTCCGTCCGTCAGGTATGGCCGACCGCATCTTGGGCATGGGCGACATCGTGTCGTTTGTTGACCGCATGCAACAGCAGTATGACGAGGCCGAAGCCGAGAAGCTGGAGAAGAAAATCAAGCAGAACAAGTTTGACTTTGATGACTTCATCAAGCAAATCAAGCAAATCAAGAAGATGGGTAACCTCAAGAGCCTGGCTGCGATGATTCCCGGCGTGGGCAAGGCTATCAAGGATATTGATATACCCGACGACGCATTCAAGGGTGTTGAAGCCATCATCGGCTCGATGACGCCCCAGGAGCGCGCCAATCCCGACATTATCGACGCCAGCCGCCGCAAGCGCATTGCCGCCGGTAGCGGCACCAGCGTTGAGGAAGTCAACCGCCTGTTGAAGCAATTCCTGCAGATGCGCAAGGTGATGCACCAGGTATCGACCAATCCCATGCAGATGATGCGCGCCGCCAAGGCCAACGCCAAGGCCACCAAGCGCGGACGCTAACCTGCCAAAGATAACTTTTTAATGCTTATTTTCACGAATTTGACCCAATATCATGTGATTTCATCCATTGGTTAAATTCGTGAAAATTTGTTTTTGCCCCGTGGGGCACCACTTATAACTACTTGCCAGATGAACCTTCTTTCCATATTGATGTTGTCGGTCGTGTCGTTGCTTCAGAGCAATCACACGGTCAACCTGATGTTTGTGGGCGACGCAATGCAACATGCTCCACAACTCACCGCAGCCCAGCAGCCCGACGGGACCTACGACTACACGCCGTGTTTCCAGTATATCCAGGACGACGTCCAGTGGGCCGATCTAGCTGTCGTCAATCTGGAGTGTCCGTTGGGTGGCAAGCCCTACACGGGATATCCATGCTTTAGTGCGCCCGACAGCTATGCCCAGCGGCTGCGAGACGTGGGTTTCGACCTGTTCCTGACCGCCAACAACCATTGTCTGGACCGCCGTGACAAAGGCTTGGTACGCACCTATCACGCATTGGATTCTATGGGTATAGCCCACATCGGCACCTATCCCAATGACCAGGAACGAGCTCAGCGCATCCCTTACATTGTCAATGTCAAGGGTATGAAAATCGCTTTTCTAGACTACACCTATGGCACTAACGGCATCCCCATCCAGGGGAACGTCGTTGTAGATTTCATCGACCAACAACAGATTGCCAACGACATCGCGCTGGCACGGGAACGCGGTGCACACGCCATCTGCGTGAACCTGCATTGGGGCATCGAGTACCAACTCAAGCCCGTGGCCTCGCAGCGCACCCTTGCCGACTGGCTTGTCACTCAAGGCGTTGACCTCATCATCGGCGGCCATCCCCATGTCGTTGAGCCGATGGAGATGCGCTATAGCCAGGAATATGGCAAAAACGTGCTGCTCGTCTATAGCATGGGTAATTTCATCAGCAACCAGAGTGATATCGACACTCGCGGCGGTGCCATGGTGAAAGTCTCGTTAAGGATGGAAAACGGCCACGCCGTCGTTGTGGAACCACGCTACAAGCTCTTCTTTGTCCAGAAGCCTGTTGCCAGTGGCCAAAACTACGTTCTCATCCCCGAGTCGCGTCCTGACCTCCTGCGCCCCGACTCCAAAGCCGAGTTTGCACGCTTCATGACCCGCACCCACGACCTTGTCATGACCCATAACATCGACGTCCCCGCCGAATAATCGCCATCACAGATAAACGCCGACGACCCTGCGGGTCTAATGCGAATTTCACTCAGTCATCAAATAGTAATACGTTTAATTAGCGAAATTCGCATTAAAACGTCCATATTTATTCAAAATATAAAACCGGAACCGCATACTCAAGGCGATTCCGGTTTTACTGTTCAGTTAACAACTTGATTACCAGGCACCAGACAGCAGATAATCGATGAGTGCCGAAACGTCGGCAATGCTAATGCCGTCCTCACTCAGGTCGCAATTGGCAGCCTCGGCGTCAAACGGATCAACCTCATTACCCAAGAGGTAGTCAATAAGAGCCGATACATCGGCGATGGAAACTTCGTGATCCTTGTTCACATCACCACGCAGGCTCTCTGATCCGCCCTCGGTATAGGTGTACCCGATGAGGGTCACGGGCAGTTCAACATTGGTACCACAACCCAGCACTGCTGTGGCATTGGGGAAGTCGCTACCCTCAGCATATTCCAAGAAACTGGTCCAATTGTCGGTATAGGTCATCGCCTTGCCCCTGATGCCTGAAGTGTAGAAGGGAGCATAGTCTGAACCCATCGTGCAGTTATCATCGTCCTGGGCATCAAAGGTAATTGTCACGAGAAGGCCCTTGCCAGGAGTAATCGCAAACGGAGCAGACATCGTCACAACAATCTCACAATCCTCACCGTAGCTATTCAACATCTCGATGCTATAGTCACCCGTAAAGGCCAAATCGCCAAAGTTAAAGAACTGCTTGATGCCATCTTGATTAACAGCAAATTGCACTGCGTCGGTTTCCTGAAGATAAACCTTCATGTCGCGGTAAATATCTTCAAAACTCTCACAATAGAACTTGAATCTCAATTCAGTAATCTTCACGTTTTCCTTGCCCTCAAAGTCTGAGAGCAAGTCGGGCGTAAAGATCATTTGTGCTCCAGTGTGAGCCAGATAGAAATTGGTTGGAGCCATGTCAAAGTAAGAGCCGTTGTAGATCTCGGTAGCGTTCTCGTAATCGCCTACCTGAATGGCACCGCTCATCACTTCCTGGGCCTGGGCACACATGCAAAATGCAGCAATCGCTGCGATAAAAAGAGTCAGTTTTTTCATAATAAACCTGTAATTTAAAGAGAACAAATACTAATAAAACCGTTGCAAAAATACTTAAAACAATCCAATCTCATCAAGTAAAATTCAAAAAAAGACATGAAACGCATGTCCCATGTCCTTTAATGCAGGTCTGATAAACGCTTTAGCGCGTCAGGAATTCTTTCACATCGAGGGCGGCGCGGCAGCCTCCAGCAGCAGCCACGATGGCCTGACGATAGTGCGGGTCGGCCACGTCACCGGCAGCAAACACACCTTCGACATTGGTTGCGGTATTATGGCCCGTCAACTTGATGTAGCCCAGTTCGTCAAGGTCGATCTGGCCACCCAAGAACTCGGTGTTGGGACGGTGACCAATGGCGAGGAAGAAGCCATCAATAGCGATATCGAACAATTCCTCCTTGTCAGTGCCCTTGAAGCGCACGAGGTGAGCTCCCTCAACACCATTGTCGCCAAAGAGGCCCACGGTATTGGTATTGAATAAGATCTCGATTTTCTCGTTCTCCTTGACGCGTTGCTGCATTGCCTCGCTGGCGCGCAGGTAGTCCTTGCGCACGATGAGATACACCTTATTGGCAAGGTGGCTCAGGTAATCGGCCTCCTCACATGCGGTGTCACCGCCGCCCACAACGGCAACGACCTTCTTGCGGTAGAAGAAGCCGTCGCAGGTAGCGCATGCCGAAACGCCCTGGCCCGCATATTTCGTCTCATCGGGCAAGCCCAGATACTTGGCAGTAGCGCCGGTGGCCACAATCACGGTGTCGGCAGTGAGTTGCTCGCCACCGTCGAGGGTAACGAGGAACGGGCGCTGGCTCATGTCGATACCAGCCACGAGGCCCGACTTCATCTTCGCCCCCAGATTCACGGCCTGCTGACGCATGTTTTCCATCAACTGGAAACCATCAACCCCCTCAGGAAAACCCGGGAAATTCTCGATAGTGGTCGTCTGAGTCAACTGTCCGCCCACCTGCAAGCCCTCGATGAGCAAGCAGTCAATGGCCGAACGCACCAAATAAATCGCAGCCGTGTAGCCCGCAGGGCCCGAGCCGATAATCAAACACTTAGTATGTTCCATTTTGTTATATCTTTTAGTTGTTGTTAGTTCTATTTCTTATTTCCTTTATTCTTATGTCCATGATCCTCATTGGGATACATGGTGGCTCTATTTTTACGGAAATTCTTCTTTGCTTCAATTTTCTTGGTCATATTTTGCGTGTATTCTTCATCTATCACCTCGTATAGTGAATCAAGGTCTTCTTGATCAAAAGCGACCATATTGGAAGAGAACTCTTCAAGGTCCTTGTCTGAAATCTCCATGATACGCTTATTCAACTCATTGGCACTCTTGATTTCATTGATTAATCCAGATGAGCAAGCCACATAATAGTCAGATTCAATCTCCAGCAAGTCATCTAAAGGAATTAAATCCAGGTTCTCATTGGGATAAATCTGCTTGTATAAAGCATCAATAACCTCCTTCTGGTACATAGCACGAATGATGTAACAGCCGCTCACGTTGTCGATGAAGTCCACCTTACCAATTGTGCTCCATGTGTCCACATTGGAAGTGAAGATGTGCTCGGTCGTTGAGGCAAATTTCACTTCATCGGGGTCATTGTTTGTCAGGTCAATCCATGCGAGCTCTAAGGGATCGCTGTACTTGCCCTCGAATATCGTGAGTTGCACATCACGGAAACACCTAATGAGGCTATCGACCTTCTCCATTTGCTTAATACTCCGGTCGATGTCATGGATGACCATCATCGCCATTCGGCGCTGAGTCACCTTCTTATGATAATCCTCTATCAGATTGGCTGTGCCAAACGTAAGCACAATCGAGATGCTGGTGGCGACAATGGTCAACAGCAGCTCCTTTACCCAACTGCGATTCACATTTGGCTTTTTGCCAAATTTTGGCATTCTGACCTTGACATTCATTTCGGTTGACTGTTTTTGTTTTCAGCTGGCAGATCTGAAATCTGACAAACTCAATTATTGCAAAACTTTGTCGAGGAAGTCGTAGAAACCGGGAGATTCACCCACAACAACCTTGGCGACCTTGCCCTCGGGGTCAATGATGATCTTAGTGGGAAAGTTATCCACATGATACAACTCCAGCGGGTTGTCGCCCTTCTCCTTGTCCCAATAGACATGGAGCCAGGGCAGCTCGTGCTTGGCAACGGCGCCTTTCCACTTCTCGACGGTGTCGTTGCAGTCCACGCCCAGGATTTCGAGTTTGTCCTGATACTTGGCATAGTATTCCTTCATCTTGGGCATGCCCTTGATGCACCAGACGCACCACGAGCCCCAGAAGTCGATAACCACCCACTTGCCACGCAGGCTGCTCAACGACAATGGCTTGCCATTAATATCCATGAGCGTAAAATCGGTTGCCTCGCTACCCTTCTTGGCATGCTTTGCCGCCTCATTTTGGGCCTTTTCCAGTTTTTTCTTGTACAGGTGGGCCGCCACACTGCCACGGGCACGTTCGGTCAACAGGGCCTCAGCAGGTTCGAGGAGGTCGAGTTCCTCAGGCAATTCAGCAATCAGTGCAGCAGCGGCATCCTGGTCAGGATGAGCCTTGACATAGCCCATCACGGCATTGTTTAAATTCTCAAGCAATACCGGAACTTTGGCCTGATACAATTCCATCAGTTGAGCCTCAGGAACGCCAGCCGCCATTTTGTCCATGAGTTCCTTCATAAATGCATCACCCTCCTTGTTGACAGGATCCACCACTTTTCGGGCCTCGTTGTAATCCACATAGAATTGCGAGCCACTCAAGTGAAGGTCACCATTCACATCGGCTGTGACGACGAGCGTCTCGCCTGGGATTGCAGGAAAAGTGACATCGCCTTTCTCCTCATTACCGCGCCCTTTAAACCAGCGTCCAATGGTAATCTCGGTCGCATCCTTGAGGTCAAACGACACCTCAAGCATTTCGCCAGTGACAGCGCGTGATTCTCCAACGCCAAGGTCACGCAATAAGAAATGTACCGAGTCACCGACGTGTTTAAAGGTTCCCCTTACCGTGAATTTACCGTCCTGGGCCATAGCGCCCAGCATCATCAAGCCCATCATCAGGGCCAAAAACACTTTCTTCATATCCGTATTCATATCTGTTAATACTGTTTCTGCTACCCCAAATCGCGGGTACCATTTCATCCTATTTTTTACTTCAAGATTTCGTCAAGGTACTCATAGAAAACGGGATCCTCGCCCTTAACAATCTTGGTCACCTTGCCCTCGGGGTCAATGACAATCTTGGTGGGAAAACCGCGAACGCTATACAGTTTAAAGGGGTTGTTCTCCTTAGCGTTAATGTCGCAATAGACGTGCTGCCATGACAATCCATGCTCGGCGACAGCCTCTTTCCACTTCTCGACGGTGTCTCTGCAGTCCACACCCAGGATTTCGAGTTTATCTTGATACTTGGCATAGTACTCCTTCATCTGCGGCACGCCCTGGATGCACCACTTGCACCATGAGCCCCAGAAGTCGATAACCACCCACTTGCCGCGCAGGCTACTCAGCGACAACGGGTTGCCATTGATATCCTCGAGTGTAAAGTCAGGCGCCTCGTCGCCCTCATTTACATTCTGGTGAGCCTGTAATTTGCGTTTGAGCCCGTCACGTGCCACACATTCTTTATAAAGATCTGCTGCACTGCTATTGCGGACACGCTCGGTGAGGCAAGCTTCCAGCGCTTTGATATCCTCGATTTTAGTCTTAGCGCCTACTTCCCCGACGAACATAATCAGTGCTGCAGAGGCTTCCTGGTCAGGATGAGCCTTGACATAGGCAGTCATCGCATCAAGAAAATCCTGATAGGCCGCATTAAACTGATTCACCTCGTTCTCGTCGGCATCTCTACTTGGCACCCTCATGTTCATCACCTTGATAGCAGGCTCCATAATGCTCTCTTGAGCCACGTCATAGTCCAGATAGAACTGTGACCCCCTCAAGTGAGTAACAGGGGCTCCGTCGCGGTAGAACTCGACCTCTTCGCCAGGTATGGCAGGAGCGTTCATGTACCCTTTATTGCCGTTCCCACTCAATTCCACATAAAGCATCTCTGCCTTTTTGAGATCAAACGACACTTCGAGCATTTCGCCCGTGATGGCACGTATCTCGCTCATGATTGGCTTTCTGGTGAACGGATCGACTACCACAAATTTCACCGAGTCTCCACGTCCCTCAAACGTCCCCTTGACTGTGAATTTTCCGCCCTGGGCCGCCGCTCCAAGCAGCATCATGCCCATGAGCATGGATAAAAGCAATTTTTTCATATTTCTATCTTCTTTGAATGATCCTTCAACTAATAAACGGCAAAGCTACAGAAAAAAGTGCACACTCATCACCAATCAACCGAAAAAAAATAACCCGGAAAAAAGGGACGGTTCTTTTGATGTAATTTTTCAATAGAACGGGTGCTATCAGTTGGGACGGTTCTTTTGACTGGCGAAAGCGAAGCGGTGCCATCAACAAGACCCGTCCCAATGATGCACCGCCCTTGCATCTTCCACCGCCCTGTTTCCGTCAAAAAGCAACGGGCATTTTTTATCTCCATTTTTACAACATATTGATTTTCAACACTTCCTTTGCATTCACCACACAAAACAGGGTGGAGCGGAACTGTTAATGAACTGTTAAAAGCAATATTGATCCTCACATTGCAAAAGTAGAACAACTGCCATCATCCCACCATGCCAAAAAGGTGAAAATAGGGACGGTTCTTTTGATGTAATTTTTACAAAAAAACCGCTTGAAATCAAAAAATAGTGCTTAACTTTGCCAAATAGTAACATTTATACCCTCTTAATCATGCCACGCAGAAATCGAGAACATAGCGATACCGGCGTTTACCACGTGATGATGCGTGGTATTGACCGCCGTGACATCTTTGCCGATGATCAGGACCGCGGCAAGTTCCTAAAGATCCTTCGCACCGTTACAGCTCCTAAGGACCGCGACGGCAAGCCGTTGCCACCCTACTGCCACATCCACGCCTACTGCTTGATGGACAACCACATCCATCTGCTCATTGCCGAAGGCGCCGAGGACATTGGCACAGTCATGAAACGCATTGGCGTGTCATACGTCAGCTATTACAACAAGCGGCACGAGCGTTTAGGCCCCTTGTTCCATGACCGCTTCCGCAGTGAGCCCGTCGGCAGCACGGACTATTTCATCACCCTGTTGCGTTATATCCACCAAAATCCCGTCGAGGCCGAGATGGTCGCCAGCCCTTACCAATACCGCTGGAGCAGTTGGCACGAGTACACGGCAACGCCTCCCACGCCCGACCAAACCATCTGCACCAAGGAACTGCCCTTCGCCGCGCTGCCATGGAATAAGCTGTGCGAAATGGTGCTCAACGTCAGCGCTGGGCACATCCAACCGCATTCCAGAATCGAACAAGGCCGAATGACAGACAATGAGGCACGCAAGACGTTGGAAAACCTGTGTGGATGCGACATCAACAACGTCCCCACGATGCCAAAAACTGATCGGAAGTTGCTCATCCGCAAAGCCATAGCACGCGGAGTCAACATGAGACAGCTCTCTCGCTTAACAGGCATTGAATACAGATCCATCTATAACGTAATAAACGCAAAGCCGAAAAAGGGATAAAAAATTACATCAAAAGAACCGTCCCTTTTTTACACGAGGTGAAGGCAGCAAGGGCGGTGCATCATTGGGACGGGTCTTGTTGATGGCTACGCTTCGCTTTCGCCAGTCAAAAGAACCGTCCCAGCTGATAGCACCCGGGAAAAGCAAGAGTATCGCCGCCTCGCGTCCCGGCTGATACAACGTAATAACCCCCAAACCGAAAAAGGAGATGAAAAATTACATCAAAAGAACCGTCCCTTTTTTCCGCAAAGCCGAAAAGAGGAGAAAAATTACATCAAAAGAACCGTCCCTTTTTTCGGGGATTCAGAAATGCTTAAAGAAATTTGGCATTTCATTTGAGTTGCATTAATTTTGCGGATTAAAACTACCATAAGACTAAAACTGAAATAGAAGATGAAGAAGATTGCGACATTGTTGACGATGGTGACGGTGGCCATGATAGCCGTTGCCCAGATGGCTAATCCCGTCACGTTTACTTCCCAACTCAAGACCACCAACGGCTCCAGCGAGGGCGAGATTGTCTTTACAGGTAAAATCGACAAGGGCTGGCATGTGTATTCCACCAACCTGGGCGATGCAGGTCCCACCGAGGCCGGCATTACCTTCCACAAGAAGGACGGTGTGGAACCAGTGGGTAAACTTAAGGCTGTAGGCAAGGAAATCTCTAAGTTCGACGAGATGTTCGGCGCCAAACTTCGTTACTTTGAAAATAACGTGCAGTTTGTGCAGAAGGTGAAGTTCACCAAGCCCAACTATGATATTGATGCCGACCTGGAGTACGGCGCATGCAACGACCAGTCGTGCCTGCCGCCGTCGAGCGTGAGCCTGAAGAAGGCTGGCAAGTCGCCCGCTGTTGACGGTGAGGCCGACAAGAATAAGGCAGAACAGGAAAAAGCTGATGCCGAGGCGCTTGCCAAGGCCAAAGCAGACTCCCTCGCAGCCCTGGCAGCCGCAGCGGCCGACAGTGCCGCCATGGGAGCCCCTGTGGATAGCGCTGCTCTTGCCGCGCTGGACCATGACGCATTGTGGAAACCCGTCGTTGGCGACGTTCAGCGCATGGACGGCACCGATGGCGGCAGTGGCAGCCGCTCGTTGTGGTACATCTTCCTGCTGGGTCTGATCGGCGGACTGGTGGCGTTGTTCACACCCTGTGTGTGGCCCATCATCCCCATGACGGTAAGTTTCTTCCTCAAGCGTGCCAAGAATGACAAGAAGAAAGGTATAAAGGACGCTATCACCTATGGCATCTCGATTGTGGTCATCTATCTGGCCCTCGGCTTGATCGTGACCGCCATCTTTGGCCCCAGCGCGCTGAATGCCCTCTCGACCAATGCGGTATTCAACATCTTCCTGTGCCTGTTGCTGGTGGTCTTTGCGCTGTCGTTCTTCGGCATGTTCGAGATCAAGTTGCCCAGCAAGTGGTCTAACGCCGTTGACAACAAGGCCAGCAACACCAGCGGCCTGCTGTCCATCTTCCTGATGGCCTTCACGCTGGCGTTGGTTTCCTTCTCGTGCACGGGTCCCATCATCGGCTTCTTGCTGGTAGATTTCGCTACCAGCGGTAACTTCTGGGGTCCCGCCATCGGCATGTTGGGCTTCGCACTGGCCCTAGCATTGCCATTCACGCTGTTTGCCTTGTTCCCCTCATGGCTCAAGTCGGCCCCCAAGTCTGGCGGCTGGATGAATATCCTCAAGGTGACGCTCGGCTTTATCGAGCTGGCCTTTGCCTGCAAGTTCTTCTCGGTTGCCGACCTGGCCTACGGCTGGCACCTGATGGACCGTGAAGTCTTCCTGTGCCTGTGGATCGCCATCTTTGGCCTGCTGGGACTTTACCTGATTGGCAAACTCAAGTTCAAGAGCGATATTGTCGAGCCAGGTGATGAGACCAAGCCCATGCCCGTGATCTGCATCATGGGCGGACTGATTTCGCTGGCATTCGCCATCTATATGATTCCAGGCCTGTGGGGCGCACCGTGTAAGGCAGTAAGCGCCTTTGCGCCGCCCATGAACACTCAGGACTTCAACCTCAACACCAAGGAGGTGCGCGCCGCCTATACCGACTATGAGCAAGGTATGGCCGCTGCTGCCGCTGCCGGCAAACCCGTCTTCCTGGACTTTACAGGCTTTGGCTGCGTAAACTGCCGCAAGATGGAAGCCGCCGTGTGGACTGATCCCAGCGTGGCCGACAAGTTGAACAAAGACTATGTGCTCATCTCGCTCTTTGTCGATGACAAGCGCCCGCTGCCCGAGCCCATCGAGGTGACCGAGGCCACTGGCGAGAAGCGCACGCTGCGCACCATCGGCGACAAGTGGAGCTACCTGCAACGCTACAAGTTCGGCAGCAACACGCAGCCGTTCTACGTCTGCGTTGACCCGCAGGGCAACGCCATGAGCGGCTCGTTCAGCTACAAGGAGGACGTCCCCGCCTTCCTCGAATTCCTGGACGGCGGCCTGACCAAATTCCGACAATAAATTTGATCGTGCTACGCACGAGAAATCAAAAAAATATTTATTAATGACAGCCGAGGAATATAACCATCGATATGCCTTCTTTCAAGATATAACAGGGAGAGCAATGCAAGTTCACACTGAATATCACGGCGGGCTTTTAGAATCTGCTTATGAAGCGGCCCTCACCTACCTGCTGACACAGGATGGCTATCAGGTTGAGAGGCAAGTATTCCTGCCTATTTATTGGAAAGAGGTCAAGCTCAACCAGAACTACCGTATGGACCTGGTTATCAATCATGAAGTTATCATAGAGCTCAAAGCAATGAACTTTACCGGTCTTGAGCATCGCAAACAATTGTGGAACTACATGAACCTGACTCATATGCCTTTTGGAATGCTGATTAACTTCAGTCCTAGAGGACTCTATTCCGAATGGTATCACCGCCATCAAAATGGTGAAATGGAACAGATAAAGGTCCGAAAAGAATAATTAAAAAAAAGTATTTGATTTCTCGCGCAAAGCGCGATCCAAATTAAGATAATAACCGATTGCCATTAAAGAAATATGATTGAAGAGAAGACTAGAGAGCGGATTATCGCGTTGATGAAGCGCGAAGTTGTCCCTGCTGTGGGTTGCACCGAGCCCATGGCAGTGGCATTGTGTGTTAGTCGTGCTACCGAGGAGCTGGGCTTCATCCCAGAGAAAATCACCGTCCTGCTGAGCGCCAACATCCTCAAGAACGCCATGGGTGTGGGCATTCCCGGCACGGGAATGATCGGCCTGCCCATCGCCATCGCCCTGGGTGCCATCGTCGGCAATTCGGACTACAAACTCGAGGTGCTCAAGGATATCACCCCCGAGGCCCTGGAGCAGGGCAAGCAGTACATCAACGAGGGACGCATCGACATCCAACTGAAGCAGGATTGCTGCGACAAACTGTATGTCGAAGCCATCTGCGAGGGCCAAGGCCACACCGCCAGCGCCATTATCCAGGGCTCGCACACCTGCTTTGTTAGAATCTCTTATGATGACAGGACCATGCTCATCGACCCCATGCCCGACGGCTTTATCGGCGATGACGACAGCAATGACATCAGCCTGAAGCTGCGCCTGGTCTATGACTTCGCCATGGAGGCACCGCTCGACGACATCCGCTTCATCCTCGAGACCCGCGACTATAACCTCAAGGCCGCCCAGGAGTCCATCAAGGGCAACTACGGGCATTGCCTGGGTAAGACGATGGATAGGCCGCTGAGCCACGGCATCTTTGGCAACACCATCTTCTCACGCATTCTCTCCAAGACCGCCCTGGCGACCGATGCCCGCATGGGCGGCGCCTTGATTCCCGTGATGAGCAACAGCGGCTCGGGCAATCAGGGCATCTGCGCCACAAACCCCGTCGCCGTCTATGCGATGGAGAACGAGAACACTGAGGAGGAACTCATCCGAGCCCTCACGCTGAGCCACCTGACCGCCATCTATATCAAGCAGAGCCTGGGCAAGCTGAGTGCCCTGTGTGGCTGCGTCGTGGCCTCGATAGGCAGCAGTTGCGGCATTACCTACCTGATGGGCGGCGACTTTAACCGCATCTGCTATGCGGTGAAGAACATGATTGCCAACTTGACGGGCATGATTTGTGACGGTGCCAAGCCCAGCTGCGCCCTGAAGATCGCGTCGGGCGTATCGACGGCCCTGCTGTCGGCCGTTCTCGCCATCGAGGGCCGCCACGTCACCAGCGCCGAGGGCATCATCGATGACGATGTGGACCGCTCAATCCGCAACCTCACCATCATTGGTGCCGACGCCATGAACGCTACCGACAACATGGTCCTCAACATCATGACCGGCAAGCAATAAAATCCTTTATTCAAACAACAAGAACAACGTTGAACAACAGAAAAACAACTTTTTTCTAGGCATCCGCGCCTTTTGCCTCACGCAAAAGGCATCAAGCCGCAATGTTTTAAGTTGGCATACGAATTAAGGAGACGCAAAATTTTGCGTCTCCTTTTGTAATGTCTTGCAAAGACTTATTAATTCTCTAGCAGCCAGTCAATCAAACTAGATACATCAGCGATAGTCACTACTCCATCGGCGTTCAAGTCGGCATTTTGGGAATGGAATGACGATTGGCAACCAGCGAGCAGGTAATCGATAAGGAACGAGACGTCTGCGATAGTCACCACGCCGTCACCATTGGCATCTCCTCTCAATTGTTGAGCCAATAATTGCACTTGGCAGCTCTCTACAGGCAGGACAAACTCTATTCCATCAACTGTAGTGAAAAAACTGTTTTTCAGACCGATGGTTGCTGGACCTGTGAAATCCTCATCTGCAGTGAGGTTGATGACCACAAGCGCTCCGCTTGAGCCCGAATAGGGTTTCACACTCATGCAGAAAGACTCCACCCTTAACGCTCCGTCATAACGCAGCTTACTGAGAATAGTCTGGTCACTGGCGTTGCGATTCGTCAAATCAAAAAGATATTCCCCATCATCTTGCACCACAGTAAGCCCCTGCGGCAGCATCAAGTCGGTCTGAAAAGCAGTGAAGGGTTCATCGTTCTCTAGAATCATCGCCACCTGCATGGTCTCGCCAGCCGCAATGACAAAATCAGGAAGATAGAAGCGATTGGTAGCAGTAACACTCAACGCCAGCATCGTCATTATCAAAAATAGGGTATGTTTCATTTTCTACTGTTTTAACGAATTACCTTGTTGGTGGTGCGGCTGCCATCGGTGTAGGTTGTGACGACGAGAGTCACGCCAGCCGCAGGTTCAGCCACACACTGGCCTGCAAGGTTAAAGTAGTTGACGCTAGCAATTGTCTTTCCTGCGGTCATCTCATTAAGTGCCGTTAAGTGATCAGCAACGACGTTGAAGCCATTCAGATGAACACTTTCACCATTCGGTGTCACAAGTTCGATGCGATCTACCACGATGTCACCCTTCATGCCGTCCACATTGAACGTCAATACCGAACCCTCGTTACCCATGATGGTTTTTAGGTTAGGGGAATAAGCGAGGAGACGCACCTTGCCATTACCACGATCTTTCACAATGAGTCCCAAGTCGCTGGCACGCTCGCTCAGGGCAAACTCGCTGGCGGTCAGTCCTTCGGGCAAAGTCAAATCCATTTGGAGGGCTGTATAATCCGCCTCATTGTCCAGATTGATGCCGACGGTATTGTTGAAAGACTCGCCACTCATACGGTCGCCAGCCACATTAGGCGCCATCATCCGCATAGTTTCTGGTTCTGGATAGTCCTGGTCGAGCACCAAGTTAGCAATTTTCACCACGTCAGTAATGGTAATGTTCCCGTCGCCATTCATATCCGCTGCCTCAAACACAAAAGGCTCTGGATTGTAATTCAAGATATAACGGGCAGTAGTTACCACATCAGCGACCGTTATCGTTCCGCTGTTGTTCACATCACCCATCTTATAGTTATAGACTTTCACATTGCTTAATGCATCAAGCGCATAGAGTTCTTCCTCATCAGTTGAAGTCAATATCGTATTCCTGAGCCATATGGGATAAGTGCCACTCGCGCCCTCGGGCACTTTCACCGAAATATAGAACAACTCACCCTCATTGTTCTTAAAGGGTTTTAATGTAGGAGAATAACTCAATACTCTTATAGCGCCATCAGGAGCATCATTCACCATGATGACATGGTCACGCGCTTTGCGGTCTGACAAACTCACAACATAATCGCCGTTATGCTGAACCAGCTCAAATTCCTCCGGCAAATAAACATCCGTCTGGAAAGCAGTAATCTCACTCTCATTTTGCATCGACACTGGAATCACAATCGTGTCACCATGGAAAGTCGTGTTATCAGGCACCGAGAAAGAATCATTCCCAAACCCATAAACATTAATAAAGTAGTTCCATGGATACGTTGTCCTATATAAATCAACCGATTCTTTAGGAACATAAAGTTTTGCTGTGCTATTTGGAAAGCCGCTTGCAGAAGGAGGTGTTGTTGCCAAACAAGTGATAGACGAAAGAGGGCAACCATAGAACACGTCACTTGTACCGCCTATTGATGTTACAGAACTGCCTATAACAATGGTAGCCAAATTCGAACAATAATAGAACGCTTGAGCTCCAATAGATGTTATTGAGATGGGAATAATCATATGAGATAAGCCTGAACAATTCATAAACGCATTGTTACCTATTGAAGTAACAGAAACGGGAATGGTAATGTTCTTTAGTCCTGAACAATTAAAAAACGCACAACTGCCAATTGAAGTGACTGTACCAGGTATCGATATACTAGTTAAAGCGGTGGATGAATACCGATTATAAAATGCGTTGTCACCAATAGCTGTCACAGTGTACGTTTTTCCGTTATAAGTGACTGTCTCGGGAATAGTAACATCACCCACACAATCATTTTGATAATAATGATAAGTGTATCCGCCAGAGTACTCAGTGTAATGCCTCAAATAAGTTACTGTGGCTTCATCACCATTTATATTGTAGTAAATGCCATTCACATACATGTCGTAGGCAAGGGTGGTGGTTGTGCTGACGAGGGCGAGGGTCAGCAGGATAGTGCGTAAGGTTAAGTTTAGTGTTTTCATACAAATGTGTCTCCTGTTGCCGGTGCAGTCCTCAAGGGCGGTTTAAATGGTATAACTAAAGCGTGAACTGAATCGCCAAACCTCTAACAGATGGTCGTAGGATACCAGCAGACGAAGATATGGAAATTGCAGCCCACGCCGTAGCGTGGAAGCCGCATCGCCATACTTACGTCTTTTAGAAAATTTCCTACGTTTTCTGTTACAAGTAAAAGCAATACGCTTCTTTTCAATTCAACGATGTCTTGCGGAGCGCAGCCTATGGTCACGCACCCACGTTGCAAAGGTAAACCTATATTCTTAAAAAAGCAAATAGTGATGTTATTTTTATTTCGTAAAATTCGCGTAATTCGTAGTTCAAAAAAAGGAAAATTTGTAATTTTGTGGGATAATAGCAAAAGTCAGATTTATAATGCCTTATTTTTCAGTAATTGTGCCGGTGTATAACCGGAGGGACGAGGTGGAGGACCTGTTGAGGAGCCTGACCCGCCAGACCAACAAAGATTTTGAGATCATACTGGTGGAGGACGGTTCGAGTGAGCCGTGCGAGGACATTGCCTTGCGCTATGCCAGCGAGTTGGACCTTCGCTATTTCTATAAAACCAACGAGGGACGCTCCATTGCCCGAAACTATGGCCTGGAACACGCCACGGGCAATTATTTTGTCTTTTTTGACAGCGACTGCGTTATCCCGCCCGACTACTTCAAGACGCTGGTCGAGGAGTTGGCCAACGAGTACGTGCCATGCTTCGGCGGCCCCGATGCGGCAAGTGACGACTTTACTGATGTACAAAAAGCTATCTCCTTCTCGATGACGTCGCTGCTGACCACGGGCGGAATACGCGGTGGTAAAGTTCAGATGGAGAAATTCGTTCCGCGCTCGTTCAACATGGGCTATTCGCGCGAAGTGTATGAGAAGGTGGGCGGTTTCCGTGAAATGTTCAGCGAAGACATCGACATGAGCACACGCGTGCGCCAGGCAGGGTTCAACATCCGCCTGATTCGTCCCGCGTTTGTCTATCACAAGCGTCGCACCAGCATCAGCAAGTTCGCACGCCAGACCTACGTCTTCGGCATGTCACGTATCACGTTGAAACTGCTCTACCCCGATAGCCTTAAGCTCGTGCACTGCCTGCCCGCCGTGTTCACCTTGGGCTGTGCATTATTGCTGTTGCTCTCGTTGTGGAAGTGGTGGTTCCTGCTGCCCATCCTGCTCTATGCCGCAATGCTGTGGATTGCCGCCCTGATCGAGACACGCAGCCTGAAGATTGCCTGCATGGCGGTGGTGACGAGTTTCACGCAGTTGTGCAGCTATGGTTGGGGCTTTATCAAAGCCTATGTGTGGAAAATCCTGTTGAAGCATGGTCGCGACATCAACGAGGAAGTAGCGATGAGAAAGGGGAAGTAAAAATCGCTAGCGATTTTTACTGATTAGAGATTAGTGATTAGTGATTAGAGGTTAGAGGTTAGAGATTTGGGATGGAAGAGAAAGAGAATAGCAAGTTGATGGGCAGTCGCAACATCAAGGAGACGGTGCCTGAGGAGGACCGCCCGCGCGAGAAGGCCAAGAAGCATGGCTTCGGCAGCCTGTCCACGGCCGAACTGCTCGCCATCCTGCTGAGGGTGGGCACACAGGGTGAGTCGGTCGTTGACCTGTGTCAGCGCATCCTGCGCGACAACGACGACAAACTCTACCTCATCGCCCGCAAGGGCATCAACAACCTGGTGAAGAATTACCACGGCATCGGCGAGGTCAAGGCCATCGAAATCCTTGCCGCTCTGGAGCTGGCACGCCGTTACCAGCAGGAGGAATTCCAGGAGCGTTTCAAGATCACGAGCAGCGATGACGCCTACAATTACCTGCGTCCCCGCATGGAGCACCTTGACCACGAGGAAATCATGGTCGTGCTGCTCAACCACGCCAAGCAGGTCGAGGAGTGTGTGCGCATCAGTAGTGGAGGAACGGCGATGACGGTGGCCGACATCAAGATGATTCTGCGCCCTGCCATCGAACGCCTGTCATCGGGCATCATCCTGGCCCACAACCATCCCAGCGACAACCCCAAGCCCAGCCAACAGGACGACCGCCTCACCGAGCGCGTCCACCAGGCCTGTAAGGTGATGGACATCCAGCTCGTTGACCACATCATCGTGTGCCGCGGCGGCCACTACTACAGCTACAACGACCACGGCCGCCTGCTGTAACCCATCGACTTGTGACAATAGACAATATGGAAGAGAAGAAGAATATCGTACAAACGCAAAACAATCAAGTTCTGCCACAACAATTAGTTGACGACGTTAAACTGATTGTGGAACATGGCCTGCGCGAAGCCTACCGATCGGTAAACTCTGCCTCAATTCTTACATACTGGAATGTGGGTAAACGAATTGTGGAAGAAGAGCAGCATGGTGAAAGTCGCGCCGAATATGGAATCGGACTGATGAAGGGGCTTGCAGATATTTTCCAGCCACTTTACGGAAGTGCCTATTCTTTGCGCAATCTGCAATATATGCGCCAGTTTTACCTGTATTTCAGGGACTTGGAAAAAGTGAACACGCGTGTTCACAATCTATCATGGTCTCATTACCGTATGTTGCTAAGGGTGCCTGATGAGGATGCTCGGTATTGGTATTTGCGCGAAGCCTCAGAAGAAATGTGGAGTGTGCGAACATTGAGCAGAAATATCGGCTCACAGTATTATTATCGTTTGCTGCAATCTCCCAAAAAAGAAAAAGTGATTGCAGAAATGCAAGAATTGACAAGACCATTGCAACAAGACAAGGATGAAATTGTTAAGAATCCTGTTGTGGCAGAGTTTCTTGGGCTAGGGGCAAATAATGATTACAGCGAAAGTGAACTTGAACAGGCAATCATTGACCATCTGCAAAAGTTCATTATGGAAATGGGCCGCGGGTTTGCACTTGTAGGGCGCCAAAAGCGCATTGTAACAGATACAGCCGATTACTATATTGACTTGGTTTTCTATAATTTTGAGCTCCAATGCTTTTTCTTAATTGACCTCAAGACTGCAACCATCACCCATCAAGATGTGGGACAAATGGACATGTATGTGAGGATGTACGATGAGTTGAATAAAGGCAAGAATCACAACCCAACGATAGGCATTATTCTTTGTGCTGAAACCAATAAAGATATTGCCCGTTACTCTATCCTTAATGATAGCAAACAGTTGTTTGCGGCCAAATATCTGACATACCTGCCAACTGAAGAAGTATTGAGACGAGAGATTGAACAGCAAAAGGAATTATTCTATTTGCAGCATAATAAGAGCAATAACCAAAAGTGATTTAATCATGAAATTCTGGAAGTATTGTTTTCGAATTGTGGTAGGCATTTTTGCCCTCATCGGCGTGCTGGCTGTATGTGCCTATTGTTATCTGGCTAGCTCCGAAAAGTATTACATCAGCATAGGAGAGAACGAGGTCATTACCAAAGAAGCTGAATTTGTTGATTTGCTCAAGCAGTCGCCGTTCAAGGCCGATACTGTTCAGTATCACTTCGCCATAGTTCAAGACTCGGCCCGTGCAAGTGAGATTATGGACTACTTCAAGCTGGATACGCTCTATCGCGCTAATGCCCCGACGTGGGAAAAAGCGGTGGCCATATCGAGGTTTGTCGCTACCAGCATCCCTCATGTAAACTCCGGAAATCTGCCTGAGCATAGAAACGCCATCGACTTGTGGAAGTTCACCAAGGAAGAGGATTCAGGCTTCAACTGCCGCATGCACGCCATCCTCAACTATGAGTTGATGCAGGCTGCCGGGTTGACGGCCCGTTTTGTGACCTGCATGCCGCAGGACAAGAATGATGGCGACTGTCATGTGGTGAACGAGGTGTGGCTGCCCGAACTGGGCAAATGGGCCTTCATTGACTCGGACATGGACGGGCATTATTGCACCGACCAGAACGGTACACCGCTCAACCTGCTGGAGATGCGCGACAAGTATGCCGCTGGTGAGCAGATGGTGATGTATCCAGGCTTCGAGAAAGGGACCACCAAGCACGACTATTACTATTGCTACATGGCCAAGAACACTTATTGGTTCTCATCTTGGGAAACACTCCATTACTTCCAGGAGGACCGTGCCGATAAGGATTTTGAACCTGGCCATTATGTCAATATCGTGCCTGAAGGCTTCACACCGTTCGGAAGATCGGACGATGAAGTCGTTACCACCGACGCCAAGAAGTTCTGGACAAATCCAGAATAACAAAGGTCATCACTACGCTTGGTACAAATGAATAACCAACTTTATACATTTTGACAATATGAAAATAATGAAATTAATGATGATCGCTGCACTTGCTATGATTGTTGCCACCTCATGTAGCCAGAACAGTCTGAGGGCCAAAAAGGGAAAGGCTCCCAAGATGCTGGTACTGTACTACTCCCTGACGTCGAACACCAAGACCGTGGCACAGGAAATCGCTACGCGCCTCCATGCCGACATCGAGGAAATTACTCTTGTAGAGCCCTACGACACCGCATTCCAGGCCACAATCGACCGTTGCAAGGCCGACCGCGAGAAAGGTATCACCCCTGAAATCAATCCCTTGAAGAGCAAGGTTGCCGACTATGATGTCGTGTTCATCGGCTATCCCATCTGGTTCGGCACTTATGCTCCCCCCATTGCCACCTTGCTCGATAAGATTGACTTGAGCGGCAAGACGGTAGTGCCGTTCTGCACCTTTGGCAGCGGCGGACTGGAGTCGAGTTCGAAGGATCTGGCCGCCAAGCAGCCCAAAGCCAAAATTCGACAAGGCTACGGCGTGCGCGCCGCACGCTTGGATGCTGTCACCAAGGAGGTCGAGGATTTCTTGGCGCGCAACTCCTTTGCTGATGGCAAGTTTGATATGCCTGAGCCCTTCCCCGAGCAGCATCCCGTGAGCGCCGAGGAGGCAGCCATCTTTGATGCTGCCGTTGATGGCTATCCCATGCTTAACGCCAAGGCTACTGCGGTTGCTTCACGTAGCATACTTGATGGGGATGGCACTGAATACCAGTTCACCGCCATGGACAAGCCTCGTGAGGATAAGCCCGATATGCCTCCTGCCAGCGAAATCCAAGTCTATGTGCTCGTCGAGAAGGACAAGGCTCCTGTCTTCACACGTGTCGTGAGATAACCGCTGTCCATACAGCAACAATGACATTACCCCATGCAAACGGGCGATTTAAGGGCCCATTTGCATGGGGTAATCACTAATAATGATGAGGCTAGCAGAAAGAAACCGCCCGATTTTGGGATTTTACATCATCATAAGTAGGTATAATTTTGCACCGTCAATCAGACGAACTATCATAACAGCAAATTATCGCTACACAATATGATGACAAAAAAACTATTCATTTCTGCTATTTTCACGATTATGATCGTTGCAGGAGGGAACGCCATACACGCCCAGGACTCAACCAAGACATTCGTTCCAATTCTCAACTACACTGCCGACCTGGTCGTTAATACACACGGCGGCATCAAGACCGGCGCCCTCTATCTGGGCTATGGTGAACTCGGTATTGAAATCAACCCATGGAAAAACGGCCAGTTTAACTTCACCATTGCCTCGACCCACGGCGGCGAGCCGTCAAGCGAACTGGTGGGCGACTGGCAGGTATTTGACAACATCGAGGCGGGAAATCACATTTTTGCTCTTAATGCATGGTATAGTCACACCATCAACAAGGTTACCGTCAAAGCAGGTTTACAGGATGTCAACGACAGTTACTCGGCGTGTGACGCGGCTGGTAACATGCTGAACACTTCCTTCGGCGGGAACCAGGTGCTGCTCTCGGCCGGCAACGTGCCCACAATGCCTTGTAATGGACTGGGTATCAATGCGGAATGGAAAATCAGCAAGTCGCTTACATGGCAAGCCGGCATCTTTGATGGTGGAGTTATCGATCTAGATGACGGCAACAAGTTCAACCTGAGACACGAGTTGAGTAGCAGCAAGGGATATGTAATTGTCACCGAGGCGGCTCTCAGTCCTGCTGATGCGCTTTTACTCAAGGCATGAGCCTTCTATCACACTGGGCTTGAAAACAATGGATACTACGCTTCCTGTGAGAAATTATTCCAGATGCAGGGTGAACGCAGCATCAACGCTTTTGTCACAGGAGGCTATGCCCCTCGAGCCACAGATGCCGCTACTGCCAGCATCACCTGCGGAGCGACACTGACATCACTATTCAGCAAGAGTGGCGCTGACGCGTTGTGTGCCGGATTGGCCACCGTGCATCTTGACGGTCAGAAATGGGAAACCGCCATCGAACTGAATTACCGCTACCAGTTGGGCCGCTATTTCTATGTTTCGCCCGACTTACAGTGGATTCTCAACCCCATTGGCGCCCCAGAGGGCAAGCATGCGCTGGCGACCACATTAAGACTTGGATTTGAACTATAATGCCGCAATGATGTAACTAGTGCGCCAGGAACGGCCACGCCAAGGCGAGGCCCTACAGTCACTGGTTGTCCGTGGTATTTACTAAGAGTTTTGAATTTCTTATTGCTTTGGGTGCTCGGCTAGGTAGCGCCACATGGGGGCAGCCATGAGGGCCTGTAGTTGGCGGTTCTCGCGCAGCATCGCCTCGACCTCGTCACGTGACAGCAACAGCACGGCGATGTCTTCACCTGCGTCCAGATGCTGGTCGCTGATGCGCTCCACGCCCTCGGCCAGGAAGCAGTGAGTGATGTTGTCACAGATGCTGGGATTCTGGCCCACCGTCATGATTTCGCGCCACTGGCCGCCGCCATAGCCCGTTTCCTCGAGCAGTTCGCGCTGTGCTGCCTGTAAGGGGGATTCACCCTGCTCCACTACACCAGCGCACAGTTCATCGAGCACGACGTCCATCGCGTGACGGTACTGGCGCACCATGACAAACTCTCCCCTACCCGTGATGGCGATGATGTTGACCCACTCGGGGTATTCCAGCACATAATGCTCGGGATTGATGCGTCCGTCGGGCAACTGTACCTTATCGACGCGGGCAGTGAGCCAAGGCCGTTGGATGATGTAACGGCTCTCGAGCGTGGTCCATTTCTTGATTTCCTTTGCCATAATTAATGGTGTTTCTGTAATTATAACGGGAAAAGGGGCAGATTGGTGCACAGTTGCAAAAAAAACAGTAACTTTGCAATCGTGGAAGTAAGGACAATCGTGAAAAAGGGACGCGAGGAGAAGGTGTGGTTTGCCATCCGCGTGACCTATAACCGTGAGCTCAAGGTCAAGGAAGACCTGGACGCCCGCGGCATTACCAATTTCGTGCCCATGCAGTACCGCCGCGAGGAACGCCACGGCGTGATGGTCAAGCGACTCGTGCCCAGCGTGCACAACCTCATCTTTATCCACATCACGCCCAGTGACATGAAGGATTACAAGATGACGACCGACCTGCCCATCCGCTACATCATGAACCGCGAGACCCACAAACCCATCACCGTGCCCGCTCACGAGATGGAAAACTTTATCAAGGTGGCAGGCACCTATGACGAGAAACTCATCTACCTCAACCCTGACCCGGGCGATTTCTCCAAAGGCGAACGCGTGCGCATCATCGGCGGCACATTCGCAGGTGCCGAGGGCGTATTTGTCCGCGTCAAGGGCGACCGCCGCGTGCTCATCAATGTCGAAGGCCTCGTTGCCGTTGCCACCACCTTTGTCCACCCGTCGATGATCGAGAAAATCACCGATGCTGACCCGAAAACTCTAGATAACGCACTATAATATCACAATGAACGAGAATAACCAGAAAGTCGCCCTCATCACGGGCATCACAGGCCAGGATGGCTCCTATCTGGCCGAGTTCCTGCTAGACAAGGGCTATGAGGTGCACGGCATCCTGCGCCGCAGCAGCAGTTTTAATACAGGGCGCATCGAGCATCTGTACCTCGACGAGTGGGTGCGCGACATGAAGCAGCGCCGACTCATCAACCTGCACTATGGCGACATGACCGACAGCAGTTCGCTCATCCGCATCATCGAGAAAATCCAGCCCGATGAAATCTACAATCTGGCGGCTCAGAGCCACGTTAAGGTGTCGTTTGACGTGCCCGAATACACGGCCGAGACCGATGCCGTGGGTACCCTGCGCCTCATCGAGGCAGTACGTATCGCCGGGCTCGAGAAGGCTACACGCATCTATCAAGCCAGCACAAGCGAGCTCTACGGCAAAGTGCAGGAGGTGCCGCAAAGCGAGACCACGCCGTTCTATCCCCGCAGCCCCTATGGTTGCGCCAAACTGTACTCGTTCTGGATCATGAAGAACTACCGCGAGAGCTACGGCATGTTCTGTGCTAACGGCATCCTGTTCAATCACGAGAGCGAACGCCGCGGCGAGACCTTCGTCACACGCAAGATTACTGTTGCCGCCTCGCGCATCGTCCACGGCTTGCAAGACAAGCTGTACCTGGGCAACCTTAATGCCCTGCGCGATTGGGGGTATGCCAAAGATTATGTGGAGTGCATGTGGCTCATCCTGCAGCAAGACGAACCCGATGACTTTGTCATCGCCACTGGCGAATACCACACTGTGAGGGAGTTCTGCACCCTAGCCTTCCAGCATGCCGGCATTGAACTCGAGTGGCAGGGCGAGGGCATCAACGAGAAGGGTATCGACAAGGCTACAGGCCGAGTGCTCGTCGAGGTTGATCCGAAATACTTCCGTCCCGCCGAGGTGGACCAACTGCTTGGCAACCCCACCAAGGCCAAGAACCAATTGGGCTGGAACCCGCGCAAGACCTCGTTTGAAGACCTGGTGCGCATTATGATGGAGTATGATCTGCAGCACATTAAGAAAATCTATCACCTGAAATGAACAGCAATTCTAAAATCTACGTGGCCGGACATCGCGGCCTCGTAGGCAGCGCCATCTGGAACAGCCTCCAGCGCAAAGGCTACACTAACCTCGTTGGCCGCACCCATCAGGAACTTGACCTGATGGACGCCGCCGCAGTGAAACGTTTCTTTGACCAGGAACAGCCCGAATATGTCGTGCTTGCCGCTGCCCACGTGGGCGGCATTATGGCTAATCTCAAATACCGCGCCGACTTCATCTTCCAAAACCTTGCTATCCAGCAGAACGTCATCGGTGAGAGTTGGCGCCACGGAGTGAAGAAACTGCTCTTCCTGGGCAGCACCTGCATCTACCCGCGAGAAGCGCCCCAGCCCATCAGCGAACAAGCCCTGCTGACATCGCCACTGGAATATACTAACGAGCCCTACGCAATCGCAAAAATCGCGGGCCTGAAAATGTGTGAGTCGTTCAATCTGCAATATGGCACCAATTTCATCGCCGTCATGCCCACCAACCTGTACGGTCCGCGAGATAACTTCGACCTCGAGACAAGCCACGTCATGCCGGCGATGATCAGGAAGATGCACCTGGCCAAAATGCTCAACGAGGGCAACATGGACGGCATACGTGCCGATTTGGACCGCCGCCCCGTTGAAGGCGTCAATGGCGAGGCCACAAACGAGCAGATTATCGCCACATTGGCAAAATACGGCATCCTGCCCGACCGCCTGCGCCTGTGGGGTACAGGAGCGCCCATCCGCGAATTCCTGTGGAGCGAGGACATGGCCGACGCCAGCGTCTATTGCATGGAGCACATTGACTTCAAGGACGTGCGCGGCGCGGGTGACGAGGTGCGCAACTGCCACATCAACATCGGCAGTGGCAAGGAAGTCACCATCAAGCAGTTGGCAGAACTTGTCCAGGCCACTGTGGACTACCACGGCGCCATCGAATGGGACAGCACCAAGCCCGACGGTACCCTGCGCAAACTCACCGACGTGAGCCGCCTGCACGCCCTCGGCTGGCACCACACCATGGAACTCGAGGACGGCGTCCCCGCCCTCTACCATTGGTATCTGAACAACTAAAAAACCAAAGATAATAATGATTATGTCAAGCCTCAAAACGCTCAAGTACTGTGTCGCTATCATTTTGTCGCTACTGTTCTCAGTCCATGCTCAGGCAGTATTAATCGATGGCATCAATTATACCCTCAACAGTAATGGTACCGCAACTGTAATACCAGGCAGTACCAACACTTCAGGGTCTGTGATGATTCCCTCGGCGGTAATTTCATCGACCTACGAGGCCTACTATGTCACATCAATATCGAGTTATGCATTTGAGAATTGCAGGAATATGACCTCAGTCACTATTCCTTACACGATAGAATCGATAGGCTCGTATGCCTTCTGTGGCTGCTCATCATTGATGACGTTTACCAACTACAGCAATGCCCTCACCACAATCAACGCTTACACTTTCTCTGGATGCAAGTCATTGAATTACTTCACGATACCGGGCACCATCACAAGAATCGGGAATGATGCTTTCAGTGAATGCAGTTCATTACAATCCATCGTCATTCCTAATTCAGTCACGATGATTGGGGAATACGCTTTTGCTGGTTGCACACAGTTGTCTTCCTTCTCAGTTCCGAGGTCAGTAACCTCTCTTGTTGGCAATGTCATTTCGGGATGTACCAGCCTCACTTCAATCACGGTAGCATCGGACAATCCTGTTTACGACTCCAGGGATAACTGCAATGCTATTATTCACAAAAGTAGCAACAAGTTGATTAGCGGTTGTAAAACAACTACCATACCAAACACAGTAACGGCCATTGGAGATGACGCATTCTACCACTGTAAAGACTTGACTAGTGTGATTATCCCCAAATCAGTCACAAGCATTGGCTATGATGCCTTCTATCTTTGCTCTTCGCTGGCCAAAGTGACGTGCATGGCGACCACTCCTCCCACAATAAGCGTCTCTTCGACATTTCCTTCTTCTACTTATCAAAATGCGCCCCTTCATGTGCCAGCCAATTCAGTACAAAGTTATAAAACCGCAAATTATTGGAAAAACTTTGTGACTATCATTGGTGATGCCGATGGAGACCCAGGCACAACCACCAACCCGAAATGTGATGTCAATGACGACGGAGAAATCACTATAGCCGACGTCAATATGGTAATTGACGCAATCCTTGGCAACAACTAACAGATGGCGTAACGGCCATTTTGCCGACTCCTCGCCCTCTACCGTTGGTACCTCAAGCCTTGGACCCCAACCGGGGCTTTGATTTCTTTACAAAAAGGCGGTTTTTACTTATAATTAGACAAAATTTCTTTTGAGCCGACAAAAATCAAATTTTTTATCGGCTCAATTCTTTTTTTACACAATTATTCTCAGTATATTTGCCAATCGCTTAATTATTAATTAAAAACTTGTCACATTATGAGATTTAAAACTACTCTATTCTTGCTGGCATCACTGCTGACGACCAGCATGTTTGCCCAATCACCTTATGGAAACATCGAGGACAAGGGCAACGCATTTATCAATCAGCGGCAGGCCCGCACGGTGAATAAGAATGTACGCTTTGCCGACAATGCTTTCACCATGGCGCTCCAACCCAAGGCCGAAGCCCCTACCGAGCTCGACTCCAGCCTGTTTGTTCAGCCCGAAGGCGAACTGCAGCTCATGAGGCGCTCAGGCACCGATTACCTGCCTGTTTGGGGTCAACCCGCTCCCGCCGACTATGAGGAGAAAGGCACCTATGTGGTAAAGGGCACCGACGGCAACTACTACTTCAAGAACTTCGTTACCAACATGTGCAATGGCGGCACGTGGGTCAAGGGCGAGGTCGAAGGCAACGTCATCAGCGTGAAAACGGGGCAAATCTGCACCCAGTTGTGGTATGACAACGGCGTGACCAACGAAGTCTATACCTACTACCTCCACGCTCTCAAGGAGCAAGAGGAAGTGGGCGTTGACTGGGAGGGCAACGAGTACACCTACACGACCTTTGTACCTGACGAGGATGTTACCGAAATCAAGTTCAACATCGAGGCCGACGGCACCATCACCTCCCAAGACGGCAACCTGCTCTACGGCGGCATTGAGGAAAATGAGGATGGCACATACTCCTGGCCCGGATATGGCGACATGAACTGCACCTTCTACCCCTTTGACGAAGAGCCCCAAACGGCACCCGAAGAGGTTGAATTCAGCGACTTTGTGTTCAGCAACTATCCCTATGCCACCGACATCGAATACCGCATCCTCGAGGGCGGCATCCTTGACAACGTGCTCTATGTGAAAGGGCTCGCCCAGATCATTCCCGAAGCAGTCATCAAGGCCCAGATCGATGGCGACAAGGCACGCATCGAGACCAACCAGTTCCTGGGCGTTGACCAGACCTACAGCACGCTGGTGTACCTCAAGCCATGCAGCTACACCATCGAAACTGACGAATGGGGATGGAGCACCATCTACACCGATGAGGTCAGCGAAATGATCATGGACTATGATGCCGAAGCCTGCCGATTCAGCAACGACGAACTCGGCCTGCTCATCAATGCAGGCAAGATGGAAGTGCTCACCCATGAGCAATACCTGCGTCCCACTTTCTACCGATTCGAGGAAACACCCGCAACGCCCTCCGATCCCGTGTGGACACAGTACTACCCCTACACAGAGGCCGATTTTGGCTCATGGGGATATGCAGGCTTTAACATCTACCCCTCGGACGTTGACGACAACTACATCTTGCCCGACAAGCTGTTCTACACCTGCTACCTCGACGAGACACCACTCGTGTTCAGCACTGAAGATTACCCCGAGTTGGAAGAGGACATGACAGTGATTCCCTATGCCTTCGCCAACAACGACATCGTTGCCTATAAGGAGACGCACTACGTCTACTTCCATCGCGGCGACTTCGACAAATTCGGCGTACAGACCATCTACCGCGGCGGCGGCGAGGAGAGACGCTCACCCATCGTTTACTACGCCGAGTCGGGAGTTGACGAAGCCTTCGACAACAATGCAACCGTCATCGAGACCGCCTATTACGACCTGCAGGGCCACCGTCACAACGGCCTGAACACCGGCCTGAACATCGTGGTCATGAAGTACTCCAACGGCACCACCAAGACCACTAAGGTAATGGTAAGATAACCCATCAGCCCACCAAAGACCAACAAAAAGACGGGACTCACATCCCGTCTTTTGTTATATCAAAGCCACAAACCCACACATATCCACCTCAAATCAAGCACATTACCCACCACCAAAAAGTTGGCACGGTAATTGCAGATATAGGTTCGAACTCATAATTTTTGGAGGTTTTTTAGGGTTAAACATGATTGTCAGCATCCCTCGTGAGAGTCATGCTGATTTTTTTTGTAATTTTGCAATCACAATACTAATTGACCTGAAAGATGACTGAGAAAGAGAAATTGCTGGCGGGAGAGGTGTATTCGGCGACTGATGCGGAGTTGCTCAGGGAGCTGAATGCGTGCAAGGATACAATTCACCGGTATAACCAGTTGCTGCCGTCGAAGCGGGCGGAAAGATTGGAGATCTTGAAGGGGTTGCTGGGGCATGTGGGTGATGACAATATATTGATCAACCAGCCTTTCTTTTGTGACTACGGCAGCAACATCAGCGTGGGCAAGCGTTTTTTTGCCAACTTCAATTTCACGGTTCTTGACGAGGCGCGGGTGACTATTGGCGACGACTGTTTTGTGGGGCCCAACGTGGGCATCTACACGGCGTGCCACAGCACCGACCCGGTAGAGCGCAACTCGCGGCGCGAGTGGGGCGAGCCTGTCACTATCGGTGACAACGTGTGGATTGGGGGTGGCGTGACCATCTTGCCGGGTGTGACGATTGGCGACAATGTGACGATTGGCGCGGGCTCGGTGGTCACCCATGACATTCCCAGTAATGTCATTGCAGTGGGCAGTCCTTGCCGGCCCATCAAACCCATCCCTCAGCACCAAGACTGAAGACAGAGATAAAACAACTACAACAAGAAGAAGCACAATTACTGCTAAGGCAATAGATGCAACAAATGCCGTTACAGTCCCGTGGGACCATAACGGCTTGATGCGTTTGTAGAGCCGCTAATGCGCGGCGCCCCTTCAGCAGGGATTACTTGTAAACGGTATCGCTAACAGTGAGGCTGTAACGACCCTTAGCGCGGCGACGGGCAAGAACCTTGCGGCCGTCGGCGGTGCGCATGCGATGACGGAAGCCATGCTTGTTGGCTTTCTTACGGTTCGAGGGTTGGAATGTTCTTTTCATTTCTTATCTCTGTTTTTTAGTTGTTCCGAAAATTTTTCGCAAAATGCGGTGCAAAATTAGTCCTTTTTTTCAAATTACACAAGAGTAAACGTATTTTTGCGGAAAAGTTTTTGTTTTTTTTCTTAAAAACACTACTTTTGCACCCACAAACGACTGACAACAAACATTTTTTACATAAAACAATAGCACAAACAGTAGAATTATGATTAATGCTCAAGACATCAAGAACGGAACGTGCATCCGCATGGATGGCGATCTGTATTTCTGCATCGAATTCCTCCACGTAAAGCCCGGTAAGGGTAACACCTTCATGCGTACTAAGCTGAAAAACGTGGTTGACGGACGCGTACTGGAGCGCCGCTTCAACATTGGTGAAAAGCTTGAGGACGTACGTGTGGAGCGCCGTCCCTATCAGTACCTGTATATGGATGGCCAGGACGCCATGTTCATGAACAACGAGACCTTTGAGCAGATTCCCATCAGCAAGGACTTGATTACCGGCGCCGACTATATGAAGGAAGGCGACATCGTTGAGGTTGTCAGCGATGCTTCGACCGAGACGGTCCTCTTTGCCGAGATGCCCATCAAGACCCAACTGAAGATTACCTACACCGAGCCCGGCGTGAAAGGTGACACTGCCACCAACACCCTGAAGCCCGCCACCGTCGAGACCGGCGCCACCATTCGCGTGCCCCTGTTCATCGACACCGACGAGATCATCGAGGTGGACACCCGCGACGGCAGCTATCAGGGCCGCGTGAGGTAATTGGATAAACACCGACAACAACACAAGGGACACCCCGACAATCGCGAGGTGCCCCTTGTTTTTGGCTATGCTGAAATTGGGTTATATCTTACGGAGAATCCAAGGGAGGGGTTCAAGGATTTTCAGGCAGACCCTGTTATTGATGTCATGAAGGAAGGCCCCAGCGGCCTCCTTGTCGGCAAAGCCCTGGGCAACGACGAAGTATTGCTTGTCATTGCCTCCGTAGAGGACATAACTGCCTTTCAGCCCGCACTCCTCGCGCAGGCGGTCGCGGTAACTCTTGGCGTTAATGCGTTGTGAGAACGTGGCGACCACGACGTTATAGGGCATTGCCGTGTCGGTCGAGTCGATCGCGACATTGGCATTGACATAGACCAGCCTGACGCTATCACCGTTGATGACGGTGGTATACTTCTGCCGCTCAGCCTCGATTTTGGCATAGGTCTCGGCGCCGACACCAGTCTGGCGCCGCTCCATGGCCTTCTCATAGGCTTCACGATAATTCTTCTCACTGCTGTGGCAGCCGGTCAACAAGATGCCAGCCATCGCCATCACCCCTATTGTATATAATGTCTTCTTCATTATCTCTAATCAAACCTAAGTCCTATTTCGCCAACTCGATAACCTGGGCATGAGTAATATTACCATTGTCAAGGGTCAGGGTCACCAGCGTGCGCACAACCTGCCAGCCCTGAACGCCTGCAGCACCAGGATTGACAACGAGGCACCCAAGTGCACGGTCGGGCATCACCTTGAGAATGTGACTGTGACCACACACAAACAATTTTGGCCTCGATAACTCAAGCCTGGACTTAATGCCCGGCGCATACTTGCCCGGATAGCCGCCGATGTGGGTCATCACCACCTTGACACCCTCCACCTCAAAGATTTCCATCTCCTTGAAGCGTCGGCGCAGGCTCGCCCCGTCTACGTTGCCACAGACAGCACGGAACACAGGCGCGATAGCCTCCAACTTGTCGGCCAATTCATCGCTGCCGATGTCACCGGCATGCCACACCTCGTCACAGTCGGCGAAGTGCACGGCATAGCGGTCGTCCCACCACGCATGGGTATCACTGATGATGCCTATCTTCTTCATCTTATCTTTTTGTAAAAAAAAGAACCGTCCCTTTTTTCCCCTTTAGAGGGCGAATTCCATGAGGCGGGCAAGGTACTTGCCGATGATGTCAAACTCGAGGTTGACAACTGTGCCGACCTCAATGCAATGGAAGTTGGTGATCTCGCGGGTGTAGGGGATAATGGCGACCTGGAAGGTGTCACGCTCACTGTTGCACACCGTGAGCGACACGCCGTTGACGGTCACACTACCCTTCTCTACCGTTACATATCCCTTGCGGGCCATCTCGGGGGCCACTTCATACTTGAAGGTAAAGTAGTGGCTGCCATCCACTTCCTTGACATCGGTGCACACGGCCGTTTGATCGACGTGGCCCTGCACGATGTGGCCATCAAGGCGTCCCTCGATGAGCATCGAGCGTTCCACATTCACCTCGTCACCCACCTTGAGCAGGCCCAAGTTGCTGCGGTCGAGGGTCTCTTGAATGGCCGTCACGGTATAGGTACCGTCACCAGGCAGTTCAACGACAGTGAGGCACACGCCATTGTGCGACACGCTCTGGTCAATTTTCAACTCATTGGTAAAACTGCACTTGAGGGTAATGTGCAGGTTACCGCCATCTTTACGCAATGCGACGACGCGCGCCGCTTCTTCTACGATTCCTGAGAACATATCAGTATTCTTTTTATTTGTTATTCTATTGTTGATGTTACACTAAACTATAAACGTGAAGGGGCCGCCTTTATTGCATCGCCTGCCGCCGATAGCGCCACAGGGGGGCTTCACCAAATAAAATCCCCGTCTCCTGAACGACCAGGGACGGGGAGCAAGCTGTTTAGAAGTTAAACTTTATACTTAAAGTCTGGCGGGTACGCCCTACGATAAGCCAATCGATAAGTTTTATTCCTTGCCGAACTGCTCAAAGAAGAGCGTGTAGGACGTCTTGTCCACCAACTCCTCAGGACCGAAGAACTGGATGGGGCCGGGATAGATGTAACAGGTCTCGAGCGCCCATTGCTCGCGGTTCTCGACAAAGTGCTTGAAGGGAGCGCCATCAAGGTCAACCAGCGCCTTACGGATAACAGGCTTGTCCTTACCGGAACGACGCTCGATATTCATCATCATGGTGATGGGCACGCCACAGGCTACCCAATCCTGAGCCTTGCGTCCCAGATGGGTGATAGCCGACATATAACCGGTAGCACCGACAAAGATGAGGTGCGAAGCGTTGTAACCCAGTGAGTAGCAATAGTCAGCATCAAAGTTGGAGGGGAAGGAGCAACGTCCCTCATAGCCGAAGAAGTGATGCTGGGTCTTGAACTTGATGGGCTGAATCTGGCCAGACTCGGTGCGCACGTCCAGCACGTGGCCAACCATGCGGCTGAGCAGGCGCTCACTCTCAATCTGCGATACCATCACGTTACCATGCTCATCGCGGTCGAGCGTGAGCTGGCGGGCAACATCGTCGGGCAAGGAGTCGTAGATGACACGGTTCTCCTCGCTGAGGTGTTCGCGCACGTAGTTATTCTGGTCCATGTCGCGCAACTGCGAGATCTCGGGATGCTTGGTCAACAACTCGTTGAGCTCGGCGATGAGTTTCTTCATCGTGGGCACAAACTCAACAATACCCTCGGGCACGAGAACAGTACCATAGTCCATACCCATATCGTGACGCTTAACGACGATGTCGGCAATTTCCTCGGCGATATCGTGCAGGGTCATCTCGCGGGCCTCAACCTCCTCGCTGATGATGCAGTAGTTGGGGCGGGTCTGCAAGGCGCACTCCAGAGCGATGTGTGACGCCGAACGTCCCATCAGCTTCATGAAGTGCCAGTATTTCTTGGCTGAGTTACAGTCACGAGCGACGTTACCGATCAGTTCGCTATAGACCTTAGTAGCGGTGTCAAAGCCGAAGGATATCTCCACATGCTCGTTCTTGAGGTCACCGTCGATGGTCTTGGGCACACCGATGATCTGCACGCCTGCATCATGAGCCTTGTAGTACTCGGCAAGGACTGCAGCATTGGTGTTACTGTCATCACCACCGATGATCACCACAGCCGAGATGTTGAGTGCACGCAGGATCTCCAAGCCAGCCTCGAACTGCTCTGGCTTCTCGAGCTTGGTACGGCCCGAACCGATGAGGTCAAAACCACCAGTGTTGCGATACTGCTCGATCATGTCACCAGTGATTTCAATGTAGCGATGCTTAACAAGTCCATTGGGGCCACCCAGGAAGCCATACAGACGGCAGTACTTGTTCAGCGCCTTGATACCGTCATAGAGTCCGCAGATGACGTTGTGTCCACCAGGAGCCTGACCACCACTGAGGATCACGCCCACATTGAAGGGCTTCTCGGGCGGCATTGCAGAATCGTCGCGCTCAAAGGTCAATTGAGGCATACCATAGGTGCAAGGAAACAGGTTCTTGATAGCTTCTTGGTCAGCTACCGATTGCGTGGGTTCACCCTCGACCGCACGCACGGGGCACCTGAGCGTAACAGGCAGCTTGGGCCTGTAAGTCAGCCTCATCTGCTCCAGATAACTCTTATTATCAGTCATTGTACTTATAATTATTGGTTTGTATAAACGATTAAACAATCTCTTTTACGGCCACAAAAGTACTGCAAATTTGTCACGCCCACATCATAAAACGTTAACAAATTTACAATTTATATTGCCCTATTTAGAATTTTTGACACTTTGAAGCCGAATAATGACGATTTTCTCGTCTCGAAGGCCACTTTCCTTTCAATCTATAACCGCCCTATCACGTCAAAACGCTGAAAAAAGAAATTGTCTCCAAGTTTTTCAATGCTTCACTTGGCTCTTATTGGAAAAGTTTGTATCTTCGCATTTTCAAAAAACAATAAGATTTTTAATCACCAACAATACAGACTGACTGATTATGAAAGGAATTGTACTGGCAGGAGGCTCTGGAACAAGACTTTATCCAGTGACCAAGGGTATCTCCAAGCAACTGATACCCATCTATGACAAGCCGATGGTCTATTATCCCATCTCGGTGCTGATGCTTGCAGGAATCCGCGACATACTCATCATATCCACACCTCAAGACTTGCCCATGTTCAAGCGCCTGCTGGGTAGCGGTGAGGACATTGGCGTACGATTCGAGTATGCCGAGCAACCCCGCCCCGAAGGACTGGCCCAGGCCTTCATCATCGGCGAGCAGTTCGTCGGCAAGGACAGTGTCTGCCTGGTGCTGGGCGACAACATCTTCTACGGTCAGAGTTTCACACGCATGCTCATGGACGCCGTCAAGCGCACCGAGGAAGAGAACACCTGCACCTTGTGGGCCTATGCCGTTAAGGACCCGAACCGTTTTGGCGTGGTAGCCTTTGACGAGCATGGCAAGGCGACAAGCCTTGAGGAGAAGCCCGAAAAGCCCAAAAGCAACTTTGCAGTCACGGGACTCTACTTCTATCCCAATGATGTCGTGGAAATCGCCAAGCACATCAAGCCCAGTGCGCGCGGTGAGCTGGAAATCACCACTGTGAACCAGGAGTTCCTGGCCCAGGACCGTGTGCATGTCCAGACGCTGGGACGAGGCTTTGCCTGGCTCGACACGGGCACCAGCGAGTCGATGGCCGACGCGTCGAACTTTATCGGCACCATCGTCAACATGCAGGGTGTGCAAGTCGCCGCACTTGAAGAGATCGCCTTCCGCAAGGGTTGGATCAACGCCGACCAACTCATGGCTCTGGCCGAGCCCATGAAGAAGAACCACTATGGCCAATACCTCATCAGACTCGCCCAGAATGGAAAGTAAGGACTTTACCATAGCGCAACTGATACAGCTTCCCAAAATCAAAGACCCTCGAGGCAACCTCACGGTCATCGAGAGCGGCGTCAACCTGCCCTTTGAGGTCAAGCGCAATTACTGGATATATGACGTACCCAGTGGCATGTGGCGCGACGGTCATGCCTTCCTGGAGCAACAGGAACTGATTGTCGCCCTGAGCGGCAGCTTTGACGTCGTTGTCAATGACGGCTATGAAGAAAAAACATATCATTTAGCAAGACCACAAATCGGCCTCTATGTCCCCAAGATGACATGGCGGCACATCAACAATTTCTCCACCAACTCGGTAGCGCTTGTCCTAAGCAGTACCTACTATAACCAGGATGATTATATTGAAGATTTCGAAGTATATAAAGCCCTAATTAAAAATGGATGAACTAACCAAACAAGAAAAACTGCGGATCCACGAGCAATCAAGCATCGACGATTGCCACATCATCACGCTTAACCGCAACCATCACGCCAATGGCAACCTGACCGCAGTCAACAACGGCATTGACCTGCCGTTCAATATCCAACGCACATTCTATATATATGATGTGCCTGGTGGCGCTGCACGAGGCGGACACAGTCATTACACCTGCCATGAGTTCATCGTCGCCATCAGCGGCAGTTTTGATGTCACCGTCGATGACGGTTCCCGTCAACTCACCTACACCCTTAACCGTCCTTATCAAGGACTCCTGGTTGTACCCGGCATCTGGCGCACGCTGCAGAATTTCTCTTCGGGCTCGGTATGTCTGGCGCTGGCATCCCACCACTTCGACGAGGAAGACTATGTGAGAGACTACGATATTTTCCTGGAACTGAAAAACATCCACAAAGAGTAAAATCCACTATCAACAAGAGCGATAATCATGAAGCAATACCCTTTTCTTGACCTGGCATTAGCCAATGGCCCATACATGGAAGAACTCAAAGCAGCCGCAGTAGAGGTGATTGAGCGGGGACGCTACCTGCACAGCATCCAGACCGAGCTGCTGGAGCAGGAGATAGCCGACCTGTGCCAGGCAAAGCACTGCGTGAGTGTGAGCAATGGCCTTGACGCCTTGAGGCTCATCCTGCGCGCCTACAAGGAAATGGGCGTCCTGCGCGACGGTGACGAGGTAATCGTACCGGCCAACACCTATGTTGCCAGCGTTCTTGCCATCAGCGACAACAATCTGGCACCCGTGCTGTGTGATATAGATGAGCAGACCATGAACCTCGACACGAGCCTGCTCGAGGGCTTGATTACGCCTCTCACAAGAGCCATCATGCCCGTGCACCTCTATGGCACCCCCTGCTGGGATACCACGCTCATGCAGATTGCACGCGACCACAACCTGCGCATCATCGAAGACAATGCGCAAGCCATTGGAGCCCACAGCAGCATTGCGGGCTTGAACGGCACGTTCATTACCGGTGGCCTCGGGGATGCCGCCGGCATCAGTTTCTACCCCACCAAGAACCTGGGCGCCCTGGGTGACGGAGGCGCTGTTGTCACTAACGACGACACGCTGGCCGCGACCGTGCGGGCGCTGGCCAACTATGGCTCTGACCGCCGCTATCACAACATTTACCAGGGCTACAACTGCCGTCTCGACGAGATACAAGCGGCCATGCTGCGCGTGAAGTTGCGCCACCTCGAGCATGAGAATAAAACCCGAGATGCTGTTGCACACGCCTACAATGAGGCCATCGACAATCCACGGGTCAAGACCCCAGTAATCTTTGAAGACATCAAACAGATTTGGCACCAATATGTGGTCAGGGTCGAGAACCGCGATGCTTTCCGTGCCCATCTGGCCGACAACGGCATCGGCACCGATATCCATTATGCTACCCCACCCCACAAGCAGCCCTGCTACAGCGACCTGCAGCACATGCCGCTCCCCATGACCGAACGCCTGGCCGATGAGGTGGTGTCATTGCCTATCGCCCACCCGATAACGGCCGACGACGCCCGCGCCATTGCCGAGGTCATCAACAAATTTTGATTATAGCTTGTAGCAATCTAACATATCCCGCCGCAGTTGCTTGCAGCGGGATTCTTTGTTATGCTGGGCTGATTCCGAACAGCGCCGACACATTCCTGTCGGTTGCTGCACTCACCTCCTCGGGGGTAACGTCAAGCGCCTTAGCTATGAAGTTGTTGATATGAGGGATATTGGAGCTCTCGTTGCGCTTGCCACGGTTGGGAACAGGCGACAGATATGGCGAGTCGGTCTCCAACAGCAAGCGGTCTAGTCCGATGACAGGCAGGAGTTCAGGAACCGTGCTTTTCTTGAATGTCACAATGCCGTTCACACCAAAGTAGAAATCACCTCGCTCACGGATGCGTTTCACATCGTCAGGGGTGCCGGTAAAACTATGGAACACGCCGCGGGGCACCGGGCAGTCCAGATGGTCAATCACCTGGAGGATGTCATCAAGGCCGTCTCGACAGTGAATGATAAACGGCAAGTCGCGCTCGTGACACCAGTGCAATTGTATATCCAGGGCATGGCTTTGCTGCTCGCGCCAGGTCTTGTCCCAATAGAGGTCTATGCCGATTTCCCCAATGGCTACGACGGGATACTCGTCGAGCATGGGGCGCATCTGGTCGAGCACATCAAGGTAGTCATCGTGCACATCCTCGGGGTGAAGGCCCAAGGTCATCGACACATAATCGGGATAGCGCTCGCGCATCGCAGCCAGGCGCGGCACGCTCGCCAGGTTCTCGTTGGGCAGAATAATATGGCGCACTCCGGCTTTACGAGCCCGCTCGACGACAGCCTCACGGTCCTCGTCAAAGGCATCGCAATAAATGTGACTGTGCGAATCAATCATACTTTTTCTTTAGTAGTTGCGTCCAGCGAGTTTATTGGCCATTGACACAAAGGCCTGCTTGTCTTCATCAGCCATTCCGACTTGATTGAAAGCATTGACTGCAAGATCGTTATATCGGGCGATAGCCTCCTCGGCCAGTTGGCGGACACCCAGACGTTCATACAAGCGCGTCATGCCGGCCACCTTGTCGTCACGGGTGGCATAGGGGTCATTGAGCCAGTGGCGCAACTCGTCGGCATCATCGCCCTGGGCGAGTCTCATGGCATTAATCAGCAAGAAGGTCTTCTTGTTGTTCATGATGTCGCCGCCAATTTCCTTGCCGAAGGTCTTAGGATCACCCCACACGTCAAGGACGTCATCCCTGAGTTGGAAGGCCAAACCCATGTTCACACCCGCTTCATAGAGCATCTCGGCATCCTTGGCGTCGGCATCGGCAAGCAGGGCGCCCATCTTCAAGGCACAACCCAGCAGAACGGACGTTTTCAACCGTATCATGTTGATATACTCATCGACAGTGACATCGTTGCGGTACTCGTAGTCCATATCCCACTGCTGCCCCTCGTAAATCTCGATGGCGGTCTTATTGAAAAGGTCCATCACAGGCCAATTCATGGTGCGGGCAATGTACTGTGTAGCAATGGTCAACATCGTGTCACCGCTCAAGATGGCGGTATTGTCGTTCCAGCGGCGGTGAACAGTGGTTTTACCGCGACGCACATCGGCATTATCCATCACGTCATCGTGCAGCAACGTGAAGTTGTGGAACATCTCCAGTCCCACGGCTGCCTCGAGCGCCTGATCAACTTGGCCGCCCATTGCTTCACATGCCATGAGCAACAGCACGGGACGGACGCGCTTGCCGCCCAGAGCCATGTGATAGGCGATGGGTTCATACAGTTGTTCGGGAGCCTTGGGATAAGGGATAGAGGCAATTGCTTGATTGACAAGGTTTAGATAATATTGAAAATCTTTCATAATGATTTCGGTTTTTTCTCTTTTAGTGACTGCAAAACTGGCGAATGCCTAACTTTTTCTATTCTTTCTTCAATCCCGCCTGGTAAGCGTTGTGGAAGATATTAAACTCCTCTTGGGTATAGATAGAGTGCAACTCATTGACGCGGGCATCGATATCGGCCATATCAGCACCAGGCTGGTTAGCGTCATGGGCCAGAGCCGAGCCAAGGGCAGCAGGCCGCGAGGCCTGGGCATATACGCACATCTGCTCATGCAGTGAATAACCTGCAACAGTAGCCTCTATCGTGCTGTCAAACACCTCGACATGCCGGTCATAACCCACGGTGTAGCACAGCCAATGTATCAGCGACAGATAATCGGCTGCCGAATCGGTATCGAATTGGCGCAATCGGAGCAAATCCAGCATGGGAGGCACCTTGAGCTGGGCCAGTTCGGTGGGCGACAGAACTATCACGTGCGAAGCCTGGAATAGCGAGTCACGCCCGTCATCATTCAGCACCTGGGCAAACGCACGATTGGCGGCCTTGACCTCCCACGGCCATTTCAAGCTGTCGTTGCGCAAGGCATTAAATCGTTGCACCACCTGATGCATCGCTGCCGTGTCGCCCCACGCCGACAGGAATTGCCTTCCAGCCGCCTCTCCCCGCTTGCTGGCGCCACTGCATGCGCACAATAGCAACATCAAGCCAATCAATATTAAGGGTAAACGTCTCATTTCTCGTTAGGGAATATGGATTGATACAGTGGTTTATCTTTCTCCTTGAGATAGGAACGGAAAGCCTCGTCAAACGCCCTCACTGCCGCCGAGTCACGTTTCAGGGCATACACGCTCTGCTTGGCCTTAGCATCCATCACCGCCCGTTCCATCGACATGGTGTCGGTGTGATCGATCGCTACTAGCGCTGCTGCGGCCCTCATGCCGCTGTCGCGGGCCTCGGCGTCCAGCGGCGATTTCTTCTCGCCACAACCGCCTAGCAGCACCGCCGTCAGGGCCAATATGTATAATAGTTGTTTCATAAAGCCATTCTGTTATGCCACAAAATTACAAATAATTGGAACAACCCCCTACAACATCAGCGCATTTTATTTTTTTCAGCACCGTTGATGCCGCTATCGACAGCCATAATCGGGCTTCAACAGCGACTTTTTCGTTTTGACATTATTTACCAGTTGAGATAATTTGTGACACACAACTCGACATTCAGTGTTGTGTCTCGTTTTTTTTGATTAATTTTGTGGGCAGTTAGTCAACATTAATTATAAACGATGACACTAAAGAAGATTACAATTGCCATCGATGGGCACTCATCGACAGGCAAGAGCACGATGGCAAAAACACTGGCCAAGCGCATTGGTTATGCCTATGTGGACACGGGCGCGATGTACCGTGCGGTAACCCTGTTTGCCCTGCGCAACAAGCTCATCAAGGGTGAAAAAGTGGACGAGAAGGCGCTGAAGGAACACCTCAAGCGCGGCGACATCGCCATCACGTTCCGTCCCACCAAGGAGGGCAAGAGCGTGACGGTGCTCAATGGCAAAAACGTGGAGCGCTACATCCGTTCGATGCGCGTGAGCAGTGTGGTGAGTATCATTGCCGCCATCGGTTTTGTGCGCAAGGCGATGGTCAAGCAGCAACAGGCCATGGGTAAGGACAAGGGACTGGTGATGGACGGTCGTGACATCGGCACAGTGGTATTCCCCGATGCCGAGATGAAGGTCTTTGCCACGGCTAGCCCCGAGGTGCGTGCCCAACGCCGCTTTGACGAGTTGCGCGCCAAGGGTGACACCACCACGACCTTTGACGAAGTGCTTGCCAATGTCAATGAGCGCGACCGCATCGACAGCACCCGCAAGGAGAGCCCCCTGCGCCAAGCCGACGACGCTGTGGTGCTGGATAACTCTAACATGTCCTTCGCCGAGCAAAACGAATGGCTGTATAACCTGTACCTCGATAGGGCAAAAGCCTAACGTGTAACAGTGGCGATTATTGAGATCGATAAGGGGTCGGGGTTCTGCTTTGGCGTGACAACTGCCATTCGCAAGGCCGAGGAAGAGCTCAACAAATCGGGGCACCTCTACTGCCTGGGCGACATTGTGCACAATACCGCCGAGGTGGACCGTCTCGCCAGCCGCGGCCTGGAGACCATTACCCACGAGGACTTGGAACGGCTTCATGACGTGAAAGTGTTGCTCAGGGCCCATGGTGAGCCGCCCGAGACCTATGAGACCGCACGCCGCAACCGCATCGAGATCATCGATGCCACCTGTCCCGTGGTGCTCAAGCTGCAACAGCGCATCAACGCCACCTTCCACAGCAACGAGGCAACGGAGCCCGCACCGCAAATCGTCATCTACGGCAAACGCGGACACGCCGAAGTCCTCGGTCTTGTGGGACAGACCCAGGGGCAGGCAACTGTCATCGAGAACATCGAAGAAATTGACAAAATCGATTACTCTCGCGACATCTACCTCTATTCCCAGACGACCAAGAGCGTTCAGGAATTTAGCCACATCGTCGAGGAAATCAAGCGGCGCGTGCAGCCAGGCGTCACCTTTCGCAGTTTTGACACCATCTGCCGTTCGGTGGCCAACCGAATTCCGCAGATACGGCAATTTGCGGCCCAGCACGAGCTGATTCTGTTCGTCAGCGGGGCAAAAAGCAGCAATGGGCGCATCCTGTTTGCCGAATGCCAAGACGCTAACCCCGAGTCACACCTCATCAGCGGGGAAGCCGATATCGACCCCACATGGCTCGAGGGAAAGAACCGCATCGGCATCTGCGGTGCCACGTCAACGCCACGGTGGCTCATGCAACGTGTGAGCGATGCCGTGCAACGCATCACTAACGACAAAACAAGCTAATCGCTATCACTAAGAATATGACAAAAAAGAACCTTATCATCACCATCATCCTCCTCGCCGTCATCGACTTGCTGGCAGCGGGCTGGTACATGTCACGTCGCATCGAGGCCAGCGGCAAGAGTCAAAGCCTGTTTGACCAGCGAGACTCGACAGAGGTCATTGCCATGGCCGACACGGTGACTTCGGCATCACAGGCCGATGTGTTTGACAAGGAGCAGCACAACACCTATTATTTCATTGCCAACTCGCCCAACATTCATGGTGACGAGACCTCCTACTATACCAGCATCAAGCACGTTAAGGTGCGCTGGCCCAAGAAGATCAACGGCAATGACTCGCCCGAGGAATTGAATAAGGAGTTGATAAGGAAAGCCTTCGGCAACAGTCAGAGCCAGCTGAAGGATGCACGCTACATGTATCTCAACACGCCGTCATTCAACAAGCCCATCGGGTCGGACTACCACACGCTCAGCAAGGCGCCAAGGATTTATCCCGTGTATGGCAACGTGAGCCAGGTGATGGTCTATCCCTACATGACCTCCCAGCGCCTGCTGGTGATGGAAATCGACAAGGTTGAGTACAACGGCAACACCACACTCGAAAACACGACCTATGTCCACTATGACCGCCAGAACCAGCGCCTCCTCTCGCGCGTGGACATCCTCATGACCGATGTGGAAAAGGAGACCAAACTGCTCAAGACCATCAACAAGAAAATCGATGAACTCAACAGGGGACGAGGCGAGGACAAGCAGTTGCAGCATGCGCTGAATGTGCCCGCCGAGATCTGCTGCCGCAAGAACGGCATCCTGTTCCAGTTCAAGCAGGGCACCATCTCCAGTTCACCCATCGACATCATGATCGACTATGACAAGGTCAAGGATTTCCTCACCAAGGACTTTGAACTACTGGTGGACAATAACGACAGTTACTGGGTCTATAAACAGAAGCCCGAGGCCGAGCCCATCAATCCCTCACGGGTGACTAAACCTGCGGCACAAAGCACGCTCGCTAAGCCCGTGGTCACTAAACCCGTGACCAACAAGCATGAGGTTACGCCAAAACAAACCAAGAAGACCAGGTATAACGGGGCAAAGCGTAAATCTGGACATTACGGTCGCGCTGGGAAACGTCATTGGAGCCGTCGCCGACGCTAAGTCCACGCGCCTCGAGCGCATCGCGCATTGTCGTCAATGCGATTTCTTCGGTATTATTGTCCTTGCTCAAGTGGCACAAGAACACATAGTGCAAGCCCTCATGGTAATGCTCGGCGACAAACCGGGCCGCCACCTTATTGTCCAGGTGTCCTTTCTCACCCATGACGCGGTCCTTGAGCATCTGGGGATAGCGACCGGTTAACAGCATCTCCGAGTCATAGTTGCACTCAATCATCAGGTAGTTGGCTTGGCTCATATAGTGGGCAGCCCGTTCGGTAATGATACCCATATCGGTGGCCACGACAAAGCGCTCCCCCTCATACTCGATGCTAAATCCCACGCTCTTCACATCGTGCAGCGTCTCAAAGGCGGTAATCTCCATATCCATGATGCGGAACGGAATCTCCTTGAAGATGGGGACATGCTGGTCGCGGATGCGGCCACTGATGCGGCAACGCTGCAGCATCTGGGCCATCACGCCCATGGTGCAGAAGACGCTGCACCGGCATGCCTTCACCGCCTCATAGAGGCACCTCATGTGGTCCTGGTGGGCATGAGTGAGCAGGATGCCCTTGACCATATCACGGCTGATGCCATTGCGCTCGAGTTCGGCAAACGCCTGGTCCAGTGTGGGGACGTCCTGACGCTCGGGATTCTTTTTCTTGCGGTGATACTTGACCGGCTCACGGATGCCCGCATCAATCAGGATACCGCCCCGGGGAGTGCCCAGGTAGGCGCAGTTGCCGCTACTGCCACTGCTCAGGCTCATAAAGCACAAGCCCTTACCCACCCCCGTATAACGGGGAGCGGTCTCGATTGGCGCAACAGCCTCCAGCTCGTGGGGCGTGTCATCACCATCCACGTCAAATGCTATCTTGAGCGGGCGTCCGTCGTTGGTATATCCTTTATATTTATGGCCTGGCATATCGTGTAGTGCGGTTTATTGGTATAACAGGAAGATGGTGGGAATCTTGTGGTAATCATACTGCGATTGCTTCCATTCTCCCAATGTGCGAGTAATAATGCTCTGGTTCTCACCAGTGATATCACTTGCCACACACAGGCGCATGCGGCTCGGCAGATGGGTGGCAAGATCGGCAATGAGCTGGTTGTTGCGATAAGGTGCCTCGATGAAAATCTGGGTCTGGTGCTCACGCTCGATGCGACGCGTCATCTCCTTGAGACGCGCCTGGCGCGCCTGGCCATCCACTGGGAGATACCCCTCAAAGGCGAACCGTTGCCCATTGAAGCCCGAGGCCATCAAACTCATCAAGATGCTTGACGGGCCCACCAGCGGCACGACCTTGTAACCGCGACGTTGGGCAATGGCTACGAGATCGGCGCCAGGATCGGCCACGGCAGGGCAGCCTGCATCGCTGATGACACCCACGGCCTCTCCACGGCCGATAGGGTCCAAAAAGGCCTCGATGGCTGCAGTATCCTTGAGGTCGGTGTGCTCGTTCAGTTCGTTGAAGGTGAGACTGTCGATATCGATGCTGCGGTCACACTTTTTGAGAAAACGACGGGCCGAGCGCACACTCTCCACAACAAAATGCTTAATTCCGCGCACAACCTCAATGTTGTAAGCGGGAAGCACCTTGTCCAGTGGCACATCACTCAACTGGCAGGGAATCAAGTATAAACCAGCCTCGGTCATCTATTAAATGGCATTTATCGTACAAGTAATTTGCAAAGATAATCATTATTTCCCACTTATGTTTCAATTTTCTTGGTTCTTATCTCCTAAAGTACACATTTGATGTTATCATTGTACAAAAAGACATGCTCACGGCATCATTTTTGAAGAAAAATACGTAATTTTGCCCCAATAAAGGTTAAGAATTAGCTTTTATTCATAATTCAGCATTTTTCAATCACTTTAAAGAACAAATAACATGAAAAAAGTATTACTCCTTCTCGTTACGTCCTTAGCCATTACCACAATGGTCAGCGCACAATCCCAACACGTAGTTCTGAACTCCGCCGTGAGCCCACAGCACACTCGGGCCATGCAACAAGAGATGCAAATGGCGACAAATTCAAGAGTGGCTGCAGTGCCCGTCGGCGATAATCTGGACATCCGCTACATCAGGCCCGCTGGCGCGTTCAGCGGCACTTATCTGATAAAAAACAATGAAATATACGGCGAACTCTCTATGCCATGCATGCAGGTTAAGCCCTATGCGCCATATACTTATCACGGTATCGCCAATGGCGTGAGCCCTGAAGCCACTTGCCGCTGGAATTACCAACTATGGAACGAATCAATGCAGACCACTGGTGAGTATGAACTCAACAACTCGATGGACCTGACTTTGAAATATGGCATCGAGCAGGTTGATGTACCCAAGTGGATAGTCAATGACCAAGGCCAGCAGTACTATTACCAAATGGGAGAAAAGGCGTACTTCATAAATCCATACTCCTACGAAACACACCGTGTGGCCAAAGTGTTGTCCTATCCCACTTTTGCCATGGGCTATGAATACGGTTACGACGATTTGTTGGTCTCCAGCAAGACCTTCAATCCCATAAAATTCCAAGATGTGGGAATCATCTCTGAGATGTATTACAGCGGTTGTGATCCTTACGGCGACAACGAGCGCGGTTGGTGGTTCGGCAAGAACGGGGGCAAGAACGGCTACCGCTTTGATGGCATTGCACAGGCCTTTGAGCAACCCACCCACCCCTATCTGCTCAAGCAGGTAGTTCTCGAGGCCAGCATCATTCAAGTGGCGACCCCAGTAGAGATGACCTGCAGGATTTACCGCTTGGATGGTGGCATTCCCGCTTATCAGGATAATGAAGCCGTTACCCTGCCCGAGGAACCTGGGGAACTTGTAGCCTGCGGTAAGGCCACAGTTACCCCTGATAATACCTCCGACAATCACAACTTCATCTTTTTCACTCTCTATAACGAGGAAGACGGAACGCCATGTGATAAGGGGCTCTCTATCGACTACCCTATCCTGGTGGTTGTTGACGGTTATAACGACCCCGAGATGGACGGCCTGGTTGACTTTACCGCCGCCATCAGCGCCGACTATTACACGGACGAGGGTTACGGCGAGCTGTCATACATCAAAATGGGAAAAACTGACGATGAGGGCAACATTGACGGTGAATATGTTTGGAAAGGATTAAACAACTTTTTTGGCAGCGGAACCATGAAAACCGGTTTGACGATTTTCCTCACCATCGACCAGCCCTATCTCGCGTTCAAGCAGGACCAGGAGGACGGCGAGTACCGCTTCCCCTTTGTGGGCGGTGTGATGGAGAAAGAGTTTGTGCAAGACGACGGCACCCAGGTGACGACCCGCAGCATTGAGTTTTTGTCATGTTATCGAAGTGAAGAGGGTGACATCTATCCGCACGAGAAAGGCGAAGACGAATTGCCCGAATGGCTTGAAATCGAATTGACTGACGGGCAGAACGAGGATGGCGAGTTTAACCACATCGTGACTGCCACGGTCAGCGCCGAGCCCCTCCCCCCGGGTCTTACCTATCGAGAAGCGACCGTGGTATTTGAGGGCAAGGGGTGCTACATCAATTACACCTTCAAGCAGGGCTTTAATGACTATCCCACGCCCCTGCGGGGAGACGTCAACGGCGACGGCGAGGTCACTATCGCTGATGTCAACCTATTGATAGACATCATCATGACTTACTATAAGACGAGTAACGCCACCATCAAAATGACCAACCCCGCTGACGTCAACATGGACGGCGAAATCTCTATCGCCGACGTTAATGAGGTCATCAACATCATATTGGGTAAAAACGCCTGATACAGTAAACCTCACATAACGATTGCCGCCACATTTTCTCACAAAAGAGATAAAATGTGGCGGCAATTGTTGTAGGCATGAATTTATTGTGTAATTTTGTGCTAGATTTCATTAAGGATTTTGAATGATTGAACGGCACATTATTATTGACAACGTAGATCCCGTGACTTTTTACGGGGTGAACAACAGTAACATACAACTTATCCGCAACCTGTTCCCGAAACTGCGCATGGCAGCTCGTGGCAGTGTCATTACCGTCATCGGTGACGACAGCGAGACGGCCGAATTTGAGCAGAAGGTCCATGCGCTCGCCGACTATTGCGCGACCTATAATACCCTCCCCGAAGATGTCATCATCGACACCATCAAGGGAACGCCCCCCAAGCAACTCAAGATGGATGACGTCATCGTTTATGGCGTGAACGGCAAGCCCATCAGCGGCCGCACGCCCAACCAGCAACTGCTGGTCAAGACGTTCATGAACAACGACTTGACATTTGCTTTGGGTCCCGCAGGAACAGGAAAAACCTATCTGGCTGTCGCATTGGCCGTTAGGGCACTCAAGAACCGCGAAATCCGCAAAATCATCTTGTCTCGTCCCGCAGTCGAAGCCGGTGAGAAACTCGGCTTCCTGCCTGGCGACATGAAGGACAAAATCGACCCCTACCTGCAACCGTTATATGATGCCCTGGAGGATATGATTCCGCAGGCCAAACTCAAGGAGTACATGGAAACCAATGTCATCCAGATTGCTCCGCTGGCCTTCATGCGCGGACGCACCCTCAACGACGCCATCATTGTCCTCGACGAGGCACAGAACACCACCACCCACCAAATCAAGATGTTCCTCACCCGACTGGGCATGGGTTCCAAGATGATTGTCACGGGCGACACGACCCAGATCGACCTGCCACGCAGCACGACATCGGGCCTGATTCACGCCCTGCGCGTGCTTGATGGGGTAAAGGGCATCGGCAAAGTGGTATTTGAGAAAAAAGATATCGTGCGCCACCAGCTGGTGCAGCGCATCGTTGAGGCCTACGAGCGTTTCCACGAGGAGAATAAGCTCAGGAGCGATGAGGAAACAGGATTTAATGGCAAGCAACAGCAGTGATAACGGCAACAGGGTCGAACAGGTAACCCCTTACGGCGCCAGCGATACCGCCAAGACCGAGCAGGTGCGACAGATGTTTGACAGCATCGCGCCCGCCTATGACTTCATGAACCGCGCCATGACACTCGGCATCGACATCTGGTGGCGACAATTGGCGGTCAAGCGCTTAAAACGTCTCAAGCCAGCACAAATTCTTGATGTGGCGACAGGCACTGGCGATTTTGCCATCCAGTTGAAGGAGTCTCTGCAGCCCGAGCACATCACGGGCATCGACTTGTCACAGGGGATGCTTGACGAGGCACAGCGCAAAATCCGGGAAAAAGGGCTGGAAAAAGCCATCACCTTTGAGCAAGGCGACTGCATGAAGTTGCCAATGGCCGACAACACCTTCGATGCGGTGACGGTGGCCTTCGGGGTAAGGAATTTTGAGCACCTGCAGCAGGGTTATCAGGAGATGGCGCGTGTGCTGCGGCCAGGCGGCATGCTTTGTGTGCTGGAATTATCCACACCCACAAATCCTGTCATCCGCTGGTTCTATGATATCTACACCCTGCACATCATCCCATGGATCGGATCCATGAAGAGTGGTGACAAGAGCGCCTACCGCTACCTGCCACAAAGCATCGCTGCCGTCCCCCAAGGCGACGACATGCTGCAACTGATGCGAAACGCCGGCCTGCGAGACGCGTCATTCAAGCGCCTGACGCTCGGTGTCTGCACCATCTACACCGCCGTTAAATAGCGGTTCCGGACGGACTTGAAGCCTTAAATCTCACACTGGTAGCCGAGGTCCTCGACGCAGTCGATGATAATCTGGTCGGGAATAGACCCCTCGACCAGGGCAGTACCTTTAGCGAGATCAACAGTTACTTTTTCCACACCAGGGAGCGCGGCAATGCCTTTCTCGACATTGGCCTTGCAGTGGGCACACATCATGCCTTTTACTTTAAATTCTTTCATTTCAGTAGTTTTATTACGATGGATTTGATTGGATTTCCAGTATTTTGCGGCCAGTGCCACAATTATCATGCCAAGCAGGGCGATGCTGCACAAGGTATTGAGCCACGACACGTGCATGTGATGTTGCATGACATGGCAGGGCAGCGCATTGACAAACAGTTCGCGTAGGCCAGGCCAATAGTCCACCAGCACGCCGAAGCCGATGGCACCCCCGATGATAGACAGCAGATAGACCATGGTAGCCTTGCGGCCAAAGGCGTTGTTCACGACAAACATCGAGGCCACGTTGGCGGCAGGCCCCGCCATCAGCAGCACCAGCGCGCAGCCAGGTGACATACCCTTGAGCATCAGCGCTGCGGCAATGGGAATGGAACCCGTGGCGCACACATACATCGGCACCGCTACCAGCACGATGATAAACATATTCAACAGTGGCCAGCGCGCATAGGTCGAGAAGAAATCATCGGGCAAGAGCACGGTAATCAGTGTTGCAACCACCAGGCCGAGCAGCAGCCAGCGGCCAATGCTCTGCATCATGTCAAAAAAGCCATACTTGAACGTCTCTTTCACTTTGTTCCAGAAGCCGACGGGCAATTCGCTGAACTCATAGTTACTATCAGCCTTCACATCGCCAAGAGCCCCCTTCCGTTCCCAATGACCGACTGCCAATCCGCCAATCAGCGAGGTCACCAGTGCCGCCACAGGTCGCAGAATGGCAAACGGCAAGCCCATCATCGAGTAGGTGGCGGCAATGCTGTCCACACCCGTCTGAGGCGTAGCAATCAGGAACGATGTGGATGCCGCACGCGACGCCCCGCTGCGACGAAGGGCCACCGCCGTGGGCAACACGCCACACGAGCACAGCGGCAAGGGAATACCGAAGGCTGCCGCTGTCGCTACCGACCGCAGCCCCGTCCCCGCCAAGTAGCGGCTATAAATCGTCGATGGTACAAAGGCATGCAAGAGCCCTGCTATAAAGAAGCCTAACAGCAGGTAAGGCGACATGCCGTTTAACATCGACACAAAAGCGTTTACATACTCCATCATACGTCAATAGCATTAGATTTACCCTTGATGCTCCGAGAAAAACCGCTCGGGATCATTAAACAACTCGACATAGCCACGCAATTTCTCGTCATCGGTGGTCTGCCACCACTGCAGCTTCATCAACGTCTGAATCTGATCCTCCGAGAAGCGTTTTTTTATCGGTTTGGCAGGCACACCGCCCACTATCGTGTAGGGTTCAACATCCTTAGTCACCACTGCACCGGCGGCAATCACAGCCCCGTCGCCAATGTGCACCCCGTCAAGAATCATCACACCCGTGCCAATCCACACGTCATTGCCGATCTCGGTATAGTAACCCGGGCACGCGTAGCGCGCCTTGTCGTTGTAGTGCATGCTGTCGGCGTAGGTGAAGCCCAAGGGCCCAGAAGCGTCACTGTAGAAAGCAGGATGCGACGAGATGCATTCGTGAGTGGGATGATTTCCAAAGTCGGTGCGTATGCCGTCGCCTATACTGCAGAAACGCCCAATCTTGCAACCCACAATCTTGGAGCCGGCCTGGATATACGTGCCATAGCCGACAAACGAATCGCGAACCACGGCGCCACGGCACACGACATTGTGCCCCTCGAACTGTGCTCGACGCACGATGGAATGGGAATCAAATCGCACCTTATTCCACAACTTTATCTTCTGCGGCAGACAGTCAATCGGAGACAGCGCACGTCGTAATCGAGAAATGAAGTTCATCTTTATCTGCTAAAAATTTAACATCAAAAACACATCATCAGAGCCTGTGGCGCATGGAGCGGCTAAGCGAATTGCCACAAATAATGGCCGGAATCACATACCAGTCATGGACATGCGGTATAAGCCTCAATAAAATCACAAGTTTATAGATGGGAAAGAGCCAGTTACTGTGATACTTCTGGTAACAGTAGATGCCCGAGATATAACTCTCGCGACGCGACAAGCTTTTGGTCCTGCCCGCACTTTGGCCCTGCAGATGGGTAAAACGATAGGTCGGCTCCACGACACACACCTTGCCTATCTGCTTGAGCCTCATTGCAATATCATATTCCTCACTATAGAGAAAAAGGTTCAGGTCAAAGCCTCCGCATTGCCAAAACGCGCTCGTCGGGAACAGCATGAAAGCCCCATTGATGTTATGCACCACAATGGGTTTCTCATGCAGTTTTGCACGTGACGGATAACGCTTGGGGAACCACCGTTCAAGCAGCCCTTTAGGCACCACCTTGGTCAAAATGCTGTTCTCGTGGTTAAACGAACGCACGAAGTGCCCTTCAGCGTCATATTGCTGGGGCGTGATACATCCCACATGGTCGTGCTGCTTGAGGTAATCGACAAGCGGTGTCACGCAATCCTCGGTCAAGACCACGTCGTTGTTGATGAAACAAAGAAAATCGCCCTTGGCAAAATTTGCCCCAAGCATATTTGCCCCGCCAAATCCGATGTTCTGACGGCAGCGAATGAGATGACAATCCTCGGGGAGAGCATCAGACAGATGTTGACAATCCTGTGGCTGCGAGTCATTGTCCACTATGATGATTTCGTAGTCGGTGCCTTGCAACTGCTGTGTTATTGACGCAACACACTGCAATGTCAGTGCAGCTGCGTTATAATTGATGGTAATAAATGAAACCATTGTCAACGTATCTGATAGTTTGGCTTAATGCAAAGGTCGGTGAAAAAAACGAATCATGCAAGCATCACCCCGAAAAAACAGTGTTTTCTTGGTCGTTTCATGTGTTTTCTGTAACTTTGTAGTCCATTAACGAGCAAACACGAACTGATGATACCCAAAGTCATACACTATTGTTGGTTAAGCGATGATCCTTTCCCTCCAAAGATTCAACGCTGCATGGACACATGGCACAAGACGCATCCTGATTATGAAATCAAAAGATGGAGCACAAAGAACTTTGACATCAACGCCATACCCTACGTGAAAGAGGCTTTTGAGGCTCGCAAATGGGCCTTTGCCGCCGATTATATCCGCATGTACGCATTGTACACCGAGGGCGGCATATACCTCGACTGTGATGTCCTGCTGTTGAAACGCCTGGACGAGTTCCTCGACAACTCCTTCTTCTCATGCGTTGAGTATCATCCCACACAAGTCGAGAAATGCGGTTCGGCACAGTATATCGACGACGAAGGCCACCGTACCGCCGATGTCTTTATCGAGGGAATACAGATACAGGCGGCTGTCATGGGCGCCGAGGCGGGCAGTGAGTTCGTGGACGAAGTGCTTGAATGGTACAAGGACAAGCATTTTGTCAAGGAAGACGGCACCCTGCGCACCGATGTATTGTCACCCTACATATATGCCCGCGTAGCCGAGAAGCATGGGTTTGTGTATAAGGATATCGACCAACAGTTGACCCATCGCATGCACATCTACCCCTCAGAGACCTTTGCCGGCAACAAGCATGAGGTGACAAAACGCAGCTATGCGATACACATGTGCGCGCACTCATGGCACTTGTCACCATGGGAAAAAATACGCAAATTTTTCGGCATGAGCAAAAAGCACAAACAGACGGTCTCCTGATATGTCGGGTGCTCTAAGAATCTTCATGAACGCTATATTTTAGTTTTTTTATTGGCGCAATAAGAAAAAAAGACTAATTTTACCACACAAGAAGAAAAACGACCATCAATTATGGATATCAGACTACCAAAACGAATAGACGGCAAGCAGCCTGATTTGCTGCTCGAGTCCAAGCAGATTACCATCATAGGCACTAACGGTGCCGGCAAGAGCCGCTTCTGCTCGGCCCTGGTCGAGGAGCTGGGAGACAAAGCCTACCGTATCTCGGCGCTCAAGGCGCTTTTCACCTCCACCAGCAGCGCGAAGCCCCTGCCAGGATCCATCGAAGACCTGTTCAACCGCATGAACGCCGCCAATCCTCAAGTGAAGAACCTTGCTGAGACCGAGTTTGATAAGCTGTTCTACGTCATGCTTAATGACGAGTTCCGCGAGCTGATGAATTTCAAGGCCCATAAGCTCATGGACGAGCAGATGGAGTTTCCCAAGACCAAACTCGACATCACTGTCAAGAAGTGGCAAGAGGTCTTCCCCAAGAACAAGGTGCTGCGCGAGAATGGCAAGCTGATGTTCACCAGCGAGGGCTATGAGGACAAATATCCCCTGATGCGCTTGAGTGACGGTGAGAAGTCGGTGCTCTATTATATCGGTGCCGTGCTCTATGCCATGCCCGATGCCGCCATCCTGGTCGATGATCCCGAGACGTTTATCCACAGCAGCATCATGCGCACGTTGTGGAATGTTCTTGAGCAGATGCGACCCGACTGCACCTTCATCTACAACACCCACGACGTGGGCTTCGCCAGTTCCCGCATCGACAACCAGTGCGTTTGGGTCAAGGAGTTTGACCCCGAGGCGATGGCATGGGACTACGAGGTGATGACAACGAGCCGCGACCTGGACACCGCCCTGCTCGATCTGCTTGGCAGCCGCAAGCCCGTCCTCTTTGTCGAGGGCGATGACAAGCACAGCATCGACTCCAGGCTCTACCCGCTCATCTTCCCCGAGTACACCATCAAGCCGCTGGGCAGCTGCAACAAGGTCATCGAGACGGTTCGTTCCTTTGGCGACCTGCAGAATTTCCACCAGCTTGAGAGCCGGGGCATCGTGGACCGCGACCGCCGCAATGAGCAGGAGGTGGAATACCTGCGCAAGAAAAACATCCTTGTGCCTAACGTTGCCGAGGTCGAGAACCTCCTCATGCTCGAGGGGGTCATTCGCGCTGTCGCTATCCACAAACGCCGCAACCCCGACATCGTTTTCCCCAAAGTCAAGAAACGCGTGATTGCCATGTTCACCAAGGAGCTTAAGCAACAGGCACTCATGCACGTTAGGCACCGCGTGAAGCGTGACGTGGAAATGCGCATCGACATGAAATTCACCAGCATCAACGCCCTCGAGAACCACATGGTGGAACTAGTGAGCGAAATCAACCCTCGTGGCCTGTATGACCAATTGTGCCGTGAGTTCCATGTATATGAGGATCATGAAGACTATGCAAGCATCCTCAAAGTGTATAACCAGAAACTCATGCTCAACGAGAGCAATGTGGCCACCCTGTGCGGTTTCAAGAGCAAGGACGACTACATTCGCGGTGTGCTGAACATCCTCAAGGGTAACAGCGAAAACGCCCGGGCCATCCGTCGCGCCATTAAGGCATGCTTTGGCCTCGAGGAATAAAGACCTTTTTTCTTAGAAAACATCATCCATGACCGACAATAAGCAAGCGACATTAGCACTAGGCACCCAACCTGTGGGCAAGTTGCTGTGGCAATATGCCCTGCCAGGAGTGATAGCGATGACGGCGTCATCGCTATATAACATGGTGGACAGCATCTTTATCGGTCATGGTGTCGGTCCGATGGCGCTCGCCGCATTGGGCATATCATTCCCGCTGATGAACATCGGTGCCGCCTTCGGCGCTGCGGTGGGCATTGGCGGCTCCACACTGATGTCGTTGCGACTGGGTCAACGCCAGTATGACAAGGCCAACAACGTCCTGGGCAATATGGTCGCCCTGAACATCATCACGGGCCTGCTGGTGGGCATCGTGTCCCTCATCTTCCTGGATCCCATTTTGACCTTCTTTGGCGCCAGCGAGCAGACACTACCCCATGCCCGTGAGTACATGTTCATTCTGCTACTCGGCAACGTCATCACTCACCTCTACTTGGGCTTGAATGCCGCTTTGCGCTCGGCCAGCAAGCCACGGGCCGCGATGATAGCGACGATTGTCACAGTGGTGCTAAACACCATTCTTGACCCCATCTTCATCTGGCCGTTGCACATGGGCATCAAGGGTGCTGCTATAGCGACCGTGCTGGCCCAAGCAGTGGTCCTGTGCTGGCAGTTATGGCAATTCTCGCGCCAGCGCGAACTGCTGCATCTCGAGTGGCGTTTCCTTGTGCCAGCACGCAATATTGTCAAGGATATCGTCAGCATCGGCATCTCGCCGTTTGCCATGCAGATTACGGGCTGTGTGGTTGCCATCTTCATGAATAATGCCTTGATGACCAACGGCGGCGACCTCTCGGTGGGCGCCTACAGCATCGCCAACCGTCTGGGCTTCGTTTTCTTCATGGTCATTATCGGCATCTGCCAGGGTTTCCAGCCCATTGCGGGCTACAACTACGGTGCCCGCAATATGGAACGAGTCAAAAGCGTCTTGCGCTTGACCATTACCGCATCGGTAATAGCCATGACCGTCGGCTGGATCATCGGTGAGGTTTTCCCCGAGGCCTGCGCCCGCCTGTTCAGCGACGATGGGCAACTCATTGCCATCTCCATTCGCGGCATCCGCATCAATATGCTCGTCTTCCCCGTCATCGGCTATCAGGCCGTTGTCACCAACTTCTTCCAGACCATCGGCAAGGTGCGCATCAGCATCTTCATGTCCCTCTCCCGCCAATTGCTCTTCTTGTTGCCCATGCTCTTGTTGTTTGCTTCGTTATGGGGGCTTGATGGCGTATGGTTCTCTCTGCCCGCCAGCGACTTTGCGGCCTTCCTCGTCGCTGTCATCATCATGCAGCGCTTCAAGTTCCAACAAGCCAACAACTCCTAATCTGACGGGTGAAAAAACTTGGAGCCGGCCACTGATTTTGCTACATCTGTTTAACTATAATTGTATATAAAGTATTAATAGTCACATGTTTATTTTATGAAACTATTCATTAAAAACCTCATTTCTGCGGCATTGTTGGCCCTCTGTACCATGCCAGTGATGGCTCAAATCAACGGAACGGGCTATTATCGTTTCCGCAATGCGCAGAACACCAGCGACTATATGTCGCTTGCCAACGATAGGTTCAATTTCTCGATCGTCATTACCGCTGGCGGTGGAGCGGGCCAAGTTACAGGAAATGGACTGCCCAGTGCCCTAGACTGCGCCGGCAAGTACCTGCAGAACGATATTCACCTGGTCGATGATGCCGACTGCATCACACCCGCTGCAATTGTCTATGCCCAAAAAAGATATCCATCAAACGACCAGGATTATGACTACAACCTGATTGGTCAGGGAACCAGCCTACTCACGCTCATGTCGGGCACACACCCAACAGGATATAGTTTTCTCACCATCAACATCGTGTTCCAGAACCGATACACCACAATCAAGAAGGTGAGCGGCAGCGGTGCCAATTCACTATATACCGCTCAAATTGAGCTGAAGGGAACAGCAAACATCATTGGCGACAAGTCATTGGGCATTCGCTACTTTGTGGACAATGACGGCACATTCGCCATCAACCAATCCAGTTCTGAGGCCAACGCCAAATGGTATATCGAACCTCTCGACCACTTTAACGTGCTGCCCGAGGTTGAGTTCAACGGTAAATACTACACGACGCTCAAGGTGCCCTTTGCTTGCCAGTTGAGTGGACAGGTGGAGAAAGCCTATGTCATCACAGCAACGAGCGCTGGCATCGTCGAATATAGCGAGATTGCCACTCTTGGCGGTACCATTCCTGCTGGCACACCCGTTATCCTGGAATGCGGTTCCCCTGATGCCGCCGAGTGCCAGCTCATCCCTGTCGGGGAGCCCATATTCACAGCACCCAACACCGCAAGCACGATTGGTGCCCCAGGAGCAGACGAAACATCGTCTTACTCGGGCACAAACCTGCTCAAGGGCACATACTACTGTAATACAGACGGCGATATCCCCTACGACAACTACAACAAGGAGACAGGCGCGGTTACAACCCAGTACCACAACGGCAACCACTTCACCTCAACCAACTCTCCTATAAAATATGTACTGGGTATTACCGAGTCGGGCAAGTTGGGCTTTGTCAAGGCCACGGGTACCGCCATGCCTGCCAACAAGGCGTGGCTCGAGACCGCTGGTGAGTTCCCCTGGGAGGTTCCAGCAGACGTCTTGCGCGGCGATGTTAATGACGACAATGAGGTGAGCATCAAGGATGTCTCGGCTCTTATCGATTATCTGCTGAGCAACGATGCTACGGGCATCAACCTGGCCAATGCCGATATGAATGAGGATGAGGAAGTTTCCATCAAGGATGTATCAGCCCTCATCGATTACCTGCTGAACTCTGCAGAATAACACATTGGCATCAGCTTCCAGAATAAATCGGTAAGCGTATTAATACAACAAAGAAGGGCAACTCTGATTGCCCTTCTTTGTTGTATTGGTCCCAAAACCTGGTGATTATTCTGCCAGCAGCTGGATGGCCACGCCTCCGCCGGGGGCGAGGTGCAGGTTCAAGACAGAACTGCGGTCCACGTCCAAACGGCGAATGGTCATCGGATAGGGATTGGTGCGGTAGTCAGCATCAGGACCGTCCTCGTAGATGATGGCCTGATAACGGCCTTCGCCCAAGAAGTCGAGCGACAGTTGCAAGTCTCGCGCCTCGCCGTCGGTCACGCTGCCAACATACCAGTCGTCGGTACCACGCTCCTGACGGGCATAGGTGATATACTTGCCCATCGCAGCATGGGGAACCAGGGTTCGTTCCCAATTGGTGGGCACCTCCTCGATGAACTTGAAGGCGGGCTGGTGCTCGTAGTTCTCAATGAGGTCAGCTGCCATGTGACCCGGGCTGTAGATGACGATATACTCGGCCAATTGATGGGCCAGCGTGTTTTGGGGACGTGTCCCTGGCACTGCATCGTTGCGATACTCAAAAATGCCCGGTGTGAAGTCCATTGGGCCACCCAAGCCGCGTGTAAACGGCAGGATACACTCGTGGTAAGGAGGATTGCCGCCCCTGCGGTCAAAGGCGTTGTATTCCTGTCCACGCATGCTCTCGGTAGCGATGAGGTTGGGCCACGTGCGCTGGATGCCACTGGGCATAGCGCCCTCGTGGTTAACAATCATCAAATGGTAGCGCGCTGCCGTCTCGATGACCTTGCGGAAGTGCTGAATGCCCCACTGCGAGTGCTGCAGTTCACCGTTATAGAAATGGGAATTGACATATCCCGTCTTAACGGTGTTGATGCCCAACGACTCATAGAGCCTATAGGCGTCCTCCAGCTGGTTCTCATAGTTCTGGGCGGCACCACCTGTCTCGTTATGGGCGATGATGCGCACTCCTCGCTCGCGGGCATAATTGCACAAGCCCTTGAGGTCATAGTCGGGATAGGCGCGAGTGAACTCAAATTTGTCGCCATAGCGGGTCCAATCGCCATCCCAGCCATAGTTCCACCCCTCGACCAGCACGCCGCCAAGTCCATGACGGGCGGCAAAGTCGATGTAGCGCTTGGTGTTCTCGGTTGTGGCACCGTGGCGGTCGCCTTGTGACCATGTCCAATTCTGTTTCTGCAACGCCCACCAGATGCCCACATACTTGGTGGGCTTGATCCAAGACGTATCCTTGATTTGGCAGGGTTCATTCAGGTTCAACGCCAAACGCGAGAGCAGGATGTCGGCAGCCTTGCGGCCAATGATAATGGCGCGCCAGGGCGATACACGTGTATCCCCCACCCTCACTTTGTCACCATTTTTCCAGGGCACCAGATCCACCGTGAGTGTCGTACCGCTGGGTGCGAAGTTCATCGTGGAGTAGTCGGTGAGGTTAGCCTCCATAATGGCCATGTAGAGCGAGTCGTTGACTTCCAACGCGAGAGGCCCCGACATCTTTCCCTTTTGGCTCAGCGGCTCACGGGTGTAGATACCCTCGTAATAGGCCGTCAAGGCGGGAATCGACCACACCTGGGGGTCGGTGGGCAGGGCAAACTGCGTCGCCTCGTCCATGATGACAAAGTCATGAAGACCACGCTGGCGGGGAAACTCGTAGCGGAAGGCTACGCCGTCGTCATAGGCACGGAAAACCACGTCAAGATAACGCTTGGCACCGCCCTTCTCTTGCAGGCGCACCGTCATCTCATTGAAATGGTTGCGGATCTCGGCATCCTCGCCCCAAGGCTGACTCCACGTTTCGTCAAAGCTCCTGCGGGTCACCTTGCCCATCTTGAAATTGTCCTTGAAGTCGCCATCCTTGAGCACAAAGCCCAATGCCGAGCGGTTGATGACCACCTGGCCCGAGCGTGAAACCTGATAGCAGGCACGGCCCGCATCAACGCCCACAGTCACCGTCAGATTTCCGTCAGGAGAACTTAGCGCCACGTCCTTAGCACTCACTATCGTGCTCACCAACAAGCACATTAAGGTAAAGATCAAATATTTCTTCATTATATCTGGTTTCATTTGTTAATTATCGATTTACAAATGCAAATCATACCATGAAGTTTCATTCCGAAAAAGAGGGAGGCATCATTCATCCATGCCTCCCTGGCAAGAGTAAATCAGGGCAGGGCTGAAGAAGCAGGTAAAGGCCCTGCCCTGAAAGGGAAAAATAGATTATTTACTTGGGTGTCACACCTTCGGCGGTCACCGTGAGGTAGTAGTCACGGTCCAGCACCACGTCAAAGTCGGGTGTCTGAATACCGAAGCCATTGTTATTGAAGATGAGATGCTCGGTCTCACCAGCGCTGGTGAACTCCCAGTAAGTATAGTTCACACCGTCAACGGTCTTGTTACCCGTGGGCAATGCTCCGGGCCAGTCACCGAAGAACTCCTTGTCACCCCAAGCATACAGGGCGATGGCATCCCAACCCGTCTGGTTGTCCACATAGATGTAGTGGGTCTCAGCTGGAATGGGCTCGGGCGTGTCGCCATCATCGCTATAATTATTGGGATCGATCTCGGTCACGCCGCTAGAGGTTACCTCCAGATAAACGTCGTGGTCGATGGTGTAAGCAAAGTCGGCAAGCTGAGTTCCGTTACCGTTGTTGTTGAAGATGAGGTTCTCGTTCAGACCCGTGTTGGCTTCGCCCATGTCAAAGTAGGTGTAGGTCACGCCCTTGATGGTCTGCTCGCCCGTGGGAAGCATGCCCGGCCATCCGCCATTCAAGTCATTCACGTCACCCCACATGTAGAGGGCCAGCTCGTCCCATCCGGTCTTGTCCACAACAAACACGGCATAACCGTCATGAGGAACAGCATCGGGCTCTTCCAACTCCTCGACACCGCTAGCGGTAACACGCAGATAGATGTCGTGGTCGATGGTGTAAGCAAAGTCGGGATGCTGAATACCGTTACCACCGTTGTTGAAGATGAGGTTCTCGTTCAAATTAGTGTTCTCCTCACCCATGTCGAAGTAGGTGTACTGAATACCGCCAATGGTCTGCTTGCCAGTGGGTTTCATGCCGGGCCAGTCACCATTCAGGTTATTCACGTCACCCCACATGTAAAGGGTCAGCTCGTCCCATCCGGTCTCGTCGATCACATAGACCACATAACCGTCATGTTCGATCACGGGACCATCAGCGCCCCAGTAATAGCTTTCCCAACGCTCACCCCACACATTGGTGAAGGTGCCCACACCGGGATTATCGGTATGGTTAGCCATCTCACCCTTGACGGTGTATTCCATGCCCTGGGTAGCGCTGTAGAAGCGGAAACCGTCGGCAAGGGTCTTACCGTTGACAAAGGATGACGGATCAAGGTAAATGCCCCACTTGAAATCATTGTTAGGGGCCTTCATGAGCTTCCACTGCTCATTGCCCATCGAGGCACTGTCACCATTGAAGGCACCCATGATGTAAATTTCCTCATCGGCAGCGGTGCCATAGGGGGCAATGAACTCGAGCAGAATGCGGTCGGCACGCGTCTCAAACTGCTGACGCTCGTGGTCAAAGATAATGTCCTCATCCTTGGAGCAACTGGTCATCACGCTTAGTGCGCCCAGCAACACCACAATCAGACTGTATATATTCCTTGTTTTCATATCGTTGTCTATTATTTGGATTTACGATTAATAATTGGGATTCTGGATAAGACCTGGATTAACCGACAAAGCCGACTGAGGCAGCGGATACCACTCATACTTGGTGCTGCGCTGAGCAGGCAGGTCGATACCGTCCTCGGTAGCGCGGCCCCAGAACCACCAGGTGCCCTGGGTGAACTTGTTGAAGCGGCGCAGGTCGGTGCGGCGACGGTTGCCCTCGCCCAAGTATTCCTTACCCCACTCGCTCAACATCCAATCCATGTCAAAGCTGGTAAAGCCAGGACCAGGAATCGAGAGAGCCGATGCACGGTTGGCAGCGGTAAAGTAACGCTGACGAACGGCGTCCACATAGTTCTTGGCCTCGCCGGTGTTGCCCTTGCGCATCTCGCACTCAGCCACATTATAGTAAGCCTCGGCCAGACGGAACTGCACGTCATCAATCGACTTGAAGCCATTGGCAGCATCGCTAGGATAGAGAGGATACTTCACCAGACGCACGCCCGAGTTGGTCTCACCCCAGCGGGGGCTCATCACGGTCTCCAGTGTGCGGCCCTGGTTCAGGAAGGTACCTACCTGATCGACATAGACCAGATCCTGTCCGTCGCGGTCGGCGTCAGCCTTCAGGACATCACCAGTGCCAAAGTTGGCGCGCATCACGCCCTTGAGGAACATACCGGGTCCATGAGTGCCTGTGGTCACATTATATACATAATTCTGCTTGCGGATGTCGCGGTCGTCAAAGCGCTCATAGGGAGCACCCAACTTGTCGTTATAGGGAGCATCGAGGAAGCAGTTGGCGCCCTCACTACCGCCCGTGGGCAATACAGTACCAGCGTTGTCATAGCTGGGCACCAGGCAAACACAGTTCCATCCGCCGATGCCGTCATAGCTCTGACCGAAGTAGTCGGCATAGCCATACCACATGCCCACCATGGTGCGCACGTTGCTGATGGCATTTGCAGCACCCTGGCCATCCTCGGCTGCAAGAGCGAAGATTACCTCAGGGCAATTCACGTTTTCAATGCTGTACAGGTCGCGGTAATTGTCGGCAAGTGAATATTTGCCATAGTCACCGTTGATGATCTTCTTGGACAGGGCTTCGCACTCGTCATAGTGGGCCTCGTTGATGAAAATCTCGGCATTGAGCAGCAGACGGGCCTTCAACAGGCGGTTCATCGCCTGGTTGGCACGGTTGACCGTCTTGTGGGTGCCATCCTCCATTGCCAACTGGTCAACGGTCTCGTCAAGTTCCTTAACGATGAAGTCATAAATCTTGCGGCATGAGGTGTTCCAGTCAGGATCGGCAGTACCGGGGACATCACTGCTGGCCGACACGTTGAGGGGCAATGCACCACCCCAAATCTCGAACAGGCAGTAGTAGTTCCAAGCGCGAATGGTGCGCACCTCGGCAACATACTGGTTCAACTTTTCCTGGGTCATACCCAATGAAGCGGCATCCAGGCCTCCAAGGTCGTTAAGCAACAGGTTGGCAAGGCCGACACCGGTCCAAGCGCTAGACCATGCATTCTGGATGATGGTGGACTCACTGTTCCAGTTGTGCCACGAGAGCACCGTCTTCATGGCCTCATCCCAACCCCACTGGCCACCGTTCCACACACGCCAGGTGAGCTGGTCGGCGGGATACTCGCTCAAGTGGAAAAAGTTCTCACCAGCGAGGGTCGATGAGGTCTGGTTGTAAATAGCAGCCACAGCACCCTTCACACTGGCTTCATTCTGATAATAAACGGAGGAGTCGATGCGGTCATAGACCTTCTCGTCCAGGTCGGTACATGACGAAAGACCTATCACGCTCACTGCAATCGCTATAATGATATTTAAATATTTTTTCATAATCATTTGTTTCTTAATGGATTAGTGGAAACGAAGGGTTACACCCAGGGTGAACTGGAAGGCCTGAGGATAGGCACTGTTAGAGTCAATGCCAGGAGTGATTCCTGTTGATTGAACAATCGAGGGATCGTTGCCTTTATACTTGGTAAAGGTGTACAGGTTCTTAGCCGACACATATACGCGCATGCTCTCAAGCAGGTTGCGCTTGCTGGGTGAATAAGTATAACCCAGGGTGACATTGTCGAGCTTGAAGTAGTTACCATTCTCAAGGAAGTAGCTCGAGATGATGCTACCACCAGCCTTCACGTTAGCATAGTCGGTATAGGCCGAGGCCAGCACGTTGTCGGTACCGCAACCCTTGAGGCCCATGCCATAACGACGCATGTTGAAGATCTTGTAGCCAAAGGCACCGCGCATGAGCATGCTCAGGTCCCAATTGCCCCATGTGAAGGAGTTGGTCCATGAGAGGAAATGCTTGGGTGCACCGTTGCCGATGTTGCGCTTCCAACCGGGGTCGGCCTGGGCGGCAGGTACTGCATTGCCATCGTTGTCATAGACGAGGAACAGACCATTCTCGTCGATGCCAGCGTGCTCATATCCGTAGAACTGGCCGATGGTGCCACCTTCCTCAACGCGGAAGAAGTACTCGCTGGTACCGGGACCGGGTTTCTGATACAGGTCAAGGTAGCTCATCTTATAGACATCGCTCGAGAGCTTGGTGAGCTTGGTCTTGCCGGTGCTCCAGTTGATGCCGGTAGTCCACTTCAGGGCGGTCTTGGTCTTCACGTCATAGTCCAGCACGACCTCAAAACCGGTATTCTTGGTAGTACCCACATTCACGAGAATGTTGTTGTAGATGAAGGGGGGCTGGGGTGCGGTATAGTTATAAAGCAGATCCTGAGAGCGACGATCATAGTACTCGACGCTACCACGCAGGCGGCTGTCGAAGGCTACGAAGTCCACACCGACGTTAAATGCGGTCGATTTCTCCCAAGCTAGATTTTGATTGGGGTTCACCGAGGGGGCATAACCGTTGATCCATGCACCGTCGATGTAGTAAGCGCCATAGCCGCTATAGGTAGAAAGTGAACGGTAAGCGTCAAAATCGCTGCGACCCGTCACACCATAAGAGATACGGGGCTTCAAGCTCTGGAATGTGCGAGAAAGACCTTCGGCAAACGGGGTACGGATGATTTCCCAAGCCAGCGAAGCCGAGGGGAAGCTACCCCACTTCTTGTTGGCACCGAACTTGGTGCTACCCTCACGGCGCATCGATACCGACGCGAAGAGCATATCCCTGAAGTTGTAGTTCAAGCGGCCAAAGAAGCCAATGAGAGTCGACTCTGAAGAACCTGCCCACATGTTGGCCTTACCGTCACGCAGGTAAGAACCGTTAGCGATGCCATGATAGCCCATGCTGTCATACACAAAGCCCATGTTCTCGTTACCACTCTGCTCCCAGCGGGTGCGCTCCCACGAGTAGCCCACAACAGCTTTGAGCTGGTGGTCTTCGAGGGTGAGGGTGTAGTTGCCGAGCCACTCCAGACGGTTGGTCCACCACTTCTGGTAGTTAATGTTGGCGCGGCCAGCATAACCGTTCCAGTAGCTCTCACTCGAGGTGGTGGGGGTGTAGAAGTTGGACTTCAGGTCATTGTACTGCAATGCGTAGCTGAGCGACGTGTTGAGGTAGTGCTTGTCGGTCTGGATCAGGTTCACCTTCACGTCACCATTACCCAGCAGATAGATGCGGTCACCGTTGCTCACATTAGTCTTCAGGTCACCCACCGGGTTGTGGATGCCTGTGGGACTGTTGGGCTGGTAGTAAGAACCGTCATCGTTGGTCACGGGGATGGTGGGGTTCATCGTCAACGCGGTGTCAAACAAACCGTCATTGCCCCATTTCTCATGCACCTTGCGGCCCGACAGAGAGGCATTGAACTGCAAGAAGTTGTCCAGCACACGCTGTTCACCCACGAAGCGGGCACCATATTCCTCACGGCCCGACACGATGTCCAGACCATTGCCGCGCTTGTAGTTAACCGATGCGCCAAAGTAACCGTTCTTGGTCGAACTGTCAATCGACAGGTACTGGTTGAGGTTGTAGCTCATGGGGCGAGTGATCTCATCCCACCAGTCGGTGTTGCCACCATAGTCCTGGCCACGACGTGAACGACGGAACTCCTCGGTCGTCAGGATGCGGGGCTTGGGCTTGGCAAAGTTGGCAGCGATGTAGCTGTCATAGGTTACCGTGGTCACACCAGGAGCACCAGCGCCCTTCTTGGTGGTCACCAGGATAACGCCATTGGCGCCGCGAGTACCATAGATGGCTGCCGAGCCGGCATCCTTCAACACGGTGATACTCTCGACGTCCTGGGTAGCGATGTTGCGCAGGTCACCACCAGCGATACCGTCAATGACGATAAGCGGGCCGTTGGACGCCGTCAGCGAACCAGCACCACGAATCTGGAAGTCGGTCATCGAGTTGGGGTTTGCAGCAGCGCTGGTGCTTACATTCAGACCAGCGACCTTACCGGCAACGAGCGCCAGAGGGTCACTTGCAACACCCTGGTTGAACTGCTTCTTGTCGATCTGGACAACCGAACTCGAAATTTCCTTCTTGGCCAGCGAACCTTAACCCACGACCACTACCTCGTTGAGCTGTGAACGCTCCTCGGCCAGGGTAATCTCAAAATGGCTCTGTCCGTTGATGGCCACTTCCTGGGTCTCAAAACCGATGTAAGAGATCACCAGGGTTCCGTTTGACGGAGCGTTATCGATGGTAAATCGTCCATCGAAGTCAGTAACGCTTCCGTTTGATGTACCCTTGACAGCGACGCTGGCACCAATCAGGTCCTCACCCGTCTCATCCACGATGTGGCCGGTGATGGTCATGGTCTGCGCCGAAATGCCCAGGGCAATCATCGCTGCTGCGCACAACATCAGTGCGCGTTGCAGCAATCCTGTTCTACATTTCTTCATTGTCATAAAAATTTAAAAATTTTGAAAATAAATAAAATATAAGAATATATATGTATTGTCGTTGTTTGGTTTCAACGATTAGGGTTTTGTTAACAATCTATCGCCTTGACTTGGAATTCAAAATCATCCTTATTGAGAGCCCGAGCCTTGAGCTTGGAGCGGTAAGTGTAGATGGTGGTGAGGCTTGCCCGCAAGATGTTGGCGATGCTCTGGTTGTCGGTGATACCGATGCGGATGAGCGCCAGCACACGCGACTCGGTCGTCAGGCGCTTGCCCTGCTTGACCTCGATTTTGCCGTCCTCCTGCAGCAATTTGTTCACCTCATCGACAAAGGTCGGGTAAATGTTCAGGAACGCATTGTCAAAGTTCTCATAGAACAACTGGGCATTCTCGCTACCGAAGTGGGTGCTTTTCAGTTCCCTGGCCAGCTCCTCGGTCTTGTGGTCGCGGTGCAAGCGGTAGAGTGCTTTGCGCTGTTCCTCGCCACGGTCGATAAAACGGCTCGACAGTGTCAAGAATCGGGCGATGTACTCCTCCTTCAGCTTCTCGCGTTCACGCAGCAGGGCATTGCTCTCGTGCAGTTGCTCGACGGTATCGCCCAGCTGGCCATTGACCTGGCGGAGCTGCTCGTTGATAGCTCGTTTCTGCTCATTCAGGCGACGATAACGCTTCAACAACTGATAAATCGCAAATACACCCACCACGAGCATGGCGGCGATGACCGAGATGACGCCCAACAGCCACATCATGTTGCGGTGGTTGCGTTCCTGCTTGGTCTGATAGGCACTCAGGATCTTGGGGACGATGCGAGACGATTGTATGTTGCGCAATCGCGTGCCATAGAAGTTGGCGTCATCTACGGCCACACGCATGTAGCGGTAGGCGCGGTCGATGTCGCCCTCGTCAAACAGGCGGTCGGCTATCGTCCTCAGCGACGTGTTCTCGCGGATGCACCCCTCCAAATCGCTCTCGGCGCTCTTGATGAGGTATTGCATCTGCTTATCCTTGTCGCCCAACTGGGAATAGTGGAACGACATCGTGCTGGTGATGATGGAATACAGTCGCTCGCCGCTCTTGTAATTTGAGGACAACCGGTCGAGCATGGAAATCGCTTGCTGGGTTTGACCGTTGTCGGCTATATTTTCGGCCAGAGTGAGCAGATAGTTGATGTCGTCATGAGGCAAGTCAATGCCCATGAAGTGACGACGCAACCCTATGAGCTGCTGCACCGCTTCGTCGGCATATCGTGTGCCCTGCATGTACTCGGCCTGATAAATGAGCAGGTCGGTATTCGTGCGGTAATACACAATCAGCTGGGCTGGCGCCAGATGGGTCGTGTCAATCTGGCTGAGTGTCTCGCGGGCCTTATCCATCAGGCAAGCGGTGGACAAGATGTGAGCCAAATTCAAGCGGCTCTCGTTCAGCAAGGTGGCATTGCCCATCGACTCGGCAAGGCGCAAGCACTGGCTCACATAGGCGTAGGCCGAGTCATACTGGTAAGCTGAATATTCCTCATACAGTCGCTTCATGGCGACATATCGCCCCATCGTCGTGGTCTCGCGACTCAACCCGTCCTTGAGTTGTGCCAAGTGGGCCTCCTTAGCGGCGACAATCTGCGGCTGGGCGGCAATCAAGCTATCCAGGCGGCGAAAATCGCCTTGAGACAATCCACACCAGGCGTTGATGGCTACCATCGCCACCACGCCCAGTGTCAAGAGCCTCTTGAACAGACTATTTGGTCCAGCTGTCACCATGCAGGATAAAACAATGCCTTATGAAAGCAGGATATCGATCAAAGCCGACACGTCACCAATGGTAATTTCGCCATCATGATTGACATCGGCCCTTGGCAAGAGTGAGCTGTCAATCTCGCTGCTAAGCAGGATATCAATCAAGGCCGACACGTCGCCGATAGTGACTTCGCCGTCATTGTTCACATCACCCTCCAGCACATCGCTGGACGGTTTACCTTTATAATATACTTTATATCCTCCAGCAGGAACCGAGAAGCTCTGGGTGGAGTTGAAGTTCACGGGAATGGCAGTCAAGCCAGCGCTGATGTTATCCACGTCGATGGCCAGTTTCCACTCTCCAGCCTCAAGACCCGATACCACCGTGTTGACAGCACCGGAACCCAGATTGAGCACCACCAACGCCGTCTGATTCTTGTGATGACGCGTGTAGGCCACCAGATTGGAGTTGCCCGTGGACAAGAAATTCACCTCGCTGGCGCGGTCGCCGTTGTCGATGAGCGCGTCACAGCTGTGCTTGAGTGCCGCCAGTGCCTTGACGGTGTTGAACATCTTGTTGTCAACATTGTTCCAGTTGATGGGCGTGCGGTTGAAGTAGTCGAGCTTGCGCGACATCAGGTAACCCGTTTCCTGGCCGTTATAGAGCATGGGCATACCGTAAAGGGTAAATGTCAGCACGGTGAAGGCATAGGCATTGTTGCCGTACTGTGAATTCATCGAGCTGTTGTAGTTCTGGTCATGATTGGTCAGGTAAACCATGCGGCTGATATCGATGAATCGCAAGTCACCCACAAGATTGCGGCACTGGTTGAGCACACCGCTGGGATTGTTCTTGTTGTTGACAAGCGCCGACTGGAAACCCCAAGCATAGTCATAGTCCCAACCGCAAACGAGCAGGCGCGACACGCTGTTAGCCATATCGCCCTCGCCCAGCATGGTGATGGTCTTGCCGGGCTTATAGCTCTTCAATGCTGTGATGGCACGGGTCCAGAACGAAGTGGGAATCGTGTTGCTGCTGATGTAATCGCAACGGAAACCGTCGATATCCACCTGGTCAATCCAGTACTCCATGGCCTCGATCATCGCCAATTGGGTTGCCTCTTTACTATAGTCAAGCTGATAAACGTCGCCGTAGCCGTTGGGGCTGGTGAGCGTCGAGTTATAGTAATCGCGGTGTTGCGTAATCCACACATTGTCCTTAGCAGTGTGATTGGCCACCCAGTCGAGCCACACTTCCATACCGCGCTGGTGAGCAGCGGCAACAAAGTTCCTAAGGTCGGCAATGGTGCCAAAGTCACTGTTTACAGCATGGTAGTCGCGGGGAGCATAGGGGCTGCCCAGCGAGCCGATACGGCCTTGAACGCCACGGGGATGGATGGGCATGAGCCAAACGACATCAACGCCCAAATCCTTCAAGTAGTCAAGACGCGCTTGAGCTGCAGTAAGCGTTCCTGCACTGGTAAAGTTGTAAAGGTCAAGTTCATAAATCACGTGGTGATTGGGGACAAAAGTGCTTGGAGCAGCTCCGATAATCTTGGTCAACTGGCCCATGACATAGTAGCCATGGTTTGTGAACGTGCCATCAACACGGCCACCCTGGTTGTTCCAAGTGAAAATCAAGCCCGTGGGCGTTGCGAGGCTTCCCGTGTAGGTCCACTTGTAGATTTTATTGCCACTCTGGGTGTCGCCCATGTAGGTCATGCCGGGGCCAGGCCAATCGGTCCCCACGTAGGTACGGCCATCGGTATTGCCTTCCCACGCCCAAATGTTGGGTGCGCCATTGACTGAACCGTCGGCTTCAAAGAACACACATACCTCGCTGTCGCTCGAGAGGGTCGGCTCATAAATTGCCGCAATCGAGGTCAGCGCTACCATCATCAGGATGGATAAAGAAAGGATTCGTTTCATTGCTAGATAATTGGTTTTATTTGTTGGATTTTTCACAAAGATACATATAAAAAAAGCAAACAAAATACCTCAAACAAAAAATCTAACCTTTTGAAATAAACAATTCATTGAAAACCATAAATTTAACCCTCTTCAACCATCACAAAAATCTAACCATATTTCATGTCAAAAATGTCCAAATCAACTCACGATAGCAACAAATTTAACACTAGATTGCCACCTAGAGGATTTTAGAAAAATGGACAATAAGCCACACATTACCACTACAAGGCAACAGCATCAAGATTCCAAGACGAACAATCAAAAATGCAGTGTACCTGACGCACAAGGGCGGACATTTTGACATCAAATCGGGCAAATGAACTCGAAGAAATGCTCTAATAATTTGGCGTTTTTTTCAACTTTTATTACTTTTGCAAGTTGTAACCCTTTTAAGCCTTTTGAGGGCCCGAACAATAAATTCACTAGGCGATATGAACAGATTTGTAAAATTGATTCCTGAGCAGTGTGCCAAATATGGTGAACGCGAGGCACTGCGATTCCGTGACTATGAGACCCAAGTGTGGTCATCAATCACATGGAACGGCTTCGGCGAACGAATAGAACGTGCGGCAGGCGCTTTGCTCGTCAATGGAGTGGAGCCTCAAGGCCGCATCTGCATTTTCACGCAGAACTGTCCTGAGATTCTGATTACCCACTTTGGCGCCTTCTTTAACCGCGCAATTCCCGTCCCCATCTATGCCACAAGCAGCAAGGACGAGGTGGCTTATATTGTCAATGACTCGGGAGCAACCATTCTGTTTGCCGGCGACCAGCGACAATATGACATCGCGCGACAAGTTATCGACGACTGCCCCACACTTAAATTCATCGTCACCCTCCACCCCCAAGTGAAACGCCAACCCGACGACAAGTCCACCTTGACGTGGGCGGAATTCCTCTCGACAGGCGACAAACTGAGCAAAGAGGTGCTCACCGAACTGGAGTCGCGCAAACAAGCCGGAACCCCTGAAGACACGATGTACCTGATCTACACGTCGGGCACGACAGGCGTGCCTAAAGGCGTGATGCTCACCCACAGCAACATGAGCGCGGCAATGGATGCCCATATTGAGCGCTTTGGCTTTATCGACGACAAGACCGACGTGTCGCTGAGTTTCCTGCCTTTCAGCCACGTATTCGAACTGGGATGGACGATGGTTTGCCTCATCAGCGGCATCCGCGTGGCCATCAACTATGACACGCGCGAAATCCAGCGTGCCGTCAAGGAGGTGCAGCCCAACTACATGTGCAGCGTGCCGCGATTCTGGGAAAAGGTTTATACCGCCATCAACGACAACCTGTCCGCCGCCAAGCCCGTGGTGCGCATGATGGTCAAACAGGCCATCCGCGTGGGCAAGGTCAGGAACCTGAAATATGCCCGCTTGGGCAAGAAGGCGCCAGCCCTCATCGAGAAGCAGTACCAGTACTTCGAGAAGAAGGTATTTAACAAGTTGCGCGGCGCCATTGGCGTGACCGACAGCAAGATGTTCCCCACCGCCGGCGCGATGCTCAGCGACAACATCACCGAGTTCCTGCACGCCGTGGGCATCAACATCTGCATTGGCTACGGACTGAGCGAGACCAACGCCTCGGTGAGCTTCTTTACCGAGCCAGGCTGGACCATCGGTACCGTGGGCATGCCCATTTCAAGCATACAGGTGAAAATCGGCGAACAAAACGAGATACTCGTCAAGGGTCCCACCGTGATGAAGGGATACTACAACAAACCCGAGGAAACCGCCAAGGCCATCGATGCCGACGGATGGTTCCACACGGGTGACTGCGGCGAGATTGCCCCGACGGGCGAAATCATCCTCACCGAGCGCCTCAAGGACCTGTACAAGACCAGCAATGGCAAGTATATCGCTCCTCAGGTCCTCGAGACCATGCTGGGGCAAGACAAATTCATCGAGCAAGTAGCCGTCATCGGTGACGGACGCAAATATGTATCGGCACTCATCGTGCCCGACTTTGAGGAACTGAAGGCCTACGCCGACAAGAAGCATATCGAGCACAGTTCCATCGAAGACCTGGTGAACAATGCCGAAATACGCAAGATGATTGAGGCTCGCATCAACGACTACCAGAAAGACCTGGCAAGCTATGAGCAGATCAAGCGCTTTGTGCTCCTGCCCAAGGCCTTCACGATGGAGAGCGGCGAGTTGACAAACACGCTGAAGGTTCGCCGCGCGGTCATCAACAAGCGCTATCGCCCGTTGATTGACGCCATGTATGCCGCCGACTACCGCAAAAAGAAAGACAAACAAGAATAAATGATCACACAAGAACAACTCAAGGAACTGCAACAACGCAAGGACGACCTGAAACGCTATCTGGACATCGATGGCAAGAAAATCGAGGTCGAGGAAGAAGAATTGCGCACCCACGTGCCCGACTTCTGGCAGGACCAGAAGGCCGCCGAGGCACAGATGAAGAAAATCAAGTCGCTACGCAACTGGATCAACGGTTGTGAGGAAGTGGAACTCGCCGTTGACGAGGTCGCCACGGGATTTGACTTTGTCAAGGAGGGACTGGTCGAGGAAAGTGAGCTCGACGCCCTCTACAGCAAGGCGCTCGCCATGCTGGAGAAACTCGAGTTGCGCAACATGCTGCGCCACGACGAGGACAAGATGGATGCCATATTAAAGATCAACTCGGGCGCCGGTGGCACCGAGAGCCAGGACTGGGCGTCGATGCTCATGCGCATGTACTTGCGCTGGTGTGAGCGCCACGGTTACAAGACTGCCATTGAGCACCTCATCGACGGTGACGAGGCCGGCATCAAGAGCGTCACCATCAGCATCGAGGGCGACTTTGCCTACGGCTACCTCAAGAGCGAGAACGGCGTGCACCGTCTGGTGCGCGTTTCGCCCTATAACGCCCAGGGTAAACGCATGACCTCGTTTGCCTCGGTATTCGTCACCCCGCTGGTCGATGACACCATCGAGATCACGCTCGACCCAGCAAGGATCTCTTGGGATACCTTCCGCAGCGGCGGTGCTGGTGGCCAGAACGTGAACAAGGTGGAATCGGGTGTGCGCGTGCGCTATCAGTACAAGGACCCCTATACTGGCGAGGAAGAGGAAATCCTGGTCGAGAACACCGAGACGCGCGATCAGCCCAAGAACCGCGAGAACGCCTTGAGGAACCTTCGTTCTATCCTCTACAACAAGGAGTTGCAGCACCGACAGGAAGAGCAACGCAAGGTCGAGGACAGCAAGAAGAAGATCGAATGGGGCAGTCAGATACGCAGTTACGTCTTTGATGACCGCCGCGTGAAGGACCACCGCACCAACCACCAGACCAGTGACGTGGGCGGCGTGATGGATGGCGACTTGGACGACTTCATCAAGGCCTACCTGATGGAGTTTGCCGACAGCTAATGCCACTGTTTTTTAAACTACGAATTACGCGAATTATACTATTTGGCATCCGCGATATTTGATTTCATGCTGAGGCGCTAAGTTTAAATTAAACAAGATTATTATCAAATTTGAATAATTCCCCGTGCGACAGCACGGTCAAAGCTACCTGAGAGCAATGAACGAGAAATTCACCATAGTCAAAGTTAGCGGCAAGATTGTCGAGAAAGCCGACGAGTTGCGGACCTTTGTCAAGGCGTTTGCCGCCATCAAGGGCAAGAAGATGCTCATCTTCAGTGGCAACATGATGGCACAGGAGATTGGCAACAAAATGGGCATCAAGACCAAACTCATCGACGACCGTCCTGTCGTGGATGCAGGTACCCTCAAGTTGCTCACAATGGTCTATGGCGGGCTCGTGAGCCGCCTGTTTGTCTCGCTGCTGCAGGGCAACAAGGTGAACGCACTGGGTGTCACTGGTGCCGACATGAACCTGATTACCAGCGTCAAACTCACCGATGGCAAATTGGGCGACACAGGACAGGTGCGTCACGTCAACACCGAGGGCATCGCGCGCTTGATCGACAACGGCATCGTGCCTGTGCTGGCACCCATCACCCATGACGGTCGCGGCAACCTGTTGTTCAACGAGACGGACGCCATGGCTGCCGAGATTGCCCGCGCCCTGGCGTTGCGGTTCAACATCACGCTCATCTACTGCTTTGAGAAGAAGGGCGTGTTGCTCAACACCGATGACCCCGACAGCGTCATCGCCAACCTGCGCCGCACACAGTACAAGGCGCTGCGCGACATGGACATCATCAAGGACTGGTTTGTCAATAAACTGGACAACGCCTTCACCGCCATCGACCATGGCGTGAAAGAGGTCGTCATCACCAGTCCAGCAGGCTTGGGCAAGGACGACAAGGGCACCCACATCAAGGGCTGACCCCAGTTGGCACACGATTTGCACAACCGTCCCTGGTAAAAATATCTTTATACTGTAAACTCTAAACAACAAACTAAAGTAGAATGAAGGTTGCGATTGTTGGCGCCAGCGGCGCAGTAGGACAGGAATTTATGCGTGTCCTCGATGAACAGAATTTCCCTGTTACTGAACTCGTATTGTTCGGCTCGGAACGCAGTGCCGGACGCATTTTCACCTTCCGCGGCAAGGACCACGTGGTGAAACTGCTGCAACACAACGATGACTTCAAGGACATCGATATCGCCTTTGTGGCCATGGGAGCAGGGCCCGCCCGTGAGTTCGCCCCCACCATCACCAAGCACGGCTGCATCATGATTGATAACAGCAGCGCCTTCCGCATGGACGACGACGTGCCCCTCGTGGTGCCCGAGGTCAACGGCGAGGACGCCCTGAACACCCCGCGCAACATCATTGCCAACCCCAACTGCTCGACCATCATCATGGTTGTGGCCCTCAAGCCCCTCGATGACCTGTCACACATCAAGAACGTGCAGGTAGCCACCTATCAGGCCGCCAGCGGTGCAGGCATGGAGGCGATGTATGAACTCGCACTGCAGACCAGCGAAATAGCCGTGGGCAAGGAGGAATTGACCGTGCGCCACTTCCAGCACGAGTTGGCCTATAACGTCATTCCCCACATCGACATCTTCCAGGACAACGACTACACCCGCGAGGAGATGAAGATGGTCAAGGAGACCTGCAAAATCATGCACAGCGACATCCGCGTGAGCGCCACCTGCGTGCGCGTGCCCGTCATGCGCGCCCATAGCGAGGCCGTGTGGATCGAGTGCGAGAAACCCATCTCCCCCGAGGAGGCCCGTGCCGCCCTGCAGCTCGCTCCCGGCATCGTCGTCGTGGACGACCCGCGCAGCAACCGCTATCCCATGCCCATCGACTGCTCGGGCAAGGATCCCGTCTATGTGGGCCGCATCCGCGTCGATACCAGCAGCGACAACGGCCTGACCTTCTGGCTCTGCGGTGACCAGATCAAGAAGGGCGCCGCCCTCAACGCCGTCCAAATCGGCCAATACCTCATCGCCCACCGCAAGAAATAACCCCCAACCCATCACCGAGGCCCCGGCCTCGTCCCACTGGGCATCACATCACCGTTGATGCCCAGTTTTGTTTTACCCCAAAGTCAACACCTGCGGTAACCTGCTAAAATCCATTTTTACAAGCCAAAGGCTTGCAATACCTCGACTGTGAAGAGGTGATATGGCCTGGAATGGATGTCACTGGAGGGACGGGATCGCCGCTGTTGCGGATTTACTGGAGGGGTGGAGCGGAAGTGTTAAAGAAGTGTTAAAGGCATGGCTCGTGCTGCTGTCGCAGCCCTCGGGGAAGCGATGGACTTGCTAGACTTGCTAGAGGCACTGGACGGACTGGACGGACTGGAGGCAGTGGCAATGCCACTGCACACGGGGACGGGGGCACTGCACACAGGACGATGTCGCTGGAGAATTTGCTTGGGCGTGGCGGGAGACGCGGGACGGTGGGGCCGTGACGGAGTCACGGCACAGGGGACCGGGCTGCTGGGGTCACTGGGGACCAGGTCGATGGTGGAGTCGTGGGGGTGGCGTTGGGCTTGGTGGGGGAGGTTGTCATCGCCGATGGTGAAACTGTAGAGGGTGTCGTCGCTCTGGTGGCTCATGTCGTAGCTGTTGATGAGGCGGACGGTGGTGACGTCGCGCTGGGTGGTGAGGGTGAAGATGTCGGAG
>CACYGX010000009.1 GCA_902774055.1 uncultured Bacteroidales bacterium
CAGGTAAAGGCCCATGTACTCGCCGTTGAGCACGACTTCCACAGGTTCCATCTTGGGGTTCCATGGCATCCCCATCCGGTTGCCGATCTCAAACGGCAGCGCATTGCTCACCAGTCCCACGGGCCAGTTGTCGGCGCATGCCAGTAACACCCAGTGGCGGTTGGACGGCATGCCCAACATCGGTTGCTTGGCATCCAACTTGAGCCTCAATGATTTCTTGCTGACATCGGTCCAGGTGTAGTTGCCATGCCCCTTGACCTGCATCCCGAGGGGCTCACGCGCCGACCCGATGGGCTCGCAGCCCTCAACACCCATTGCGTCAAGCCACCAGGTGGCTTGGAGGTAGTTCTCCTTGCTGACGATGTCGCGGAATCCCTCGGTGTTGATGTAGAGCACTGGCAGCGTCCCCGAGCAGGAAGGCATGGGAGCCAATGTTTTCCCGCCCAAGATAGCATCGATGACCAGATTTATATCGGCTATTGTGATTTCCTTGTCACTGTTAATGTCAAGGTCATAGGTATAGAAAGAATGGTACTCCGTCCCCTTCAAGATAGAAGCAATCAGCGTGTTCACGTCGGCGATGGTCACTTCCCAATCGCAGTTAACATCCCCTCGAGGACGAAGACCCGACTGTGCATGAACCGGTAGAAAGCCACCGAACGCAATGAGTATTGCCAAAAATCGAAGCCAACCTCTCCTAGAGATTACTGTACACTCTCTTTTTACAGTATCAACAAAAATGTTGTTATAGTTCATGGTTGAGATGTTATCCATAATAGTTCAGTTGATCAAACACATTAGTTTCAAGGGTGTTCATCAACAAATTGTTAGTAGTGTTTGTCGCTGGCAAAGGTAGGGTGCGAAAGTGTTAAATCAGGCAACATCCCAATTCATTATGACCTCATTTTTCAAAACATAAAGTATTGGTAGTCAGTTATTTGCGAAATAAAAATCTCATTTGAGCCTCATTGGTTCACATTATTGGCCATAAAGTGTTAAATTTTCAACAGAAATGGGTCACAATTCCATTAGAAAGACCGAAAATCCAACCAAATCATATCTGTCAAATGATACACAATAGGAACATCATCATCCCGATTGCCGCAATAGTTCTTTACTTGCTGGCAGGTAGTCAGCACAATAGTTCAACCATGCAGCAACTGGCTCACATTGACTCGATGGTTTATCATCAACATGAACAGCGGCACACACGTCCGTCCTTGGCGAGCTGTACGCCCTCGGGCACGGTGGTATTCATCTTCCAGTTGCCCGCAACAATGTGCTTTCTTATTTTTCTCTTTCTAGATTAAACAATAAAAAATGTGATTTGATTCAATGCCACAAGGGTACATCGTTTTTCTGGAAACATCAAGCAACTGCCTTTTGATTTTTCAATCAAGGTGGACAACTTGTTGTTGGGGTCACGAGATGAACTCGATGATGGCGCTGGGCTGGCCGTCGATGGCTAGTGAAACGATGTAGCCGCCGTCGATGGGGTAGAGGGTGGGGACGAGCAGGTCGCCCAGTTTGGCAGCGATGCGGTACTCGACGCGCATGTCCTTGACCTCGAAGCCCTCGGGTAGCAGTTCCATGGCGATGCGCACGTAGTTGGCGTTATTCATGTGGCGGTTATAGTCGATGTCGGCACGCATGACTCGGACGGGTTCCAGCTCGATGCCGTCTTGCTTGGGCGGGATGATGCGGCGGCCGCGGTAGTTCATCTCCTGCTTGGGTTCCAGGGTGAGCGAGGCAATGGCCTCGTCCGAGAGCCGGGCGAGCTTGCCCGTGGCGAGATCGACAAAGGCGCCCATGCTCCACGTGCGGTAGCAGGGTTGTCCCTGAGCGTCGCGGATGAACGTGTTGCGGAAGCCGTACATCGGCAGCACCTCATAGATAGAGGTCGTTACCGTCAAGTCCTCTTTGAAGCGCGGCACACGCATCACTTCGACTTGACGCGTTGCCAGCAGTTGTGTCATGTTGTTGTCGGTGAAGAACTTACGTGCCGTTGGCTCGCCGTCAATCCACATCTCGGAGCAGTCCTGCATCATCTGCAAGGCTGAGTAGAGTTTGAGCCGGCCCTCGTTGTCGCAGCAACTGGTAGTAACTTTATGATTGAGTGTGTACATATTGTCTTGATGGTAATTAATCGGTGTGCAAAGATAGCTATATTATCGGATACAGTAAAAGTAAATCCACATTATTAATATAGTTTAAGGGGGTGGAGTGGGTGATTTTACGGGATTTTTTGTACCTTTGCGGCGCTTTTTGTGTTTTTAAACACAAGTGGCTGTAAATAAAAAGAATATCAACATAACAACCATAAAATATTAAAATACTATGGGTTTAAGAATTATTGTTCTGGCCAAGCAAGTGCCAGACACCCGCAATGTGGGTAAGGACGCGATGAAGGAGGACGGAACCATCAACCGTGCTGCCCTTCCCGCAATTTTCAACCCCGAGGACCTGAACGCCCTGGAACAGGCGTTGCAGCTCAAGGATGCCCATCCTGGCTCAACCATCACGCTGCTGACCATGGGCCTGCCCCGCAGCGCCGAGATGGTACGCGAGAGCCTGTACCGCGGCGGTGACGACGGCGTGGTGCTGACCGACCGCCCCCTGGGTGGCGCCGACACCCTCGCCACGAGTTACTCGTTGGCCCAGGCCATCAGGCACATGGGCGAGTTTGACATTATCGTGGGTGGCCGCCAGGCCATCGACGGCGACACCGCACAGGTGGGACCGCAGATTGCCGAGAAGTTGGGTATGCCCCAGGTGACCTATGCCGAGAGCATTCAGGTCGCTGACGGCCGTGCGACCATCAAGCGCCGCATCGAGCGCGGCTTTGAAACCGTGGAATGCCCTCTGCCCCTGGTGGTTACCGTGAATGGCAGTGCTGACGCTTGCCGTCCCCGCAACGCCCGCCTGATCCAGAAGTTCAAATATGCCGTGACGCCCAGCGAGAAGGCCGCTCTGCCCGCCGACCGCCAGGCGCTCGTGGATGCCCGTCCCTACCTGAACATCAAGGAATGGGGCGTGAAGGAGATTGAGGCTGATCCCGAGCAAATCGGTATGCCAGGCTCGCCTACCAAGGTGAAGACCATCGTCAATGTCGCTTTCCAGGCCAAGGAAGCCCGTCGTATCGACGCTGCTGCCGATGCCGAACTCGAGGGTCTCGTGAAGGAACTCATTGCCGACCACATCATCGGATAAAACAACTTGCCGAGCGGCAAGTTGTGATTATTGATTAGAGATTAGTGATTAGAGAAATAACTGACAATAATGGAAGACAAGAATAATCTGATAGTCTATTGCGAGTATGACGAGGGCCGCATTGCCGACGTCAGCCTCGAATTGTTGACCAAGGGCCGCCAGCTGGCCACCCGTCTGGGTTGCCGCCTCGAGGCTCTTGTGCTGGGCGACAAACTTGACGGCATCGAGAATGAACTGTTCCCCTATGGTGTTGACGTGGTCTATAAGGTCCAGGACGAGCGCCTGTTCCCCTACACCTCACTGCCCCACAGCAGTGTAGTCACCACCTTGTTTAAGGAGATTGAGCCGCAGGTATGCCTCATGGGCGCCACCACCATTGGCCGCGACCTGGGTCCCCGCGTGTCGTCGTGCCTGCACAGCGGCCTGACCGCCGATTGTACCTCGCTGGAGATTGGTGACCACACCGATGCAGCCAAGGGCAAGGAGTACAAAGACCTGCTGTACCAGATCCGTCCCGCCTTCGGCGGCAACATCGTCGCCACCATCGTCAACCCCGAGTGCCGTCCCCAGATGGCGACCGTGCGCGAGGGTGTGATGAAGAAGGAAATCTTTGATGAGGCTTATAAGGGTGAGGTCATCAACCTCGATCCCGACAAGTACATCGACCCCGCTAGCCTCGTGGTGAAGATTATCGACCGCGAAATCGAGCAGAGCAAGGTCAACATCAAGGGCGCCCACATCATCGTTGCTGGTGGCTACGGCGTGGGTAGCAAGGAGAATTTTGGCATGCTGTTCGAACTGGCCGACGTGCTCGGTGGCGAGGTAGGCGCCTCGCGCGCTGCCGTCGATGCCGGTTTCACCGACCATGAGCGCCAGATTGGCCAGACGGGCGTCACCGTTCGTCCCAAGCTCTACATCGCTTGTGGCATCTCGGGCCAGATTCAGCACATTGCTGGTATGAACGAGAGTTCCATCATCATCAGCATCAACACCGACCCCGACGCACCCATCAACGCGATTGCCGACTATGTGATCACGGGCAGCGTCGAGGACGTGATTCCCAGGCTCATCAAGCACTACAAGAAGAATTCCAAGTAGAATAAAAGAATTACAATATGGCTAACTTTTATACCGATAATAAAGCGCTCCAGTATCACCTGCGTCATCCGCTGATGAAGCAGATTGTTGCCCTGCGTGAGCGCGACTACACTCAGAGCGAGAAATTCGACTATGCTCCCCTCGACTTCGAGGACGCGATGGATTCCTACGAGCGCGTGCTGGACATCATCGGCGAGGTGTGCGGTGACATCATCGCTCCCAACGCCAAGGACGTGGACCTTGAGGGTCCGCATCACGAGAATGGCCGTGTGAGCTATGCCAAGGGTACCGAGGAGAACCTCAAGGCCCTGAACCAGGCTGGCTTGATGGGCATCACACTGCCCCGCCAGTATGGAGGCTTGAACATGTCCGTAATTCCTTACATCATGGCCGCCGACATGGTGAGCCGTGCCGATGCTGGCTTCGTCAACGTGTGGGGATTGCAGGATTGTGCCGAGACCATCAACGAGTTTGCCAGCGAGGACCAGAAGGAGCGTTTCCTGCCCCGCACCTGCAAGGGCGAGACCCTGGCCATGGACCTCACTGAGCCCGATGCCGGTAGTGACCTGCAGTCCGTTATGCTCAAGGCTACCCAGGACGAGGACGGCACGTGGCGCCTGAATGGCGTGAAGCGCTTTATCACCAATGGTGACGGTGACATCTCACTCGTGCTGGCACGTAGTGAAGAGGGCACACGCGACGGCCGCGGCCTGTCGATGTTCATCTATGACAAGCGTGACGGTGGCATGACCGTGCGCCGCATCGAGGACAAGATGGGCATCCACGGCAGCCCCACCTGTGAACTTGTGTTCAAGAACGCCAAGGCCGAGTTGTGTGGTGACCGCAAGCTGGGTCTCATCAAGTATGTGATGTCGCTGATGAACGGTGCACGCTTGGGTATCGCCGCTCAGAGTGTCGGCGTGAGCGAGGCCGCCTATCAGGAGGCTATCGCCTATGCCCGCAGCCGTGAGCAGTTTGGCAAGGCCATCATCAACTTCCCCGCCGTGAGCGAGATGATTGCCAACATCAAGGCCAAGTTGGACGCTTCGCGCACATTGCTGTACGAGTGCACTCGCTTTGTCGATATGTACAAGTCGTTGGAGGCTATCAGCCGCGAGCGCACCCTCGCACCCGAGGAGCGCAAGACCATGAAGGCCTACAACCGCCTGGCCGACGCCTTCACCCCGCTGGCCAAGGGTATGACCAGCGAGTTCTGCAACCAGAACGCCTATGACTGCGTTCAGGTTCACGGCGGCAGCGGATTCATGCGTGATTACGCCTGTGAGCGCATCTACCGTGATGCCCGCATCACCAGCATCTACGAGGGTACGACCCAGTTGCAGGTGGTAGCTGCTATCCGCCACGTCACCACGGGCACTTATCTGAACCAGATCAAGGAGTATGCCGCTCGCGAGTATAGCGAGGCTGTCGCTCCCATGAAGGCCAAACTCGAGGCGATGACTGCCATGTACGAAGAGACGTTTGCCAAGGTACAGGCAGTGGAAGATCCTGAGTACATCACCTTCCATGCCCGTCGTCTGGTCGAGATGCTCGGCCACATCATCATGGGTTACCTGCTCATCGGTGACGCCAGCAACGAGCCCGACCTGTTCATGGATAGCGCCAAGGTCTATGTCAACCTGGGCGAGGCCGAGGTGGCACGCCACGCGCGTTTCATCGGTGGCTTCAATCCCGAGGACCAGGCCGCTTACATGCGCCAGTAAGAGAATCAGGAATCACTCCTATTCCTTCAGATGAAAATCAGCCCCTGCCGATAGAAATGTCGACAGGGGCTAATTCGTTATCTTAAAAAATTACTTTGTAAAATCGAGATAGGTCGATTTAGAAATCGGGTCGATTTACAGTTATATTGCCCTGGGCATCGAAATACATGCCGTAGGAATGACCACTCTTTCTATTGAATAAATCGACAATCTTTTCTTTAGTCTGTCCACTGGCCATGACGATAGTCTCAGTATCTTGTATAGGAGTGCCACCATAGACTTGGCCGACTTGTTTTAACACGGCCGAGAAGTCGTACTTGTCCTGAGTCAGTTTGTCTTCTTTCACGCTGTATACAAAGTTGACACCCATTTGGATGGGAAGGCTGGTGGGATTGATGGTCTTGGTCCAGGTGGTGGAAGTGACCTTCTCCTGAGCATTCTTGCCACTTGCATCCTTGTAGTTGGCGGTGATGTCGCAGATGTCGAGAATTACCTGATCGAATTGGGCCGTAACTACATACTTAATGGTCTTGTCCTTGGGCTGCTGAGGCTCATCTTTCTTGTCGTCGTCGCTACCACAGCTCGTGAGTGTGAGCGCTGCCATGAGCACCATGATGCTCATAAAAAAGAATTTCTTCATTTGTTTTTAGATTTAAAAATAGTTATTAAAATTTTAAAATTGTTGAACAAATAGTTATTAAGCTAACTTGAAATAGCGGGTGCAAAAATAATTGTATTTGGTGAAAAAAAGCAGAATTAGAAACAAAGAATCATCAATTTGGTCGAAAAGTGCCCAAATCGGTCATAACTCACCATAATATGGTACATAGGGACGGTTCTTTTGTCCCATTTTTACCCAAAAATGGGACAAAAGAACCGTCCCTGTGTACCGTTAGGTGGAGAATGTGGTTATTTTTTGGGCGCGGTGTGGAAAAAGGGTTATCTTTGCGGTGTAGATATGAATCGGGAGAAGGAGATATATAAAGTGACGCTGGTGGGCAGTGCTGGGAATGTGGCGCTGCTGACCTTCAAGTTCATCGCGGGTGTGATGGGCCATAGTTCGGCGATGATTGCCGATGCTGTTCACTCGCTATCGGACTTCATCACTGACGTTATTGTGCTGGCCTTTGTCCACGTGAGTGCTAAGCCGCAGGACAAAGACCACGATTACGGCCATGGCAAGTATGAGACTTTTGCCTCGTTCATCATCGGTCTGGCACTGATTGCAGCAGCCACGGGTATTATTGTGTCGGGCGTAGCCAAAGTCATAGATTGGGCAGGCGGCAAAGAACTTGAAGCGCCCGGATGGCTTGCGCTGGCTGCTGCCATTATCTCGATCCTGGTTAAGGAAATCCTGTTTCGCTATACGGCTATCCGAGGCAAGAGCCTTGACTCTCAGGCTCTTGTTGCCAATGCATGGCATCATCGCAGCGATGCCCTCTCGTCAATCGGGACTGCCGTGGGCATCGGCGGCGCCATCCTGCTGGGGAACCGTTGGACGGTCCTCGACCCGTTGGCCTCGGTAGTTGTCGGGTTGATCTTGGTCAAGGTGTCTGTCAATTTGCTGCGTTCAAGCATCGGTGAACTCACCGAGTCCTCACTGTCGAGCGAAATAGAGAAAGAAATTGAGGAAATCATCTGTTCCTTCCCCGATGTGAGCGAGCCTCACAACCTGCGTACACGGCGCATCGGCAACCGTTTCGCCATCGAGGCGCATGTCCGCATGGACGGTAATGCGTCGCTCACGGCTGCGCACGATCGTGCCTCAGCCATCGAACAACGCATCAGGCAACGTTTTGGCCAGCAGACCCACGTCACCATTCACATGGAGCCCACAAAGTGAGCATTAATGGTCGGCTACTTCCTCGAGTCTAGAGAGGAAAGCAATGCGTGCACCCTGCAGCAGCGAAATGGCGCGCGGCACGATGTCCTTGAGTTCGGGCGTGGTGTCGGCCAGGATCTCAAAGGCTACCCATACACTGGTCTCCTTGTTGCCGTTCTCGTCCTCCATCTCCATCGTGTAGAGTTTCACCACCTTGATGTTGCTGTTGACATCATTCATGGTGCGCATGATCATGTCCTCGTTGTCCTCGGTGACGACAAAGATGGCCGGCATCATGAGCCTGAAGTACTGCTCGTCCTCCTCATCCTTGAAATACAAGAAATTGGTGCCTTCCTTCTTAAACGCGATGCCAAAGGGGGTCTCGTGGGGACGGAACCCTTCCTCGGCAAGATATTCAATCATCAGTTTGTTTAAGTCCATATCTATACTTGGGTTGTTTTTATCAGTTTGTTATATGTCTCAACGATACCCGATGCGGGGCAGGGCGTTAGTGCGCGAGATGCCTTCCATCTTGTTGCGCATTTCCTCATACTCCTTCAGCAGGTCCTTGCCGATCGACGGCTTGATGCCATCGATGGTCTTGAGGAGCAGTTCTTGGGTGATGTTCTCGCGGTTAAAGGCGGCGATAGTCGCTGCCTCGTTCACCACATAGGCGATGTCGCTGGCTACATAGCCATCGGCCTTCTCGGCCAGCACGTTGCTGTCGATCTTGTCACAGGGGCGGTCCTTGAGGTAGAGTTCAAACATCAGGCGGCGTGCCGTGAGGTCGGGCATGGGAACATACACCTGCTTGTCGATGCGTCCCGTGCGCAGCACGGCGGGATCCACCTTGTCGGGGCGGTTGCTGGTCGCGATCACAAAGATGCCTCGCTTGGAGCAGTTGTTCAGCTGGGAGAGGAACTCGTTGACCTCGCCCGCCTGATTGCTGCCCAGATCGCCCGAACGGCTGGGGACAAAGGCGTCAAACTCGTCAAAGCAGAGCACCGTGGGGGCATTCTCCTCGGCTTTCTTGAACAGGTCAGCGATTTTGCCCTGTGAGCCGTGGATGTAGATGGAACCCAGGTCGCTCGCCTTGACCATGATGAAATTGAAGCCAGTCTCCTCAGCAAATTTCTCGGCAAAGAAACTCTTGCCGCAGCCGGGAGGGCCATAGAGCAGCATGCCGTTGGGCGGCGTGAGCTTGTACTGGTCGGCAAGTTCTTTGTTCTGGAGAATCATGATGACGCGTTTGCGCAGCATTTCCTTCAAATCGTCCATGCCGGCGATGTCGGCAAAACCGTTGCCGCCGCCACGCTTGATCTCAACGTCGGCGCTGGTCTCGGTAGCGGCCTGCGTGCGGTCGCTGCGGCTTCCAGATTCTTCTCTTTCGCTACTGGCGGCCTCTTGCTCACGACGGGCCAAGCGGCTGCGTATTTCCTCAGCCATATCGCTGTCATCATCCACCAGCAGGTCGTTGAGGATCTCGTCAACGCACTCATAACGTTCTACATAGCTCAACGACAAGCCACAAGCCACAATGGCTTGGAGTTTCTCGTCGCGAATGTCATCGACGTTGATTTCGCCCTGTTCGCTGCGGGCCTTCTGCACGAGGCGGATTTTCTCCTTGCGCGACATCTGGGGGGTAAATTCCACGTCCCAGGGCACCTTGCCGGTGAGCATGGTGTAGAACACGCCAGTGGCGGCAAAGATGTCGTTGCGTTCGTCGTATTTGCCAAGGAAGGATTGGCCGCTGGCATAGCGCGGGTCCAGATCGGCAGTGTCAAACGGCGCGTTGCCCATGAAGCAGGACGACACATGCCCCAGGTCGATAAGCTCGGCCGTGCCACGGGTCTTGCTGCTCAACATCACGTTGGTGGGGTTGATGTCGTTGTGCAGCAACACTCCCGGGCGCTCGTGAAGGTATCGCAGGCCTTGCAGCATGTCAATGAAAATCTTGACAGCGGTCTTCTTCTCGAGTTTGTTCTTCTTTTTACGCTGCAGCATCTCGCTCAGGAGCTCGCCGCTGAAGTAGGTGGCTACCAGATAGCGGCATTCCCCGGCTTCGTCATTATAGACGCCGTCATCGATATAGCTCACGATGTTCTTGTGTTGCAACTGTCGGCAGGCAGCGATCTCGGCCACCTCGCCGTCTTGTATCAACTTATCGGGCGTGTTCTTGAGGCGGTAAACCTTCATGAAGTAAGGATTGCCGCTCTCATCCTCGACACGGTAGCTCTCGGCATATGGGTTCTCCTTGATGAGATAGACCACATTCCAGCGGTTGCCAACGATTTGTCCTTGTTTGAGTATCATATTCTTATTCTTCTATTTTTACGTCTCAATTTGTTGGTTTTTTCTTGAAGAAAAGGCGCTTGATGAGCAGGTGGGTGCGGTTGATGACCACCAGGATGAGCATGGCCGTGAGATAGGCCAGCATGAGGCTGGTGAGGATGCTGTCCGCGTCATAGTCCTTGCCCATCTCGCTCAATTCGATGGGCTGCTCCACATCGTCGAGCGAATCGAGCGTGCGCTTCCACTTGATGACACCGTCCTCGAGATAGACCACAGCGGGATTGCCACGGGCAATCATCTTGAGTTCGCTGTCGTCCATGTTGTAGATGGGATAACTTGCCATCGATACATCTTTCCACTGCTCTATTTCCTCGCTTGTGGCGGGCGTGAGGCCGATGACGTCGGCATCGGCGACCAGGGCAGCATCATTGAGCTCGTTGAGCGCAAATGAATTGACTACACCCACTTGGGGCAGGTCGGGGAAGAGCAGCAGCACGGTGCGGCGGCTATCGCTCAGCACGTCGATGGTGATGTCGTTGCCGACCTCGTCAAGAATGGCGATGCCGGGCTGTGAATTGCCGTTTTGAACGATGACCTTGCCATGGGGGCGGCGGGCGTGATAGCGGGTTACATACTCCCAACCGTCTTCTTCGTCGGGCAAACTGTCGATGGTGAACTCGTGCTGCTCACCGTCCTTGCTATAGACAAAGATGAAGTCGTCTTCGCCTTCCTCGCTATCTTCGATGGTCGATGACACGAGGCGCGTACCGACGGGGTAGGGGCGGTAGTCGATGAGTGGCTGGGTGAAGTAGCCGTAATAGGCCACCGCCATGACAAACACAAATGACAATGCCATCACTGCCCAGTGGACAGCAGGACCATAAACGCCCCTGAGCGACTTGTTGAACAACAACAGGTAGATGATGCCCAGCAGCAGGAGCACATTCTTACCAAACGTTGCCCAATTGCTCAGGTGCAATGCGTCACCAAAGCAGCCGCAGTCGGGAACTGCATCGGTCACGGCGAGCCACAGGGTCAATGGCGTCATCACCAGCATCAGGAGCAAAGCCACGATGGGGCCGCTGCGACGGTAGGCTCCCACAGCAATAACCACGCCCAGGACAAACTCAATCACGGCAAGGGCCACGGCGATGAATAGTGCCGTATCGGTCCACTCGGTGAGTCCCAGGGCCGATAGATAGTCGGTAATCTTGTAGCTACCGCCCCATGGGTCAATAGCCTTAGTGAATCCCGAGAAGATGAACACGCCGCCCACAGTGAGCCGCATGAGCATCGTCAGGACCAGGCACCATTTCTCGCCCTTGACCGCATTGATGATGGCTTTTATCGTCATTTTTAACGTTTTTGGATTTTTGACCTTGCAGGACCCGTGTTTAGTCTTAGCCGTCGCAGCCCTCGTTGTGCTTGATAAGGGCAAACACGCTATAGTTGATCATGTCCTGATAGTTGGCGTCAATGCCCTCGCTCACCAGCGTGGCGCCATCGTGGTTCTCGATCTCCTTGGTGCGCTGGATCTTGGTGAGGATCAAATCGGTGTAACTCGAGATGCGCATGTCGCGCCAGGCCTCGCCATAGTCGGTATTTTTGGCAATCATCAGGGTTTTGGTCTCCCCGATGAGTTTGTCATAGAGTTCCAGGGCGCGCTCACTGGTGATATCTACCGTGTCGCTGTAGCCCAGTTGCAACTGTATCAGGCCGATGATGCCATAGTTGATGATGCCGATGAATTCGGGCCAGATGCCTTCGCCCACTTTCGACTCACCGTTGAGTTCCAGCGTGCGGATGCGTTTGGCCTTGATGAAGATCTGGTCGGTCACCGAGCGAGGACGCAGGATGCGCCACGAGGGGCCGTAGTCCTTCATCTTGTTAATGAACAGTTTGCGGCACTGTTCAATCACCTCATCATATTGTTTGGCTGTATTGTGCATAGTCAATATTTAGTTTTTTCTTGTTTAACCTACAAAGGTAATGTTTTTCTACGTCTCTTGCTTCCCTCAGCCCGTTTTTTTATTAGTGCCCGCACTAAATATTTCTAAATTCATCGTGATTTAATGATTAAGAACAATCAAGGTGCATTTGCAGAACTACTTGCTTTACTGAAGTTGTATGGCCTCGACTTGGCGTGGCCGTTATTGCTGGATAGCTCACAACGTCTGATTTCAGAACGTTTGCGCATGAGATAGGGATTCTGGCTATTGTAAGCGCATAACCATCTGTCAACCAGCGGCCACGCCAAGGAGAGACCCCACGTTACGTGCCATTCTTAGCATCGCATTTTTAGACACCATTGATAAAACGGCAGCCGCACGCCTGTTTCCAGGGTGCGGCTGCGGCTTTTCAGTCTGTTACTGTGACAGAGGTATTAACGCATGACCTTCTTGGAGGTGCGGCTACCGTCGCTGTAGGTGGTAACGACGATGTTCAGGCCGTCAAACGGCTTGTCGCTCTCCACGCCCATGAGGTTGTAGTAGCTGGTGCCCACGATGGTGCGCGGTGCAACTACCTCCTTGACTACGGTCACGTTACCGATGCCACTGCCGTCCTCTGATTCGCTATTGCTGCCCAGGAGCGGGAAGACAATGAACTTGCTGTCGGCCAGGCCCGGATAGAGCACATGATCCATGTTGTCATAACGACGCGGTGCGTTGGCAACGTGGTTGCCATGGTCCTCCTCGTTATAGCCATCGTTGTAACCGTCATATTCATCGTCGGTCTCTACGCCCTTGTAAACACCAGGCATGTACTCGATATTGCCTTTATCATCGTGTGCATAGCGGATGAGGGCAAGAATCTTATAAGCCTGACCGGGCTTGAAGATGCGATACCAGGGATCCTGGCTGCGGTTGGTGGGATTGTCGCTGTCATCAGCTTCCATGCCCTCGAACAATGACCAGTTCACCTTGAATGCGCCATACTGCATGAAACCGTTGCTGTAGGGGCCATAGGTCTCACCGTAGGGAACTTCAGGATCGGTGCCGTTAGTCAACTGTCCAGTGCGGTCCCAGTTCATGGGTGCATAGAACGCGCCAGGAGTATCAGGCTCCGACTCGTAATCGGGATCGCCGACCTTCTTGTCGGTATGATCAAAGACGGCCCAAGTGATGAAGGCAATCTCCTGAGGCTTGGGTGCCACATAGAACATCTTGTAGAGCTCGGGGCTCACCCACATGTGATCAACAATGGTGTTGTTGTTCTCGTCTGTTTCATATACAGGAACAGTCTTGTGAACACCGTTGTAGTAGCCGGGGTTCCAGTCTTGGTGTACATAGCTGAATACCACCGTGTCGTTGAAGTGACCCGTAACATAGACGTTCTTCTCGTAGGGCTTGGTCAAGGCCACGGGATTTGCGATATTGGTGATGTGCATCTGTGGATTGACGTTGTTCACCAGGTTACCCGACATGGAGCCACCGGGAATGATCTTGTCAACATATTGACGCAGGTAACCATTGGGATACTTCGTTTCATCTTGGGCATCACTGAATTCGACGCCGTCGAACTTGCTCCTGTCGTAGGTCACGTCAGTGTTCTCGATGTGCTCGTTGTCAAAGTTAGGTGACAAGACGATCTTCACCCAGTTACTCTGGTCGTAGTAGGTGCGCTGAAGCTGAATCTGCGAGCCGCCGGGATATGTGTTGCTAGCGGGGTGAGCGCAGGGACCATAGACATAGTCGGTCGTGCCCTCGGGCTGCATCGACTTGGCAGAATAGTTCTCAACGTCCTTGGCATAGAGAGCGCCAACAACATCGATGTGACGGGGCTTGCCTGTCAGGTCGTCAATAATCGGGTTGCCGTTCATGTCGGTCTCATAGATGCGGGTGACGGCATTCTCGTCGTAGTAAACGCCTATCAGGTCGTCCTCAACGGTGTATTTGGGACCATTGACAATACCGGTATTGATGATACCATTGAGAGAGTTGCCCAGGTAGATCATTCCCAGGTAGTCATAGCAGGCGCCGTTGTCAAATATCAAGTCACCTGTCTGCTCGCGAACCTTGTCGCCTTCGGCTCCCTCGTCGGCACCGCCCTTACCGTTGTCAAAGATGACGTTGGTGGGGGTAATGTCGCCATACTTGTCGTGGAAGTCTTCCATCAGACCGAAGTCATAGCACCAAATCTCGAAACCATCCTCGTCATAGCCGACAAAGGTACACTTGTTGCCGGGATACTCCTTGGTAAACTCTATGACATCGGTGCCGACCTCATACCACGCGTAGCAGTAAACCGAGTCCCAACCAGTGGTGTTGGTGTAATACACATAGTAGTGGTCCTCGAGCATGGTGGCACAATCGCTCACACCGCTGGCGTTCACGTCATAGTAGTCGCGGGTAACCTCGAGCAGGCTGTCGCAAGTCACTGCGTTGTCCTGGCGGTTAGAGGTCGCATCCACGTCAATCCAGGAGAGCCAGATCTCGCCTGAACGGCGGATGATCTTCTGTGACTTCTTGTCTTCCTTATTGGTGCGGATGAAGTAGAACTCGCAAATCGAGTTGGCAACGCTCCATGCATACCACTGTTTCTGGTCGAGAGTGGTGGTGTCAGGCAGATCTTTCAGATAATTGTCGCCACCATAGCCGTTGCCGACCTCGCCGGCATAGGTGTAGTTGGTGGGACCGTCATTGGGTGCGTAGCCATAGGTGTGGCCTACGGTCTGCAGGTTGAGTTTGTTCCAGGCGTAGATACCGCCCTTCTTGCCGTCAACAGGCTGGTTGTTATAGGTGCCGCCTGCGGGGTCAAGCGTCACGTTGGTCTTCTCCAAGAAGATTTTTGTCACTGTGGCATCGGCAGCCCTGCGCAGGGTAACTGTTTTCTTGGCCTTGTTAACCACGACAATGTACTTGCCAGTGGTACCAGTGAAGTTGTAATTGTTGATGGTGTCTTCCTTCAGTCGCTGGGCATATCCAACCATCAAGTCGGTGATGACATAGCCTGCCTCGGTAGCACCCCAAGCGGTCTCGAGAGACTTGTTGGTCGAGAACAGGAAGAAATCACCCTGAGTCAGTGTGATCGTTGCTTGATAGACATTGCCATCTACGGTAGTCATCTCCACGCTGTTGTCATCAAAGTTCCAACCGACGCCATAGGAGATATACATCTTGTCAAAGCTCTTCTTGATCAACAGCTGGCGGTTGGTGGGGTTGAAGTAGAAGTCATAGGAGCCCGACTGCTCGACATACCAGTTGTGGTTGTCGTCGGTATAGCTCATGGTGGGCATCCAGTGATCCTCGTCCTCGCTGAGCCAGTAGTCATTGACCAGCCAGTGAGATTCGCCATTCGAACTCAAGCGGTTGGCGTTGAGGGTAGTCCAGTCTTCGCTATTGCTGCCCAGGTGGGTTGCAAGGGCGAAATAGCTCATGGAGGTGAGCACGACATTCTTCATCGTGTAGTAGCCCGTCTGGCTGTCATAATCCATCTGGATACCGGCGTTAGCCGCCCACTGCTGAGTGTTGGCGTTACCGATGATATAGACGTTGCTGATGGGATCGGCACTTACGATGTCGGTCGTTGCTGTGACCGTACCGTCGTTGCTGTCGTAGGTGATGGTCAGCGTATAGGTTCCCGGCACGTTGACGTTAAAGGTCTGGTTGTCACCACTAGGATGCCATGAATTGTCATCGCCGCGCACCTTGTATTCATAATCGACACCGGGGGTGAGGTGAACCTCGGCAGTCCAGGTGTAGGTGCCATCCTGGTTGTCGGTCATGGCCGTTCCGGTGCCCATCTCCCATGCATTGGGGAAGATGCTGGTATCCTCTCCCACAACATAGAAGACGGTGGCCGCGTCGGCGCTAGCATTAGGACCGCTCACGGTGCTACCGCCACCATAGGTGAAGTAGCTGCTACCAGGCTGAGCGGTCAAGTCCGCTGTCTGTGTTCCACTGTTGCCGTTCTCGTCAAACAGGAGATTTAACGTTTGGTCCATTGACGTGAACGTCATGTGGTAGTACGTGTAGCCATTGATAACCGTGGTACTCATCTCGGAGAACCTCATGCCAGGCCAAGAAGTCTTGTCGCCATTGGAGTCGTCCCAAACGTGCATATAGACGTTCTGCACATCCTCTGATCCCGTATAGCGAACATAGATGTCATAAACCGGATCGATAGCGGTATTGACCAGCGAGGCCGTCACAAGGCCTGTGTTGGGGTCGAAGGACACGGTCAGGGTGTAGGTGCCGTTATCGTTGGCGGTGACAGTCACGTCATTGCCATCACTGTCGCCATACCATGTGTTGTTGCTATCTTTCACCTTGAGGTTGTAATTGCCGGCAACCAGGTGAATGCCGCTCTTGCTCCAGGTATAAGTGCCCGAAGATTCAGTCATTTGGGTATCGTTGGCGATGGCCCAGTTGTGGCCAATCAAAGCCTCGTCACCCACTACATAATAGTCTGGGATGACTACAGGAGCAGTGCCCACAACCTTGAACCTCATGTGGGTGATGTCCAGAGTGATGGTCACCGGGCCGGGTTCCACTGTCACATAATAGCTGCTAGAGCCTTTCTGTGTAGTGATCCAGGTTCCATCCAGGCTCACTTGAACATTGCCACCATTGGGACCATAGCGGTGATTGCCGTTAAAGTCATCCCAACTGTTGCCACCACCATCGGCAAACGCGAAATAGTAAGTGCCCGCTGAAGTGACATTGTAGCTGTAAGTGTAGACATCGTTATTTTCATCGTAGGTCATGGTGGTAGACGGAGTGAAACTCCAGCCACTAGGTACCAGTCCGTTGTCGCCCGTGATGTAATAGTCGGGAGTAGTCGGCGTGCTGGCTTGAACATCAACAGTGACAATACCGGTCACAGCATTGAATGTATAGGTCAGTGTATAGGAACCAGCACTCGGAATGTTGTAGTAAACATTACCGCCGCTACTGGTGCCATACCAGTTATTGCCTGCCACGACAGCCTTGCATTGCATGTTGGATTGGCTTGACGTGTAGTCAACCGTCTTGATCATCGTGTAAGTAATACCGTCTGTTGTGGTCATCGAGTTGGCTGTGTTTGTACCATTCCACGTCGATGATCCCAGTGCTTGAGTATCGTTGCCTGCGATTACCACCGTCTGCAACGATGATACAACATAGGGGACATGGGAATTCGAGTCAAATACATAGCACACAAAGCCAGTACCAGCATTCACTGTATAACTGGCATTGTCGCTTCCGCCGTTTTCACCATAAGAGGTGCCCCAACTATAGTTGACAGTGATTTTGTATTGGTAACTGTTACTCGACGAATAGGTAACGGACTTCAACAGATAGTACCTGTTTCCGCTGTATAGGATCATATCATTGTCTGAGTCTGCCTGGCCCCATGACGATCCGAGAGCTTGAGTGTCACTGCCCGCTACGGTGTAGGTTTGCGCCCAGAGCTGCGGGATCGATGCGGAAAGGCACAGCAGTAGAGCTAGGAGCCTGAGCCTCTCCTTCGTTAGTAATTTTAAATCCTTCATCTTTAAAAAAAGTGGTTATTAATTATTGATTAGTTGGTTAAATCCTTTATAAGATTTATTGTTGGCTGTTTGGTTTAATAATTCTTTAAGATTGTTTTTGATTTAACATTCAGTAAAACAAAAAGCGACAAAATTAAAGGTCTTTTTTTTAGATAATGTGGATTTAGTGCCCTCGTAATCAAGATTTTCTGTGCAATCGTTTGCAAATGGTACACGGGGACGGTTCTTTTGTCCCATTTTGGGATAAAAATGGGACAAAAGAACCGTCCCCGTGTACCGAAAGTGGTTTTCATGGTATGGGATGTAAGGTTTATGCGGCGTGGAGGGCTTCTTGGATGGCGTCGGCGGTGTCGGGGTTGTCGATGAGGAACTGCTTGGCGGCCTCACGTCCCTGGCCCAAGCGTGTGTCTTGCCAGCTGAACCAGGCGCCGCTCTTCTTGATGATGCCGGCCTCGACGCCCATGTCGATGAGTTCGCTCTCGCGGCTGATACCACGGCCATAGATGACGTCGAACTCGGCCTTGCGGAAGGGTGGGGCAACCTTGTTCTTGACGACCTTGACGCGCGTTTGGGCACCCAGGACGCGGTCGCCGTCCTTGATGTGAGCCAGGCGGCGGATATCCAGACGGACGCTGCTGTAGAACTTGAGGGCGTTGCCTCCAGTAGTCGTCTCGGGGTTGCCGAACATCACGCCGAGTTTCTCACGCAGCTGGTTGATAAAGATGCAGCAGGTGCGCGTCTTGGCGATGGTGGCGGTGAGTTTCCTCAGTGCTTGGCTCATCAGTCGGGCCTGGAGCCCCATCTTGCTCTCGCCCATCTCGCCCTCGATTTCGGCCTTGGGGGTGAGGGCGGCGACGCTGTCGATGACAATGACGTCGATAGCAGCCGAGCGGATAAGTTGGTCGGCAATCTCAAGGGCTTGCTCGCCGTTGTCGGGCTGCGAAATCCACAGGTTGCGCGTGTTCACACCCACTGCCTCGGCATAGGAGCGGTCAAAGGCGTGCTCGGCGTCGATATAGGCCGCGATGCCGCCCATCTGTTGCGCCTGGGCGATGGCGTGGAGCGCCAGCGTGGTCTTGCCCGATGACTCGGGACCGTAAATCTCCACGATGCGTCCACGGGGATAACCGCCCACTCCCAGAGCCATGTCGAGGCCAATAGATCCGGTAGGGATGGCATCCACGTCCTCGACGCTCTCGTCGTTCATGCGCATGATGGCGCAGGTGCCGAAGGCTTTCTCGATTTTGGCGACGGCATTCTGCATCACCTGCAGCTTCATGGGGTCCACTTCGATGGCACGCGGCGTGTGGGGCGCGGTCTCGGCAACGTGGTTGCTCACAATGTCGGGTGTGGAGATGCTCAGCACCTGCTGCCCGTCAATCATCACTTCTTGTTTCAAAATCTGCTCAGTCATAGTTTATTAAGTTTTAAGTTGCTAGTTGTTAATCATCTTGACGATGCAAAGGAACTATGACCGAGTGCCTAAATCAGGCACTACCGCTCCAAAGAATGTTAAATTCAGACAGGTCACACTGACTTTGTAGGGCCTCGCCTTGGCGTGGCCGTTCTTGATATATATAGCCCACAAAACCCGATTTTAGGACGTATTAGTAAGTGATATGGATTATTGCTGCTTGTAAGCGTATTAGCATCTGCCATCCGGCGGCCACGCCAAGGCGAGGCCCTACGTGCCATCCATGGCATTTTGTTCGGGCGTTAATGGTGAAAAAGCCAGCCGCGGCAGCGGGTGGCTGTCGCGGCTGATTGTGCATTGTGTCGCCGGATGGATTAGAACTCGGCGTTGTTGGGTGTGCGCGGGAAGGGGATGACGTCGCGGATGTTGGCCATACCCGTCACGAACAGGATGAGGCGCTCAAAGCCCAGACCGAAGCCGCTGTGAGGCACGGTGCCGAAGCGGCGTGTGTCGAGGTACCACCACATGTCCTTCATGGGGATGCCGCGGCGCTCGATCTCGCTCATCAGCTTGTTGTAGTCGGCCTCGCGCTCGCTGCCACCGATGATTTCGCCAATCATGGGGAAGAGCACGTCCATAGCGCGAACGGTCTTGCCGTCCTCGTTCTGCTTCATGTAGAAGGCCTTGATCTCACGCGGATAGTCGGTGAGGATGACGGGACGCTTGAAGTGCTCCTCAACGAGGTAGCGCTCATGCTCGCTCTGCAGGTCCACGCCCCAATCCACTGGGAATTCAAATTTCTTCTTGGCCTGCTTCAGGATCTCAATACCCTCGGTATAGGTCAAGCGCACGAACGGCTCCTTGAGGACGCTGTGCAGACGCTCGATGAGGGTGTTGTCGTACATCTTATTGAGGAACTCCAGGTCGTCCTGGCAGTGCTCCAGTGCGTAGTTGACACAGAACTTGATGAACTCCTCGGCCAGGTCCATGTTGTCGGTGATGTCATAGAAGGCCATCTCGGGCTCTATCATCCAGAACTCGGCCAGGTGGCGAGGCGTATTGCTGTTCTCGGCGCGGAAGGTGGGGCCGAACGTATAGATAGCACCCAGTGCGGTAGCGCCCAGCTCGCCTTCGAGCTGGCCCGACACGGTCAGGCTAGTGGATTTGCCGAAGAAGTCCTTCGTGTAGTCGGTCTTGCCGTCCTCGGTCTTGGGCAGGTCGCCCAGGTCGAGCGTGGTCACCTGGAACATGTCGCCGGCACCCTCGCAGTCGCTAGCGGTGATCAATGGCGTGTGCAGGTAGAAGAAACCCTTGTCGTTGAAGAACTTGTGGATGGCAAATGCCAAGTGATGACGAATGCGGAAGACGGCGCCGAAGGTGTTGGTGCGCATGCGCAGGTGAGCCTTGGTGCGCAGGAACTCCAGCGTGTGGCCTTTCTTCTGCATGGGATAGTCGTCGTCACAGGTGCCGTAGATCTCGACACTCTGAGCCTGAACCTCAACGCTCTGGCCCTTACCCTGGGACTGGACGAGCAGACCCTCAACGTGCAGGCTGGCGCCCGTGGTGATGGGACGGAGCTCCTCCTCAGAGAATTTCTCAAGATCGATGACAATCTGCAGGTTGTTGATGGTCGATCCGTCGTTCAAAGCGATGAACTGGACGAACTTGTTACCACGACGGCTGCGTACCCAGCCCTTCACACATACCTGTTGGCCCACCAGTGCGGGGTCAAAGATATCGACGATTTTAGTGCGTTTTAAAGACATTGTAATAATAGATGTGTATCCTGTTGATGTTTCTTAATCACCTTGACCCGACGCTGGGTCGGGTCAATGGTGAGAAGATGTTGATTATTCAAATGAGTTTTGTTTCAAGAAGTTAACCTCTTCCTGGGTGAGGTAGCGCCAGCGTCCGCGGGGCAGGTTCTTCTTGGTGAGGCCTGCGAAGTAAACGCGGTCGAGCTTCACCACGTGGTAGCCCAGCGCTTCAAAAATGCGGCGAACAACGCGGTTGCGGCCTGAGTGGATCTCAATGCCGGCCTGCTTGCGGTCGGTGGGGGAGACATAGCTCACGGCATCGGCGTGGATGGGGCCATCATCGAGCTCAACGCCGTCGGCGATGTGCTGCATGTCCTCCTCGCTGATGGGCTTGTCGGTCCACACCTGGTAAATTTTCTTCTTGACATATTGCGGGTGGGCGAGCTTGGCAGCCAGGTCACCATCGTTGGTGAGCAGGAGCACACCGGTGGTGTTGCGGTCCAAGCGTCCCACGGGATAGATGCGTTCCTCGCATGCACCCTTGACGAGATCCATGACGGTCTTGCGGCCGTTGGGGTCGTCGCTGGTGGTAACGGTGTCCTTGGGCTTATTGAGCAGGACATAGCACTTCTTCTCGGTGGTGACGATTTCACCGTTGTATTTCACGACATCCTTGGGAGTGATCTTCATGCCGAGCTCGGTCACAACAACGTCATTGACCATGACGAGTCCCTTCTGGATGTATTCATCGGCCACACGGCGCGAGCAGATGCCGGCATTGGCCATGAATTTGTTCAAGCGGATCTCCATGTTGGGATCGATAGCGGGCTCCTCATAGATGATGCGTTGGGGCTTGGGTGTGAAGCGCATTTGGGGCTTGGGACCCTGATGCTTGGGTCGCTGCTGGTAACCGCCCTGGCGCTGCTGGAAGCCGCCTTGGCGCTGCTGATAGCCACCAGGTCGCTGCTGGTAACCGCCCTGACGCTGCTGATAGCCGCCCTGGCGCTGCTGATAGCCACCCTGGCGCTGCTGATATCCGCCCTGACGCTGCTGATAGCCACCCTGGCGTTGCTGGTAACCACCCTGGCGCTGCTGGTAACCACCCTGACGGGGCTGGTAACCGCCTTGACGGGGCTGGTATCCACCCTGACGGGGCTGATAACCGCCCTGGCGCTGCTGGTAGTCGGTGTGCTGCTGGTCCGGGGTCATGGTGTTGCCTTCGGCATTAGTCTCTTGTTCTTCATTACCCTGGGGCTGTTGATAACGTTGCTGGTAGCGGGGCTGGTATCCACCCTGCTGATAGCCGCCCTGGCGCTGATAGCCGCCTTGACGCTGGTAACCGCCCTGACGCTGCTGATATCCACCTTGACGAGGCTGATAACCGCCCTGACGGGGCTGGTAACCCTGCCGGTTGTATCCACCCTGACGTGGTTGGTATCCTTCCTGCTGAAAACCTTCGCCGTTTGATTCGTTTTCAGATTGTTGAGGTTCGTGGGCGCTATACTCTACTTTTTCATAGCGACCGTGCTCCAGATTCTCTTCTAGATTGGCATTGTTTTCACCGATTCTAGGCCTTTTAGGCTTTTTCAAGTTCTCGTCCATCTTTTGATAAAAATTGAATGGTTACAGTTTAGTCTGTCGTAAAAATAAATACACGTAGAGGCCTCGCGGCCGGTTTCAAGAATTATAACGTAGTTATTAATGTTGTTTTTTCGTTTTCTTGTCGTGGGCAGTGAGGGATTCGAACCCCCGACCCTCTGCTTGTAAGGCAGATGCTCTGAACCAACTGCGCTAACTGCCCATTGTGTCATCCTCAAAATTTCTCGGCAAAATTACATCAAACTTTCTGATTACCCAAAAAAATGAAGATTTTTTTCAATGATTAACAATGCCCGGGACGCCGTCGGGCGCCCCAGGCATTGGAGTGTCTCTTGACCCTGCGGTCGAGGGTTACAGGTTGGGGTTGATTTTGTTCCACTCGCTGATGGGAGGAACGATGCCCAGGTCAACCAGTTCGTCGCGCATCTTGCACAGGTGCTGGTAGCTGGCGTCAAGTCTTGCGTTCTCAGAAGGAATTCCCTGGGGCACCTTGTAGGAAGCGCCGTTCTTGTCGAGCGTGGTGTCCATCGCCATCATGATGTGGTTGTACTTGTCGTTGTTCACATAGGTGCCAACGGGGTAGTTGAACTTCTCACCGCCCATGGCAGCACGGATCATCTCTACCGACAAGTAAGCGGGGCTCTGGAACGAACTGCGGCCACGCAGCTTAATGATCTGGGCGCCGCCCAGGGTGACGTCACGCTTCATGTGCTCCCACTCCTCACGGGGGAATTCTTCGGTACCCATGATGTCGATCAACTTGCGTCCTGCAATCTCGACGTGGCTGCCGAATACGGCCATCTGCTCACCGTGGCCACCATAGGTGGCGCATCCGGTGATCTCGCTACGCATCACACCGAACTTCTTGGCCAGCGCGCTCTGCAGACGCGTGGTGTCAAGGGCTGCAAGTGTGGTCACCTGGCTGGGCTTCAAGCCGCTGTACAACAAGGTCACCAGACCCGTCAGGTCGGCGGGGTTGAAGATGATGACAACGTGCTTCACGTCGGGGCAGTACCTCTTGATATCCATGCCAAGCTCCTCGGCAATCTTGCAGTTGCCTGCAAGCAGGTCCTCGCGGGTCATACCATCCTTGCGGGGAGCGCCACCGCTCGAAATGATGTATTTGGCGTTGGTAAAGGCTTCCTTGACGTCGGTGGTGGCAACGATATTTACGTCACCGAAACCGCTCTGGCGCATTTCCTCGGCCACGCCCTCGGGCGAGAACACATCATAGAGGCAGATGTTAGTTGTCAAGCCCATCATCAGGGCCGTTTGTACCATATTAGAACCAATCATGCCAGCAGCGCCGACGATGACCAATTTGTCGTTTGTTAATGCCATAATTTTATGTTTTTAAATCTTTTAAGTTGTTAATCCGAATTTTCAGTAGTGCAAAGGTAGTCAAATTAGAGCATCATGCCAAGCAATTTGCAAGTTATAAAGTTTAAATATTGTGAAATCGGTTACGTTGCGTGGCAAAATGACTACCTTTGCTCTCGCAATCAAGAGAAGACATGGAACAGGAATTTGCTTCACGTTTACTGGAGGCAGCAGTCAGCGAGTTCGCCAAGTTGCCGGGCATCGGGCGCAAGACGGCGCTCCGACTCGTGCTGCATCTGCTCAAGCAGGACGAGCAGGAAGCGGTCAACTTTGGTGAGGCCATCATCAAGTTGCGCCGCGAAATCCGTTACTGCAAGGTGTGCCACAACATTAGCGAGACCGAGGTGTGCCCCATCTGCAGCAATCCTTCGCGGGACGCATCCACCATCTGCGTGGTCGAGAATGTCAAGGACGTGATGAGCGTCGAGAACACTCACCAGCACAATGGCTTGTACCATGTGCTGGGCGGACTCATTTCACCCATGGACGGCATCGGCCCGGCCGATATCGAGGTTGATAGCCTCGAGGAGCGTGTCAAGGCTGGCGGCATCAAGGAGGTCATCCTCGCTTTGAGTGCCACGATGGAAGGCGATACCACCAATTTCTACATTTTCCGCCGCCTGGCGCCATATCCCGATGTAAAAATCACCATCCTGGCGCGCGGCGTCAGCGTGGGCAACGAGATCGAGTACACCGACGAGCTCACACTCGGCCGCTCCATCCTCAACCGCACCCTCTTTTCCGACACCTTCCACAAGGAGTAAACCAATACATTCAACAACAAAATATTCAACAACAAGAAATACAAGATATACAATTTCTATATCACTGATTGTTAATTAATTGTGTTTATTGTACTTATTGTTGTCCTTTTATAGAAAAGAACTGAAATAGTTTTACTATCGATGGCTGACAACGATTTTGCATATCGACAGGAGGACGCCGAGAAGCGCCGTCGCCGCCGTGAGGCTGAGCGTCAGCGCCGCCTGCGCCACGCCCGCCAGGAATACATCAAAAAGAAAAACCAGATTGATGAACGATGAATCAGCTCAAGGGAAACAAGAAATCAGCTCAAACATTTTAAACATTTGAGCCGATATCTTGCTCCTTTTAAGTCAATTATTTTAATAAATCTTTCTTCTTTTGTTCAAATTCCTCTTGGGTGATAATACCATTATCTAGTAAGTTTTTAAGTTTCAGTATTTCATCAGCGCTTGATGATTGATTCACGATAGTAGTTTTAGAATTGTTCCCCATGCGATTCTCAATATAACTTTTGATCTCTTGGGCTAACGAGTTCTGTTTCTTCTTAAAGACTATAGCGTTTTGGTCATCTGTCGCATTATATACTCCGCCGCGTTTTTCTTCAGACCCGGGATAACTGAATCGAAGATATCCATTTAAAACACTACTTCCTTCTTTGAATTCTACACTTTGAACAGAAGTAATTGGAATCGTCTTATTCCCTGAAAATCCGGTCAATGTGGATCCAACAAGACCATGTCTCTCTAAAACTAATCTGTTCTCATAAACAAACAATCTACTACCAATACCTTCTAGAAAAAATACAGCATCTGTATTAGTCGCATATTTTTCAGCGTTATATTTTTCTATAAATTTATTATCAGGCATGGTAAACAGTTTGATGGCATCATAGATACCCAAAAAACAAGGTATTGCAGTCCAACAAAATAGTAGATACAAGATGCCTTTACCTGTCTCTTTCAAATAAAACTTGTGGATTCCGAATGATCCAAGCAACAAAGCTAAAATAGCGGCTACATTTTTGTTCTTCATAATTGATATTTTAATTTAAAATAAACGATTTCAGATTAATGAAGCCAGCACAAGTCTATAAATGAAAGCGCAGACCTCGTCCATTCTCTCTGCCAGGTCTGCAACAACCCTTAAATCCAATGGTAAAGCCTACGCCTATAGCGTACGCTCATGGATTTAAGTTTGCTCTTGATATCTCATTTCGAGGTTGCAGTTCGGCAGAGAATATGAGCATCGAATGTCGTATTCGCAAGAATACAGTGCAAAATTACAATGAAAGATTCATCTTTCAAAGTAAAATTACTGAAAAATAATTGTTCAATAAGAAGATGAAAAGATTAAATTGCTATAAAAATATCGATTGTGCTGGTTGTCTTATGGGTTGTTGTCGTTGTTTGAGAAGGTTGCGGCGAGGGCGAGGACGCGGCTGGTGAATTCGTCGGGTGGGAGGGCGCTGGAGAGCCAGTGGATGGGGGTGCCGCGTTTTTCCATGCCGCGGAACCATGTCATCTGGCGCTTGGCGAACTGGTGGATGGCGATTTCCAGTTGGCGGAACATCTCTTCCTCGGTCAACTGCCCTAGCACGTGCTGTGTGACGAATTTATATTCCAACCCATAATAGATAAGGTCCTCGGGGTCAATGCCCTCGTCGATGAGGCGTCGCACCTCGTCGATCATGCCCTCGTCAAGGCGGGCGCGCAGGCGTCGACTGATGCGTTCACGCCGCGTGTCGCGGTCCACCTCCACACCGATTACCAGAGCGTTTTCCATCGGATGGGGCTCGGTAAGCGCTTTCAGTTCAGGGTGCTGCTCATAGTAGCGGCAGATTTCGATGGCGCGTGTGGCACGTTGCACAGTGTCGATGTCACTATTGTTGCGCAGGGCCTTCATCGTCTTGAGCAGGGCGGTGAGTTCCTCCAGCGACTTGCCTTCTAACTCAGCTCGTAATTCCTCGTTGCGTGGCACTGGCGGCAGCTTGATGCCCTTGACGACGGTCTCGACATACATGCCTGTGCCGCCGCACATGATGACAGGTTTGCCTCGCCCGCGGATGTCGTCATAGGCGCGTTCAAAGTCCTCCAGGAACTCATACAGGCTATAGCGGTATCCCGCGGGGCGAATATCGATGAGGTGATAGGGCACGCCGTCATACTCGGCCAGGTCCTTGCCCGTACCGATATCCATGCCGCGGTAGATTTGGCGCGAATCGGCGCTGATGATTTCGCCGCCAATCGTCTTGGCCAGGTGCACCGCCCGTGCCGTCTTCCCCGTCGCCGTGGGTCCCGTCACCACAAAAAACACATCCCTATAATCCATCTGCTACTAATATTTAAATGCGAATTACGCGAATTGTACTCTGGCGATGGTTTTGAAGACAAGAAGGACAAATAAGACATATTATGTTGATTAATAAATAATTGTCCTTCTTGTCTTCGCTTTTCGGTTAACTATTTCAGGTATTGGTCGTAGAATTCTAGGGCGCGTTTATAGACTACGTAGCGGGCTGAGCAGTCGCGGATGCTGTGGTTCATGTTGGGGAACACCATCATGTCGCACGTGCGGTTCATGTCCACCAGTTTCGACACATACTGCATCGAATTGACGATGTGGACGTTGTCGTCGGCACTACCGAACATGATGAGTACCCTGCCGTTCAGATTCTCGGCACGATTCAGCGGGAAATTGCTGTAGCCCTCGGGGTTCTCCTGGGGTGTGCGCATGTAGCGCTCGGTGTAGATGCTGTCATAGAATCGCCACGTCGTCACGGGGGCGATGCTCACGCCGCAGGCATAGTTGCTGCCTGGTTCGCTCATCGCCATCAGCGTCTGGAAACCGCCGTAGCTCCATCCCATGATGCCGATGTGGTCGGCATCGACCCACGGCTGCTGCGCCATGTAGTTGGCGGCGGCCACAGCGTCCTCGGTCTCATATTTGCCCAGGTTCAGGTAGGTGATGGACTCAAAGTCCTTGCCACGGAATCCCGTACCTCGACTATCCACCTCGCACACGATGTAGCCCTGGGTGGCAAAATACTGCTCCCAGCCCATGCGCCACTTGTTGAGCACCTCCTGTGAGCCGGGGCCGTTGTAGTGTTCCATGATGACTGGATATTTCTTCGTCGGGTCAAAGTCCACGGGCTTGATCATATAGCCATTCAGGGTGAAGCCGTCGTGCTCCATGGTGAAGAACTCCTTCTTGGGAACATCGACTGCCATGTAGCGGCGGGCATATTCCTCATTGAGCTGCAGGTCGCGCACACGCTTGCCCTTGCGGTCATAGATGCGGTATTGGTCGGGCGTTGTGGCATCGCTGTAGCGGCCCACGTAGTAGGTGAAGTCACCGTTGAAGACGGCCGATGCCGTACCCTGGCCGTCGGCTGTTGATGGAGCAAGACGAGTCACCTTCCCCTTGGCATCCACACACTCGACGACGCGGTTCAACGGGCCGCACGAGGCCTGATAGTAGAAGCGCTTGGTCGCCTTGTCATAGCCGTAGAACTGCGACACGATTTTATTGTTGTCGTTGGTGAGTTGGCGCATCAGGTTGCCGTCAAGGTCGTACTGGTAGAGCTGCATATAGCCCGAACGCTCGCTGGGGATGACAAAGAAATTGTCCTCATATTGCACCTGCTGGGAGGTCTCGGCGTCAACCCAGGTGTCCGACGTCTCGTGATAGACCTGTTTGGCGTCACCCGTCGTGGGGTTGACTGCATAGATGCGCAGGTCGTTCTGGTGGCGGTTCAAGCGCTGAACCATCAGTCGTTGCGGGTCGGGACTGAAGGTGATGTGGCACACATAGTCATCCTCGTCAAGGGGCACATTCAACTTTTTAAAAGTGCCATCAACAACGTCATAGCAGTGAACGCTCACGATGGAGTTTTTCTCTCCTGCCACAGGGTACTTGAAGTCATAGCGGCCGGGATACAGGGCATACTCGTCCTTGGGGTTACAGGTGCCCTGATAGATGACCATAGAGGCCATTTTAACCTGGCTCTCGTCCCAGCGCAGGAAAGCCAGCGAACGACTGTCGCTCGACCAGTTCAGGGTGTTGAGCATGCCCAATTCCTCCTGATAGACCCAGTCGGGCACGCCATAGATAATATTGTTTTTCTTGCCGTCGCGGGTCACCTGCACGGTCGTCCCGTCGATGAGGTTGCGCACAAACACGTTATTGCCCTTGACATAGGCCACGCGCTTGCCGTCGGGCGACAGAGTGGCGATTTCCTCGCCGCCGCCTTCGCTCAGGGCCTTCATCGTCTTGTTTTTCAGGTCATAGACGTAGTAGTCGGCGCTGAAGCTGTAGCGGTAAATCTCCTGCGAGTTGTTCCACAGCAGCACGTAGGCACCATCGGCCGTCACCTCAAAGTCGTCCCATCCCGTCACCTGCTCGTTGCTGGTGTCCAGCAGCACGCTCTCGTCACCCTTGGCATAGCTGATGCGCTTGATGGCATTGCCGTCGTCACTCAGGCGATAAAAGTAACGTCCGTCATTCTTGGCTGGCTGCATCGCCCCGACACCGCGAGGAGAATTCCCCTTCAATACACATTCTTCAAGCGTCAAAGCGCCAGCACCCATAGCCAGCACCAGCATCGCGAGAGTCAATATTATCTTTTTCATATTGTGTTCAGGATTAAAAACTTATAGCCCAAGTTCCAGGATTTGGTTGGCGCTGTCCTTGGTGTTCACTTTTTCGATGATGTGCTTGACGATGCCTTGCTCGTCGATGATGAAGGTGGTGCGCACCGTGCCCATGTAGGTGCGGCCCGCCATCTTCTTCTCGCGCCACACGCCGAAGGCCTGGTTCAGACTGGTGTCCTCGTCGGCAATCAGCGGGAACGGCAGACTGTATTTCTCGGCAAACTTTTGGTGGCTCTTGGCGCTGTCCTTGCTCACGCCCAGCAGCGCATAGCCCGCACGCTTCAACGCGCCATAGCCTGTCGCCAGGCTGCAAGCCTCGGCTGTGCACCCTGGGGTGTTGTCCTTCGGGTAAAAGTAAATAATCAGTTTCTTGCCGGCAAAGTCGCTGGCTTTCACCTCGTTGCCATTCATGTCAACGCCCAGATTCTCGGGTATCTTATCTCCAATCTTCATAGTTCCTTGTGGTTTTAAAGTTGATTTAACTCACAAATTTACTACTTTTTCTATAAATCGGCTTTCTTTAGAGCGCCATTTTTGTGTCTTTGTTCTTAAAATCAGGCAAAGAGTGATAAACTGGCATAAAAGAAGGGCAGACATTGGGCGCATGTTGCGGTTTTTTACTATTTTTGCCCTGTTTTAAAGTAGAAAAACAGATTCATTGATATGGATGCTAATATACAACCCAGGATGAGACAAGGCCAAGATGGGGCTCAGCGCATTGGCTATTTGGATGCCTTGCGGGGCTTTATCATGTTTGTGATCGTTGAGTTTCATGTCACGTTTTTTTGTTTTCACGCTTCTAACAGGGTGTGTTCGTTCACGTGGTATTTGATGCAGATCACCGTGCCGATGTTTTTCTTCATCAGCGGATTTTTGGCCTATAGGCGTGATGTGAAATGGGACTTGGGCCATCTCGGCCGTTTTTTCAAGAAGAAAATACCCTTCCTGCTGGTGGGGGCCACGCTGTTTTTCCTGCTATATGTGTATGTGTTCGACAGGGGTTTGTCTAATGCGGTTTTCACTGCCGGTAAGTGTGGCTATTGGTTTACCTATGTCCTGCTGATTTTCTTCATTTTATATGCTGTTGTGCGCTTCCTCGTCCGCGAGCCGTGGGCCGATATTGTGCTGGTTTTGTTCGGGCTAGCCCTCCTTGTCACCGCTTGGCCTGGGTATAAGGACTATGTGCCGCTGTCTGGCAAGGTCTTGTCATTCCTCAGCGTCGATTTCTGGCATCTGTTTATCTACTTTGTCCTCGGCACGCTGGTGAAAAAGCATTTTGCGCTCGTTGAGCGTCTGCTCGATGGCAAGTGGTTGGTAACCTTGTGCCTGCTGATCTATTTCCTGGGCAATATTTTCCAGTATTATATCCCTGTCAGTTACAAGATCTTGAGCGTATTTTTTGCCCTCTCGGGCATTGTGATACTTTTCTCGTTTTTCCACAATAAGCAGGCCCTATTTTCCGGGCAGACCAAGTTGGGCTCGGCGTTGCAGCTTGTGGGCCGTCGCACGTTGGATATCTACCTGATTCACTTCTTCTTGATTCCTTATAATTTGTCACTGGTGTCTTTCTTCACCGACCACCCGATGCCGCTGGTAGAATTGATTGTTTCTAGCTTTTTGGCCATCGTCATCATCGGGGTCAGCCTGCTGGTGAGCAACGTGATTCGCCTCAGCCCATTCCTGGGCCATTGGCTTTTTGGTGCCAAAAATGTGTGACTGACGGTCGCGGAGTGCGAGAAATTGAATAATCAGCACCCTTCTTTGTGGCTGGTTCGCGTTAAATTTTGCGAAATTATGTAGTGATTTGCCCCTTAGTCTTGTACATCTTAGAAAAAAAGAGTAATTTTGCGGGCTAAATGCGCAAAATCGATTTTTCAATGATAAAGAGATTGACGATAATACTGGCGATGGCTTGTGTGCTGATGGGCTGCGGCGAGTACAACAAGGTGATGAAAAGCAGTGACCTGGAGTACAAGTATGCCTATGCCAAGAAGGCTTTTGAGAACAAGCGTTACGCCCAAGCCTACACCATCCTTACCGACTTGGTGCCCGTATTCCGTGGCTCAGCCAAGGCCGAGGAGTCGCTCTATCTGTTGGCATTGAGCTATTACGAGAACAAGGACTACGTGATGTCGGGGTCCTATTTCAAGCAGTACTACCAGCGCTATCCGCGTGGGCAGTATGCCGAGTTGGCGCGTTTCTATGCGGGCTATGGATTCTATCTCGATTCTCCCGAGGCCCAATTGGACCAGAGCGAGACCATCCGCGCCATGGAGGAGTTGCAGGCTTTCCTGGACTACTTCCCCAAGAGCGAGAAGGCCTCGATTGCCCAAAGCGCAGTCTTTGAGCTGCAAGACAAACTGGTGCTCAAGGAGCTGCAGAACGCCACGCTCTACTACAACTTGGGCAATTACATGGGCAACAACTACGAGAGTGCGGTGATTACTGCACAGAATGCCATCAAGTCTTATCCTTACAGCAAGTATAAGGAGGAACTGGAGATGCTCGTGCTGCGTGCCCGTTACCGCGAGGCCGTTGAGAGTGTCGTTGAGAAGAAGATGGAGCGATTCCGCACCGTCATCGATGAGTACTACTCATTCATCAACGACTACCCCGAGAGCAAGATGCGCAAAGAGGCGGATAACATCTTCAAGATCGCCAACAAGTTTGTCAACAATTTGTAAAGAATAACAAATCATTATATATAGTATAGACATGGATTACAAGAAAACAAACGCTCCACTCACCACCACAGTGCATGACATCATCAAGATGGCAGAGCCCACGGGTAACATCTATGAGACTGTTTGCATCATCAGCAAGCGTGCCAACCAGATTGCGGCCGAGATGAAGTCCGACCTCGAGCAGAAACTTCAGGAGTTTGCCACCCTCACCGACAACATGGAGGAAATCAGCGAGAACCGTGAGCAGATCGAGATCTCGAAGTACTACGAGAAACTCCCCAAGCCCACACTGATTGCCACCCAGGAGTATCTGGAGGACAAGCTCGCTTATCGCAACCTCGCTAAGGAGAAGGAGGAATTCTAAAGAATAAAGTTAACGGCGCCCTGCAAGGCGCCGTTAATTGTTACTAGTGTCTAAATATTCCCAAACACATTGTAATTTGATGAGAAACAGCAAACTTGTAACTCTTACAGAATTGTGACCTTACCGGCTGTAGGGCCTCGCCTTGGCGTGGCCGTTTCTTCTCTATAGCCCACAAAACCTGATTTAGGACGTGCATGTAATATATAGGAATTAGCCTTTTACTATTTGCTGTCCTGCGGCCACGCCAAGGCGAGGCCCTACGTTCCGTACCATTCACAGCATTGCTTGGGGCGCCGTTAATTGTTACCAGTCCCAATGCTTACTCTAGTCGTGCAGCCGCTAGGGTAAACAGCGACACCGTCACTCCAGGGATTTGTCTCAGCATGATGGCGCAGGCGGTGAGGGTAGAACCCGTGGTGATGACGTCATCAACCAGGAGTATATGTTTGCCGGCCAGTGAGCTGGCTTTCTTTTCGTTCAGGGCATAGTTGCCCTGGATGTTCTGCCAGCGTTCCATAGCACCCTTGTGGGTTTGGGTGGAGTGGGGGCGTATGGCTTTCAACGTCTCGACATAGGGGATATTCAGGGCATCGGCAATGCCACGGGCCAAGTATTCGCTCTGGTTGTAGCCGCGGTGGGCAAGTTTGCTGCGGTGCAACGGAACGGCGGTCACGGCGTCGATGCCGTCAAAGAAATGGCTGCTTGCCATGTCGCCCACTGCGCGAGCGGCCAGCCAGCGGCCCATGCGCGGCAGATTGTGGTACTTGATATCATGGAGAATCGACGCATAAGGGGCTCTTTTCTCATAGAAGAAATAGGCCGTAGCGCGCTCAATGGGCACCTTGCCGGCAAAGTGCTGTTCCATGGTGTTGAATGGCGCATCCTCATAGAGGGTGCGGGGCAGGGCTGCCAAGCAGCTGCGGCATAGCCACACCTCGTCGCCGTCTAGCGCCTGCTGGCACACGGGACACACGCGCGGCATGACCACGTCGGTGGCAGCCCCAAGCCATTGTTTAATCGTCTTGAGCATCGTCTTGTATTACTTCCTGGACGCAGTCGCTGGCCAGCGAGGCTTCAAATCCGCGTGATGCCGCAAACCGCATCATCGCAGCCCATGCGGCACGTGGCTCGCGGTTCTTGACCGATGCCCACTTGGCGCGTAGCAGTTCAACAAGGCGTTGGCGGTATGAGTCATCATCGATGGTGGCCATCGCCCTGTTGATGGTTTCGGTGGCAATGTCCTTGAGTTTCAGTTGATGGGCGATTTTGATTTTTCCCCAGCCGTTAAAGGCGAATTTGTCCTTTACATAGGCCCTGGCATAGCGTTCCTCGTCGAGGAACCCTTGCTTGATGAGGTCTTGCAGCACACGCGATGCATCAGGTGCGCTCAGTCCCCACTTGAGCAGTTTCTCGCGGATGTCATGGGGTGCCTGCTCGCTGCGGGCGCACAGTGCGGCGGCACGATTCATGGCCTGCTGTGGCGTGAGGGGCTGTCGCTGATTATTCATCGGTTGTTGCAGGGGCTTTCTCCTCTTGTTGTTCGTTGGCAAGGAATTTCTTGAGCTCCTCAAGGCGGGCTAATCCTTCTTCGCGGCCCTGCTGATAGACGCGGTTCATCTCTCGTGCGTCATGGGTGGTGCGGCTCACATTCAGCGGCTTCAAGGGCCTGAATACAAAAGCGTTGCCAGCGCGCTCCTGCTCGCGTACCACTTGCAATTGCCTGTTGTACAGGGCGGGGCGATGTTCAAGGGCTTGGATGACCTTGGGGTACTTGCGCAGCAACGGTTTCATCAGCCACATGCCGTGCTCGCTGGTCTTGCGGTAGCCTTCCTCACGGGTGAGGATGACCACGTTGCGCGCATATCCCTTGTCGATCATGAACTGGAGGGGGATGGAGTCGCCCAAACCGCCATCGAGCAGCAGTTTGCCGCCCACCTCAACGGGCTTGGCGACCACGGGCATCGATGCCGAGGCGCGTATCCATTCCAGTGTGTCATAATCCACGTGGTCAAGGCGCTGATAAACCGTTTGGCCAGAGTTTACATCAAAGCACACCGCATAGCACTCCATGGGATTGTCCTCAAACGCATTGTAGTCAAACACGTCGTAATGGGTGGGAACCAAGTGGTAGGCAAACCACGCGTTATAGTAGTTGCCGGTCTTCAACAGGGACATGAAGCCGCTATAGCGACGGTCCTTGGCAAACCGCACATTGTAACGCAACGCTCGGCCTGGCTGCCGTGACTTGTAGTTGCAGCCAAACGCTATGCCGGCCGACACGCCGACCATGCCGTCGAGATATATGTGATTCTCCATGAGCACGTCAAGGATGCCACAGGTGTACATGCCTCGCATACCTCCGCCCTCAAGCACCATGCCTGTTTTGACAGTAGCCATATTATTTAGATGTCTAGGTTAATCACTGCAAAGTTAATCATTTTTTCGGATATGGCAAACAATTGTTACGCCATCATGGTGTGGTCACCAGATATGGTGAGGCAAAAGCCGTTTTAAGAAGTTTTTTGCTTTTTTCTTGGCAATAATGCTATACAACCGAGGGATTTTTGCTAATTTCGCCCGACATTTTAACCTTGTAATGACCAAGATGAAAAAATTAGATACCCTTCTTGCCGAGAAACTGATACAAATCAGTGCCATCAAGTTGCAGCCCGATAGCCCCTTCTCATGGGCCACGGGGTGGAATTCACCCATCTATTCCGACCTGCGCATGACGTTGTCATACCCCGAGGTGCGCAACCTCATCAAGGTGGAGATGGCGCGTCTCATCATGGAGAATTTTGGTGACGCCGAGGTGATTGCCGGAATTGCCACGGGTGCCATTGCTCATGGTGCACTGGTTGCCGACTCGTTGGCGTTGCCGATGGTTTATGTGCGTTCGACGCCCAAGGACCACGGCCTTGAAAACCTCATCGAGGGCGACATCAAGCCTGGCCAGAAGGTGGTTCTTATCGAGGACCAACTCTCGACAGGAAACAACTGCCTGAAGTGTCTCAAAACGGTGCGTGAGGCAGGAGGTATTGTGCTGGGTGCTGTTGTTATTTTTGACTATCAGTTCAATGGCGCCGCCAAGGGGCTGAAACGTGCCAAGTTGCCGATCATCACGTTGACCAACTATGAGACCATGCTTGATGTGGCGATGGACAGTGGCGCTATCACCCAGGCCGATGCCGAAACATTGCAGCACTGGCACAGCGACCCCGAGAATTGGGCTCCAACGGGTTTTGAGGCCGTTGACTGATGGCACGAGTTTTGCATCTCTATCGAGAAATGTTTATTAACAACTGAAAAACTGACAACCTAAACTAGAACAATGGAATCATTCAAGAGCAATCCCCATGCCATTGCTTGTGATGCAGCAACGGTCTATACCAAACTCACCAACCCCTCGCTCATCAAAGGCCTGATTGAGGCGCATGCCGACAGGATTGATGATGCAGCGCGTCAGCACCTCGATACTGTCAAGTTTACCGAGGATGCTATCGCCATTCAGTCGCCCATGGGCGAAGTGGTTCTGGCCCTTGACCACGAGAACAGCGTCGAGGGACAGCGTGTGGTTTACACCGCCTCACAATCTCCTGTGCCCATTAACATGGTCATCAACCTTGAGGCCCAGCCCGATGCCACGACCATGAGTACCGCCGAACTCCAGTTGCAGTTGCCCTTCTTCTTGCGCAAGATGGTGGAGGGACAATTGCAGGAAGGCGCAAACCGTTTCGGCGAACTGCTTTCCCTCATTCCCTTCGATCGCCTTTAACGTTTCAGGACAGAGAAAAATCGTTAAATAATTATAAGGAAAGGCGCAATGGCTTGACATTGCGCTTTTTTGTGTTATCTTTGCAATGGATAAACGTATTTTAAGAATTAACCACAATAATTTAGGATATGAAACGATTTCTTCCGGCTTTGATAGCTGTAATGCTGTTGTCAGGTATGCTGGCTCAAGTGTGGGCCTACGGCATGCCCAAACGCGAATTTCGCTCGGCATGGATAGCCACAGTGTGGGGCCTTGACTGGCCTACTCAGGGCGCTGGAGCAACCAGGCAGATGGAGATGATGGACCGCCTGCTCGACTCGTTGCAGGTCAATAACTTCAATGCTGTGAATTTCCAGGTGCGCTCTATGTGTGATGCGATGTATCAATCCAGCTTTGAGCCATGGTCAAGTTACCTGACGGGCCATCGCGGCCAGTATCCGGGCTTTGACCCCTTGCAGTATGTCGTTGAGGGATGCCACAGGCGCGGCATGGAGTGCCACGCTTGGGTGAACCCTTATCGCTGGAGTACGGGCACCGACTGGAATACGCCTCAGGATCAGGAACTCAAGGAGGATGGATGGCTGCTCTCTTACGGCTCGACCATTATCCTTGACCCCGGCCAGCAACGCACCATCGACCGCATTGTGGCCGTGTGCCATGAAATCATCACCAATTATGATGTGGACGGCATCCTCTATGACGACTACTTCTATCCCCAAAACATTCCCACCGACGCCTCTGCTGGGGATTATGACGAGTGGGTTCAGTCGGGCACATCACTCTCGTTTGCCGACTGGCGTCGCGACAACGTCAACCGCATGGTTCGCGCCGTCTATGACATGATACAGGAGACCAGGCCCGAGGTGCGCTACGGCATTTCGCCCGCAGGCGTGGCAGCCACGAGTTCGGCTGTGGCCAGCAAGTATGGGGTCGATCCCTGTCCCGCTGGCAGCGACTGGCAGTATAACGGCATCTTCAGCGACCCGCTGGCCTGGCTTGCCGACCAGAGCATCGACTATATCTCGCCCCAGGTCTATTGGCCTATCGGGGCGACTGCCGACTATGGCAAAATCACGCCCTGGTGGGGCAAGGTAGCAGCCAAGTTTGAACGTCAGGTTTACATTTCATCGTCAATTTCGAGTTTGACCAATGCTTCGGGCGAAGTGCAGTATAAGGAATATGCCAACGAGGTGGAACTCAACCGTACCAGTTCTCTGGACGGCAACCCCGGTGCCATCTTCTATTCCTGCAAGTATCTGTATGCCTTGAATCGTTACTCCCTGGCCCATTACCTCAAGAACACCGTTTTTGTCCGTCCTGCACTGCCTCCCGCCATGCCTTGGAAACAGGCTATTGACCCAGGTGTTGTGCAAGGTTTGGAACGCGCCGGCAATAACTTGAATTGGGAGGGAATTGACAATGTGCGTTATAGCGTTTATGCGTTCCCCATGACAATGAATACCAGCACTTTCACTGGCCAGATCGACTACTTGCTGGGCATGACCTATGAACCCTCGTTTGTCATTCCCGAACCCTATCGTCAAGGGTACCAGTTTGCGGTCTGTGTGCTCGACCGTGTGGGCAATGAGTGGGACCCCGCCTTCCTGAGCGTGGAGTTGGATGCACTCGACAATCCTGTCCTGATCAGCCCTGAGGATGGCGCTACAATTGACGCTCCGTTCAAGTTCACATGGCATGAGGTGGAAGGTGCTGCCAACTACCTTGTTGAACTTGCTGCCAGCCCTGAATTTAGCAACATCCTGGAATGCGTTGCTGTGACCGATACAGTGGCCAGTTCGTTGTTGTTCAAGAAACTCTCGCATGGCCAGGTTCAGTATTGGCGTGTGCAGTCCTGCGCTGACAGTTGCTATAGCGGTGTCAGCGAGGTGCGCTCGGTTACACCCATGTTGCTCGAGATTCTTTCTCCGGCCGATGGCAGCGAGGACCTCGACGTGCCGGTTACTGTGGAGTGGTACACCTGTGGCAGTCAAGAGGATGCGACACTTCAGGTCGCTCTCGATGACACGTTTACTCAGATGGTTTTCACTGGAACGTCGGCTACAGGCTCGCTCGTCATTCCTGAGGAGTCGGTTGAACCGGGTAATACCTATTTTGCACGTGTGATTCTCATGGTAGATGGCGAGACGATGACCAGCGACGCGGTACGCTTCTCGGTGGCTCATGCTGCGGCCCGATTTGTCGTGCCTGTTGATGGGGGTGTGCTCTATAAAGGTGAGCACATCACGCTCAAGCCCCAGTCGTGGGCTACTTCTTACGTCATCGAGGTCTCTCCCAGTGAGACGACCTGGGCGCGCAACCGCTTTGTCGAGACGCTGAAGAATGGCCAGTATGAGGCAACTCTTCCTGCCGAGGAGATGAAGGTCAACGGCAAACTCATGGAGGATGGAACTACCTATTATGCCCGTTGCAAGACCAGTTACCTTGACTTTGAAGGCAAGAGCCACACCACAGCCTATGGCCCCATTATCTCCTTTGTGTACAAGGCGAATAAGGGACTGACAGGTGACGTCAATGGTGACGGTGAGGTGAATATCGCCGATGTCAATGCCGTCATCAACATGATTCTGGGTGGTGAAGAATCCCCCGCAGGTGACGTCAACGGCGACAATGAAATCGGCATCGCCGACGTGAACGCCCTCATTGCCATTATCCTCTCTGTTTAACAACCCGATTAAACCACCATCAGGTGGCCGCCTCGGGGATGCTAATGGCTGTTTTTCTTGCCGAGTAGGATGGTTAGTAGCGAGGCGGCTAGGCCGTAATAGACGGCGTCGCCGGGCAGTGATGTGAAGTTGGCCAGCAACATGGCTGCGACGCCGATGGGCATTGAGAGCAAGACCAGGTTGGGCTTGAAACGACCTGGCTGCCATAGGGCAAAGCACATCGGGAAAAGAATGGCAACAGCCCTCAGGCCCAGCGACAGGAAGCCCAAATCATTGATGAATGCCCCGTGGAAAACAAGTGTGGCGATCACGGCAGCGGTGAGGATGCCAACAATCGACAGGCGGGTCTGTGTCAGTTGTAAGGAGGCCCTGCTCATGCGGCGCCCCATGTTGCTATACACATCACGGACCAGGATTGTGGCGGCACCCAGCGACAGACCGCTGCCGCACCCCAGGATGTTGATCAGCATGGTTCCCAACATCAATCCGCCCAACCAAGCGGGCAGGTATTTGAGGATAAAGGCGGGAAATGCTTGTGCCGAATTCTCGATGACACCGAGTCCAGCAGGCAAAGTTTCGCCGGCGGCTTGCATCGCATGGAGTTCGTCGCTGGTGACGTAGTGGCCGCGCATATAGATGCCCACGAGCGTGCACGCGGCACCGATGATGGGCATGAATAGAGCGCACAACACGGCGCCACGGCGGGCCTTAGGGGTGCTCGCTGCCGACCAGATGCATTGGGCGTAACTCTGAGTACACACCACTCCCAGGATGAGCGACAAGCACCCGCCCATGTCCTTGAAGAATCCTCGGGCAAACGGGCTGCCATAGCGATGATGGATGCTCTCAATGTCCGACAGGCCGTTGAGCTGGGCCAGGGTAGGGGATTGATAAACAGCGTCCACTCCCTCGCGCAGGCCTGTCAATCCGCCCGCGATGTGCCACACGACAATTCCCGCCGCCAGTGAACACAGGTACAGCAAAATCAACTTGACGATGCCGCCCATGCTGGCACTGCGGATGCCGCCATAGAGCACCATGAGCATGATGAGCACAGCACTCGAGATAGACGCCCACAATGTGGGTATGCCGAACAGGCTGCCAATCATCGCCGATGATGACAGTACCTGGGACATGATGCTAATAAAGATGCCTATAAGAAATAGTATGGAACCCACCGCCTCCGCCTTGTGCCCATACTCGCGGCTCACGACCTCGAGCAAGGTGGTGCAGCCACTGCGGCGCAACGGACCAGCATAGAACAAGCCCAAGACCAGGGATCCCAATCCAGCACCAATGGTGAACCACCACGCTGACAGGCCATAGCAGTAGGCCAGTTGCGCCGTGCCGATGGTGGACTGGCCGCCAGCCAGTGTTCCCAACAGTGCGCCACAGACCATCCAACTGCCGCTATTGCCGCCCGTTGTAAAACTGCGTGAGTCCTTTACATTGCGCCCCGACAACCAGCTAACAGCCAGTAGCAGGGCAACAGTCAAGATGACTCCGATGAGATGGGTGATGGAAACCATAATGCGAGGTTATACTGTTTTTCGGGGTGCAAAATTACGGAAAAATCTCGTATGGGCGGTTAAATAATCGTGACTTCGTGGACAAATGCCGAATTATAGGGCGATTGTTAATAACTATGTATTGAAATATTTTGTGTTATGGGCGAAATAATTGTAATTTTGTAAGTTGATTATTGTGCATACAATAATCGTGTGGCAAAACAATTATTGAACTGATAACTAAATTTATGATAGCAAAATGAGACTGACTACTCTTTTTTCGTTGATTTTACTCTCAACAGTAATGGCGCTGGCCGGTCCGCGTCAAAACATTGTGAGCAACGTTGACGGTGATGTGAACGCCGATGGCGATGTCACGATTGCTGATGTCAATGTGGTGATTGATGCCATCTTGAGGGGCATCCCTAACATGAATTGCGATGTCAATGAGGATGGCGATATCACGATTGCCGACGTTAATGTGCTAATCGACATCATCCTGCGTGGTCCCCAGACCCACATGGTCGATAGGGGTATGTACATGGGCCTGATAGGCTTTAACCAGACCTTGAACACCAAGCCGATTGCCTATCTGGACTCCACATCGGTTCCCGAGTTCAATGGCTTTGTTTCCTCGCTGACCACACAGCCCGGACGACTGCTTTATTATTCGGTAGATAACGCATTGAATGCGCTCACCACTGCCGACCATCCCGAGAACCTGCAGAATGTGGCCATAGTGACCTTTACCGAGGGTCTGGACCAAGGTTCACTGATGATGACCGACAAGTATGAGACCGAGGCCGAATATGCGGCCGAATTGAAAGACCGCATCGACAACGTGCGCGTCTATGGCCGTCAGGTGAAGGCTTACACCGTGGGCCTGCTGAACAATGACAACGTGAAGGACGAGGCTCAGTTCCGCAACAACCTTTACTCGCTGTCCAGCGACTCGACCAAGGCCATGGAGGTGACTAATATGGCCGAGGTGAACACCAAGTTCCAGAGCATTGCCGACGACCTGGTGAGCCGCAACATGTCCGAGACCCTGACGCTGGTATTCCCTGGCGTGGGAACAGGTACTCGCATCCGCTTCACCCTTGACGAGGTGAACGGCAACACCGTTGATGACTCTGAGGTTTACATCGAGGGAACCTTCTCTCTCAAGACCCGCAGCCTGACCAACATCGTTTATAAGGGCATGACCTGCACCGCCGGTGATAGCGTTGCCGCTACCGATGTCGATGGCATGTTTGTGAAGATGGTCTTTGGTGGTATCCAACTGGATTCTGAGGAACGCATCGTGAAGAACAACATCCAGGAGTGGTACTGGGTTGAGGACCAGAACGCTTGGGAGCCCAGCACAGAATTCACGGCAAGCAACTTGCCCGATGTCGAGAGCACCTACTCCAGTGCCCTGGTGATGCTGCTGCTCGATTGCAGCTCGGTGGTTGACGACAACTTTGCTGAGTTGCAGAGTGCTGCCAATGCCTTCATTGAGCGCATGATGAACTACAACACCATCCCTGGCCTGTTTACCGTTAATGGCGTATCCTTCCAGATGGTAGCCATCGAGGGCGGAACCTTCACCATGGGCGCCGACAGCGCTATGGTGGATGCAGGCATTGCCAATCCCGATGAGATGCCCGCTCACGAGGTGACCTTATCGCCCTATAGCATCGGCCAGACCGAGGTGACTCAGGAACTGTGGCAGGCTGTGATGACAGGCAACCCCAGCAGCTTCAAGGGTGACCCGAAGCGTCCCGTTGAGCAGGTAAGTTGGGAAGACTGCCAGGAGTTCATCCTTCGCTTGAATGCTATTACGGGTAAGGCCTTCCGCCTGCCCACCGAGGCCGAATGGGAATATGCAGCCCGTGGCGCCAACAAGAGCCGTGGCACTACCTATGCCGGCAGTGACGTCATCGACGAGGTGGCATGGTACCTTTATAACAGTTATGCAGTCGGTGTTGGCAGTCCTGACTATGGCACCCATGCCGTCTCGACCAAGCATGGCAACGAACTCAACCTGTATGACATGTCGGGTAACGTCTATGAGTGGTGTGCCGACTGGTATGGTCCTTATACCGAGGAGGCTCAGGCCAACCCCGTTGGTCCCCAGGAGGGCACGCGCCGCGTGACCCGTGGTGGTGGCTGGTTCAGCGTGGGCACAGACTGCCGCGTGAACACCCGCAACTACGAGGCTCCCAACACCCGCAACTATTCGTTAGGCTTCCGCCTCGCATTGTAAAAATTATTTTCATCCTAATCCACAAGCACCCGATGATGACCCGTCGTCTCATCGGGTGCATTTTAAACAAAGGCATCTAATCATGTTACTCATTATCATTACGGCCCTGATACCGGCGGTGATTCTCGGCTGGTGGATTTATCAGAAGGACTCCTTGAGGCCCGAGCCGTTGCGCATGCTCATCCAGGCCTTCCTTTATGGCGTTGGCTCTACGTTCGTCACCTTGGTGATTACCCAGTTGCTGGGGATGATAGGCCTGCTGGTCTATGACCTGGGATCGTTCACTGGAGCGGTGGGCACGGCACTATTTGCCGCTGCATTGCCCGAGGAGATGGCCAAGTTGCTCATGCTGTGGCTGTTCCTGCGCAAGAATCCCTATTATGATGAGTATTTTGACGGTATCGTCTATGCCGCTTGTGTGGGTTTGGGATTTGCCGGGACCGAGAACATCCTTTATCTGTTGCAGAGCGAGAACTGGTTGGGCACAGCAGTCATCCGTGGTGTCACGGCAGTGCCTGCCCATTTTGCCATCGCCTGCGCCATGGGCTATTTCTACAGCAAGCGCCACTTTGGCGACCGCTCGACAGTCACTGCGGTGTGCATTTTGGCAGTTCCCGTGCTCATTCACTGGGTCTATGACGCATTGGCCTTCAGCGAGGGCATCTTCCCTGCATTGTCGGTACTCATCAACGTGTTGTTTGTCCTGCTCATTTGGCGCGTCTATAGGAGCACGATGAACCGCATTGCCGAACTGCAACAGCGAGACCACACCCGCATGACCCCGCCGCCCCTCCCCGGCAGCGGCCCAACTCCGCCGCCCTTCCCGGGCAGCGACCAAAACAACAACACTCCTATGGCCTAGTGCCACAGGAGTGTTTTGTAATATTAGCAATCTAGCGGTTGCCAGCAACTATTCCTTGGTTTTCTTCACCAGGCGTTCATATTCGGGGTTGCCCTCGCGCAGCAGGCGGTCGAAGCGCTCGCGGTCATTGAGGACATCTAGGGCGGCCTTCAGGTCGCGGTTGCGGTGGTTGATGATGACGTTATAGGCGCTTTGGTCGCCATACACGTCACGGGCAATCAGGCCCTTGATGATGTCCTTGAGCAACTGTTCGCTCGTGCGGTACTTCTCTTCGTCAAATTTCACGCTGTCTTTTTCGCCCATGGCGATGAAATCGCGCATCATCTCGTCGGTGACAACAAAACCGTTGTCAAATTCCTTGAGCGTCGCGAATTGCTTGCTGATGCCCTTGCGGTGCTTGTCAACGTACTGGATGACGTACTGGTTGATGATGCCCTTGGCACTCATGTCGCGGTAGTAGGTCGAGTACTCGGTGGTGTCGATGGGCACATACACGTCGGGCATCACGCCTCCGCCACCATAGATGGTGCGGCCATGCAATCGTGTGGTGTATCGCAGGGTGTCATTGAACTGGATACTGTCCAGGCAGTAGTATTCACCCTCGTTGGCACGCTCGAGCAGTTCGTTCTCGTAGGCCTTTTTGTCGCCAGGTTTGTAGGGCTTCTGGATACAGCGTCCGCTGGGCGTGTAATAGCGGGCCACGGTAAGGCGCATCATCGAGCCATCCTCGAACTTGAACGGCCTCTGCACCAATCCCTTGCCGAAGGTCCTGCGACCCACGATCACGGCACGGTCCCAGTCCTGCATCGCTCCCGCGAAGATTTCGGCCGCCGAAGCCGAGTACTGGTTCACCATGACCACCATGTGCAGGTCCTTGTAATCGCCCCAACCGTTGGCGTTGGCCTCGTTGCGCGGGGAATTGGCGCCCTCGGTATAGACCATCAATTGGCCACGGTCCAGGAACTCGTTGCACATGTCGATGGCGGCATTGAGATAGCCACCGCCGTTATCGCTCAGGTCCATCACCAGTTGGGTCATGCCCTGTTTCTTGAGTTCCTTGAGGGCATCCATCATCTCCTCGTGGGTCTTGGCTCCAAAGCGTGATATGCGCAGGTAACCCGTCCGTTCGTCGAGCATATACTGGGCATCGATGCTGTGCAGGGGGATATTGTCGCGCGTGATGCGGAAGGTGATCAACTCTTTCACGCCCGGGCGTTTCACCTTAATGGTGACCTGGGAACCCTTCTTGCCGCGCAACCGCTTCTGGATGTCGCTGTTCTTCATCTTCACGCCAGCGATGGTCGAGTCGTTGACATAGATGATGCGGTCGCCTGCCAGCACACCAACGCGCTCGCTGGGGCCGCCTGGTATGGTCTGGATGACGTACAGGGTGTCCTGGTTCATGTTGAACTGGATGCCCACGCCGCTAAATTCGCCTTGCAGGGGCTCCTCGAGTTCCTTTGTCTCTTTGGCGTCGGTATAGGACGAGTGGGGGTCCAGACTCTCAAGCATGCCCTTGATGGCGTCCTCGATGAGTTTTTCCTCGTTGACCGAGTCCACATACAGGGTGCTGATGGCATACTCGGCGTTCAATAGTTTCTGCATCTGTTGGGGCATGGCGCGCTGGGCGGCAGCGGTCACTGACAGTGCCAGAAACAAACTGATGGTAACTAGTATTTTATTCATTTTTTAGTCTTTGGATTGTAGGATTGAGGTATCGGCACCCTCAGGGAGATAGGGGCTCACGTCCTGGCCGTAGCGCACCAGCTCGCGCACGATGCTGCTGCTGATGTGGCTGTATTCGGGCAGGGTATAAAGCAAGATGGTCTCGATGCCTGTCAGGTCACGGTTGATCTCGGCCAGGTGTTTCTCGTTCTCGAAGTCCTGGATGAGCCTCACGCCACGCACAATGAACTGTGCGCCCACCTCGCGGGCCAAGTCAACGGTAAGGCCCGAGTAGGTGCGGACTTCGACGTGCGGATCGTCCTTGAACACGCTTTCGATCCACGCCTTGCGCTGCTCCATGGTCATGAATGACCGCTTGTCGGCATTCACGCCGATGGCGATGATAAAGCGGTCGAACAGCGGCAACGCGCGCCTCACGATGGACTCGTGGCCGCGGGTAAACGGGTCGAACGACCCTGGGAACAGCGCGATGCGCTGGCCTTGGTTATCAATGTACTGTGATGTCTTCATCGTCCTCGTTCACTAGGTTGTCAATAATAAAACTCTGGCGCTCCATGGTGTTCTTGCCCATGAAGAAGGCGAGCATCTGCTTCACGGAGTCCTCTTTGCGCAACTGTACACGGTCCAGACGCATCTCGGGGCCGATAAAATCCTTGAATTCGTCGGGCGAGATTTCTCCCAGTCCTTTGAATCGGGTGATCTCGGCATTCTCGCCCAGCTTGTCGAGGGCCGTCAAGCGTTCCTCGTCGCTGTAGCAGTAGTAGGTCTCGACCTTCTGAGGCTTGGCCTCGCGCTTGGTGGTGCGGTTTTTGCGTTTGGCTTCCTTCTTGTTGAGTACGCGGAATAGCGGCGTCTGCAAGATGTACAGGTGGCCTGTCTTGATCAATTCAGGGCAGAACTGCAGGAAGTAGGTCAACAACAGCAGGCGGATGTGCATGCCGTCAACATCGGCATCGGTGGCGATGATAACCTTGTTGTAACGTAGTCCTTCGATGCCGTCCTCGATGTTAAGGGCCGACTGCAGCATGGCAAATTCTGCATTGGTGATGACCTTCTTGGGGTCGAGGCCGTAGGTGTTCAGCGGCTTACCACGCAGCGAGAACACGGCCTGGGTCTCCACGTCGCGTATCTTGGTGATCGAACCGCTTGCCGACAGACCCTCGGTGATGAAGATTGAACTATCGTCGCGGCGGTCGTTGTCCTTGGGGGCGCGGGAGTCGTTGAAGTGGACGCGACAATCGCGCAGTTTGTCGTTGTGCAGTGCGGCCTTCTTGACATTCTCGCGCACCTGCTTGCTCACGCCAGCGATGGCTTTGCGCTCGCGCTCGTTGTCCTGGATCTTCTTCAGCAGTACCTCGGCGGTCTCGGGCGCCTTGTGCAGGTAGTCGTCCAGTTCCTTCTTGATGAAGTCGTTGATGTACTTATAGATGGTCGGGCCATCCTTCCACATGATGCTGCTACCCAACTTGATCTTGGTCTGGGACTCGAACACGGGCTCCTCGACCTTGATGCTGATAGCGGCGACGATACCGTTGCGGATGTCGCTGTACTCAAAATTCTTGCCGTAAAACTCCTTGATGGTCCTCGACAGGGCCTCGCGGAAGGCGCTCTGGTGGGTTCCGCCCTGAGTCGTGTGCTGGCCGTTGACAAACGAGTAGAACTCCTCGCCCAGTTGTGCCGCATGGGTAATGACTACCTCGATGTCGTTGCCAGTGAAGTGCATCAGCGGGTAGAGCGGATCGTTGGTCATCTTGTCCTTCACCAGGTCGCTCAGACCATTGCGGGAGTGATATTTCTTGCCGTTGAGAGTGAGCGTAAGACCCGTGTTCAAGTAGGAGTAGTTCTTGATCATCGCCTCGATGGTCTCCTCGCGGAACTGATAGTTCTTGAAGATGGTCGCATCGGGTTTGAAGCGCACCAGCGTGCCATTCTCCTCGCCCTCGGCTGCGGCAACGATACCGCTCTCCTCCTTGGCAACGCCCTCATGGTAGAGAACCGACGAGCACTGGCCGTCGCGCACGCTGCGGATGTAGAATTCGGTGGACAAGGCGTTCACAGCCTTGATGCCCACGCCATTAAGTCCTACCGAACGCTTGTAAGTCTGCGTGTCATATTTCGCACCCGTGTTCATCTTAGACGAGGCCGCCTTGACCTGATCCAGGGGAATGCCACGGCCGTAGTCGCGAATGGTCACCATGCCTTCCACCACGTCGATGTCGATGTTCGGCTTGGCGTAGCCCGTATTGAACTCGTCGATACTGTTGTCGATCACCTCCTTGATAAGGACGTAGATACCATCATCGTCCTGCGAACCGTCGCCCAACTTGCCGATGTACATGCCCGGGCGCTGGCGGATGTGCTCACGCGGTGACAGCGTAATCAACTTCTCATAACCACCGAAGTCGCTCACCTGTTGTCCCTGTCCGTCGGTGTTCACCTCGGACTCATTTATCTGATTCTGCTTGTCTTGTGACATACTTTTGGTAAAAATCTGCGTTTTAACCTACAAAGATACACAAATTATCCCAAATCCTGTGCCAGCCTCCCCATCAATAAGGATTATTAACATGTACATGGGTGTGAAATAAAGAACCGTCCCTTTTTCACAGGGTAGAAAAAAATCGAGGGCGCGCTGTCGTCAGCGGGCCCTCGCTCATACACATAATTGCAAAGAGTTATTATAGTGAATTAATGTCTCTCATTACTTGAGCATCTTGCTGGTGGTGATGCTGCCGTCGCTATAACGTGTGACAACGATGTTCACACCGTCAAACGGCTTGTCGGACTGTTGACCCAACGCGTTGACATAGGTCACATCAACCACCTGACGGTTGTTGATAATCTCAATGATGCCAGTAACAATACCTTCACCATTTGTCGAGCTTTCAGCAAAACCGTACAGTCCATCGTCACCGCCTGCGCGCAATTTAGCGCCGTTGCCTTCATCTATAACCTTTTGGTAATAAACTCGAACGGCAATCATTACGCCTGCGTCTTCACAGGGGGCAGCAAAGGCATTCTGTAACTTGAAGGGCTGATCATCCCATTCTTCCCCAAGTCTCACAACCGAAGCGTCAACATTATCCTCGATGATTGAATCAGCTAACAAGTAGGGCATTGTCAACTTATTGGTGCACTCAAGGTAGTTGTTGTTGTCGGGATTGCGGAAGAAGTCATAATAGTTGACATTCTCATTATCAAGTAGCCATGCACGGAACCTATAAGGTACGTGTCTGCGGTTCTGTAATGCGAATCCAGGATAATTAATAGTGATAATGGGCGTATAAACACAGTATTCTGTGTTGTTCTCTTGACTCTCAGCCCAGTGACCCCACTGTGAACCATCGCTCTTAGAGCCACTTACATTGATTTCGAGCTGAATGCCGTTCACCTCACGTTCGGTAGTGGGAGCGCCATATGTATTCTCTCTGGTTGTAACAACAACACCCTTAGCCACTGTGACAGGCACATAATAGGTTACCTCGGTTGTGTTGTTGGGCAATTGTCCGTCGGTCATGGGCAACCACATCTCGGTAGCATCCTGCGGGAATGTGAAAGAATCGTTGCCGATGACGTAGGTGTCGTAACTGTTCTCAACGTGCGTTGCAGTAGCAACTGCAGAGCCGTTGGGATAAGTCCAGTTACCTTGATCACCGATTTTGTGGTGTAGCTCATAGCGCTTAATGTCTTCATCACTCTTGACAAGAACCTCGACATCACCAGTTTCCTGGCCATAAGACAGCGTCATGTTAATGTCATCGTTCACTTGAGATTGGTTGAAGATGTAGGTATTACCATTGGATCTGATGTCACTCTTGTAAACAGGAACCTCAACCGTGTTGCTGGTCAGAGTGCCAATGTGTATTGCGGCTACACCAGTGATAGTTATGGTCACAGGTTCAGCACCTGGACTTGTCAGGGTAATGGTTGCCGTGAATTGACCTTCTTCGTTGGGAGTGAAGGTGATGACGAGGTCATTTCCATTGCCTAGGTTAGTAGTGTTGATACTAAACGCACCGCTGGAATCAGTAAGTGTTGCAGTGATGTCTCCGGTAAGATTGTAACCTGTGACAGTTATAGTCTGGTTATATGAGTTACCAGGTTCGCCAACGAATGAGACTTGGTTAGATGATACACGGATGGTGGGATCAGTGATGCCGTAATGATTCAAAATGTATTCAATACCGCCCAAAGCATTGATCTTGCCATTACCGAAGTGGCTAGCATTAGGTCCACTGGTTACCCAAGAGTCCTTAATGGCGGATTCTGCCATTATGTTCTTGATTTCTGTAGTATTCAAATTCTTTTCACATTCTTGAGCGGCCTGCATCCATAGTGCAACAATACCAGCAGCCGCAGGGCAGGCCATCGAAGTACCTTGCATAATAGCGTAGGGTGCTGTTGAACTGTTGACTACGAGCATGTTTTTATAATTTGTGCCGTAGTAACTGTAATCATCAACTGATGTTGTGTGGTGGTGATTAACAGCAGATGTTATCAGCGCGCCAGGAGCAGTAATCCATGGGTATTGCAGGCCCGTAGGACTTTCCTGTGGCGTTGCATAGCTCGAGAAATAGGTGATATCATCAACAGTATATGAACCTGCACTCATAGTATCTCCGTCGGAATTAACAAAAGTATTCTTACTGGTGTAAGCGCCGACTGAGATGGCATCGGGGATCGTGGATTCGTCGGATGCGGTCATGTCATCCGAGCCATTTGTCCAAGTGTGACCATTAGTGGTCAAATTATTGAGGTTTGAGTAGTAGATATAATTATTTCTGGGTGCCCACACGTCAATTACAGCGCTGCCATTAGTGGGATAGAATTCCACAGCGAGCGTGTAATTGCTCTTGTATATGTCTCCTGAAGTGTAACTTCGAGATTGCATATAGCCGCTGGTGCCGGTGGCATAGAGAATAATCTCAGTCTTGTTATCAGAAGCAAAATAATCCTTGTATGCATAAAGTGTACCGCTATAGTAATTGCTCAAACCAGAAACGGCAGCGCCACTTGTTGTGGGATTGACATTAACCGATGTCACTACAGCTCCCGTGTTGACGTTAATCACAAGGACGCGGCAACCCATGCTTGCTACACTTGTGCTGCGACACCATGCGTTGGCAAGGATACCTTGATAAATCATTCCATTGTCGACATCTGAATAAGTGGCTTGACGTATGATTGTACCTAATGGGCTGCCGCTACTTGCATTGCCCGAAACGTGAAAACCTCCACCCTCGTCAGGGTCTGCGTCGCCAGCTTCGTTACCCGAAGCTAAAAGACAAATATTGTTTGGATGGCTGTCGCCAAAGTATTGATGAATGACACTGGAAATATAGCCGGTTCCGTCATGAGGACCATTATGTGTGCCCCAACTGTTGCTCACTACCAGAGGCTTGCCTTGTGCGGTCGCGTAGTTGTACATCCTCTGCATGGCAGTAGCAATACGTGTATCTGCCAAATCATTTGTGCCAGCTAAATACAAATCTGCGCCGGGCGCCATACCGCCATAGGTTGCATGAGCATGGTCGTCGGTGACGGTCACATTAGTGCCGTTGACAATAACGCTTGAGCCACCGGCAATAGAACTGGTGTGCGTACCATGGTCTCCTGTATTGTCATCAGTAGTGGGGAGGGTGCCGCTGCCTGACCAATCGGTTGTGGTAGAACCATTGTAGCAATAAACGCCCTTGATACGGCTATTGCCATCCTTGTCTTTAAAGGCGGGGTGCTGGAAGTCTATACCCGCGTCAATAATACCAAGAATAACTCCTGAACCGTCATAGCCGTGTGGTAAACCCGCATTAATAGCATCGGTAGTATAAGCCAAAACATCATCAACATTAGTGGTCTGTCTTCCTCTATCGGTTGACTGCTGCATGAGAGTGGCGACAGAAATCCTAGTAACGCCATCAAGGGCTGCCACCTCATGGATTTTGTCTACAGGGATAAGAGCAGTGAGCAAACCATTTTCAAATTTGCTCTCTATCCGAACTCCTAAGGATTCCAGCTTGCTAATCTCGCTGTCATGATTAATGCTGATAAAGGCTGAGATGAAGACTTTGCCATTAATAGTGTCTGGCTTAGCAATTGGACGTTGATGTTTCCTGTTCTTGTCTTTAGGAGTCAAGACAGGGCCATTACCCCTGACAGCAGGAGCCTCATCAAGAGAGACGCCATATTCTAATTCATTAAGGAACAACTGTGTTGATATGGACATCTTCTCGATGTTGGCAATAGTCTGGGCCAATGCTGTCATGCCAATGGCGATGAAACCCAGCAACAGCGCATATCGTAATTTGTTAACTATCGTTTTCATATTATTGTATGTATTAAAGTCAGTTGAACATTTATTTCTTTGCGCTCATTTTCTTAGTCTTGATGCTATAATCTTTTCCATTCAAGAAACTATTGTTGGCCTGTTGCTTGACGCTGGGTGCCACAGACTGACTTTGAGGGGCATTGCTTGCTGAGCCGTTACCGCTTTGGATGATAATCTTGGCGATGTCGCAAGTATACTGGTCTCCACTTTTCATCTTGAACTGAATGACACCACCAGCCGAGACAGGAACATTGGTCCATGTGTAAGTCTCGCCAGCAGCAAATGCGTGATTAACATCATTGACCATCAGATTGCCAGCTCCATAATTGTGATTAGTCGATGTTACTGTTACGTTCACAGTGTTACCTGAGAATGTGGGAGGCATAGTGTAGATGAAATCAGAATTTCCACTCAGATACATAGCGGGGATAGTCCCACCGTTTGGTATATAATAAGACACCAGTAGATAATCCCAGTTATTTGGTCCGATAAATTCTGGAGTGGTCAAGTCGTCGCCGTCGCCTTTAGTGAAATCGACACTGGCATAGTAATCGCCTGTCATGTCGGTCCAGTCAATATGAGCATCCATATCTACAGAGTAATTGTAGCTATTCGGGCGGTTATTGTTTTCGGTTGATTCGTTGAATGTGTCGATGACATCCACGTTAAAGCTGTTTGCATTCACATTATCGTTGGGGGAATATGTGTTGGACCCTAACGTAGATACGTTCACCCAGTTGTTACCTTCCTTTTGACTGTATGTGGAAGTGACGTTAATAGTGGGAACGATTGTTGGTGGTGCCCAAATGATGTAAATACCAGCAATATAGGGTGATGCTGAATTACCACCAGAACTGTTAGACCCGTAAATTGTAATAGTACTTCCGCTATTCAATCCTGTTAACGAGTATTGATTCCAGGAATTAGCCGTGGTCTGAGATGTGGTTGTACCATTAATCTTGAAATAGCCAGCTGTATAAGTGCCGATATTCAACAAGATAGTGCCGCCGTCATATCCTTGAGGGATAGTGTAACGTATGTAATAGCTTGAACCACTCCTGATGCGGCAACATCCATAAGTTGAAGAATACTGCAAAGCGTTTGAACTCATAGTCCAACCTGTTGCATTCAATGTTGTTGAGGTTAATTCAATGTCGGTCAGAATGGCGGCATCACGCTTCTGTGATGTCGCATTCAGGTTGATGCGGGCGAACTCGGTGGGTGCGGTTTCCGTATCGCCCTGGCGGGAGAACACGATGTAGTTGTCACCCTCGTTCAGCATGCCGGCGGTGAGTTTATTGTCGGCAGGCTGGCTGAGGCGCAGAGTGTTCACATACTCATTCTGCTGATCGTCGATGTTAAATGTACTCACGTTATCGACGAGGTCGAGTTTGAGCCGTTGAGCAGGGGAGACAGCTGGGGTCCCCTGGGCTAACGCATTAGCCCAGCCTGTGGCAAGCAACAGGCTGCAAATAAAGTAGTAATAATTTTTACTCATGATGGTTATAATGTTAAAAATTTATATTTTCTAGCCACAAAAACCTATTCATCACTCGATGCATCGTGCAGCGAGTGATTCGGTTATGATTAAGAGCAATAGTTTGTTAAAGCTACAAATATATAAGTTTCTGTTGAATTGTCTCCTATAGAAATATGTTTTTTATAGTATTTTAACGTAGATTGCCCACTGTATATGTACTGTAAAAAAACGAGGGCGCGCTGTCGTCAGCGGGCCCTCGCACTAATTGCAAAGAGTTATTATAGTGAATTATGTCTCTCTTTACTTGAGCACCTTGCTGGTGGTGACGGTGCCGTCGTTGTAACGGGTGATGACGATGTTCACGCCGTCAAACGGCTGGCTTGATTGCTGACCCAGTGCGTTGACATAGGTCGTCTCGACAGCCACGCGACCGTTGAACAACTCGTTGATGGCGGTCACGATGCTAACGTCGGTGTCTTCGAGCTCATACTCAGCAATGTAGTACTCGCCTTCCTCGACGGGCGATCGGCGCATGCCGGCAGGGCTCTCGCCGTTGTCAATCACGCGCTTGTAGTAGAAGCGCACGACGAAGGAGATGTCGGGATCCTGCACATAGGGTGCTGCGAATGCCGTTTCGGGCTTGTCGTCGGGAGATTCCTCGTCATACTGGTCACCGATGGTGACAGACGTTGAGTTCACATTCGTTCTCTGGGCCAACAACGATACGGGACCCAGGGGGGCGCCCTCCTTCAGCGGTTTCAAGGGATCGTTGTAGTCGCGGGTGACTTCATAAGCGCCACTGCCCTTGCGCCAAGCGCGGAACATGTAGGGCTCGTAGGTCACTCCATCCACAGTCACGTTGGGCAGCGTGCCAGCAATCTCAAAGACGGGGATGTAAACGCAGTATTCAACACCATTGATCTCCCAGGTAGAGCCCTCGTTCTCGCCACCCTGGTCAACCTCAACGGTAGCGCTGACTGAACCCAGAGCTACGGTTATCGGAAGCCTCATGGCGCCATAGGTGTTGCCAGTTCTCACCTTGCCGTCGGCTACGGTAACAGGCACATAATATGCTGTTCCGCTAGGTGCTGCGGTGTTGTCCTGAACGGTTATCCAGGTGTAGTCGGTACCGGTGCTCGACACGTCAACAGCATCGCCCTGTGCGGTAACTCCATCGCCATCATAGGGGGTGAAGTAGTTGCCCTGATGTCCGGCAATAGCCACTACGCTCCAGTTGCTGGGGAGGCCGCGATTGATTTCATAACGCTTGATGGCGCTCTCGTTCTTCACCTTGACATTGAGCGTACCCGTGGCAATATTGGGTGTTAATTCCATCATCATGTCATCGTCGTCGACCTGATCCTTAGTGTATGGCGCACCCATTTCAATGTCACTCTTGAAAACAGGAATCACCTCGGTGGTGTTACTGCTGAGCAAGCTGACATTGTGAGCGGCACCAGTCACAGTCACGGTGACAACGATATCATCGCCATCGGGCACAGGAATAGTCACGGTAAATGAGCCGCTGTAGTTGGTCTCGTCAGTGGGAGTAAAGGTCACCGACAGATTAAGTGTGCCATGAGCGCTAACCTGCTGGGCGCCCGTCACGGTAAATACACCAGGCAGGTTGGTGATATTAATCACAGGGGTGAATGGCTGGTTACCTGTGTTGGTCACAGTCACAGTTGCCGTGTACGTTCCACCAAGGCTCTTAGTGCCGAAGTCCACACTAGTGGGGCTAACGGTACCGCTAGTAATCGGTGCAAATTCAGGTATGGGAACCGTAACAACTGCCGACTCGCCAAGAGTATAAACTGCGCTAACACCACAGTTGTGTTGACCTGTAGTCAAATTATTGAAGGTATAGCTATAGACATCGCTATTCACATTACCAACCAGAACGCCATCCAGATAAATGTTATAGGAAGTGGGTTGTTCTCCAGGAACAACGCGTTCATAAGTGATGTCGTCAACCATCAAGCCGAAGATGTCGTTAGAGGTGTGAACGATAGCAAAGTATTTGGTGCCTGCGGGCAAGTTCACTGACTGAGGTGACCAACTGGTAGAGTTAATAGAGTAACTATTTCCCAGTTTCGAGAAGTGTGAATGATTGTTGTCAGTCGTAGAAACCCATATCTCATAAGTCTCAGGACCATAAGATGTGGTTATTTCCGCAACATAGAAGTTAATGGTTTGAGCATTACCGCTCAACTCGGGAGAAATCAGCCAATGGTCAGCAGCTTTACCAGAACTAGAAAGAGGACAGACTGACAACATGAACTGGTTACCGCTGTGAGGCGTTTGGCTCGTTCCAGCGGTTGTGGGATTGAATACCTGCCAAGCATGTGGAATACTACTGTTTTCGAATTCTGCATTTTGGAAACCATAAACATTGGCACCAGTAGAGTCATAGAGTGTCCAGTCGCCAAAGGCACCCGTATGCTGGGTGGCTGTGATTCCGCCAACAGAGAATGGAGGGAATACGCTAGTATTCTCAAAGTCCTCAGTAACTGTTGCCACAGTCGATGCGATGATAGGTGCATCCCACGTCATGGTTGCACTTTGTTCATCGTCAGCCATAGCCGCAACATTTTCGGGGGGCGGCAGAGTGATAACCGAAGTTGATGCCGTAGCATTGTTGTTGGTAGCGTCCTCGTCTCCATTGCAAGTTACGGTAGCGGTGAAGTTTACAGTCTGACCAGCCTGAGCAGCTGTAGTGGTATAGGTGGTCGTGAAGGTTGTGGACGCCCCAACGGCAAGTGACCCGCCAGTCTGGGAGTCGATAACGTTGTTGTTGCCATCCCTAAAGGTCACCGTGTAACCACTCTCGGCATAGTTACCGGTATTGGTAACCGTGGCAGTCAAAGTGGCGGTACCGCCTGCACCAACATTTGCCGGTGCGCTCAATGCAATACTCAGGTCGTGAACCGAAGCCGCAACATCGATAACAAAGTTATCGACATACAGATAGTACATGTCGGCATCCGAGATGGCATGAATACCAATATAGTAGTTGCCAGACGTGTTTACAGTGATGTTTTCGTTACTGAGGTGTTGAGGAGAGGAAGATGATGCCGACACGGTGGTCTGACCAATTATCGTCGTTCCATTGGTAAGAGCTGACGCTGTATTGGTAGATGCCAATTTCACCTCCAATCGTTCAGGATATGAAGTTCCCGATTGTGCCCAGGCATCAATGTAGAACTTATATGTTTTTCCAGCCTCAAGAGTAATAGGTGCAGTCACAAGCCAGTCATCGGCAGCCTTACTACTGTTATAACGGTAACGTGCAGTATTACTAGATAATGTCCAAGTATAGGTGCTACCATCATTGTTGGCATTAATGACCTCCCACCAATTCCATAAAGTGCTACTGCCAAAATCGTTGGAGTAGGGTGGGGTCACCGGTGTAGTAGAAGCCCTTGAAGGACCCATGCGGAAATAACCGTCGGGGGGCGTATCAACCTTTTCTATAGATGTATTGGGTTGAACAACCACACCATCCTTGGTGGTTTTCAGTTGCGCGTTAAGCGACATCGAGAGCAGCATCAAGGCTGCCAATATCATAGATATCTTTTTCATAGTTGCAATCATTTGTTAACGTTAATACTTCTGTTGTCATTAACACGCACTTTGGCTTTATCGGTGAAGAGTTTGGGGTCAAATGCTTTGCTATTGTCACGGCCAAACGGATTTTTCTTAAAGATCAGGCCGTTGTTGTTAGCAGGTGCGTTCAGGGAAGAGAGATTTCCATTCGTGATGACTATTGTGGAAATACCAGCAGAATAGTGATCTGGTGCTGCTCTGAACTCGATGGCTCCGTTTGCACCGGTATTCACAGTCCAAGTGTGAGACTCACCGGCAGTAAAAGTATAAGGAATCCCATTCACATACACAACTCCTGCGCCATAACCGTTGTCACCTGTACATGTTGTCACGGTAACACTTAACTGGTTGCCCATAAATGTGGGGGGAAGGGTAAAAAGGACACTGCCCCAGGAGTCCATGATGACACATGTGCTAGTTCTTGCCGAAGATGTGTAATAGCGACCAGCGCCCTCCATTAATTCCCAGTTTCCATCACCTGTGACAAGAATATTATTTAATGGAGAGAAGTCAATGCCGGCATTGAGACTAGTACCTGTGGAACCTGCTGCAGGCAGTTCAACGTTAGCATTAAAGTCAGCCTTATAAGAATAGGAATCAGGATGGCTGTTGTCGTTAGGAATTTCTACAGAGAACACATCAGTCACTTGTCCTGAAAGGCTAATCTCATCATTAACGGTGAGGGTTGTGGCTGACCCCATTGCGGTAGCACTGCCCCAGGTATTGTTGTCAGAATTAAATTTGCTGATGGTCGGAGTCACATCGATGCTTGGGATATAAGAGTCAGGAAATACAAAAACGCCAAGAATCTTGATGTCAGGAGAAGAGTAAAGGGAATTGCCACTTGCACCATAAATGCTAACGACATCTCCGCTACTTAAAGATAGAGTGAAGCTGGCTTCTCCATTGGCCGTTGCTGAATCATCACCGATGTACCAACCTTCATCGTTGACATTATAAATAAACGTACCACCACGGGCATTACTTCCTACCATGAAGAAGAACTGGAAATTTGCATTACTGTATCCGGCTGGTACAGTGTACGTTAATCCGCCTTGCCCCGAGATGTAGCCATAACCCGAGGTTTGCCAGATCAGGTTACTTCCGTTGGTGCCCCAATTGGTGCTGTTAGTAAAGTTTCCAATGGTGCTGGAGGTGATAGTAGTAGTTCCCGATGGTTTGTTAGAGCCGTCACCATAGAAGTCAAGAACATCGATGAGTTCTGTTTCAGGAGTAGTCACGTTGGCGTTCATGTTTACGCGGACTACCTCGGTGTTACTGCCGTCAGAGCCAAGACGATGAATCTTGATCAGGTTGTCACCTTCGTTGAGCATGCCGGCGGTCACCTTTTGGTTGCCGTTGCCCATGGTGAAGCTCAAGGTGTTGGTGTACACGTTCACTTCGTTGTCCTTGTCAAAGTCACTTTCATAATCGACGACGTCGAGTTGGAGGCGTTGGGCAGGGGTAGTGGTTGACGTCCCTTGCGCTAACGCGTTAGTCCAGCCCATCGCGAGCAACAGACTGCACGTGAAAAGATAAAATAATCTACTCATGTCATTAAAATATTAAAGTTGAATTTAATACACTATAATAATATCCTCATATACTCACTATAATAACCTGGGGAAATTTTTTGGTTATGAGACTATACTTGATGATTTTAGTTATGAAAAGGTGCCTTTTCTATAACGGTGGCAAAATTATGATATTCTGATGAATATTCAATAGGGTGTATGTGATTTTTGTGGTTTATAATAGGGCTTTAATGAATAAACAACCGAAAACCATAAGTTGGTTTCCGGCTGCATGTAAAGTTCAAAAGCGCATTGCGCTAGTTGAAGCGAATAGGGTGTGTCAAATTAGTGAAAATCGCATGAGCCCCGTAGGTGGTGGGGGCAAGTTTTCGTTTATCGGCGCTTGATGATGGCGACGTAGGTGATGAGTATGACGTTCATCATCAGGGCGTAGATGATGGCGGGGATGGCGATGACATCGTTGTTGAATACCAGCGGGCTGCTGGCGATGGCGATGGCTTGGGCCGCGTTCTGCATGCCCACCTCGATGACGATGGTGCGTCGCTCTTGCCCCGTGAGGCGCATGGCGCGTGACAGCAGGGCTCCGCTACCCATGGCCAGCAGGATGAGCACACTGATAGAAAGTCCCAGTTGGCCAAACTTGTCGATGATGGCCTCACGGTTCTGGATAAAGAACACCGAGGCGAGGAAAATCAGGGCAGGGAAGGCGATGCGCGACAGCACGTTGTGCATCTTGTCGGCGGCCTTGGCCCACTTCTTTCTCACGGCAATACCTACCACGATGGGCAGGAACATGAGCACGAGGTTCTGCATCACCAGTTTGCCCACGGGCAGATGCACCTGTACGGCGCTGCCTGCCGCCGTGGTCACCCACTCCATGATCAGGGGCACCGTGACCAGTGTGATGATGCTGCTGCACGCCGTGAGCGACACTGACAGTGCCACATCGCCGCGAGCGAGCATCGAGAAGACGTTAGACGAACTGCCGCCAGGACAGCAGGCGATGAGCACGAAGCCAATCAGGAATATCGGCTCCAGGCCGAAGGCCATGCCCAGCAGCCATGCCAGCAGCGGCAATACGATGATTTGTCCGATAAGTCCCGCCAACACGGGTCGCGGGCGGGTCTTGAACAGTTTAAAGTCCTCGATTTTAAGGTTCAAGCCCAACTCAAACATGAGCAGGGTCAAGATGGGAAGTACAATCCAGATTGTGTTCATAATTGTGCCTCAGTATTGATTTGAAAGGCGCCTGACGAGGCGCCTTTCAAGATGTTGTTTGTCAAGATGTGATACTTAGAGTTTAGCGGCGATGGCAGCGGCGATAGCCTGCATCTCCTCGGCAGGGAGGGTCAGCTTGGGACCACCGAAGGCCATGTCCTTCTCGCTCTGCAGCGGTACCAGGTGGATGTGGCAGTGGGGAACTTCCAGGCCCAGCACGCCGATGCCGATGCGCTTGCAGGGGATGGCCTGCTCGAGCGCCATGGCCACCTTGCGGGCAAATGCCCACAGTCCCATGTACTCCTGCTCGTCGAGGTCAAACATATAGTTCACCTCTTTCTTGGGGATGACCAGGGTGTGACCCTTGGCCATGGGATTGATGTCGAGAAATGCGAAGTAGTTCTCGTCCTCGGCCACCTTGTAGCTGGGAATCTCGCCAGCTGCGATCTTGCTGAAAATCGTTGCCATAACTGTGTTATGAGTATTGGGTTATACTTCGATCTTGAGAATTTCAAAATTCATGATTCCGGCGGGAGCTTGAACCTCAACCTTGTCGCCAACCTTGTGGCCCAGCAGGCCCTTAGCGATGGGTGTAGAAACCGAAATCTTGCCCTCGCGCAGGTTGGCCTCGGTCTCGGTAACGATGGTATAGGTCACTTGAGCCTTGTTCTTGAGGTTGCGGATGGTCACCTTGGTGAGCAGTTGCACCTCGTCGGTCGATATCTTGCTCTCGTCGATGATGCGGGCCGATGCGATAAGGGACTTGAGTTCGGCAATCTTAGCTTCGAGCATGCCCTGGCGCTCCTTGGCAGCATCATATTCTGCGTTCTCTGAAAGGTCTCCCTTGTCACGTGCCTCAACAATGGCGCGGACTACCTCGGGACGTTCGACATTTTCAAGATGTTTGAGTTCTTCCATCTTCTTGTCGTAACCTTCCTGTGTCATGTAGGTAATTGGCATGTTGGTAATCAGTGTTTTTTTAAATTTTCTACTCAAAAAATTAGAAGAATCTCAACTTATTGCAGGTGAGATCCCTCGCGATTCATATTTGGTTTAACGGTGCAAAGGTACATAATAAAATTCAAACACGGCAACAGAATGTTAATAAAATCCCACCTAATTATTAAAAATTAACTGATGACAGTGGGGCTGTGACGGCTATAGACAGCGCAAATCGAGCAAATTGGCAGTTGTGCCGCTATGTTATCATGCTGGTTACCTGCGCCACAGGCCGATGATTTGGCGGCTGGCAACGATGAGGCTCACAACGGTGACGATGATGGCTATGGGCAACTGGCCCGTTTCCATTGCGGCCATCACGGCAGCGGCCACGGCGAGCGTCCACAGCAGGTTGTACAGGCAGGCAGGCGTCACGCTCAGGCGGTACACCTTGAAATAGACTACGGCGATGATGAGGGTGTACAACAGGTAAGACACGAGGAAGGCGATGCCCAGTCCCGTGAGTCCCCACCAGCGGTAGAACACGATGTTCAGCACCAGGTTGATGATGGCGCTGGCGACCTCGGTCCACAGGTAGGTCTTGCCGTCGCCCTTGGCCAGGATGGTGAATGCCAGACACCACGACAGGGTGCGCAGCACGGTGCCGATCATGCCCCACGAGACGAAAGAGAAGATGACGTTGAATTCGGGCGTATACAGGATCCACACCACCAACTCGCGCAGCAAGATGAACAGGGCAACAACAGGGGCCATCACGGCGATGGCCAGATTGATTTCCTGGGAAACGAAGGCGCGCAGGCGAATGCGGCTGTCAGCAACCTTCGACAGGCGGGGGTAGTATTCCATGCCCAGGGCGGTAAGTATCAGCCCTGTATATTTATTTAATAATGTGTATCCTGCCTGATAATAACCCACGGCTTCGGTGCCGGCGTTGATGTTGAGCCATGAGTTAAAAGCATAGCTGGCCAGGATGCTGGCAAAATTGCCAAGCGTCATGTAGATGCCCAGACGCACAAAGCCCTTGCCCATGTCGAAGGTCTCGTGGCGGCTCATCACGGCGGGCGGGTAATCGCGGTTGCGGAAGAGCCACGCGAACACAGCCAGCGCGGCGGCATAGGCGAGAATCGACGGCAGGATGCTGCGTTCTCGCAGCAGGTAGAACAACGGGATAGACACCGCCAGGCCCACAATAGTGCCCCATAGTGTGACACTTGCTAGCCGCTTGAGGCGTGCTGTGCCTTGCAAGATGGCATATTCGCCGTTGGTCAGCGCCTGCAGCAGCACAGCGATGCTCAGGGCGACAAAGCCCCAGATGTGGGTCGTGTCGCCAAAGGTGACTTGGCTCAACAGCGGCGCCAGCAATAACGTCGTTAACGCGCCTGCCAGTCCCAGCCACATCGACCACTTGCGCACCACGCTCACCATGCGCGCCACCAATCCCGGGTCGCGGCCAGTCAGCGCCTGTGAGATGTCGCGCACGCTGCTCGAACGGATGCCCAAGTTGGTACCAGTGGATATCATCTCGAGCGCATTGTTGAACAGGCCGAACAGGCCCACGCCGACAGGCCCAATCCACATGGCGACAAGCTTGGTGCGAATAATCGAGCACAGGATACCGGCAATCTGGACCCCTCCGAAGAGGCCCATCGCCTTCATTGCCATGCGTGATATGCTGCTCTTGCCTGCCATGAGTACAAGGGGTTACAAATCTATCTGGAAAGTGTTATAGACAATGCCGCGGCCACCCAGGCGGGACTTCTGCCTGACGAGCCCCTCATTGAGATACAGGCCGTGGTTCTCATTGGAGATGCCGAAGTCAAAGTAACGGTATCCCTCCTGCTGGTACTTGGCGATGAGATGCTCAAACAGCAACGTCAGCGCCTTGCTCTCCTTGCCCGCTGGCGAAGCGCCGATGTACTGGCAGTGGGCTACAGGTTGCGACAGGTACATCACCACGCCAGCCAGCAGTTCACCGTCGAGGGTGGCGGTGTGCAAGGAGATGTTCTCAGGGAAACGTCCTTGCAACAGCCTCATCTCGTCCAGCGTGTGGACAGGGCGGGTGTCATAGCGCTCATCGAGTAACGACGACAGCAGGTGCCAGTAGCCTTCCCAGTCTTCGCTAGGGCCGACGGTGATACCCGCTTTGCGGGCCGCATTGGCGCCGCTCTTGTTGCCACGGTCGAGCGGCAGCGGGCAGGTCAGGTCGATAGTGGTCGAGATGTTGGTCTCGACCAGCGATGCACCGTGGCGGAAGAGGGCATACAGGTCCTCCTCGCAGGGGTAGCGGTGATAGATGTGAGGCACGGCTTTGTAAACCAGATGCTTGATGCCCTGGGCACGCATCCACTCGATGGCGGCATCCATCACCTGGAGCATGACGGTGGCGTCAAAGTGCTTGAGAGGCACCAGCCAGCCGCCATAGGTGAGGCCACGGTGGGAAAATAACGTGTCGCCGTCCACACAGGCGGGCAACAGCGCACACCACTTGCCATCGTTCATGGCGACGAGCGAACAGTCGGTGAAACGGTCGCTGTGGTAGTCCATATACCCCCGCTGATGCAGAAATGTGCCGTTGCGGCTCAGGCGGGCCATTTCGTCCCATCGCGCAGCCATCGAGGCGTCATATCTCGTGATTGTAATCATAGTCGTTATTATATTAACGCAAATTTACGTCAAAAAATATTACCTTTGCCCAAAAATTAACAAGAATCATGTTTAAACTTATGAAACTGTCTAAGATAGGTCTCTTGCCACGAATCATCATCGCCATATTTCTGGGCGTGGTGTGTGGCTCATTTTTCCCTGAGTGGGCAGTAAGGTGCTTCGTCACCTTTAATAGCATCTTCAGTCATTTCCTCTCATTTCTCATCCCGCTCATCATTGTGGGCCTGGTGACGCCAGCAATTGCCGACATCGGCAAGGGTGCTGGGAAACTGCTGCTGATCACCGCCCTCATTGCCTATGGTGACACGGTCTTCTCGGGCTATCTGAGCTTTTTCACTAGCACGACGATATTCCCGTCGTTGATTGACCGTAGCCAGGCGGCACAGGCCATTACCGCCGCTGTGGAGGTCAAGCCGTTCTTCACCATCGAGATACCGCCGCTGTGCGATGTGATGAGCGCTCTTATCTCGTCATTTCTCATGGGCTTGGGCATCTCGTTTTTTGAGTCCGCTCAGTTGAAGAAATGCTTTGACGAGTTTCGTGACATCATTGCCAAGGCCATCGAGGTGGCGCTCATTCCCATCCTGCCCATTTACATCTTCTCGATCTTCCTTAACATGTCCTTCACGGGTCAGGCATGGCGCATCATCAACGTGTTTATCGCCATCATCGGCGTCATCTTTGTGATGCACATTTTCCTGCTTATTCTGCAATACGTTGTTGCGGGAGCCATCGCGCGTCGCAATCCGTTCAAGGCCCTATATAACATGATGCCAGCCTATTTCACCGCCCTGGGCACATCGTCGTCGGCAGCCACGATTCCGGTGACGCTCAAGCAGGCTAAGCGCAATGGTGTGAGCGACGGCATTGCCGGCTTTGTCATACCGCTGTGTGCCACGATCCACTTGTCGGGCAGCGCGATGAAGATCACAGCCTGTGCTGTGGCGCTGATTATCATGCAGGGCGGGGCCATCTCCATCGGGCAGTTTTCGGGGTTTATCTTGATGCTGGGTGTGATGATGGTGGCGGCCCCTGGTGTGCCTGGTGGCGCCATCATGGCCGCCTTGGGTGTGATGCAGTCTATACTGGGCTTTAATGCCGAACAACAGGCTCTCATGATCGCCTTGTACATCACGATGGACAGCTTTGGCACCGCCTGTAATGTGACCGGCGACGGAGCAATAGCTCTGGTCGTTGACAGAATATATGGCTGGATTTCGCCAAAAGGCACCACTGAGGCTTAGTTTTTTGTCAATTTGCCATTTCTGGGAATTAAATTACTGGTTTTCAGAGTGCGAAATTTGATTTTTGGGAAAATGGAGGTGTTTTTTTTTGAAAAAAAACTATAAATAATTTTGTATTTGAAAAAATGATATTATCTTTGTAGCGCATAAAGGAAAAAATCATTAGGATTTATCAAAGAGTTTCGGATTAACTATACTGTTGGTATAATAGAATGGTTAATCCATTTTTTATGCCTATATGTGAAGGCAAAACAATAAGAGCGCGGACACCCATGTGGCATCCGCGCTCTTTGTTAAATGATGCTTAAATTTTCTTCTTTATGAGAGAATGATGTTGATGACGGCATTGACATCAGCGATGCTGATTTCGTTGTCTTTATTCACGTCGCCACTGGGCTCAAACGCTCCCGTGAGAATCATGTTGATCAGGGCATTGACGTCGGCAATGGTTACCTCGCCGTCATTGTTGACGTCACCAGGAAGGCCGCCAGGCTCTTCGCCACCCTTTGAACTGGTGCCGCAAACGCCGTATGCCTCAACACCCTCGACAGCAAACGTTACGGTGGTGGACATCACGCCGGCCTCGTTGGGCTTGGCGGGTATGCACTTGATGCCGCTGTGGTGCAGCGGATTGTTGGTGTCCAGAGGCACACTCCTGCGGATGGCCTCGGCATCGGTGGCCGGAGCGATGTAGCTCCAGTAGATGTAGTCGTCGTCACCGTTGATCTGGGCAACGTTGGCAATCTCACCGCTGTCTTGAGCACCCTCGACCTTGATGGGAGAGTCATCAATGAGTTCACAGTCGGCAATGGTCAAGTTCTCGTTGCCCTCGACGTCGGCACCCGTCTCCATGTTCTCAATCTTGCTGAGGGCGATACGGTAGATGCCAGGCACACAGCCGAAGGGGTCGGTCTGTACCTGCATGTACAGGTAACCGTTCTCATCGTCAAGATAGAAGGTTTTGATGATGGCATCCTTGAACAGGGCTTTGTAGGGTTTGGGTTTGCCTTCAATACCGTCAGGATAGATGTCGCTCTTCTTGAAACGCAACAGGCAGATGCCGTTGAACTTTTTGCTCATCCAGAAGATGCCGTGCTTGTCCTGAGTGAAACCACCAGTGATGGAACCCCAGGTGATCTCGTCGTTGTAGTAGGGAAGCCACTGATTCTGGAGCAGGAAGGGCTGCTGGCCATAGAGTCCCGTCGTGTCGGCGTCAAGTTCGTGGATGCCCACATTGCGGTCACTGATGTAGATCTTGTTCTCGTTCTCGTCGATATACATGGTGAACGGGTCTTCGCTGGGCGCATAACCCACATTATTCAACACGGTCACGCGATAGAAGATGCCATTGGTGTTGTTCACGTAGAACAGCTCACCGTCGCCCAGGGGCTGGGCAGGATCCTGATAGGTGAAGTTCTTGCCGGCTACAGCGACATAAACGCGGTTCTTGTAACTCTGCAGGGTGAAGGCATGCTGGCCGGCATTGAAATTGGTATTCACGATATTGCCGTCCTCATCCTTGTACATGATGGCGCCACTGGTGGTGGCAAAGTAGAGTCCTTTGGGGCAGCCCAGGGTAGAACCCTCGCCGCTGATGGTCTCGTCGGCAACAATGTTGAGGTAGCACCACTGGCTGGCGCTCTTGAAGGCTTCGACCGAACCGGGAGCCACCTTGCAGATGACATCACCCTGGCTCTCGTTGAACACACCTGCGGCAAGGGCGGGGGTGTTGACGTTGAGCACGCGCAGTTCCTTAATGGTGGCGGGAACCGAGCCAGTCTCCATGTAGTTCACATTGGCGGGAATCTCCATCTCCTCGAGGGCGGTGCAACCGTCAAAGCAGTTGCGCATCATGTTGGTGGTGCTGGTGGGAAGGGTCACACTGGTGAGTTGCTCGCAGCCAGCGCACAATCCTTGAGGAATCTCGTTGCGGTCTTCGGCGATAACGATAGTTTTCAGTGCCGAGCCGGCAAATGCGTTTTGGCCGACAGTGACATCCTTCTCGAGCGTAAAGGCCTCGATGCCGCTATAGGCGAAGCCGTAGTTGCCGATGGTGGCCAGTGCGGGCAGGTCAACGCTAGTGAAGGGAGCGTAGGCCAGACCATAGTTGTCGATGCTGGTTACCGTGGCGTTGCTGTAGGCCGTGGCCATTTCGCCCTCATGGGCGGTTACCAGCAATCGAGTGCTGGCAGCATTAAGCAGCACGCCGTTTTCCAGCTTGAAGGCTGCGTTGCCCGCGTCGAGCGTGATGCTGGCAAGGGTGGGAATGGGAGCAAAAGCGCCCTGGCCGATGCTGGTCACGCCAGCGGGGATGCTCACGCCCGTGAGCTGAGTGCCAGCAAAGGCCTGTGTGCCGATAGCCGTCATGCCATTGGGTAAGACGATGTTGCCAGTGAGTTTGCTGTTCTCAAATGCACTCTGGCCGATGGTGGTCAATGCACTGGGTAAATTCAAGGACGTTAAAGCGGTGTTATAGAATGCTGTGATACCGATACTGGTCACATTGTCGCCCATGGTCACGTTCTTGAGGTTGCGGCAGTTGTTGAACACGCTCTGCTCAATAACGGTGACGGCAGCAGGAATGTCGATGCTGGTCAGCGAGGTGCAGCTGGCAAAGGCACTGCTGCCGATGCCTGACACCTTATTGCCCTCGTTAAAGGCTACAGTACTCAGCGCTGTACATCCCTGGAACGTGGTGGTGAAGATGGAGTCGGTCTCGCCGCCGATAACTACGGTTTTGAGGGCTGACATGTTGTGGAAGGGTTGTTCAGCATTGGTATATATTCTGGCGTCTACATTGCGACCCATGTAGATGTACTCGATGCTGGCAAGTGCTGTGCGGGTCTCGGCGGTGTTGCCAAAAGCGCTTATCTTCATCACCACAGGCTCGCTACCATCGGCGATAATCAGTCGCTTGAGGCTGCCACAGTTGGAAAACTCCTCACTGATGGGCTTTTTCCATCCGGGGACGATGGTGACCTCCTCAAGGCTGGTACAGTCTTTAAATACGCCCGTACCCACACTAGTGGCTGTAGCGGGAATGGGGCTTACAATGAGGCTGGAGCAGCCCTTAAAGGCGTTGCGCCCAATGGTGACACAGGTGGCAGGCAGCGTCACGCTGGTCAAGTCGACGCAGTCAACAAAGGCATTGGCCGCAGTGCCGACGATGGTATATTCAACGCCTTCATACACAATTTTCTCTGGAATCACGATGTTTCCCGAGTAATTGTTTCCTGTGGAATACTTGGCAACGGTTGCCGTGCCGTCGTTCTTGGTGGTGTAGTTGATGCCGTCAACTGTAATGCTGGCGGCCTGGGCTATTGTCACTGCCAGCAGGCAGGCAAGCGCCAGTGTCAATCGACGTAACCACGGGTTTTGGGTAATCTTTTGTTTCATAAGCTTTTGCTATTATTAGTTGGATATTAAGTTAATTTTCTGTCCAATGATATCAACCTGTTGGTTTCAACCCACAAAAATAATCAAAAAATCATTTCTTCACCATAATATCTTCGTTTTTTTTCATGAGCGGCATCTAAAACGCTCCATCTAGTGATGTCATGAAGCGTAGGGCCTCGCCTTGGCGAGGCCCTACAGTCAAGGGTGGACCCGTAGTTCTTACAAAAAGAAGCTGCCATGGCTCCTCAAGGGGGAGACACGGCAGCTTTTAGACGTTACTCAAGGGTTTGGGCCCTTGTGTCTTCTTAGTACAGGTACTTCTTACTTGTTAACCTTCTCGGCGAGTTCTGCACCAGCTTTGAACTTAACGACCTTCTTTGCGGGGATAACGATCTTAGCCTTGGTGGCGGGGTTGATACCCTCACGAGCATCTTTCTTAACTACCTGGAAGGTGCCGAAGCCGATAAGAGCAACCTTCTTTCCATCCTTCAATGCGCAACCCATTGAGCAGAGCATTGCTTCGAGAGCGGCCTTAGCCTGAGTTTTGTTAAGATTGGCCTTTTCGGCAATTGCTTGTACTAATTCAGTCTTGTTCATAGTGAAAAATGTTTTAAAAAAATTATGTGAATAAAATAAATTTTGATTTTTGTAAGCGCAAATATAAGTATAACAACAGTTTCTGCAAAAAAAAAGCCAAAAAAAATGTCTCTAACCCCCCAAAAATGACGTTTTTGGGCGATTTTGGCACAAAAAATGTCTCTAATAGTGAGTTTTTCGTTATTTTTGTGCGTTCATTAATACTATAGAATATGCAAAACAATAATCGATCGTTTTGGTCCTCGATTATGCCTGTGACCAGACATCTGTTGATTATTAATGTGATAGTGTGGCTGGCGACTATTGTCTTCGGTCGTGTCGGTATTATCGATTTGGAGCGATACCTGGGCTTGCACTTCTGGCTGGGGAGCGACTTTATTCCCACCCAGTTGTTTACCTATATGTTCATGCATGACTCGCGCGGCATTGCCCACATCTTTTGCAACATGTTTTCGTTGTGGATGTTCGGTAGCCTGCTGGAGCGGGTGCTGGGGTCCAAGCGTTATCTGTTCTATTACATCACCTGTGGATTGGGCGCCGCATTGATTCAGGAATTGGTGTGGCAGTTCTCTTGGCAGGATATTCTCGCCAGCAGCGTCACGGGGCCTGCGTCAAGCAGTGTGACCGACATCATTAATGCGATTAATTCGGGTCATGCCGCCTTCACGATGAACGAGTTCTATAACAGCTTGTTGACGGTGGGCGCCTCGGGTGCTGTGTTCGGCATACTGTTGGCATTTGGCATGATTTTTCCCAATATGCCCTTGTATATTATCCCGTTCCCATTTCCCATCAAGGCCAAGTGGATGGTGCTCGGTTATGGCGCCATCGAATTGTTCTTTGGTGTCTCTCACACGATGAGCGGCGTGGCACACTTTGCTCACTTGGGCGGCATGATTGCGGGCATTATCATGATACTCTACTGGAGACATAACGGCACATTAACGCGTAATGGCCTTTATTGACGACATCAGGCGCACCTATCGACAGGGAACGATGTTGATGAGATTGATACTCATCAACATCGGCGTGTTTGTACTGTTGCATGTGGTGGCGTTTGGTGCTTTGTTGTTCAACCAGCCGGGCGAGCAATTTTTACAGTGGGTGGAGATGCCCAGTGACCTGTGGCTGCTCTTGAAGCGCCCCTGGACCCTGGTGACCTACATGTTCTCTCACTACGGCCTACTCCACATCTTGTTCAACATGCTGTGGTTCTACTGGTTGGGACGCATTTTCATGGAATTTTTCTCGCCCAAGCAACTCTCGGGCGTTTATCTCCTGGGTGGCTGGGGTGGTGCCTTGCTCTACTTGCTGGCCTATAATCTGTTGCCCTATTTTGCAGGGCACAATGCTTACCTGATTGGTGCGTCGGCATCGGTCATTGCTGTTGTTGTGGCAACTGCAGTCTATGCGCCCGACTACAAGATCGGCCTGCTCTTCTTGGGCGAGGTGTCCATCAAGTGGATTGCCATTGTTACCGTGGCGATAGATGTGCTGGGAGTTGACTCAGGCAACCTGGGTGGCAGCATGGCTCACATTGGCGGCGCCATCGTGGGTGCTTGGTATGCGTTGCGCATCAAGCGTGGACGTGACATCACCCGACCGCTGAATGCGGCTCTGGATGCCATTGTCGGCCTGTTTAATGGCCGCACTTGGTCGTTACCCAAGCTGCAGAAGGAACCGCGTAGCAAGGTTTCATCTGGCCCGTCATCGTGTCAGCGCACTGCCGATCATCGTCCTGCCGACACCGTGAGTGAGGAGGAACTGGACATCATCCTGGGCAAAATCAAGGCTGCGGGCTATGATGCCTTGACCGACGAGGAAAAGGATAAACTGTTCAAGGCATCTCGCCGCCGTTCACCTTAATACCATTTACATTTATTAGACCTTACCATTGGATTTCAAGAAAAGAATGAAAAGAAGTACATACGATAGAAACAGGCGCCGAAGGAAAAAACGTTACTATGGCGCGTTTGAGATAATCGTGACGGTGATTGCCATCATCATGATAGCGTGTGCCTATGCAGGGAATATCGATCCAAGGAGCTTTTTCCCGGCTCCGTTTTTGGTGCTGGCATTCATCCCGATAGTGATTCTCATGCTGGTTCTGTTGCTGGCGTCCATGTTTTGGCGCCGCTGGCTGTCGATGCTCATTATCTTCGTCTCGTTGGTAATATCCTTGCCCACAATCAAGGTGTTTGTCCCCATGAACACGGTCGAGGACGCCCTGCCCATGCCAGCCGACACCACTTTGACCCTCAAGGTGATGACCTATAACGTCCTGGCGTTTAACTACAATGAGCCCACGCTCAACAGCAAGCCGTCCGAGACCATGCAACTCATTCTCAAGGCCAACCCCGATGTGGTCGTGCTGCAAGAGGGGAGTGCTGGTGGAGTTCACTGGAAGGACATGCCGTCGCTCCAGCCGCTCCAGTCCCAGATTGAGTCAAGGTATCCCTATATCTATTATGGCGAAGAGGGGTTAAATCTGCTCTCTAAGGTGCCGTTTACCACACAGGCACTTGGTGAGCCTCAGCACAGCCGCTCCCCACTGGGCTTTAACCGCGGACAGACGTCTTATCTGGCACGGGCCTTTGACTTGCAGTTGAAGACTGGCAAACAGTTGAGGCTGGTGGACTTCAGGCTGCAGTCCTATCACCTGAGTTTCGGCAAGAGCATGAATGTGAGGGTTTCGCCCGATGTCAAGCCTTCGGCCATGGAGCGCATGCGTCGTTCGTTTGCATTGCGTGGCGATGATGCCGCTACCCTGCGCCAGATTTTTGACGGGTCCCCTGCCAACCTCATCGTGTGCGGTGACATGAACGATGTGCCCACGTCTCACGTCTATCAAGTCATTCGTGGCGACGACTTGAAAGACGCTTGGGAAGACGCTGGCCGTGGCTATGCCTACACCTACAATCGTCATGGGCTCAAATACCGCATCGACCATATCTTCTATCGTGGCGACGTGCGGGCCCTGAGGGCGCAGCGCTTCGAGGGCGGATCCAGCGACCACTATCCCTTGATGGTCACATTTGACATTGACAACAGTACACGCAAATAACTCAATACATTATATTTATATAAATTATTTAGAAAAATGAGAAAAGTTTTATTCACCATCCTCGCCCTGGCAACCATCGCCTTAGTAAGTTGCAGCGAGAAGAAGTCTAACGAGAACAATCCGTTTATGTCGGAGTATGCTAACGAGTACGGCATTCCGCCGTTTGACAAGATTACCTACGCTGACTACGAGCCCGCTGTTGATGCAGGTATCGAGCAGCAGAATGCCGAGATTGATTCCATTATCAAGAATACGGCAGAGCCCAACTTCGAGAACACCATCCTGGCCCTGGACAACAGCGGCCGCATCCTGGACAAGGTGTCGAGAGTGTTTAATGCATTGAGCAGCAGTGACAACACCCCCGAGATGCAGAAGCTCTCTGAGGTCTTGTTGCCCAAGCTGACCGCCCAGAGCGACGGCATGTACATGAACGACAGCCTGTTTGCTAAGGTAAAGGCCGTCTTTGACAACGCTGACAAGCTGGGTCTGGATCCTATCCAGAAGCGCCTCACCGAGAAGTACTATAAGGAGTTCGTCCGCAATGGTGCCCTGTTGACCGCAGCCCAGAAGGACAGCCTCAAGGAAATCAACCGCAAGTTGGGCGACTACAAGCTCAAGTTCGGTAACAACGTGATGCACGACATGGACAACTGCGTCTTCTTTATCGAGAAGGAAGAGGACCTCAAGGGCCTGCCCCAGGACATCATCGACAACGCAGCCAAGTTGGCAGCCGACAAGGGCAAGAAGGGCCAGTGGGCATTCACCGCTACCGCATCGACCCGCCTCGCCGTGTTGACCTATGCCGACAGCCGCGACTTGCGCCGCAAGATGTATGAGACCTACACCACGACTGCCAGCCATGGCGACGAGTGGGACAACAGCGAGAACATCCGCAACATCCTGAGCCTTCGCCAGCAGAAGGCTAACCTGCTCGGCTTCAACACCTATGCCGACTATGCCGTTGATCCCTACATGGCCAAGACGCCCAAGGCTGCCGAGGATCTGCTGATGTCGCTCTTCCGTCCCGCCATCAAGAAGGTGGACGAGGAGGTTGCCGATATGCAGGCCTATGCCCAGGCTCATGGCGACACCGCCCAGTTCGAGGCTTGTGACTATTACTACTATGCCGAGAAGGTAAAGAAGGATAAATTCAACTTCAGCGAGGACGACGTGCGTCCCTATTTCGCACTCGACAGCGTGGTTAAGAACGGTATTTTCTTTGCTGCCAACAAGCTTTATGGCCTCACCTTCGAGGAAATGCCCGATGCTCCCAAGTATCACCCCGAGGTAAGGGTCTATGACGTGAAGGATGCCGAGGGCAAGCACCTCGCCGTCTTCATGACCGACTACCTGCCCCGTCCCGTTAAGGCTCAGGGTGCGTGGATGGAAGCCATGCAGGAGGCCTACAACTACGGTGGTGAGAACATCCGTCCCATCATCTATAATGTGGCTAGCATGACGCCTCCCGCAGGCGACACCCCCTCGTTGCTCACCTGGGACGAGGTTCAGACCGTCTTCCACGAGTTCGGCCATGCTCTCCACGGCATGCTCACCCGCGTGCAGTATCGCGGCCTGGCTGGTACCAACACCGACCGTGACCTTGTTGAGATGCCCTCACAGATCAATGAGCACTGGGCATTTGAGCCTGAGGTGCTGAAGAACTATGCCCGTCACTACAAGACTGGTGAGGTGATCCCCGACAGCCTCGTGCAGAAGCTGAATGAGACCGCCCAGTTCAACATGGGCTTCATGACCACCGAGCTGGTAGGCGCCGCCCTGCTGGATATGTACTGGCACAAGAAAGCTTGGACTGCCGACGAATTGAAGAACATCGACGTGAAGGCCTTTGAGCAGGATGTGAAGAACCAGATCAACATGCCCGCCCTCGTCGAGTTCCGCTATCGCAGCCCCTACTTCAAGCACATCTTCGCCGATGACCAGTATGCTTGTGGTTACTACACCTACCTGTGGTCGCAGGTACTCGAGGCCGACGGCTATATGGCATTTGAGAAAGCCGGTTGCTTCGACAAGGCCACTGCCGATGCCTTCCGCGCTCTGCTGGAGGCTGGTGACACCGAGGATCCCATGGTGCTCTACAAGAAGTTCCGTGGCCAGGCGCCCACTTCCGACGCTCTGCTCCGCAACCGCGGCCTGAAGTAAAACATAGAAAATCCCGTGGCGCAACATCTTGCGCTACCACCCATTAAACGATTATCGGGACCTTGCACAATCCGCAAGGCCCCGATAATTATAGTATTAGTGTCAATTATTCGATTAAAGTACCAGCAAAGGTGCCATTCATTGACATGTTCATATTTCCGTAATTAGGCAGATACATATTCATTGAGCCAGTAAGAATGGCACTCAATGTGGTTGTTGTCTTTCTCGTGAATGTTATGACTGTTGATATATTCACTGACATACCTGATTCAGAAATGTTTTCAGTATATTTCAAGATTAAATTATTATTGGCGTCACAGGATATGCGGGATTTTGACTCTAATCCTGCCATGTCCCCAGTCAGTATGAATTCATTCTTCTCGACATTAATGATTTCGATTCCAAAATTAGTGACATCTGCTATAGAGAAATTGTCATAATAAGGTATATCACCACTTGTGTTCACACTGCCTTGGCAATTCCATTTGGTTCCATCCCAAGAGTTTGCTAGTTGTTCTACTTTAACCGATGCTTCATGGGTTGTGCCATCATGAAGACTGGCTTTCACAATAATCTCACCATTTCGGGCTTGTTTTGTTTCATCAACATCAACAAAAAATGATAAATCACCTTTCTGAATATTACACCACTGTGGTTTTGATTTGATATCCCAGGATTTTAGAGATTCCTTAGCAACCATCAAAGCAACTGCTCTTGATCCGCCTTTCTGTTCAAAAGTTATGACTTCGGGATGTAAGGTGAATTGGAAAGAAGTTGAGAATGTCACAGTTGTTTCATATTTTTTTCCAAATGAGTATAAATAAACATTTGCAATATAATTGTTGCCTGGGGTTAATCCTGAAAGGACTATATTGTTATTAAAGTTACTTAACTCAATATTTTTATGAGTCCCATCTGTACCATACAGTTCGACACCAAATTTCGAAATATAGCTTTGCTGTCCATCTAAGCACTCAAAACTGGCATGCAGGGTGGCAGTGGTTTCGGTGACAGATAAAACACTGGCATAGACCCGATATTTTATGGGTTCTTGACTATACGTCGTTTGGGCTTTTTGAGTAGCGTTGGAAGTGGAAGAGAATCTATATGATATGTCGCTGATATCATCATCAGTGAGAGGTGTTGATGATGAATCGCCAAATCTATCTCTTAGATCATTATAAATATATATAGTGCTATTGAGAAGGTCAAGCTCATCTTTATGTGGGACGATTTCACACTTAATTCTCTCAAAAAGATCGTCAAGTGTGTAATCAAACAGAATCTTGTCTTGAACTTCTGGGTATTCATCATAAAGTTGGTACTTGGCCCATGGAATAGCGACTTTAGTCCACACAGCGGCTACAGCACCAACTGATTTTGAGAACATCCCTGGTAGTTGTGTATAATTGGAAATGTCATCACTTATCTTATCAAGCAACGATGAAAATGAAGCCCGAATATCAGAATAGTCATCAGTGGCTCTTCGTCTGGTATTGTACTTTCCATTAGATTTTGGACTTGAATTGATACCATGAACCGTCTCACTAATAATCGAATAAGCCATCTTTGTCCAATTCATCTTGCACAACGCTATGCATACATAACCTTGCTTTTCGGCCGAAATGATAACCGTGTCAGATTTCTCGCCAGTAAATGGATTGAGTTCATAAAAGATAGCAGCATTCTTGTATCCTGAGACAACCATTGATATTCGTTCCTTTTTGTTGATGAAATTTATAGTTGTCATGTCCTCATAATCTAATCCCTCGCTCGTGTATTCAATGATTCTCCAATCATCAACTGTTGCGACCATTCGGGGCGACGGCTTATCAAGATTTGCGGGCTCGGAAAGAATCTCAATAGTGATTTTTTTAAACTTAGTATCGCTGTCAATCGAAGGATCGTTCTTATCATCACATGACAAGAGAACTATCGGGATTAAACAGGATAGTGCAATTTTAGTAATTAGGAACTTTTTCATTTTTAATCAATTATTTATCATCATGATGTACTCCATGATGTTACTATTAATAGATGTATATTGTTGACTCAGTTTTATGTTAGTTTATGCATTTTGAGGCCTAGTGCCGAAGTAGTGAAATGGAGAAAACTATAGACACCGAACAAATCATCACTGCACGTCTAACGCCCCCCTCAAAGGAAACCGATGGATTATTATAGTGATCAAATCACGTTACCAAAGGTTGTAGTGCAGTTACTCATCTGCAAAGATAATCATTTTTTTTGAGAAATCAAAACAACGAAAACGATATAAAAAGTTGTTCTCGTTGTTCATTGTTGTTCAAGTTGTTTGATATCACCAATGGAGTCGTTTGAGCAATTAGCTCTTGTCTGATAAGCGCAGGAGGCGCAGGGAGTTGAGGACGCATAGCAGGGCGACGCCTACGTCGGCAAATACGGCTTCCCACATGTTGGCCACGCCGAGCACACCCAGAATCATCACCAGCACTTTTACGCCGATGGCAAAGGCGATGTTTTGGGTGACGATACGGCGGGTGCGGCGACCCAGGGAGACGGCGTCGGCCACGCGCGAGGGCTGGTCGGTCTGGATGACCACGTCGGCGGTCTCCACTGCCATGTCGCTGCCCAGGGCTCCCATGGCGATGCCCACGTCGCTCACGGCAAGTACGGGCGCATCGTTAATGCCGTCGCCCACAAAGGCTACTTGCCTGCCGTCTTGCTTGATACGTTCGATATGCGCCACCTTGTCTTGCGGGAGCAGATCGCCGAAGGCTTTGCCGATGCCTAGTTTATTTGCTACCTCGTCGGCTTGTGCCTGGCGGTCGCCCGACAGCATCGTCGTTTCGATGCCCTGGCGCTTCAATTTCTCGATGGCGCGTGCCGAGTCCTCCTTGGGTACGTCGCTCAGCACGATGTGTCCCGCATATTTCCCGCCAACGGCCACGGCAACCATAGTCCCGACGATGTCTCGCAGCTCGCCAGGGTATTCCAATCCCTCATCCTCCAACAGCCGTGTTGTCCCCACGAGCCACGATTGGCCGTCAACAGTGGCGCTCAGGCCGTAGCCGGCGATGTTCTTGAGGTCGCTGATTGCCGCTTGGATGGGTTCGCGGTAATCGATGATGGCGCGGGCGATGGGGTGGGGGCTGTCTTGCTCGATGGCGGCAATGGTGGCTACCTGTTCATCGTTCAAGCCCACGACTTCGCTGACAGCAAAATGTCCTGTCGTCAGCGTGCCTGTCTTGTCAAATACAACGCTATCTACCCCCGCAATAGCATCCAAGTAGTTGCTCCCCTTGAACAGGATGCCGCGCCTCGACGCAGCTCCGATGCCAGCGAAATAGCTCAGTGGGATGCTGATGACCAGCGCACACGGGCATGAAATGACGAGGAAGACGAGCGCGCGGTGCAGCCATTGTGAGAAATCAAACGCGAACGATGGAATAATCATCGAATACACCCACGGCAGCGCCACTACCAGCACGGCAAGGCCTACCACAATGGGCGTATAGACTCGGGCAAAGCGGTGGACGAACTGTTCGGTGGGGGCTTTGCGCTCGGTGGCGTCCTCAACAAGGTGCAGGATGCGCGACACTGCGCTCTCGCTGGCAGGTCGTGAGGCTTGAATGCGCACAACCGCTTCGCTGGCAATCATGCCCGCCAGCACCTCGTCTCCACACTCGATAATACGTGGCATGCTCTCACCAGTCAATGCGGCGGTGTCCATAGCTGCCGCTTGGTCCATGAGAATGCCGTCAACGGGAACTCGTTCGCCGGGCTTCACTTCCACGATATCGCCCACAACGACGGCGCCGGCATCGATGGTCTCACGTTTACCATTGCGAACAATCGTAGCATGGTCGGGACGGAAGGCAATCAGCGACTTGATGCTGCCTCGAGCTCGATCCACCGCATGATCTTGCAGCGCCTCGCCAATGCAGTACAGGGTCATCACCGCCACCGCCTCGGGATATTCACCAATGGCAAAGGCGCCGATACTCGCCACCGCCATCAACAGGAACTCGCTGAAAACTTCGCCCTCACGGGCCTCCTCAAAGGCTTCGCGAAGCACATTCCAGCCAGTGGGCAACCACGCTACGGCATACCAGGCGATTCTCACCCAATTGTTTTGGAACCACTCAACGCCCATTGCCGTCATGACAATGCCCGTGATGAGTAAAGCCAGTGATAGCGCTGGCTTCCACCAGTTCATGCTCTCCTTGGTGTCGTGCTCGTGTTCGTGCTGATGCGTATGTGCCATAATTAATGCCTCCAGTTATTTTTTTTGTTCTGGCGGCAAAGTTACAGACAATTTCGTGCAACCGGGTTGCAAAGTGAAAACAGGGGATCAATACAACAGCCGAGCGATGCGGGCCGAGCCACGCTTGCCGGCAGCGATGCGTGCAAACAGACGGCGCGTCACGGGGCCAACGATCCAGCGCCACTGGAGGTTATTATGGTAACTGTCTTTAAGGGCTTGATAGGCTTTTTGGCACAGGGGCTTAGCCAGGTCGGGGCAGCCTTCGAGTTGGTACTGGGCCGCGAGCACCAGGCGGCGGTATTCGAGCAGGCGTTCAAAGCGCAGCTTGTGCTCGGCCTTGAGTAGTGAACTGCGCACCTCGTTAATCATGATGTCGATGACGTGTTCCCATTGGCCCTGACGACTGTGAAACTCGGTGCCAGTAATAGAGTCGGCGCCATTGTGATTGATGATGACCCGCGACTCATCGCTCACATACGCTACGCGGGGATTGGCCAGCAGCAGCCTCAATCCCAGTTCCCAGTCATTCCAACCGGGCAAATTGATGTTCCAGCCGTCGGTGTTGGCAAAGAACTCGCGCCTCACGGCATAGCGCTGTGTGGCAAGTTGGCCATGCAGGATGTGGTTGGCAAACAAGTCGTTCTTGTGAAACGGGGCCTCGCGTTGACTACCATCGGGGAAGATAAGGGTGGATTTTGTGCTGATCAGGTCGAGATCTTGCCCTTTTTCTTGCGCTTTGGTGATGGCGTTGACATAGGAAGTGACAAGGTCTTTATCCATCAGGTCGTCGCTATCAAAGAACAACACCCATTCGCCCGTTGCGCTCTCAAAGCCGCGATTGCGAGCCGCGCCCGCCGTATGGTGGCTCTCACGGGTCACCACAACCTTAAAATCCTCGCTGTTATGGTCCTGCTTGAACTGCTCCAGCACCTGCAGCGAACTGTCGGCGCTGTCATTGTCCACAAGCACCACCTGCAAGGGGCGGTAGGTTTGCGCCAAGACGGTCTGCAGGGTGGTGGGCACCACCGCAGCGCGGTTATAAACGGGGATGATGATTGACACTTCCATCTTGGGCCGATAGATACTCGATTATTCGGGGTAAAGGTACTGCTTTTTTTGATAAAGTGCAAAAAATGTCCTAATTTTGCACCCACGATGAAGATATTATTTGCTGGTGATGCCAGCAACATGCATAACTGCCTCGCCCAGCAGCTACGAAAAATGGGCCATGAAGCCACGGTGGCATCCGACGGTTCTCGTTGGATGGACACTCATCGTGACATTGACTTGAAGAGGCGCCCGGGCAAGATCGGGGCTTTGCGCTATCTGATGGACATCAGGCATGCCTTGCCTCAAATGACAGGCTATGACATCGTCGAGATCGCTTCTCCCATTTTCCTGAGACTGAAACCTCATCGCATCGCCAAGGTCTTCGATTACCTCAAGGCTCACAACACGCGCATGGTGCTCTCGGCACTGGCTACCGACGTGGTCTATTATGACGCCTGTCACGATGGACACACCTTCAGGTATAGTGATTATCTGCTTGGTGACGAGCCCTCGCCCTATGTGGGTTCTGGTGAGTACATCGCTCAGCAACAGGATAACTGGAAAATGCCCTTCATGCGTGAGCACAGTGACCACATCCTCTCGGGCATCGATGGCGCTGTAGCCTGCCTGTATGAGTATTATGTGGCCTACAAGCCTTTGTTGGGCGATAAGGTGGCCTATGCTGGAATTCCCATCGACACCGAGTCGTTGCCCTACCGCCCGCTGGACAAGGCTCCTGACAAGTTGAGGCTGTTTATCGGCATTCAGCGCGATAGGCATGTCATCAAGGGTACGGACCGCCTGTTGGCTGCCATGAAGCGTGTCCATGACCGTTACCCTGGCATTACCGAACTCGAGGTGGTAGAAAATCTGCCCTACGATGAATACACACGCCGCATGAGGGACTCGCATGTCATTCTGGACCAGCTCTATAGCTACACGCCTGGTACCAATGCCCTTATCGCAATGGCTCAGGGCGTGGTGGCGGTGTCTGGTGCCGAGCCCGAATTCTATGACTTGATAGGGGAGACAATCAACAAACCTATCGTGAACGTCTCGCCCCTAGTCGAGGGCGACATCGATCACAAGCTGGCGTGGCTCGTAGAGAACCGCGACCAGATACCCCAGATGGCTCGTGCCAGCCGCGTGTTTGTAGAAAAACATAACGCCGCAGCCATTGTGGCCCGGCGTTATCTTGACTTTTGGCAATCACTGCTGCCACAGGAACAGCAGTAATCCGATTCTTTTTGTTTACATGTATTTGGCCACAGCCGCTTTGAGGTTAGTGGCGTCCTCGATACGTTCGACAATGTCACCGCCCTTGATGATAAAGGTGGTGGGAATGCTTGTTACATTATAGGTGCCCACATTTTTGGAATTGACACTCATGGGGTCAAACACTGTGATCCAGGGCAGGTTCTCGGCCGACTGGCGCCAGGCAACGTTGTCCTGGTCCAGACTCACCTGATAAATCTCTAATCCGCGGCTGTGATAGCTCTGGTAGATGTCGTTGAGCAATTTGTTGATTTGGGGCGAGAATTCGGCAGTGTAGGCGGTGAAGTCCAACAGCACGACGCGGTTCTCGGCAGCCACCTTCGACAGGCTATAATCCTTGCCGTGATAGTCTTGCAGCTTGATGTCGATGATAGAGGCCACGTCGGCATACAGGGTGTCGGTCGGAGCACTCATTGAGCGACGGCGGCGCTGGCCGTCGAGCAGCACGTTCACCAGGTAGTCGGTGCGGGGATCATCGGGACGGAAAGAGTTAAAAGCATTGGCAACGGCGCCAATGATTCTCAGGTCATTGTCGTCCAGCGGGTCAAACAGCGGTTTGCCGTTGATGTACTTGTTAATCGAGTAATAGGCCACAATGCCGCTGGGGTCAGCGACAATCTGGCGAGACAATTTGTCTTTCCAGGCCTTGAGTTCGGCATCGGTGCCCTTGCCGTTGGCAAACTGCAAGGCTTCCTTGTCGAGTTTCATGATTTGCACGGCATGATCGCTACCGCTGACGGTGTAGTCGGTGGCAAAGTTGGGCAACTTGGCATTGATGGTCAAGTGGTCCAGACTGTCGATAGGGAAGCAGATGCCTTGGCCGCCCAGGCGTAGTTGGTAAATGCTGGGAACCTCAGGGGCTGGAGCGCTCACGCTATACTTGCCGTCCTTGCCCACGGCGATGCTATCGATAATAAACCACTCGCCATTGCTTGACTGTTCAAGGATAAGAGTGGTCGAGTCGTTGGCGCCCTCAATGGTGCCCTCGACGCTGAATTTGTTGCCGTTGCATGCCGTTAGCATTACCACGGCAGCCATCATCAATAATATCTTCTTCATGACTTGTTGTGAATTTTGACTTGCTTAAAAACGTGCGAAATTACTATATTTCCTTCACCCTGCCAAATCGGGAAAGAAAAATGTAGCTTTCCCCCAGCCTTTATAACATTATATATAAAGAATATATAAAGAACAGCATGGGCCCCTTTTTTCCGTTCTCGAAAAACTTGAGCTTTAAAATGGCGGGATTTAAAACTAAAAGCACTACCTTTGTCTCAACAAAACAAAAGTATGACATCATGAAGAAGTTTTTATTCCTGATAATGGTGATGCTCATGGCTTGCGGTGCTAAGCAGACCACCCAGCAGGTCGCTCATGCCGCCACAACGGCCCCCGTCACCCAGATGCGTTTTCATTGCGACAGCGACACCATTTTGATCAACGACTTGTTGAAGAAAGGCTATGACAGCGGATTGAAAGATGCCAATGCGCTGGTGGAATTCTATGCCAAGCAATTGCTGGGCACACCCTATGTGGCCCACACCCTCGAGGCCGATGAGGAAATTCTTACCATCAATGTCCATCAGCTTGACTGCCTCACCTTTATCGAGACGCTTTATGCCCTAACACGCGCCACACTCAATCGGCGTTACTCATGGCGCGATTATGCCGCCAATATCGAGAACGTACGCTATCGCGGTGGCACCATGCGGGACTATTCCAGCCGCATCCACTACATCAGCGAGTGGATTATCGACAATCACATGCGCGGCAATCTTTTCGAGGTGACGCCCGACCTGCCTCATGCCGACTATATGATTAAGGACATCGACTACATGTCTAAGAACCCCGATAAGTATCGTCAACTCAAGAACGACACCGCAATGGTCGAGAAAATCAAGCGATATGAGTTGCGCCGCCATCGTTTCCCCTACCTCAAGCGCTCGTGGCTCAACGACAAGGAGGTAAAAGCCGCCCTGCGCAGTGGCGACTTTGTCTCCCTGGTCACCAGGGCCGAGGGACTGGATGTCTCGCATAATGGCATCATCGTCGTGGATGAGAAGGGCGATCCCTATCTGCTCGACGCTTCAATGTCTGGCGGGAAGGTCATGCTTGAGGCAAAACCCCTCTTCAAGTATCTTGAAAAATCCAAGACCAATATCGGTATCCGCGTCTTCAGAATGATGCAATGAACCATTAAACCGATTGTAAACGAAGATAAAAATCAAAAAAAATAAAAAAATTTTTCTGTGCCTCAATTTGTTGTGTCTCAATAGATTGAGGCATTTTTATTGGCAATTGTTAATAACTTCGATGAAAAAAAGTTGCTAAAAAATTTGCCAGTTTCAAAAATGGCAGTACCTTTGCACCGCTTTTCGCCGCTGGTGCGGCGCTAAACAATAGCTCTTTGACATGTTTGCAGCAACGAGTAGTACAAGAGAACAAGGGACAATTTAACAATTGTCTCCGTCGATTCCAAGTCGTTTAAAACGATGTACGACAGGCAGTAAGATACGAGATTCAACCTAATTTAGAGGCCAGGAATTGAGAACTGGAAAATTCGGTCGAGTGTTGCGTTTTCATTATATTCTTGAAAAAGAAAAAGACAAGATACAACAACGAAGAGTTTGATCCTGGCTCAGGATGAACGCTAGCGACAGGCTTAACACATGCAAGTCGAGGGGCAGCGCGGGGGTAGCAATACTCCTG
>CACYGX010000010.1 GCA_902774055.1 uncultured Bacteroidales bacterium
GTGCCGTCGGCCTGAGTACCGAACTTCACGCACTGCTCGTGGATGTTCTCCATGATCCAGTGGAGCTTCTCGTCAACTTCCTTAGCTGACCAGCTGAGGTGAGCAGCGTTCTGGGTCATCTCGAGACCAGAGGTAGCTACGCCACCAGCGTTGACAGCCTTACCAGGAGCGAACAGAACGCCGTTCTTCTGGAAGAAGTGGATAGCGCCGGGCTGGCAACCCATGTTGGAAACCTCGCAGCAGCACCAGCAGCCATTAGCCTTCAATTCCTTAGCATCATCCTCGCTGAGCTCATTCTGGAATGCGCAGGGGAGAGCGATGTCGCAAGGAATGCTCCAAGCCTTCTTGCCAGCAGTGAACTTAGCCTGGCCAGGGAACTTGTCGGCCATGTCCTGAACCTTGTTGCGGTTAGAAGCACGCATGTCGAGCATGTAGTCGATCATCTCGGGAGTGATACCCTCGGGGATCTCGCAAACGCCGTCGGGGCCAGAGATGGCAACGACCTTAGCGCCGAGTTCAACAGCCTTGGTAGCAGCACCCCAAGCTACGTTACCGAAGCCAGAGAGAGCGACCTTCTTGCCCTTGATGTCCTTGCCAGCGGTGCGAAGCACGTGCTCGGTGAAATAGAGAGCACCGAAACCGGTAGCCTCGGGACGGAGGATAGAACCACCCCAAGTCATGCCCTTGCCAGTGAGGACGCCAGTGTGATACTGACGAGCGAGTTTCTGATACATACCATTGAGGAAGCCAATCTCACGGCCACCAACACCAACGTCACCAGCGGGAACGTCCTGGTCGGGACCGATGTTGTGACGGAGCTCAAGCATGAAGGCCTGGCAGAAACGCATGATTTCAGCGTCGCTCTTGCCAACGGGGTCGAAAACCGAGGAACTTCAGCATTGAGGGAGTAACGGCCTTGTGGAAACGCAAACCACCCTTGTACGGGCCAATGGCGCTGTTGAATTGCACGCGATAACCGAGGTTAGTCTGAACCTCACCCTTATCGTCGATCCAAGTTACACGGAAGGTGAAGATGCGCTCGGGCTCTACCATGCGCTCAACGATCTTGGCTTTCTCAAATTCGGGATGCTGGTTATAAACCTCCTCGATTGACTCAAGGACTTCGCGTACAGCCTGCAGATACTCAGATTCGCCTGGGTGTTTAGCCTCCAGGTCGGCCATAATTTTCTCAACGTTCATGATAATAATACAAAAAGTTGTTAATTAGATAAAACTATAAAAGTTAATTAATCTTCGTTTCAATTATCGGACGCATTTGAACGCATTCAACACGTCGTCTAAAAGCGTCACAAATATACGGCTTATTTTCTAAACACAAACAATTTTTGACCCGTTTTTCAGTTTTTTTTCACTGACTGTGAAAAAAGCAAAAAAAGGCGAAAAAAACTTTTGCCACAAAAAACGCCAGTAATTAACATTCTGTCATCAAAACCGCGATTTCAGGCAAGAAACGCATCATTATCAAGCCCCGAGAGGCTACAAATTGACAAAATGCCAGAAAAAGAGATTTTCACAGGAGTTTGCGGCAATGAAAAAAAAGCCGTAACTTTGTCACAGTCAAAAATTAGACCTGAAACGAACTTAATACATTTTATTTATAACTTCTAATTTCAATTAACACCGTTATGAAGAAACATAATTTTTATGCTGGACCGTCAATCCTGAGCCAGTACACCCTGGACAAGTGCGTTGACGCTATTCGCGACTTTGCAGGCACTGGCCTGTCGATTCTTGAGATCTCACACCGCAGCAAGGAATTCCAGGCTGTTGTTGATGAGGCCGAAGCCCTGTTCAAGGAGCTGCTCGATATCCCCGAGGGATACAAGGTGCTGTTCCTGGGTGGTGGTGCCAGCACACAGTTCTGCATGGTCCCCATGAACCTGCTGAAGACCAAGGCCGCTTACCTCGACACCGGCACGTGGGCCAACAAGGCCATCAAGGAGGCCAAGCTGTTTGGTGAGGTAAACGTTGTTGGTTCTTCCAAGGAGGACAACTACACCTATATCCCCAAGGGCTATGAAATTCCCACCGATGTTGACTATTTCCACATCACGACCAACAACACCATCTACGGCACCGAGATCCGCGAGGATTATGATGTACCCGTACGCATGGTAGCCGATATGTCATCAGACATCTTCTCACGTCCCGTTGACGTGTCCAAGTATGACCTCATCTATGGTGGTGCACAGAAGAACATCGCTCCCGCCGGCGTTACCTTCGTTATCGTGAAGGAAGACGTCCTGGGCAAGGTTGACCGCGTGCTGCCCACGATGATGAACTATCAGACCCACGTTGACAAGGGTTCGATGTTCAACACTCCTCCCGTATTCCCCATCTATGCTGCCCTACAGACCCTGAAGTGGTACAAGGAGCTCGGTGGCGTGAAGGAACTGCAGCGCATCGACGAGGAGAAGGCCGCCTATCTGTATGACGCCATCGACTCGAGCAAGATGTTTGTTGGTACCGTTAAGCCCGAGGACCGCTCGATCATGAACGTGTGCTTCGTGATGAAGCCCGAGTACAAGGAGCTTGAGAAGGACTTCCTCGACTTCGCTACCAGCAAGGGTATCGTCGGCATCAAGGGTCACCGCTCGGTTGGCGGTTATCGCGCCTCTCTGTACAACGCCCTCCCCTTGGAGAGCGTGAAGGTGCTCGTTGCCGCTATGAAGGAGTTTGAGAACCGTTAATCATCCACATTAATATATAAACTGATTTCTAAGAAAGAATCATGAAGATTTTAGTTGCAACCGAGAAGCCCTTTGCTCCCGTAGCAGTACAGGGCATCCGCGAGGTGATTGAAGGTGCAGGTCACGAGCTGGTACTCGTTGAGAAAGGCACCCGTGAGGATATGATTAAGGCTATTGCCGACTGCGCCGGTCTCATCGTACGCAGCGACAAGGTGGACAAGGAAGTGTTTGACGCCGCTCCCCAGTTAAAGGTGGTTGTTCGCGCTGGTGCAGGTTATGACAACATCGACCTGGCCGAGGCTACCGCCCACGGCGTGTGCGTGATGAACACTCCCGGTCAGAATAGCAATGCTGTTGCCGAGTTGGTAATGGGTATGCTCGTTACCCTGATCCGCAACCGCTATAATGGCACCTCGGGCACCGAGTTGCTGGGCAAGACGCTGGGTATCCATGCCTATGGCGCCGTTGGTCGCTGCGTAGCACGCATCGCTAAGGGCTTCGGCATGAAGATCAGCGCCCTCGACCCCTGGGTGAAGGACGAAGTGATGGAGGCCGACGGCATCCACCCCGTTCACAGTGTAGAGGAGCTGTACAGCGAGAACCAGTATGTGAGCCTTCACATCCCCGCTACCGACGAGACCCGCGGCTCAGTTGGCAAGCGTCTCATCGAGATGTTGCCCAAGAATGGCGTCCTGATCAACGCTGCCCGCAAGGAGGTTATCGACGAGGCTGGTCTGGCCGAGGCTATGGAGGCCCGTCCCGACTTCCGCTATGTGGCTGACGTGAAGCCCGCCAACGGCGATGAGCTCGAGGCCAAGTATCCCGAGCGCGTGCTGTTCACCCCCAAGAAGATGGGTGCCCAGACCGCCGAGGCCAACATCAACGCCGGTCTTGCTGCCGCCAACCAGGTGGTTGCTCACCTGAAGGACGGTTGGAACCGCTTCCAGGTTAACAAGTAAGAACTAGATCTTATCATCGATAAGTCCGCCACCCGATTGGGTAGCGGACTTTTTTTTAGTGTCCAGATGAAATGCCGCACGCTGTGGATGGCGCGTAAAGTAGGGCCTCGCCTTGGCGTGGCCGCTGGGAGACAGAAAGTAATTAATGGGGTGTCCTATAAAAGCTCCATTTGGAGCGACCTGAAAGCATCTTTCATCTCTATCTCTCACTTGACTGTCGTGTTGTGGGCTATCCGGTTGCTAACGGCCACGCCAAGGCGAGGCCCTATAGACACGTATGTATCTGCAATTGTTTTTCAGGCAGACATCAATGACTTTTTTACTGACAGGGATTGATTGTTGGCGGAATAATCACTAACTTTGCCGAACAAGAAACAATCAAAACCATTTATTATGAAACTAGCCGAAGCATTAAGCATCCGCAAGGAATTACAGACCCGCATCGACCAGCTCAAGATGCGCATCACGAACAACGTGAGAGTGCAGGAGGGAGAAAAGCCTGCCGAAGAGCCCCAAGAGTTAATGAAAGAGCTCGACAGCTGCCTCAAGCAGCTCCAGGACCTCATCTACCGCATCAACGTGACCAACATGCACGCCACCAGTGGCGATAAGACGCTCACCCAGCTGATGGCCGAACGCGATGTGCTCACCAAGCGGGTGCAGATCCTGCGCGAGGTGTTCAACCAGGCCTCGTCATCGAGCGAACGTTATTCCCGCAGCGAAATCAAGTATGTCACCACCATTGATGTCAAGGCGATGGGCAAGCAGCTTGACAAACTGTCATCCCAGCTGCGCAGTCTTGACGTTGAGATACAATCCATCAACTTTGCAACAGAGTTGATGTGATTTCATAGCATTTTCAGGAATTGTAGGTTGTGGTCCAGTGGGGCGAACTGAAAACCCCCATACATGATCGCCGCCCGGGACGACGGCACTTGCCCTATCGAGGCAATCACGGAGCAAGTCCAGCACGCCGGCACGGGGCACAGGGCATCGGGCATGTAGCATTACCGCCAGTTGACCACCGGCCACGACCGAGGGTTTGGGTTGAGGGAAGAGACACAACAAGCGGTGCCGCAGCAACGACACCGCTTGATTTTTTCAGGTTTTACCCTAGCTGTCGATCAGTTGGTACCCTGGAGCTTGAAGGTAACGGGCAGCGTGAACCATACTGGCACGGCTTGTCCATTTTGGCGACCTGGGGTGAACCTGGGCAGCGACTTGCAGACACGAACTGCCTCACGGTCCAAATCCTTGTCCACCGAGCGGACAACCTTAACTTCACCAATGTTACCAGTCTTCTCAACAACGAACTGCACAACGACGCGACCCTGAACATTGTTCTCTGCCGCCATGGGCGGATAGTTGATGTGAGATTGGAGGTACTTCATCAGCGCAACCTCACCACCAGGGAACTGGGGCATCTGCTCCACTGACGTGAAGACTTTATGCTCAACCTCTGCTGGTCTGTCAACTGGCGGCTCAACGACAACCACATTTACATTGGTATTGCTAACGTTAAGGTTATCAGTACCTTGATCATAATTCGTCGCACCTATAGCGGTTTGAGTCGCCATGATCTCATCCTGAGAAATAATTTGGTCTTCCTCACTCACTTCTTCATCCTCGACAATAGCGAGTTCGGTAACTTGGATAGTGTTCAGGATTTCTTCCTCGGGGAGAACCTCAGGTTTATCCTGTTCGAGAATTTCCTGCTCGGGTTCGGGTTCATCGGCATCCTGAGAGAGGTCGATGAGCACTTCTACCTGTTCGCCCTGCTCGGCGAGCCTTCTCTCCTCGAGATACTGGTTGGCCTTCACATAACCGAAGGCGAGCAGACCGAAGATAATGACACCGATAAGGGTACACAGGACAGCTTTGTTGTGACGCCTGGATGAATCAGTTCGAATGACATAGGCACCGAAGTCTTTATTCTTGCCTTCAAACACCAGGTCACACCATTCACGCGATGATAGATTAACTTGTCTTGCCATAATACTTTAATTTTAAAAGTTTAACAAATGCCCATTAATCAGTATTTGTTCGGTCGTGGTACCTTTTCAGATACTCACGATTACCTGTTTTAAAATCGATTTAACCAACCGCAACCATAATAAATCTATCATTATTAAGGCTAATAAAACGGGCTAACTCTCGCTTGCAAAAATACTATAGAACATTGAAAAACAGCGAGCATTTGATGGTCATACTTTATGATACAACACGCTGATTATTAGTGTTTTATAAAACAAAAAGGTCATTTGGGGGTAATTCGGAATTTTGGGTATTGATGATGACGCCATTTTATTGATGTTTTCCGCATTAGGACACGCTGCGAAGTCATTAATAGAGATGTTGTGTCCAAGCAGGTCGAAGGCCTGCACAAGGCCCCAGGTGCAGAGGCCGGAGGTCTGTGAAGCCTGGGGACCGTCAAGACAGTAAAAACGAGCCCTGAAAGGGGCCACTAACCCCTAGATTTCCTTAGCCTAGAATGTGTGGCCCTCTTCGAGGCCCTTTCCTTTTAGACGCTCTTTCCCCATGCCGCACAGACCTATCGGCCTGTACGCCATGGGGTTACCTCAATTCAAGGCCGCTGGCCTTGTCAAGGCCTTTGACGTTTTTGCCGGATGAAAATAGCATAGGACACGCCATTCTGCAAAAATCATGACGTTAAATCGTTGAATATCAGACAAAATTCATTCTAGCAAAATGCTAATGCGGACAATAGGAGACACCAATGTATATTATCAAAGCCTCTTGACAGAACAAAGCCTCAGCTTTCCCAAACTGAGGCTTTGACATAAGTTTTACAGCATGTTACAAAAAAAGAGGATGTGCCAAAATTTTGACACATCCTCTTTTTACTATACGGGATTAACCGAACTGTCGATTAGTTGGTACCCTGGAGCTTGAAGGTAACGGGCAGCGTGTACCATACGGACACGGCCTGACCATTCTGACGGCCCGGGGTGAACTTGGGCAGCGACTTGCAGACACGAACTGCCTCGCGGTCCAGATCCTTATCCACCGAACGAACGACCTTCACTTCACCGACCTTACCAGTCTTGTCAACAACGAACTGCACAACGACACGACCCTGAACATTGTTCTCGGCGGCCATGGGCGGGTAGTTGATGTGTGACTGGAGGTACTTCATCAGCGCAGCTTCACCACCAGGGAACTGGGGCATCTGCTCTACTGAGCGGAAGATCTCTTCTTTCTTTTCCTCCTTGGGTTTTTCTTCCTTCTTCTCAACGACAACCTCTTCCTTCAGGGTGCGGGTAACGTTACGGTCCTCAGTACCTTTCTCGTTATCCTTCTGACCGAAGGCGGTCTCGGTTTCCTTCAACTCGTCCTGAGTCTTGATCTCGTCCTCCTTCTTCACCTTGTCGTCCTCGACGATCTGGAGCTCAGTTACCTTAACTGACTTCAAGACCTCCTCGGGGAGAACTTCGGGCTTGGGTTGTTCGAGACGTTCCTGCTCGGGTTCGGGCTCTTCGGCGTCTTGCGACATATCGATGAGCACTTCCTCCTGTTCGCCCTGCTCGGCGAGCCTTCTCTCCTCGAGATACTGGTTGGCCTTCACAAAACCGTAGGCGAGCATACCGAAGATGATGGCACCGATGATGGTCCACAGGACAGCTTTGTTGTGACGCTTGGGCGATTCGGTACGAATTACATAAGCACCGAAGTCCTTGTTCTTACCTTCAAAAACAAGGTCACACCATTCACGCGATGAAAGATCAACTTCTTTTGCCATAATGATTTCTCTTTTTTTTTAAAGATTAAACAAATCCATCAATCCTATCATCACTTCTTAAGGTTCTTGGCCTGGACCATAATCATCATCGCCGAGTCAACCTCATTAATGCGGTCGATCTGGTAGCGGCTGATGTTATTGATCTGCATCTCGTCGAGCACGCTCACAACGTGGGCATAGCTGGCGTTAGGCGTAGCCTTAATAATCACAACCGGACGCTTAAGGGTGGAGTCGTTACGGATTTTCTTTGCCATCTCTTGATAGATGGAGTCATTGACTTCCTCGTTCTTGGAGAACTTCATATCCTTCCAATCCTTCTTGAGGTCGGCAATCTTCAAGACGACTTCCTTGTTGCGTTCTTGTAGAATCTCGCGGATAGCGGGATAGGCACCGCCGGTCTTGGCACCGAACTCGATCTGCTTCATGTTGCTTTCGCCTTGTGCGAGCTTATCGGTCTCGGGCATACCGTCGTAGTAGAAAAGCATTCCCTCGTTGGGGTCAGACAGACCCTTGTCGTTGAGCTTACCATCGATGATGATGGTAACAGCCTCGGACTGCTTTACCTTATTCTGCTGTTCTTTCTCAACCTTCTCGTTGGTAGGCAGCGCGATCTGGAGCGTCTGGCTCTTGATCATGGTGGTACACAACATAAAGAAGGTGATCAACAGCATGTTCATGTCAACCATAGGAGTGAAGTCGATACGACGACTTTTTGTTTTAATTGCCATATCTTAATCCTCCTCAGTTTTAAGGGCCGTCATCAGGGTGAACTTGTTCATCTTCATGGTCTGGAGGTTATCCATAACCACGTTCACCACGCTGTAAGGCGTTGTCTGGTCGGCCTTGATTGCAATACCACGTCCTTTAACCATCGATTCCTGGAGTTCGGGGTTCACCGAGTTATAGGCGGCCCTGATCCACATCTGGAATTCGTTGGGGTTGTTTGGATCTTCATTCATGTTGATTGGAACACCGGGGTTCTGCTCAGACTCGAGGAATTTGTCGCGCTGATCAGGTTCCAGGTTCAACCATTCTTTCATCTTAGTGATAGGTACACCGAAAGCGTTCAGCTTAGAGAAGGTCTCGATCTCCTTGTTGGTAAACGCGAGGTTTGCACTGGGATGAGTTCTCTTGTATTCGGCTACCATATTCTTAAGTAAGTCGGCACGTACCGTCTCGCTTTTCATTGTTGAGTCCTTGCTACCGAGCACTTCAAGGTATACCTTGCCCTCGGGGCTGACAAGCACTGACAACAGGTTAGAATCAGGAACTTTCTCCTCCGATACTGAGGGAGGCGTGATCACGGTCACGGGTTCCTTCTGAAGGAATGTAGAAGTCAACATGAAGAAAGTCAACAGAAGCACCGTCACATCAGACATAGCGGTCATGTCGATGCGCGTCTCTTTCTTTTTGATTTTGACTTTTCCCATATTTCTAAATTACCTTAATCTGTTTGTTTAAAAAAGGTTACTTAAACAGTTGCTAACCCATTGATTAGTGAGTAGCTGAGAAGGTAGAAACAGTGGCAAAGCCCAGCTCATCGATAGCATAGGTCATGTTATCGATCTTGTTGGTGTAGAAGTTGTAACCGATCAGTGCGAGGGCAGCGGTTGCGATACCGAGAGCGGTGTTCACAAGTGCCTCCGAAATACCGGTTGACAGCTCGGTCGAGTCAGGAGCACCCGAAGCGGACAGTGCCTGGAATGACTTGATCATACCCAACACAGTTCCGAACAGACCGATCAGGGTACCCAGAGTGGTCAGGGTTGCCAGCACGGGCAGGTTCTGCTGCAGGGCGGGCATCTCAAGAGCGGTAGCCTCCTCGAGGGTAGCCTGGATCGAAGCAACCTTCTGCTCCTTGCTCAGGATGGTGTCCTTCTCCATCTCTTTATACTTCTGCAGAGTTGCATAAACAACAGCACCTACAGTACCACTCTGCTTGCGGCAGAGGTCCTCAGCCTTGGCGAGGTCATGGTTGCGCAGAGCAGCCTTAACGTCCTCGACGAACTTGGTGGTGTTACCTTTACCCTTAGCCTTAGCCAGAGCGATCCAGCGCTCAGCGCAGAGAACGATCACAGTGAGGAAGCAGGTGATAAGCACGGGCACAACAACACCGCCCTTATACACAGTACCCAGCAGGTTCAGGGGGCCTTCCTTGTTCACGGCATCCTTGAAGTTACCGGGATTGCCCAGAACAAAGAGATAGAAAAGAACTGCTAAGATAAAGCAAACGAGAATGACGAGCGATGCGCTCTTGATACCACTAACTTTGCTGCTCACCTCTTTCTTGGGAGCGGCCTGTGGCTTCTGAATGTTTGTTTGTTCAGCCATAATTTTAAATTAGTTTTAATGAATGAAATTAATAAATTATAAATTTAGTTATTAAAGTTATGTCCCAATCATGGTTACTGCACCTCAATGGGCTTGCGAGGTTTAGCGCAAGCTATTGAAATACAATACATTTGATAGCCAATGGCGGCCGCACAAGCACTTAAATGAAGCCATTTAGCTTAAAAAATTAACGCAAATTTATCACAAATATTTGAAAACACCGCACTTCAAATGATTTTTTTCATGTTTTTTTTATTAACAATGGCATTTTGCCATTGACAACGGAGGCCATTTTTCATCCTATTTGTCTATATATCATCGCAAACAGGCCACAACGCTCGAACGGGGCGCAAAAATAGAAACTGAGCATTTTTACTGATTTTTAACAATTCCTTGAGAGAGTGCTTACGGTAAAAACAGCCGCCAGACTATGGAATTGTAAACAAAATAGGCTTTTTGTTTGGCATTCCACTCTACTTTCACTATCTTTGTGCCCACATTATTAAATATAAAAGAATATAAAAGAATTAAAAATAACAATATCATGGCAACTGTTAGACTCAAAAAAGGGTTAGACATCCACCTGCTAGGTGCCATCGGCAGCAATGAAATTGCTGCTGTAGACAAGCCGAAGACTGTGGCCGTCACACCCGACGATTTCCATGGAATCATTCCGCGCATGGAAAAGAAAGAGGGCGAACACGTCGCTGCTGGCGAGCCCCTCTATCATGACAAGAATCATGAGGTCATCAAGGTTGTCGCTCCCGTGAGCGGTTCGGTCAAGGAGATCCGCCGTGGCGAGCGTCGTCACATCGACGCCATTGTCATCGTTCCCGATGGCAATGACGAGACCGTGACGTTAGACCTGAAACGCCCCGTAGAGGAAGTGCTGCTGCAGTCCGGATTGTGGTGCATGCTCAGGCAGCGCCCCTATGACGTGGTGCCCACTCCCGGCGTTAAGCCTCGCGACATCTTTGTGACTGCATTTGACTCATCGCCGCTGGCACCCGACCTGGATGTGGTGCTGGGCGACAAGAGCAAGTATGTCGCCAAGGGTGTCGAGGCCCTTAAAGGCCTCACCGACGGCAAGGTATTTATCAGCATTCGTGAGGGTCAAGCGATTGACGCTCCTGGCGCCGAGGTCAACACCTTCGTTGGTCCCCACCCTGCCGGCAATGCTGGCGTACAGGCCGCAAACCTGGTGCCCGTCAACAAGGGAGAGACCATCTGGACCCTCGACATCGTCACGCTGGCCCGCATTGGCGAACTGTTCACCACAGGTCAGGTCAGCCACGATACGGTAGTCGCCGTCAATGGCGAGATGGTGCAACAGCCCCGATATGCCAAGACCGTGATGGGTGCTGACATCGAGACTGTGCTCAAGAATGAGTTGACCAATGTGGCTCAAAGCCGCATCATCAGCGGTAACGTGCTCACTGGCGTGAAAGTCGAGATCGACCAGTGGCTCCGTGCCCCCTACCGCCACATCACCATCATCCCCGAGAACAACAAGCCTGACGAGTTCATGGGCTGGGCATCTGTCAATCCCAACCGTTTCTCGATTTACCACACATTCACCACATGGCTGGTCGGCTTGTCCAAGCCCCGCAGCATGGACAGCCGCATCAAGGGCGGCGAGCGTGCCATTGTTCGCACGGGAGAGTATGACGCGATGTTGCCAATGGACATCTACGGCGAGTTCCTCATCAAGGCCATCATCAGCGGCGACATCGACAAGATGGAGCAACTGGGCATCTACGAGATCGCTCCCGAGGACTTTGCACTGGCCGAATTTGCCGATACCTCCAAGCTAGAGTTGCAACGCATCGTTCGTGAAGGCTTAGACAGGCTGCGTGCCGAGATGTCGTGACCTCACACATTTAACAATATCAAAACCGCTATTCAACAATATCATTGATATGAAAGCATTAAGGAATTTAATGAACAAGGTCGAACCGTCGTTCCGTCCTGGCGGCAAGCTGTCCAAGCTGGAGTCGGTCTATGACGGCATGGAGACTTTCTTGTTCACGCCCAACGCCACATCGCGGTCGGGCGTCCACATCCACGACGGCAACGACCTCAAGCGCACCATGATCACTGTAGTGGTGGCCTTGATTCCCGCATTGCTGTTCGGCATGTACAACATCGGCTATCAGCATTACCTGGCCATCGGCCAGGCCAGTACGGGCTGGTTCACCATGTTTCTCTACGGCCTGCTGGCCATGTTGCCGGTTATCGTAGTCAGCTATGGCGTGGGTCTGGGCATCGAGTTTATCAGCGCACAGATTCATCACAAGGAGATTCAAGAGGGTTTCTTGGTTACAGGTATCCTCATCCCCTTGATTGTACCCATCAATACTCCATTGTGGATGACGGCTGTCGCCACGGCGTTTGCAGTCATCTTTGCCAAGGAAATCTTTGGCGGTACGGGCATGAACATTTTCAACGTCGCCCTGATCACGCGCGCGTTCCTCTTCTTTGCCTACCCGTCACGCATGAGCGGTGACGAGGCGTTTGTCAAGATCGACAGCGCACTGGGCATAGGTGGTGGAACAGCCGTCGATAGCTTTACCGGCGCCACACCGCTGGGCCAGGTGGCTACCAGCGTGGGCGACCCATCGATGACCAACGTGCTTGGCGAGCCCATCAGCATCATGGATGCCTTTTTGGGATACATTCCCGGTTCTCCGGGCGAGACGTCGATGGTCGCCATCTTGATTGGCGCTGCCATCCTGCTGATTACGGGTATCGCCTCCTGGCGCATCATGTGCTCGGTGTTTGTCGGCGGCTTGGCCATGGGTGCCCTGGTGCATGCGTTTCCTAGCCCCATCTACCCCGCCTCGATGCTCGACCCCATGGCTCAGTTGTGTCTGGGCGGCTTCGCCTTTGGTGCCGTGTTCATGGCAACCGATCCTGTAACTGGCGCCCGCACCAAGGTAGGCCAATACATTTATGGCCTGCTGATTGGCGTGTTTGCTATCTTGATTCGTGTTTACAACAGTGGTTACCCCGAGGGCATGATGCTCGCCATCCTGCTGATGAACGCCTTCGCACCGTTGATCGACCACTGCGTGGTATCGTCTAACATCAAGCGTCGCGCCCGCCGTGCCGCTGCTAAAGAATAAGGAGGTCAGGCTATGAACAAGAACAGTAACATCTATCAAATGCTATATGCGGCCGTGATGGTTTTGCTCGTGGGCTCGGTGCTTGCGCTTATCTATATGGCTCTCAAACCTAAACAGGACGAGAATATTGCCAATGATACCCGCAAGCAGATCATGAGCGCCCTGCACATCGCAGCCCCCGACGACAGCAAGGTCAAGGAGACTTATGAGAAATACGTTATCCAGGACCTGCTGGTGGACCGCGATGGCAATATCGTGGATAGCACCAAGAACGTAGCCTTTGACGTGGAAATGAAAAAGAACGTCAAGTTGGCCGACCGCAAACTGCCCGTGATGAAGTGCGTCATGGACGACGGCAGTGTCAAGTACGTACTACCCATGTACGGTGCCGGACTGTGGGGACCCATCTGGGGCTACATCGCGATGAACGATGACGGCAACACCATCTATGGCGCCAATTTCTCACACGAGGGAGAGACGCCGGGGCTGGGTGCCCGCATCGCCGACAAGGACTTCCAGGACAAGTTCGTGGACAAGCATCTGTTCCTGGATGGAAAATTCAAGGGCGTTGTAGTGCTCAAGAAGGGCCAGAAGTCAGTCTCTGGTGCTGAGCAAATTGATGCTTTGACAGGCGCAACCATTACCAGTCTGGGCGTGAGTGCCATGCTGGAGGATTGCCTGACGCCCTACGAGGCTTTCCTCAGCAAGCTGCAAGGCGCTGCTCCCGCCAACGATAGTAAAATCAACGACAATCAACCCGAATAAACCCTATCACGACTATGTTATCAAAGAAAAACAAAGAAGCATTGTTTAACCCGCTGTCCAAAGACAATCCTGTCTTGGTACAGATTCTGGGTATCTGCTCCGCGCTTGCCGTCACCGCCAGTCTGGAGCCCGCCATCGTGATGGGCATATCGGTGATTTGTGTGCTGGCGTTCAGCAACGTGATCATTTCGTTCCTGCGCAAGACCATTCCCACCAACATCCGCATCATCGTGCAGCTGGTGGTTGTCGCCGCGCTGGTTATCATTGTGCAACAGGTGCTCATCGCCTATAATTACGACGTGAGCAAGCAGTTGTCGGTATTCATTGGACTGATTATCACCAACTGTATCCTCATGGGCCGCCTGGAGGCATTCGCCATGCACAATAGTCCCTGGCCGTCGTTCCTCGACGGTATCGGTAACGGACTGGGCTACACCATCGTCCTGTTGATTGTGGCCTTCTTCCGTGAACTGCTCGGATCGGGCACACTCTTCGGTTTCAAGGTGATTCCGCAGTGGTGCTACGACCATGGCTACGAGAACAATGGTCTGATGATTCTCGCCCCCATGGCATTGATTACCGTGGGTTGCATCATCTGGTTCCACAGGGCTCACAACAAGGAGCTCCAAGAGGATTAACGGGCATGTTTAACCATTAAAAACAAGTAAGACAATGGAAGAACTTAATCTGTTTATCAAGTCGATATTTATCGACAACATGATATTTGCCTACTTCCTGGGCATGTGCTCGTTCCTCGCTGTTTCCAAGAATGTGAAGACCGCCTTCGGCTTGGGTATCGCAGTCACCTTCATGCTGGTGGTGACTCAGCCCATCAACTTCATGCTCAACAAGTATGTCCTGCAAGAAGGAGCTCTCACGTGGATCAGCCCTGATCTGGCTGGCGTGGACCTGAGTTTCTTGGGTCTCATCCTGTTCATCGCCGTCATCGCGTCGGCTACTCAGTTGGTCGAGATGGCAGTGGAAAAATTCTCGCCTTCACTGTACGCTTCTTTAGGCATCTTCTTGCCGCTGATTGCTGTGAACTGCGCCATCCTGGGTGCATCACTGTTCATGCAGCAGCGCGACTTCCCCTCGGCATGGACGGCCACCGTCTATGGCGCGGGATCGGGCATCGGCTGGCTGATTGCCATCGTGGGCATTGCAGCCATCCGCGAGAAACTGGCCTACAGTGACATCCCCAAGCCCCTGCGCGGCGTGGGCATCGCTTTCATCATTACTGGTCTCATGGGCATTGCCTTCATGAGTTTCCTGGGCATTAGATTAGGATAAGGAGGACACAACACTATGATACTGATATCATCAAGCATTTCAACTACGGTATTGGCGAGTGCACTGGTATTCCTGGTGCTCACCCTGTTGCTCGTCATCCTGCTGCTCGTCGCCAAGCACTATCTCGTGCCGTCGGGCAAAGTGAAAATCAACATCAACAATGGCACTAAAGAGTTGGAGGTCGATAGCGGTAACACCCTGCTCAACACCCTGCACGAGAACGGCGTGATGCTGTCGAGTGCTTGTGGTGGCAAGGGAAGCTGTGGCCAGTGCAAGGTTCAAGTGACTGAAGGCGGCGGACAGATCCTGCCGACTGAGACCCCACACTTCTCCCGCAAGGAGCAGATGGACCACTGGCGCTTGGGCTGCCAGGTTAAGGTCAAGGACAGCATGTCTATCCAGGTGCCCGAAAGCGTCTTGTCGGTCAAGGAATATGAGTGTACCGTCGTGAGCAACAAGCTCGTGTCGTCGTTCATCAAGGAGTTTATCGTTGCCCTGCCTCCAGGCGAGCACATGGACTTCATTCCTGGCAGTTATGCTCAGATCAGGATTCCCGAGTACGAGATGGACTATGATAAGGACATCGACAAGGAGTCGCTGGGCGAGTATCTGCCCACTTGGGAGAAATTCGGCCTGTTCGGCCTCAAGTGCCGCAACGACGAGGCTACCGTGCGCGCCTACTCTATGGCCAACTATCCCGCCGAGGGTGACCGCTTCATGCTCACCGTGCGCATTGCCACGCCTCCTTTCAAGCCGAAACCCGCCACAGGCTTTATGGACGTGATGCCGGGTATCGCTTCGAGCTACATCTTCACGCTCAAGCCTGGCGACAAGGTTATCATGAGTGGCCCCTACGGTGATTTCCATCCCATCTTCGACAGCAAGAAGGAGATGATCTGGGTGGGCGGTGGTGCCGGCATGGCGCCCCTGCGTGCACAAATCCTGCACATGACGCGCACGCTTAACTGCCGTGACCGCGAGATGCACTACTTCTACGGTGCGCGCTCGTTGAGCGAGGTCTTCTACCTGGAGGACTTCCTGCAGCTCGAGAAGGACTTCCCCAACTTCCACTTCCACCTGGCGCTGGACCGTCCCGATCCCGTTGCCGACGAGGCTGGCGTGAAGTACACCGCAGGCTTTGTCGCTCCTGTGATGCGCGACACCTATCTGGGTCAGCACGAAGCCCCCGAGGACTGTGAATACTACATGTGCGGTCCCGCCATGATGAGCCAGACCGTCAACGAGGTGCTCGACTCTCTGGGCGTCGATCCCTCATCGATCCACTACGACAACTTCGGGTAAATCTCCACACTACCCTACCCAATTACAGCGGGCGGCCCCCTACTCCAGGAGCCGCCCGCATTATTGTCATTCTTGATTTCTAAACCGATATCGGCTAGAGCGTTTTGTTACTTTGTCAAGGGAAGAGTCTCGATCCAGGTCTTGAGGCTGTCAACGGGAGGATTGCCGTTGAGCACCTTACCGGGAAGAATCCAGTTGGCGCCGGGAGCGCTGGCCTTCTGCAGGTCCTCACCGCTCTTGCCCATATCGCTGCCGCCCGAGGTAGCAAACGGAATAATGGTCTTGCCCGTGAGGTCATACTGCTCCAGGAAGGTGTTGATGATGCGGGGGGCAGTGTACCACCAGATGGGGAAACCCACATAGATGGTGGTGTACTGGTCCATGTTCTCGACCTTGCTGGCAACGGCGGGGCGTGCGGTCGAGTCCTTCATCTCGACAGAGGAACGGCTCTTCTCGTTGTGCCAATCGAGGTCCTCGGTCGTATAGATAGCCTCGGGGACAATCTCAAACAGGTCGGCATCGGCGGCCTCGGCCAGGGTCTTAGCTACCTGAGCCGTGATGTGGGCCTCACTGGCCGAGAAATAGGCCACGAGGGTGGTCTTAGCGGAGCTGTCGGCACTAGCGGCATCATCGGTCGATGCTGCGTTGTTCTGATTGGTGTTCTGGCATGCGCCCATCATCAGGGCGATGGCAAAAATGTAAACTAACTTCTTCATGTCTTAATATAAATTTAAATCGGTTTGTTACACAAAAAAACTATCTGCAAGCCGTCAACAATTGTCGATGGTTCACAGATAGCCTAACTTCAAAACTATAAATTATGAAAACTTATTTCTTAAGGTCAACCTTACCAGGGGTGGCGGGCTTCTCGGTGCTCAGTTTGGGCACCTCGGCAGCCTTAGTTGCAGGGGTCTCGGCAGGCTTAACGGGAGCGGGAGCAGCGGCGGCAGAGCCACCTACCTTATTATAACGCTTATTCAAGCCCTCGATAACCTCCTTGGTCACGTCATACTTCTCGTCGATGTAGAGCGTAGCGCTCTTGCGCAGTACCATGTCAAAGCCTTTCTTCTTGGCATAGTCCTTCATGAAGTTGTCGATGGAGTCGAGCAGCTGGATTTGGCTCTGGTTCAATTCGTTCTGGATGCTCTGCTGGAGGCTGGCGAGATAATTCTCAGCATCGGCCTGCATCTTCTGCAACTTGGCCTGGTCGGCGTTAAAGGCCTCCTCGGTGAGGTATTGGTTATTCTGATACTTCTGCTGCATGGCATTGCCAAACTTGCTGATCTCGTTGCCACGCTGCTTCTGTGCGGCGTCAAACTGATTCTGGCGGCGAAGCATGGCCTCGTTGATGTCCTTAGCCAGGTTGTAGTTAGCCATGATGGAGTCCTCGTCGATGTAACGGATCTTGAGATTCTCAAGTGCTGCTCCGCCGGCTTTAGCAACCTCGGCGGGCTTTTTCTCGTTGCATGAGGTTGCTGCCATCAACACAACAGCGGCAAACAAAGCAAGCTTGGTGTAGTTCTTTAAGAAGTTCATTTCAAACGTTGTTTTTTGACTTTTCCTTTTATTTTTGTTAGTTCTAGAATTCCTTATCCTTAGCACAAGTGATGCCGCGCTTGCGCATCTCGGCATTGTCATGGATGTGGGTGTTGGGGAAACGGCCGCCTTTCACAAAGAAAATCTTCACGCCCAGCAGCACCACCGCCAGTCCCACAATCGCCAATGTCAATAGTAACGTAGCCATCATCTGCCATTTTGTGCAAAAAGACCCGCAAAGTTAATGATACTTTGTGACTTGGACCTCGACATTTAGCAATTATTTTGTTCAAAAAGCCACCGCAGGCCCTCAATTTAACTAATTTTTACCCCCCTAAAGATTAACTAACACTTCCGCTCCACCCTTGAGCGCCACGCTAGAAGGAAAAATGAGTAACTTTGTAGTCCAGTATGTTGCGTTGTCAACGCAACAAACATGATAAGAGACAACAATTCAAACACGATGAAAAAGGAGACCTTCAAAGCCCAGAAAGCCTTTGCCGGAGAGAAAAAGCCCTCTATGCTTCGTCGCTGCGTGGGTCATGACTATGCGAGCCGCCAGATATACATGATAACGATGGTCACCGAAGGTCGACGCCCGTTATTCGGACGAGTCGTGGGCAAGAGCGATGCGCCTGTAGGCAGCGACGATGCACCTCACATCGAGTTGTCGCCACTCGGGCAACGCGTGAATGACGAGTGGTGGGCGGCTTCTCTTCACCATCCTGAGGTCAAAGTCATCGCCCTGCAGATGATGCCTGACCACCTGCACGGCATCCTTTTTGTTCAAGAACAGATGGAAAAGCCTCTAGGCATGCTCCTGCGCGGCTTCAAGCAGAGCTGCAACCGCCACTACCGCGAGCTAGTGCTCGGCATCGTCCCGTCTGTTGCGTTGACAACGCAACAAACTCGACAAGCACCCGTCAAGCAAGACCGCCGTAACGAGGACCGTTCTCACGGCATGCTCTTTGCCCGCGGCTATAACGACAAACTACTGTTGCGAGAAGGCCAACTCGAGACCTGGGTACGTTATCTCAATGACAATCCCCGTCGCCTGCTGATGAAGCGCGAACATCCCGACCTGTTCCGTGTCCAGCACAACGTGGAGGCCGCCGGAATGACCTTCTCGGCCATCGGCAACCGTTTCCTACTCGACCGACCAGTGAGGCTGCAGGTGCAATGCTCACGCCGCCTCAGCGAGGCCGATATCCAAGAGCAGGTAGCACACTTCCTGACAGCGGCACGACAGGGCGCAGTGCTTGTTTCACCCGCGATATCGCCAGGCGAGAGAGCCGTCATGCGAGCCGCCTTCAACGAGGGGCTGCCATTGATTTTCCTGCAAGAGAACGGATTCACCGACCTGGCAAAGCCTGGCGGCGCCCGAATGGAAGCCTGTGCCCGCGGCCAACTGCTCATCCTCGCCCCATGGGAGCACCACAACGAGCGCCAGACCATCCGCCGCAGCCAATGCCTCAAGCTCAACGACATCGCCCGTAATCTAACGGTTGAACCTTGAATTATTAAAAATTTCCACTGGCCATGCAGTCTTTCCATCCAATATGGCATCATTACAATAAAGGACAACTTTATTGGATGGACATGGAGCGTGTCATCGGGGCAGCTCTGGCTGGTGACCAACAGGCTATCGCCAAGCTCTATAATGCGTATTACATCGTGGGTAACCGTGCTGTGGCCGAGGAACTGGCCCATGACGCCTTTGTGCTGGCCTTCTCCAAACTGGATCATCTACGGAACCCTGAACGATTTGACGCATGGCTGTCAAGCATAGCAGCCAATGTGGCATTGCGCTACAAACAACGCCATCATGTGCTAGCCACTGTTCCTGTTGATGACATGCCAGATGAGACTTGGATTGCAGATGAGCCTACCGATATGCCGACGATGGACGAAATCATGGCTGCGGTGAATGCATTGCCCAATGGTTACGGCAAGGTGTTCAAGATGGCGGTCATGCAGGACATGTCACACAAGGAAATCGGCGAAATCCTGGGTATTGCCGCCCACTCATCATCATCACAACTGGCACGCGCCAAGAAGATGTTGCAACACTCGCTGGCCAAGTATTGGGCCATCGTGCTGCTTGCGCTGCTCACGCCCTTAGCCTTACTATTCCTGCGACAGTCCAAGACCATAGATGAGCAGCAGCCCAAGACGGCTGAGACTGATAAACCCACAGTCACCGATAACAATCCACAAGTAACCAAGCCCGAAAAACATCAGCGCAAAGAAGGCCGCGTCATGGCTATTACGGCCCCTGAGAGATATGAGCATCCTAGTGTGAGCACCATGGCGGATACTGCCGAGACAAAAGAACCCTCAATTAAGCGTATTGATACAACAATAGTCAGTCCCGAGCAAGCGCTGCCTCATCTCAAACTGAATGGCGACATCCACTTTGCAAACGTTCATCGTGGCACTACTATCCAGCCAAAGAAAGACGGCTTCAATCGCTGGTCAGCCGATTTGGCTTATATTGGCCAACCCTCTCCTGAGGCAGACAGGATGAAACCTTACAACTTTGTTGTCCCCGATTATATTGCGCCATCAGTTCCTGGCGAACCAGACCCAACACTTCCTATTGATAACTGGAGCGATTATATTGCCTATCTTGATGAGGTCAGCAATATCTTCGGCGAACTGTCCGAGAAGGAACTCATCATGAAGCGGATAGCCATGAGCAACGAGCCTCTAAACAATGGCCAAATCGTGCGCAATACGCACCACAGCCTGCCACTCACCTATTCCTTGTCACTGAGATATCAAGCCAACAAGCGGATCGGGCTGGAGAGCGGCCTCCAGTACACAAGGCTCAACTCACTGTTCCAGACGGGAGAGGGCATCAACCGCATTGACGAGAAACAGCGCATTGATTACCTGAGTGTTCCCTTAAAGGCTTCCTATAAGATTTGGAGCGGCAAGCATGTCGGCATCTATACCTCGGCAGGCGTGACGCTGGAGATTCCAGTAAAGTCAACAGTCACGACAGAGTATATATTGAACAACCAGCCCGAACTGCGCGACAGCCATCACCTGGATGTGCCGCTGCAATGGTCAACGGGCATTGGCATCGGTGTTCAGTACAATATCACGCCCAGCATCAGCATCTTTGCAGAGCCAGGCGTACAATACTATATCCCTGACGGCAGCGGCTTTGAAACCTACCGCACACAGCATCCGTTCAACATCACCATTCCCGCCGGCTTGCGATTCACGTGGTAGTTAAAATCAGCAAAATGATGCAGTCATAATTCGGCTTGTGGTATCATAGATTATAGAACGATATAATCTTTAATAACCTAAAAAATTAACTGCTATGATGAAAAGAAGCATTCTGTTAGTAGCCCTTGCCTTGATGGTAGTGTCACAGGTTGCGGCAAACGAGTACATGTATACGCCTTTTGTACGCGAAGGCGTAAAGTGGGTTTACTATTATGTCAATGAGGATGGTTTCTATCCTGCTGACCCCATATTGGGAAAAGGCAAAGTCTATATGAACCTTGAATTCAAGGGCGATACCGTCATCAACGGACTCACCTACAAAGCCATGCACAAGTACCACGGTGGCGCCATTAACGCCAATAATGACACAGTGCCAATCTACATGCGCGAGGCAGACAAGATCGTATACGCGATAGTGCCAGATGGCAAAATGTATCCCGATTGCCCTATCGGCAACTCCTTTTCTCCCGACATTTATGACCTCATCAGTGAAGGCAAGGAGTTTATCTTATATGATTTCAATGACCCCGTAGCCTATTGGGATAGACTCGTAAACCAATCAGGTTATGATGACCAGTATCAGCATTGCTACACCGACACAATAGCAATCGGCTCTCATCTAGCCAAGCAATATGTTGGAAACCTATGTGGGGGAGATTTCCGTATCATTGAAGGAGTGGGCATCGATGCATTTTCAAGTTACACCCTAGATTTCTTCATGGTACTGCCAACGGGTTACGGTACCTATTTTGGCCTTAGCCATGTTGTCGAAGGTGGTGAAATCGTCTTTAAAGGACAGAAGTTTGACGAGAGCATTTTGGAAAACAAGCGCGGTGATGTCAATGAAGATGGGGTAGTCGACATTTCTGACGTATCAACCTTGATAGACATTTTGCTGGAACAATAGTTACCTGTAGCGATTCAATTACTGACGAAACTCGTGCAGTCCTTGATGGATTGGGTGCATCTACACTTGTAGAGAACCAAACCATCAAGGATTTTTTATGTACAAACTTACGGATTACCTGTATAACGGGTTATTATATCTCAAAAACATGTCCCGGCCACGGCACAAGCGGTTGAGCCAACTGATGCTCTATGCCACAACGGCTTGCCAGTCACATTGCAAGCATTGCAACATCTGGCAGAAAAAGCGTGAACACCTGTCGCTTGATGACATCAAGCGCATCATGCTTAGCCGTTGCATCACGAGCAGGACGACCATCGGGCTCGAAGGCGGCGAGTTCATCCTGCACCCTCAAGCCGATGAAATCATGGCATGGTTCCATGAGCACCACCCTAATTACACGCTGCTGACTAATGGTCTTGCTCCTCAACGTGTCATTGAGGTCGTGAAGCGATACCGCCCGCGCCACCTGTATGTCTCACTCGATGGAGACAAGGAGACCTACAAGAGAATGCGCGGCTGCGACGGTTATGACAAGGTGATTGAGGTCGTTGAGACATTGAAGGACGAGGTACCACTGTCGCTCATGTTCTGCCTTTCGCCGTGGAACTCATTCAAAGACATGGAGCATGTCATCAATATGGCATTGAATTACGGCATTGACGTGCGCATCGGCATCTATGGCACGATGGCATTCTTTGACACTACGAGCGAGTTGCTCACGATGAACGACTACACGGAGCAGATACCGAGCAACATCCACAAGACACAGGAGAACTATGACTTTGTGGCGCTCTATGACCAGTGGCGACGTGGCAACCTGCGGCTGCGCTGCCAGAGCATCATGAGCAACCTGGTCATACATAGCAATGGGGATGTGCCGTTGTGCCAGAACCTTGATGTCAAGATAGGCAACATCCATGAGCAGTCGCTCGATGACATTTTCAACGGTTCGCTGGCATGTGAAACTCAATGTCAGTATTCCAGGCAATGCAACGGGTGCTGGATTAACTTCCATCGCAAGTATGACATCATCCTGATGCGCAACCTCGAGCGCTTGCTGCCAAAAACACTCATTGAACGATTCTATGGCCCATATCAATGGACTGATGACACCAAAATGACCTATCATAAACTGTTGAAATCATGATACAACGACTCATCAACCGCTATAAGCGAATGCGCACCGAGCGCTATCTCAATCAGACATACCATTGCCAATATGCTTTTGTCGGTATGGGTCAACATGGCTTGACCAACCTCTACCCCGTGCTTCATTATCTGCAAGTGCCAGTGAAATATATCTGCGTGACCAGTGAACGCAAGGCTCGGCTCATCGAGCGGAAATTTAAAGGAATAAAAGCAACGATCAGGCTTAATGAAGTACTTAATGATGAAGACGTGAAGGGCGTCCTTGTCGCAGCATCGCCCAGCGCACATTTTTCCATAGCATCCCGCGTTTTACAGAGCGGCAAGTCGCTGTTTATAGAGAAGCCACCATGCCAGTCATTGGAACAATTGCTACAACTTATCGAGTTACAACGAGAATTCGGTTCACGGGTAGCGATGGTTGGACTTCAACAACGTTATGCGCCTGCAATCCAGACACTCAAACGCCGATTAAAGAGCGAACGGCTGCTCAACTACGACCTGCACTATCTCACGGGGGCTTATCCAGAGGGTGATGCCCTGCTCGATTTGTACATCCATCCGCTAGATTTAGCAACTTGGCTGTTTGGTAAGGCCGAAATCGTCTCCTATTTAGAGATTGATGAACATTCCTATATCCTGATGCTGCGACACCAGCACATAGTCGGCACCATAGAGTTGTCCACCTGCCACTCATGGCAAGACGCACGACAGTCACTGACTGTCCACACTCGCTCAGGCATCTATCATTTGGCGCACTGCGAAGAGTTGAGTTTTGTTCCCAAACAGACTGTCATCGCAGGCATACCTATAGAGAAATTCATCCCCCGTCGTCAATCGGTTGAATACCTGTACCGTCATGACAGTTTCTCGCCCATCATTGCCAACAACTCCATCTACACCCAAGGCTTTTTCCAAGAGGTCTCCACATTCATTAACGCCGTCGAGGGCAATAAGGCAAATGTCCTCACCGACCTTCAATCCCTTGAACCAACACTAAAACTGATTGACGAAATCTCTTTTTTCAGACAACACTAAGAACAATCAATATTATAATTGTTGTGGCGGTTGTCTGATGGATTGTTCTTGTTGTTTGAGATATAATGTTCAGGTTGTTGTGACATGGTAAGGGATGATAGGATGTTGAAAACTTGGATTTTTTATTAACAATTGAACGAGGATTCGAGAAAAAGTTGTAACTTAGCGGTTGCAAACCAAGCGCTTTGAAAATTATTCAATTAACTACTTAATAACTAACAATTTAACCATTTAATTTTACAATGCAAGTAAAAGATCTGAATCCGCAAGCAGTATGGTCGATCTTTGACGAGATCACCAAGGTGCCCCGCCCCAGTGGCAATGAAGAAGGCAAGTTAGACAAGATCCGCGCATGGCTCGTGGACTTCGCCAAAAAGCACAATTTGGAGTACAAAATCGACAAGACCGGCAACGTGGCTATCTTCAGGCCCGCCGCTCCTGGCTACGAGAAGTGCAAGGGCATCGTGCTTCAAGGTCACATGGATATGGTCGCCGAGAAAGGTCCCGGTTCGACCCACAACTTTGACACCGACCCCATCGAGACCATCATCGATGGTGAATGGGTACGTGCCAACAACACCACGCTGGGCGCCGACGACGGTATGGGCCTGGCTATCGCTCTGGCTGCCGTTATCGAGCCCTCGCTGCAGTGCGGTCCCCTGGAGGCTCTCGCCACCGTTGACGAGGAGACTGGTCTGACTGGTGCCAGCAACATCGAGGCCGACATGCTCGTGGGTGACTACCTGCTCAACCTCGACGAGGAAGAGGACGGCGTGATCACCATGGGCTGCGCCGGTGGTCTGGTGAGCATCTTCAAGTTCAACTACAAGCCCGAGGCCGCTCCCAAGGATCGCACCTACTTTGAGATCAAGTTTGAGCACTTCCACGGTGGTCACAGCGGTGCCGACATCCACCTGGGCTTCGCCACCACAACCAAGCTGAGCAGCCGCCTGTTGTGGAACATCGGTGAAGAGATGGACTATGTGCTGGCCAAGATCGACGCCGGTAACCTGCACAACGCCATCGCTCACGCCGCTACCCTCGTTATCGGTATCAAGCCCGAGGACAAGGAGAAGCTGAGCGTCGTGCTCAATACCTTCATCGCCGAGGTGAAGAACGAGTACAAGCGCACCGAGCCCAAGATGGAAATCACCTGCAAGAGCGTTGACGCTCCCGAGACCATCATCGACACCGCATCGATGCCATGAGCATGGAGATTCCCGGCCTCGTTGAGACCTCGACCAACCTCGCTAGCGTGAAGATGCGCGAGGGCAACCAGATTGTTGTCGAGATGTTCCACCGTTCGTCGATCGAGAGTGGCAAGTATGACCTGACCCACAGGTGCGAGACTGTCTTCCGCCTGGCTGGTGCCAACGAAATCATCAGCGAAGGCGGTTACCAGGGCTGGGAGCCCATCAGCGACAGCCACCTCCTCTCGGTAGCTAAGGACTCGTGGGAGAAGCTCTTCGGCGTTCGTCCCGAGGTTCGCGCTATCCACGCTGGTCTGGAGTGCGGTCTGTTCCTGAAGGCCCGTCCCGACATGGAGATGATCAGCTTCGGTCCCACGCTGCGTGACGTGCACTCGCCCGCCGAGCGCTGCCACATCCCCGCCGTGGACAAGGCTTGGAAGCAAGTTCAGTCCATCCTCAAGACCATTGCCGAGGAGAGCAAGTAGGTTTGATTAAGTTTCAAGTCCTTAGTCCCTAGTTAACTGAGGACTAAGGACTGAAGACTAACAACTAAGAAAAAAAAATGGACATCAAAGGTAAGATTATTCAAAAGTTGGATCCCCAGGGCGGTGTTTCCAAAGCTGGCAACCAGTGGAAGAAACAGGAATATGTCCTCGAGACGCTCGACAGCTACCCCAAGAAGGTGAAGTTTGACTTCTTTGGCGATCGTGCTGACCAGTACCCGCTGGAAGTGGGCGACATCATCACCCTGAGCTACGACATCGAGAGCCGCGAGTTCAACGGCCGTTGGTACACCGACATCCGCGGCTTTAAGGCCGTGAAGGATGACCCCAACATGGCTAGTGCAGCTCCTGCTCCCTATCCCCCTGCTGCTGGTGCACCCGCTCCTGCTCCTGCACCCGATGCAGGCATGGCCGTTCCGCCTGTCGATAACACCTTCGACCAGGCAAGCGCAGGCGACGACCTGCCTTTCTAATCAAGAGACAAGCATTTTTACATCGATAATTAAAACGCGAGCCGCTAGAGTTGTGAGACCCTAGCGGCTTTTATTGTAATACGCCTATTTCACCTCAGTCAGCGATGATCAGGCACTGTCCGTCGTGATACTGGAGAGAAAGGACACCCATGCTGTGGAGCGCCACCACGATGCGGGTCGCGGTCTCCTCGCTGATGTGAGCCAGCTTCATGTAACCATCAAGCGTGATGCCGCCGTGGTTGCGCAGGTAATCAAGTAGCACCTGTTCGCGCTCGGTATAGGTGATGGTCTCGGCAGTGCGTGTCTCCTCTATCTCGGTTTCGGCACTCATGATGCGCTCATGCAGACGGCTAGCCAGCATGTTTTCGTCGGCGACACGGTAATAGACGTGCCACACGCCGTTATCGTCTGGGGCCTCTACAGGTTTCTCAAGGGCCTCGGCGATATCGGCCTTGACCACCGACTTGCCGTTGATGTTAAAGACCTTGAAGGTCACATGCTGCTCGGGGCGGCAATACATTTGTGCAGCCGTCTCGATCATGTAGATTTTCTCCTCGCTGCGCACCCCGGCAATGTTACCGTTGTCCTTGACGCCGATGAGCAAGTGGCCGCCGCTGTTATTGGCAAATGCAGCAATTGAGCGGGCAATCTTGCGGGCATCAGTAATCTGGTACTTGAAATCCTGATGCTCATGCTCGCCCTCAAGGATGAGGTCTTGTATATAATGGCTTTTCTTGGTTTTCATTGTCTTTTCATTAAATTACTAATCACACTTGCCCAGCGAATTACCTGATAAACAACGGTCTAATTCGCGCGCCTCGTGTTAAAACCTAACGGGGGTTGTCCACACCAGGCTCCTGAGGGATGGGGCTACCGTCGAGCACCGCCCGCAGGTAGGGTTCCAGTTTTTGGGCATACCACCAGAAACCGATATCGGTCAAGTGGATACCATCAACGGTTCCCTCGTTATTGGGGCCGTAAAGGTCCTTGCAAGTGATATAGTAGAGGTTGTTGGGATTATCGGCCTTCAACTTCAAGTAGTTCTTGTGGTATTCGTTGTTCTTTTGCGGCAGGTATTCGCTGTAGAAAGCGCTGTACTTGGCATAACTGTACATCTGACCCTCGACCATGAAAATGGGCACCTCGGGCCGCAACTGGCGCAGGATATTGACAAAGCCATAGGTCACCGTGTCACACATGTCCTTGGTGCAGTTGGGGATGGGGTCCAGGATATAGGCCGCCACATCGGGAATCGTGGCCATGGCCTGTGCCATGCAGGAATCCATCTTGCCCTCGCCACTGAAGCCCAGATTGACACATTCCACATCCAGGTCACGCTGGATAATGCTCGTGGCCACCATGCCAGGGCGGCAAGCGCAGCCTCCTTGCAGGATGCTCGTGCCGTAGAACACAAACTTCTTGCCCTCACGGGGTGAATTCAGCATGGGCTGCATGATGACAGCACTGCTATCCACGCCAATTTCTATCCAACGAACGCCGTCATAGAGGGGTAGATAAATCATATACTCGTGCATCTTGCCATCCAAACGATCCACATAGACCTTGCTCTGAATCGAATCCTGACGTGGCCTGATGTCGTTGTCGATGCGCACGGGGCGGTTGCAGTTCACAAACTGCCAACTCTCGCTATCTTTGTCCCAGATGTAAAGATCAGTGCCCTTGATGCCCGTGTCGGCCATGTGCATCATGTGCATGTTGGTCAACAGGTTATATCGCACAGCGATGGCCGTCGAGTTGGTGGCAAAACGGATAGCCTTGCCACTGGTGCATGCAGCGCGATCCCACAACGTGGGGCGCACTTTGCCGTAAAACTCCAGCGGGATGCGCGACTTCAACGTGCGGTCAAAGGCCCAGTTAATCATCCTGTAATGCATCGCGTCCACATAGCGCAACGTGTCCTTGTTGGTGAAATCCTGAGCATGCATCACCCCAGCAGCCATAAAGGCCAGAAATATCAGCGTGGCTAAAGACCTAAACATCTGTTTCATAGCGTAAGGAATATATCTTGGACAATGGTTATTTACAGGCATTGAGGAGTTTAATGGCTTCCATACGGCCGCTATTGAGCAGCGTGGGATAATGGGCGTCGCTATTGACAACTATTGGGGCATTGAAACGCTTGAGCAGCCCAAAGTACTTGAGATTAGGGTAATACCTGTTGCGTTGCAGCCATGCCTTAGTGTTAATTTCGATAATGAGGTGATGATCCATGATGTTCTCGAACAAGTCCATCACCAGTTTGTCATACCAGGGCTCATCATCGATGCCCTCGCGATATTGGCTCGCATTGAAACCGATTTTGTCCATGTGGCCCACGATGTCAAAGCCGCCCTCATAGACCATTGCCATCATCTGAGAGAAAAAGGTCCTGACCACATACTCGATGTCGCCATGAAATTTCTCTTGCATGCGCACCTTGAATCCCTCAAACTTACCATCGATATCCACCATATCACTCGCATCGTCGATGGCCGGAATGAAATGCACCGAACCGATGCGATAATCCAACGGCAACTGCTTGAAAAACTCATCGGCAGGGCCATCACCCTCGCCCACATAGTCAATTTCCATCGATGTGTAAAGGTGGATGCGCTGGCCGTAGGTCTCGCGCAGGCGCGACATCTCATCAAAATAGGTCAGCACATCCTCGCGTGTCATGTTGACAGGGCTCTCGGCCGACACTGGCGAGTGAGGTGTGAAACCCAGATGGGTAAACCCCAAGGCCAGGGCCTCGACGACAAAATCCTCCATCGGGGCATGTCCGTCACAGAACTGCGTGTGGGTGTGGAGGTTATATAAGTCTGTATCTTGGGTAATTCGTCTGAGATCAATCATGGTTAAAACATTTTGGTAATCTGATCCATGGGGATAACATTGATAATTGTCTTGCCATCGGGCGTGTAGTTGGGTTCAGGCAAGCACAACAGGTCACCCACAAGGATTTCCATTTCTTCCTGGCGCAAGGTTCGCCCTGCAGGGATGGCGGCAGACCGAGCCACGGTCAGCGCCAAATGTTCTTGCAACCGCTTCTTGAGGGGCATACCGCCCTCATCGACCGACGCGATGATCTGATGGATCATCGATGAAGCATCCACACCGTCGAGACCCGAAGGTATAGCGTTCACAGCCCAGTCGTTTCCACTCAGGGCAGACAAGGCGAAGCCCATCAATTCCATCTCGGGCAAGAGGCCTCGCAGGGTAACACTCTGGGCTGCGCTCAGATGAATCACCTCGGGGAACAAAATCGTCTGTGACGACATCTTGCCGTTGTGGATGCGGCTAATGTAACGGTCAAACAGGATTCTCACATGAGCACGATGCTGGTCGATAATCATCAGGCCCGACTTGGCGGGAGACAAGATATAGCGCCCCTTTAATTGGAGATATACCGATTGAATTTCGCCCTGCAGCGGCAAGACGTTATCCTGAGCAGCAGTGTCAGCGATAGCAGGATCGGCAGCCTGGGCCTCGATGGATTCCTGATCGGCTCCCTCACGCTTCTTGCGTTCAAAGTTGGCAAACAACTCGTCCCAGTTGCTCATCGACTGGCGGTCAGCGGCATGGTGACGAGCATCTGCGCCCCCATGTCGGGACGATGTCTTGAAGGGGTTATAGGATGGATCGGCCTCTATCTCAGGACTATGCACCTCCACATGGCCTCCATAAGCGGGAATGGCCGGAGCGTCCTGGGTATCAAAGTCGATGGCCGGTACTTCACTAAAACGCCCTAGTGTCTCCTTGACACCAGCAGCGAGAATCTGCCAAATGGGCATCTCGTCCTCAAATTTGATCTCGGTCTTTGTGGGGTGAATGTTCACATCTATGGCCTGCGGGTCAACCTTGAAACGAAGGAAGTAATTGGGTTGTTCTCCCTCGGGAATGAGTTGCTCGTAGGCCGTCATTACCGCCTTGTGGAAATAGGGGTGACGCATATAACGCTCGTTGACAAACATGAACTGCAACGCATTGCGCTTGCGGGCATTCTCGGGCTTGCCCACATAACCCTCGATCTGGACGAGCGATGTCGAAATGCTCACCGGCAGCAACTGCTGATCTATGCTATTGCCCATCAATGCCGCGATGCGCTGACGGAAGGTGCCTTTCATCAGTTTGTACATCACGTTGCCGTTGTGCATGAGCGTGAACTCCACCTCATTGTTAATCAAGGCTAATTTCTCAAATTCCTTGACAATGTTGCTCAATTCGACTTGATTGGACTTGAGGAACTTGCGACGGGCAGGCACATTATAGAAAATGTTCTTGATCATGAAATTGCTGCCCACGGGACACGCGTCAGGCTCCTGGCTCTCGCATTGTGAGGCGTTGATGAGCAGACGTGTACCCAGTTGCGCATCGCGACGGCGCGTACGCAATTCCACCTGCGATATAGCGGCAATCGATGCCAGCGCTTCGCCACGAAAACCCATCGTGCGCAGCGTGAACAGGTCATCGGCGGTGCGTATCTTGCTCGTGCTGTGCCGTTCAAATGCCAGCCGCGCATCGGTGTCACTCATCCCCTCCCCATCGTCGATAATCTGAATCAGGGTGCGGCCCGCATCCTTGAGGATGATCTGGACATGAGTGGCCTGGGCATCAATGGCATTCTCCACCAGTTCCTTGATGACACTGGCAGGACGCTGGATGACTTCACCGGCGGCAATCTGGTTGGCTACCGAGTCGGGCAGGAGTTTGATGACATCGCTCATGGTAATAACTGCTCTTGTTCGGGTTTAGAAATATTGTCAGTGCCCATTTCGGACATCGTCACGTTGGTGACACCACTACCCGAACGGCGACGGGCTCCACCCTCTACCGACTGCCATAAGCGGCGCTGTTCTTCAGTCAGGTCATAGATGTCGTCGGGCGACTTGGGCCTCAAAGCGTCATACCACTTGAACTGTGGAAGATACATATCAACTCTCTTGGCAAGGAACAGCGGAGTTACCTTACCTGAGACCTCGGGCCACATCGTGATGCGGTCCACTTCTTGTTTGGCCTTGAGATTCAGCCTCAAGTAACTGGATTCGGCGTTGACCATCTTGTTGTAGGTCGAATCATCCTCCTGTGGGAACATGATGACCTGCACGTTACCGTCAACGTCGAGTTGCCGCAGTTCCTTTTTCTCAAACCAGGCCTTCATCTTCTTACCGCTCAACTGGTCATAATAGATCTCTCCCAAGTGTTCGGCCATAAATCCGCCCGTGGGCAAGGTTGCCCAGTCGGCGGTGCTGTCGTTGAGGTGTATGTTGATTTCGTCGCCAAAAATCTGGCGTTCCAGGTTCCACACCACGGCATGGCGGTACATGTTGATGATGGTGTCGGCCTCGCTCAACTGCAACGAGTCACAAATGCCCTGAATATCGCTGCGGTAAAAACGCACCTGGTTGAATGCCCGCAACACACGCACCGAGTCGGTGAGCGAGTCGGTAACGACAGCGTTGATGAGGGTGCACAGCGTGTCGGCGTGCAGGTAGATGGTATCCTTCTGCGAAAACTCGCGAGCACGGGCACGACCCGTCACATAACTGTAGTGGACGTTATCGTCGTGGTAGCCGTAATCCCCATCAAGGATGACCTTGTTGTTTGGGTCGGTAATGACCACATTGCCGCGCGCTTCGCCGTAGTTATGCTTGCGATTATAATATACGGTGTCGCCAAGCAGCGTCTTGCCGTCCTTGGCAGTGATGAGGGCGCGCTCATAGAGCGTAGCGTCGTCGGCACTGGTATTGTACCATCCGTTGGTCGTATTAATGGTGTTGCTGTCACTCACGATGAGCGTCTCGCTGGTGATATGGGCGATGTGGCTCTGCGTGTTATAGTCCAGCAGGTCGGTAAACATCTCGTAGCGGTCGTTGATCAGGTGGACGTCGCGCGAGAACTCGGCCTGTTTGGTATCCAGTTCATAGCGTCCGTACTGCGAGGTCAACTCGGTATTGTTGCGGTTATCGACGATGGTACCGCCGTCAAAGTAGTAGCCCACATTGGAGTTAATCTCGTAATCCAGCGCATCGGTCAACAGGGTCGTGCTACGGTTCTCCAATCGCACATTGCTGCGCAATTCGGCCACGCCCTGGTCACCATAGTAGTGCAACACGTCACTATAGACCCACAGGGTGTCGCCTTGGGTCATCTTCACGTTGCCGAATGCGTCCAGCGAACTGGTCTCGGCGTAGAAATAGGCGCTGTCACAGAACATATACATGTCACCACGGCGAAAACGCACATTGCCCTTCAGCACCTGATAGTCGCGACTGATAGCCTCGTTGGCCTTGAGGATGTCGGCGTTCTCGAGGAACACTTTATTGGTCTGGTTGCGGTTCGCCTTAGGAATCTGTGGGGTGATGCGGTTCACTGTGGGGCCTTTAGAACCCTTGCGGGCGGCCTGAACAGGTTGCGGATTGGTGGGACGCTTGACTTGGGTGCTTTTCTTTAAATTGGAATGGCGGACGGGACCTGAGGGACGCTGCGCCCACACCATGGGCGACATCGTCAACACCATTACCAGGCACGCCATAACCACATGGCGCCAACAGCTGTTAATGGACGAGTGTCGCTTGTTGTGCGGGGCAAGCATAAGGGGGGAACGATAATTCTCAGTTACTAAATGTTGGTAAAACCGCCTAAAAAAGGCCTATAGCCTACTTGTTTTTCTTGAGCCAATCATACTTGAAGTCGCAGTTGCGCCAGCCCTCCTCGATATAGACATAGACGCTCTGTTGCTTCTTGATGACCCAGTTACGCAAGATATTCTCCTTGGCGTCGGCTTCACACATCTCCTTGATGATCATGTAGTCCTCGGCAAGGTCCGCCTTGTGGCCGTCAATGCGCTTGACGAGCTTCACGATGGCGAGTTGCTCACGGCGTGTCTTGGGGTTGATCATGACGAACGGCTCACTCACATCACCGGGCTGCATGGTGCTGATCTTCTTACCCACTTCGGCAGGCAGGTCAGCCATCTCAAAGCGGCTGCTGTGGTTCTTCTCGTTGAGCATATTGCCGTTGTTGTTGCGCGAATCCTTGTCCTGGGAGATGAGCAATGCCATTTCCTCGAAGGTGTGCTTACCCTCAGAGATGTCGGCACGGACCGAATCCAGGCGGACTAAGGCATCGGTGAGGTCTTTGTCGCTCACCTTGGGGCGCAACAGGATGTGGCGTGTGTTGATGCGATCACCACGTTTCTCGATGAGCTGGATGATATGGAAACCGTCATCGGTCTCAACGATATTGGAAACACGCTTGTTGTCGTTGAGGTTGAATGCTGCAGTAGCATACTCGGGCAACAGCACTGAACGGCTCTGGAAGCCGGTCTCACCGCCATAGACTGCCGTTGACTGGTCCTGGCTGTAGAGAATGGCTAGGGTCGAAAATTCGCGCTCGCCGCTATTGACTTGGTTGGCGTAGTCACGCAGGCGGGATTTCACCTCATCGATCTCCTGCTGAGGGATAACCGGGTTAATGGTGATGATTTGAGCCTCGACCTGCATGGGGATATATGGCAGCGAGTCCTTGGACAGGCTGTTGTAGTACTTGCGCACCTCAGAGGGTGTCGCCTTGACATTCTTGGTCAATTCATTCTGCACCTGTTGGATGCTGTACTGGTCGGAATACACCTCGTTGAGTTTCTCGCGCAAGCGGGGCAAAGGCATGCGGAAGTACTCCTCGACCTTCTCCTTCGAGCCCAGATTGGCGATAAAGTAGTTGATTCGACTCTCCACCTCGGCGCTGATGCTCGATGCCTGCACCTCGACGGTGTCGATACGGGCCTGGTCCAGGAAAAGCTTGTCAACAGCCATCTTCTCGGGAATGACACAATAGGGGTTGCCATCAATAGCAACACGCTCATAGAGAGCCTGTTGGTACTGTTCCTCGATATCACTCTTGAAGATGGGCTCATCGCCGATGACCCACGCCACTTCTTCTGCAACATTATTCTGTGCCAGCGCCGTCATCAAGACGGCAGCAAACGCCAATGCGGTAAAAAATCTACGTTTCACGTCAATATATTGGTTTTATCGTTATTTCAAATTTTTAAATTTCAATCTGCAAATTTCCCCATTTTTCCTGACGTGACAAAATCAACAGACAAAATCTTTGTTAAAACGCACAGCGAATAATACAACAACAGCGAATTATCTGAATTTGGGGCTTCCGCACACGTTTTCAAACAACAAGAACAACGGAGAACAACTAAAACAACCTTTTATTTAATAAATGGCTGTTAATTAATAAGTTGTATTTATTGTCGTTTAATATTCTTGTTATTTGAGTTGTTGTTTGTTGTAGATGTTGTTTGAAAAAAGTGTCCCGCTTGATGAGGTCAGGCGGGACACTAGTGTTATCAGATGTGATGCAAGCAGGAATTACTTCACTTGCTTGAGGACTTTCTTGTTGATTTTGGCAGGATACTTCTTGGCCAGTTCTTCTTTCCACTGTTGCTCGAGCACGTCCTGGTAGTCGCTGGTGACAGCACCGCGCACGTCGGCCATCTCCTCGGGCTGGCTGATGACACCGCCCTCAAGAATCATGAACTCGTTGTAGCCCTTGCGTTCGGGCTTGTTACCCTCGTGGAAAGCCAGATAGTCGGCATAGGGGTTCTCACCCTTCTTGACCACCATGCGCTCCATGCGGATGTCTGAGCCATACTTGTTGTGGAGAGCATCAGTCAGCGTGTCGGCAGCCATCGTGGCGATGTCGGCCTTGACAAGGTTGAGAATGGTATCATTCTTGGCACTGAGGATAATGCCCTTGAAGTGAGGCTCATCCCAGTTATACTTGGCACGGTTTTGCTCGAAGTATTGCTCCAGTCCGACGGTGTCCTTGCCAGCAGCCTTCCAGACACGGCGGTTGCTGATCTCGAACAGCAGCATGCCGTCCCTGTACTCACCCAGCAGGTTGCGGTACTCGGGGTTGCTATTAACAAGCTCCCTGGCATGATACTCGGCCAACTTGGTATCGGCAAGTGCATCAATGCGCGACTTGATAAACTTCTTGGCAGCATCCACAGTGGGGATGGGCATCTTGGTATTAAGTTGAGACAGGAGAGCCTTAACGGGAACTGACTCCTTCTTGCCATAGGTGAACAGGGGCATGTTGCAGCCCTTGATGGACTGTGCGATAAATGTCGAATCAAGACTACCGGTGGCCTCGAGAGCCTTATTCAGATAATTCTCCACCTCGGGGTTATCACGGAAGTTATACTTGGCCTTCATGTCATTGAGGCGGCGCTCGACGATGAGGGCAGTGCGCTCGTCACGGCCGATGGCAGCGTCAATGCCCTGACGGGCCTCGGCCAGCGAGGGATAACCATGACCCTCCTTCTTGACGATGTGGTAACCGAAGCGGGTCTCAAAGGGCTCGCTGATGGCACCGTCGGCAAGGTCAAAGGCGATGTCCTCGAAGGGCTGAACCATGCGGCCACGACCGAACCAACCCAAGTCGCCACCACGACGGGCAGTACCGTCCTGAGACTCGGCCTTGGCCAGTTCCTCGAAGTTGGCACCTGCCTTCAACAGCGCGTAAATCGAGTCGATTTGGGCCTTACACTTAGCCTTCTGCTCCTCGGTAGCATTTTGGGGGAAGAGCTTGAGGATGTGCTTAGCATGAACATCGTTGCGTTCGCGGGTTTTATTGACACGTATCATGTGGATGCCGTAGGGCGTCTGGAAAGGCTTTGACACCTGGCCCTCGGGCGTATTATAAACCTCATTCTCAAAGCCGTAGGGGAACATATTGGCCGTAATGAATCCGTAGTGACCATGGTTGCGCTGCTTAGAGGGGTCACTGGAATACTGTTCGGCAAGGGTTTCCCAATTTTCACCAGCCAAGATGCAGTTGCGGATGCTATCCATCCTTGCTATGTTGGCGTCAATCTCGGCTTGGGAGTTACCCAGGGGCAACATGAAGTGATCGATGTCGATTTCCTTCTTGCTGCGCTCGTAGGCCTCGTTGACGAAATGCCAGCGATAGGTGGTATCCTCGGTCATGTAAGGCTCGGCAAGGTCCTTCTGATAACCATTAAACTCCTTAACGAATGAGCTGGTGGTGTCAATGCCAGCAGCCTCGGCATCAGCAACCTTCTGCTTATAAAGCACAAAGCGTTCCACATACTGGTCGAGGGTCTCTTTCTCGATCTGCTGCTGATTGTTCTTGTGATAGAGGTACTCAAACTCGGAGAGTTTGATGTCTTTGCCGTTGATGGTCATAAGGACAGGATCCCCCTTAGCAATAGCGAGGATCGCAGTTCCCAACAGCAACGAAGAAATCAAGAGTTTTGCTTTCATCTTCTTAGGTTGGTTTGATCTATATTTTACGTTTTTTCATTCTTTGTTACTAATGTATAACGCACGCGCATGAGAAAAATTATATTTCATGGTGTTTTTTTAATAATAATCCGCCAAGAAAACCTCTTCCTGGGTTCACTTGGCGGACCATAATTCCTTAGAAACGGCGTTCCTGATAGATGCTAGTTGCCCATCTCGCTGAGGAACTTGATGCGGACAAGGCGGATTTCCTCCTCGGTGTAATCATCGCCCAACTCCTTCATGGCAGTCTCGATATCGTCGGTATCGCTCTCCTTGAAGTACTCGAAGATGTCCTCCTCGATGTCGGTATCGATGGCCTCGTCGATGAAGTAGGACACATTGATTTTAGTGCCGCTATACACGATGGCCTCCAACTCGTCGAGCAATTCATCAAAATCCAGATCCTTGCTCTCGGCCAGGGCGTCGAGCGGAACCTTGCGGTCGATAGCCGTAATGATCTCCACCTTGAGTTTGCTCTTGTTGGCGACGGTGCGCACGCGCATGTCTTCGGGGCGCTCTATCTCATTCTCGTCAACATATTTCTTGATCAGCTCGATAAAATCCTTGCCATAACGCTTGGCCTTGCCAGGTCCCACACCGGGAATGTTCTGCAACTCATCGAGGGTGATGGGATAGGTCGTCGCCATCGCATCGAGTGAGGGTTCCTGGAAGATGACATAGGTGGGAAGGCCATGCTGCTTGGCAATCTTGCGGCGCAGGTCCTTGAGGATGCTGAACAGCTCGGCATCGACGGCTCCACTGCCTCCACCGCGCAACTCTTCGTCCACCATCTCGGTGTACTCGTTGTCCTCGACAATCCAGAACTTCTCACGGCTCTTGAGGAAGGCTTTGCCCTCCTTGGTCACCTTGATAACGCCGTAATTCTCAATGTCTTTGGCGAGAAAGTCGGCAAATACGCCTTGACGGATGACCGCCATGAGGAATTTCTCGTCACGGTCACTCGCGCAGCCGAAGATTTCCAACTCATTGTGCTTGTACCCCTTGATCTCGTTAGTGGCGTCACCCATCATCACATGGGCGATATATTCGGGCTTGAAACGCTCGCGCAGGGTGATAATCGTCTCGATGGCAGCCTTGAGTTCCTCGCTGGCTTCCACCCGCTTCTTGGGTTTGAGGCAGTTGTCACAATTGCCGCAGTTGTCTTTATCGTAGGTCTCGCCAAAGTAGTGCAACAGTGAACGCCTGCGGCACACCGACGACTCGGCATAGTCGCGTGTCTCGAGCAAGAGCTGCTTGCCGATTTCCTGCTCGGCAATGGGCTTGCCCTGCATGAACTTCTCGAGCTTGTCAAGGTCCTTGCGGGAATAGAAAGTAATGCACTTACCCTCACCGCCATCGCGGCCAGCACGGCCCGTCTCCTGGTAGTAGCCCTCAAGGCTCTTGGGGATATCATAATGGATGACAAACCTCACGTCGGGCTTGTCGATACCCATGCCAAAGGCGATGGTAGCGACAATCACATCAACATCCTCGCTCAAGAAGGCGTCCTGATTGGCACTGCGCACCGAACTTTCCATGCCGGCATGGTAGGGCAAGGCCTTGATGTCGTTCAAGCGCAGGACCTCGGCCAGTTCCTCTACCTTCTTGCGGCTCAGGCAATAGATGATGCCCGATTTGCCCTCGTTGGCCTTGATGAACTTGATGATCTCGCGGTCCACGTCCTTGGACTTGGGACGAACCTCATAATATAGATTGGGACGGTTGAACGAGGATTTGAACACGGCAGCCTCGGTCATGCCCAGGTTCTTCTGGATATCATGCTGTACCTTAGGGGTAGCAGTTGCTGTCAAGGCAATGATGGGGCGCTCGCCAATGCGGTTGATGATGGGGCGGATATTACGATACTCGGGGCGGAAGTCATGGCCCCACTCCGAGATACAGTGTGCCTCGTCAACAGCATAGAAAGAGATGGGCACATCCTGCAGGAAGGCCACGTTCTCGTCCTTGGTGAGCGACTCGGGTGCGACATACAGCAGTTTGGTACGGCCGCTGCGCACGTCGGCCTTCACGATCTCAATAGCCTGCTTGGTCAGCGACGAGTTGATAAAGTGGGCGATACCGTCTTCCTCGCTGTAACTCCGCATCGCGTCCACCTGGTTTTTCATCAGTGCAATTAGGGGTGATATGACAATGGCAGTACCCTCCATGAGACGTGCCGGCAACTGGTAGCAGAGCGACTTGCCGCCACCTGTTGGCATGAGCACAAAGGTATCGTGCTCGGCAAGCAGGTTCTCGATAATCGCCTCCTGATTGCCCTTGAACGTCTCAAAGCCGAAGTACTCCTTCAATGCCGATATCAACTTGATGTTCTTCGCCATAATAATAGTTTAGGGTTCACAATGATTTCACAAATATACGGCGTTTTTGTGAACTGCACAATTATTTTTAGAAAAATATTATAGGCTTTAGGTGTTTTCTGTACATGCGCCCTCACAAGAAAGCGGGAAAAACCTAAAGCCTATAATCTATGACATTGAGCCTAAAGCCCATCAAGCCAACAACTCAAAATTGGACTTTGAGAGTTGTTGCTGGGCAAACTCACGGGTCAGCACATAGCGTTTTTTCTTCATGGACGGTGCTTGATACATCACGTCGATCATGATGGTCTCGAACAGGCTGCGCAATCCTCGGGCACCCAGTTTGTACTCGATAGACTTGTCCACAACAAATTCCAGCACATCGTCATTAATAACCAATTCCACACCGTCCATCTCGAGCAGTTTCTTGTACTGGCGCACGATGGCGTTCTTGGGCTCGGTAAGGATGCGCATCAAGGCGTCACGGTCCAGAGGTTCAAGATTGGTGAGGATGGGCAAGCGACCGATGATTTCAGGAATCAGGCCATAGCTGCGCAGGTCCTGCGGCGCCACAAAGTGCAACAACTTGTCACGGTCGGCCTTGCTCACGTGATTGCCACCGCCGTAGCCCACCACATGGGTGTTAAGGCGCTGAGCAATCTTGCGCTCGATGCCCTCAAAGGCACCGCCGCAGATGAACAGGATATTCTTGGTATCGACGGCTATCATCTTCTGCTCGGGATGCTTGCGGCCACCCTGGGGCGGCACATTGACCACCGAGCCTTCGAGCAACTTCAAGAGTCCCTGCTGCACGCCCTCGCCGCTCACGTCACGCGTGATCGAGGGGTTGTCGCCCTTGCGGGCAATCTTGTCAATCTCGTCGATGAAGACGATGCCGCGCTCGGCCTCGGCAACGTTGTAGTCACAGGCTGCCAGCAACCTTGTCAACAGGCTCTCGATGTCCTCGCCGACGTAGCCAGCCTCGGTCAGCACCGTGGCATCGACGATGGCAAAGGGCACCTTCAGCATCTTGGCAATCGTTTTGGCCAACAACGTCTTGCCCGTTCCCGTCGGCCCCACGATGATGATATTGCTCTTCTCGATATCGATGTCGTCGTCACGCTTCTGGTTCAAGCGTTTGTAGTGGTTATAGACCGCTACCGCCAGATAACGCTTAGCATTTTCCTGGCCGATGACATACTCGTCAAGATAAGCCTTGATTTCGTCGGGCTTGGGCAGCGAGTCCATGTCCAGGTCGGGCAACATCGAGGCAGACATCTTGGCAAGATACTCATGCGACAATTCTACCGCGCGCTCGGCACACTCGTTGCAGATGCAACCGTTCATGCCGGGCAGCATCAGTTCGACCTCATGGTTACTGCGACCACAGAAACTACAATATAATTTGTCAGTATCTCTTTTCTTTGCCATGCTTATTTGTTCTCGCGGATGAGGACTTTGTCAATCATGCCATATTCCTTGGCTTCGTCGGCGGTCATCCAGTAATCACGGTCACTGTCGGCATAAACCTTGTCATAGGGCTGGCCCGAGTGGTCGCTGATAATGGTGTACAACTCCTTCTTGAGCTTGAGGATCTCGCGCGAGGTAATCTCAATATCCGAGGCCTGGCCACTGATGCCGCCCATGGGCTGATGAATCATCACGCGGCTGTGCTTGAGGGCAAAGCGCTTGTCCTTCTGTCCAGCCACGAGCAGCACGGCAGCCATCGAAGCGGCCATACCGGTGCAGATGGTGGAGACGTCGCTCTGGATATACTGCATCGTGTCATAAATGCCCAGACCGGCATAGACCGAACCGCCAGGTGAGTTGATGTAGAGCGAGATGTCCTTGCCGGGGTCAGCGCTGTCGAGATAGAGCAATTGGGCCTGGATGACATTGGCCGTGTAGTCCTCGACCTGGGTGCCCAGGAAAATGATGCGGTCCATCATCAGGCGCGAGAAGACGTCAAGCTGGGTGACGTTGAGTTGCCTTTCCTCCATAATGGTGGGGTTGATATAGTTATTTGACACGCTGGCGGCGAACTGATCCAGCGCCAGTCCGTTCATACCCAAGTGATGAACGGCAAATTTTCTGAAGTCGTTTTCCATAAAAATAAAGTTGCTTAGAAATTAATTTTTGTTCAAAGATAATATTTTTTTCTCAGTCTGATGTCAAGATGAGGCACTTTTTTATCGACATTGTACTTTTTTATCCCGCTAATAAGCAAAAACCACTCCAACGGACATTTTGTCACCCACAATCATAAAAAAAGACAGGATAGGCACAACGGCCCACCCTGTCCTCATTGCTGTATTATGAAAAATGTATTATTTCTCCTCGGCCTCGTAGAGCTTGCGGAAGTCCTCGACGCTGATGCTCTTCTCGTTGACCTTCACGGCCTCACGGACAGCGGCATAGAACTTGTTGTCGATGGCATGCTCCTGGATGGCTTCACGGGCACGGTCGTCCTGCATGAAGCGCTCGGCCTGCTGCTTCACCAGATCCTCGGGAGCATTGTAGATGCCATACTGTGACAACTGCTGCTGAGCGAAGATATAGGCTGCAGTGTCGATATCTTCCTTCTCAACCTTAATGCCCAGTTCCTGAGCCAGATGGTCCTTTACGAGTTGCCAGCGCAGCTGCTTGAACATGTTCTGAGCCTCTTCTTCGGTAACTTCGCCGTTGTTCTTCTCGTCCTGCTCACGGCGCAGCTTCAAGAAGCGCTTCAGGAACTCCTCGGGCAATTGCAAGTCACCAGCCTTCTCGGTGAGAATGCGCTGAGCGTCAACGGTGAAGCGGTAGTTGCTCTCGGGGACGTTAGCGCGCTGAATCATCTCGCGCATGGCCTCGCGGAATGCGGCCTCGTCCTTGACCTCGGTCTCGGTACCCAGGACGCCCTTGAAGAACTCCTCGTTCATCTCAGCCTCCTTGTTGACCTTGATCTCCTCGATGGTGACACGGAAGTCGCTCTTCACGTCGGCCTCGCTGCGGTCCACATTGAGCATCGATGCCAGCTCGGCGATATTGCCGTTGTTGGCCTTGTGGGGATTGAAGACGAAGGTGTCGCCGACCTTGATGCCGACAAACTTAGCGGCCTCGTCATCATCGACCATATAGCGGGGCGAGATCACGGTGCGCTCCACCTTGATGCCATTCTCCTTGTCGTTGCCCTGCTCGTCGAGCTCGATCATCGAGCCGCGGAGCATCGACTCCTTGTCGCTCACCTCACCGTCAACGAGCGTACCCAGACGCTTGCGGTCGTGTGCGATGGCGTCATCTACCATCTGGTCGGTAACCTCAATGATATAATAGGGCACATTGATGCGCTTATTGAGCTTGAGCTCGATGGCGGGAGCCATTCCCAGGTCATACTTGAAGGTCATCTCCTCGTCCTTCATGATATCGACCTTGGTGTCCTCGTTGGGCAGGGGCTCACCCAGAACCTGCAACTTGTTCTCGCGGATGTAGTCATACACGGCGCGTCCCACCTTGCGGTCAATGACATCAGCAGTAACACTGGGGCCGTAGAACTTCATCAGCAATGACTTGGGAGCCTTACCGGGGCGGAAACCCTTCAACGGGCGACGCACACCCATGGCGGCCACTTCCTTATTCACATCGTTAGCGAAATCTTCTCTCTTGATCTCAACGGTGAGCAATCCGTTCACCGCATCAATTTGTTCAAAACTTACGTTCATTACTAGGTTTATATTGTCTGTTAAATGTTTAGTTCTCTAAAAAGCGGGTGCAAAGGTACTACTTTTCAACCGATACACAAAATTTCATCCCTAAATTTTAAGGCTATCACACCAAAATACAATAAAATGGGCTTGTCAAATAATGGCAGTGTGTCATAATTCTTATTGCCGCTATCAGTGATCAGGGTGTTGCAAAACTCAACTTGACTCCGTTTTTATCGGCCTAACGGCCGAGAAATCAAAAAATGTATATATCAGAAAAAATAAATTATTATTATGATTTTATTTATAATTTTTGATTTGGCTTCGCCGAGCTAAAGGTTCTCGCGCGTAGCGTGATTATTATAAGAGACATGAGTTTTGCAATAGTCTCGAGAATTGACGCGGGCATTTACCCCCAGATAATCAGGCTCCATCGCTGCGCTCGGCCGCCTGATTTTCTAGGGGTCACACAAAGGCCACCCTTCGGGAGAATAAGATTAATCTACTGTTGAATTATTGAGCGATTATCCTGACGTCCACCGAAAAGAGGTCAGCGATTAATGGGCCTCGTTTTCAATTTCACTTTGCCGTCAGCACTAACCAGCAGCAATTTCTTCTGATTCAACAAAAGGTCTATCAGGGCTGAAAGGTCGCTGATGTTAACCGCGCCATCTTGATCCACATCGGCATTGACAAGGTTCACACCCTCTTCATTTCCAGTCAACAAATAGTCTATCAGGGCCGACAAGTCGTTGATGTTTACATTGCCATCATCGTCCACATCTCCAAGCAATGGCTCTTCCCCTCCCCCGTTTGTCACGGTCACCCAGCACGAAGCACTCAAGTTCGTGCCGTCGGTCGTCGTGGCTGTGATGCGTGCTGTTCCTATCTTGTGGGATGTCACTTGTCCCGTGGCACTGACAGTCGCCACTGACTCATCTTTAGAAGTCCATATCACTAACTTGTTGGTCGCGTTGGCGGGAAGAACGTTGGCCGTCAGCTGCCTGTTAGCACCCACGGGTATTGTCAGACTCGACGGGCTTACGCTTATGCTCTCGACAGGCACCACGACCGGGTCACCGCCATCGACTATCACAAGGCAGCTCGCGCTCAGATTGGTGCCGTCGGTCGTGGTGGCAGTGACCGTCGCCTGTCCATCTTTAAGACCCATGACGATGCAGTCGTTGTCCCAACTCGATATAGAGATCGCGTCACTGGGCGACATCGTCCACACCACGTCACGGTTAGAGGCCATTTCGGGATGGACCGTCGCAATGAGTCTGAAGACCCCTCCCACGGTCATCTGCTTCTCGTATTCGTTCAGCGTAATGGCATTCGCCGAGATGGGGATTACCGTCACGACACACTCCGCCGTGGACTGTCCTGCCGTGGCCGTGATGGTGGCGGTTCCCGTCATATAACCCTTGACGAGGCCATCGGAGGAAACCGTAGCGACTCCAGGTCGGCTGCTGCTCCAGGTCACCGAGGGCGCGTATTCGTCATCGGGCGTCACCGTCGCATGCAGTTGCAGGGTCTGGTACTTCTCAATGGTCGCCGACGACAGGTCAAGCGACACCGTGTGGTGAACCACCTTGACGTGGCATCTAGCATAAGCTTCTCCCGCGCGGGCGGTGATGATGGCATCACCCGTGCCAACTGCCGTCACGATGCCCCATCCGTCAACCGTGGCGACGCTGGGGTTGCTGCTGCTCCACGTGAGACCCGGGGCAGTGCCGTCATCAGGCGTCACGGTAGCATTCAAGACAACAAAGCCGCCCTCTTCGATAACCGCATTGGTCTGGTCTAAAGACACATAATAGTACTGAGGAATCGGCTCAATGTGATAGAAGCTTGCCCATGGATATGTAGTTTGATATTCATATAACGAACCCGCTGGGACGTTGAGGGTAGCATTATGTTCTGTGACTATGCTAAATGTAGTATTATTTGCTGATGGCGGTGTTTCAGACAGACACGTCACACTCATCAAACCAGTACAATTCATGAATGCCCTATAGCCAATGGAGGTGACAGCATGAGGAAAGGTGATATGATCCAAACTACTGCAACCATTAAATGCATCGTCGCCGATAGTGGTGACAGTGTTAGGAATATCCACACTGGGCAGACTGGTACAGCCACTAAATGTATAATCAGAAAGAGTTGAGATAGAATTAGGGAGCGTCACTCTAACCAAACTACTGCAACCACAGAAAGCCTGACCGCCAAGGGTCGTAACAGAATTGGGGATAGATACATCTGATAAACTTTTACAATTATGAAATGCCCCACCTTCAATCGTCTTAACGGAATTGGGAATATACACATTTTCAAGACTACTACAACCGTAAAAGCATCTGTTAGGGATTATCTCAACACTGTTAGGAATAGTCACGCTCAACAAACTACTGCAATCCATAAAAGCCTGACCGTCAATGGACGTAACAGAATTGGGGATCGTCACACTCGTCAAGTTACTACATTCTCTAAAAGCCCAAAGGCCAATGGCAGTGACAGAGTTGGGGATGACAACACTTGTCAAACTGGTACATTCTCTAAATGTTTGTTTATCGATCTTTTGTACAGAATTACCAATGGTGACACTTTTCATATTAGAGCAAGCCAGAAAAGCTTCGCCACCTAGTTCGGTCACAGAATTAGGAATCACTATGCTCTTGAGACTTCTACAGTACTGGAAAGCACCACCTCCGATAGTGGTTACTGAATTGGGGATAGAGACACTCGTTAGCTCAGTACAATAAGAGAAGCAAACAGCGCTGATAGCAGTTACAGGGCATTCAATTTCTCGTGTGACATATCCGCCACCAGTATAAAAACCATAGGTCCAGATGATTGAAGAGGGTATCGTAATATCTCCTTTATAAGTTCCTCCTGATACTACTGTTGCTTTGGCCGCTAAAGGACCATTATTATCCTGAGATGTCGCTGTTACTGAATAACGTATGCCATCAATCACCAAATATGCGCCATAATCTGCTTTAGCTGGCAAGATAAAGAGCAGCATGACCAGCAGCAAAGTTGTGCGGAGGGTTGGGAGGAAGTTTATTTGTTTCATAAGGCTATTTGTTTTAGTTGTCGATGGTGAATAGTTATTGTGTTGTTTATTGTGTTGTTCATCGTGTAGTTGAAGGCGTCACGATGAGTTAACTGCAAAGTTAATGATTTTTTTCATTAGAGGGTGCATTGTGTCGCGATTTTTATCGAGAGGTGGGGAAAATAACGCATATTCGAGCTAACAGCATGGAGAGAAAAAAAAGTCTGACCTAAATCCTCCTAGTCGGATTTTTTGGCGAGAAAACGTCAATACCGAAAGGTCCCCTGGCCATATCGTAGGGCGGTAGCCCTCAGAAATATCAGATTAATCTGTTGTTTTTAAAAAGACAGGAACAACCCGGACAACTTTTCTTTGATTCAAGTTGTTCGGGTTGTTTGATTTGTATTCAAATTTCGCTACAGGGACAAGTGTAATGTACCTGCTTCGTCGTGAATGGCTTTACAGGGTGAGGACGATGTTGTGTTCCTCGGCCATGCGGCGCATGTTCAAGATGGCGTAGCGCATGCGGCCCAGGGCGGTGTTGATGCTCACACCCGTGGTGTCGGCAATCTCCTTGAAGCTCATGTTCTTGTAGTAACGCATCACGAGCACCTCGCGCTGGCTCTCGGGCAGAGCCTTGACCAGGCGGCGCACGTCGTCGTGAATCTGAGTCGTGATAATACTATCCTCGATGGTGCAATCTGACAACTCCTTGCGATTAAGGATGTTGGTGTCCTCGTCGTCGGTCGATTGCAGGTTCTCGGCCTTGGTCTGGCGGAAGTAGTCGATAATCAGGTTATGTGCGATGCGTGTGATCCATGCGGGGAAGTGACCGTTATCGGTATAACGTCCCTGCTTGATAGTTATGATGGCCTTAACAAAAGTATCCTGAAAAATATCATCGGCAAGTTCCTCGTTTTTCACCGCATGATATATGTACGTAAAAACTCGGTCCTTGTGTCGCTCCAGCAGCGAATCAAAGGCCTCGTTGTTGCCATCGACATATAGCGAAATGAGTTGCTCATCGCTCTTGTCCTTGTAGATTTTCATTACTATTTATTTTTGGTCAATAAGAGTAATGTTTGTCGATAGGCAGTTTATTTTAAGTTATTTATTATCATTAAATTAATATCTCTCTCGTGTGAAATCCTAAGATTTCGGGCTGCAAATATAGGAAAAATCAAAAAAACAACAACATTTTTTCAAAAAAAAATGAATTCTTGAATGTTTTTTTGGCATTTTTGAGGAATGTGGGCAGTACCCAGAATGCTATCGGCAACTGCTGTTGATCAACGGCGGCGACGACGGCTGTTGCCGCGCAACGACATGAGCCAGCGCGCGAGTTTGATGCCCAGCAGGACATAGTCGGCAGTCTTCAAGTGGGAAACGGTGCCGGGGCTGAACATCAGGGCACGCACGCCATTATTGGAGATGTTGCTCTTCACCCCCTCGATATCGTACTGTATTGTGGCACGCCCCACCTCTCGACGCACCAGGGCCTTGCCGCGTGCACGGCGCAGGTCATCAAGCGTCATTCCCTTCCAGTTATCGGGCGCGTCGGGAGTGACAACCGGCAACTCATTGGCAGCAGAGCCTAGAGCCTCGTTAATGTTCTCGCTACTCATTGTCTTCGGGTTTAAGGAACAACTTGCTCACAAAACGCGCCACGGGATCAACAATGATCTGGCGCTTGAAGGCGAACACGACAAGCAGCAGCACCAACAGAAGGGCTGCCGCAATCAGCTGTGCACCCCATGTGCACCCCATGGCTGTCGCCAAGACGTCGATGAGCGCCGACATCACATAGGCCAGCGCAAAGGTGCCAATAATGATTACAACAGCGACAAACGCTATCGACGAGAGCAGCACCGCCAACTTCTCGACTGCTGTGAGCTTGGTGTAGTCCCACTCCAGCGTGAAGTACTTACGCGCCTCGTTGAACAGTTTTTTATAATCTATCTCATTCATACTTGATGCCATCTGTTCTCACGCTATATGACGTTAAGAATCATCGTGCTAATCTCGCTAATTATACCTTATTAAGAAAATAATCGGCGCCATTAGCATTAACCCAGCAGGGTGCGTCAGATTTCTGGACGCACCCTGACAGGTAAACTGCTATTTTGTCAGTCCTCAATCTGAGCGCTGATTTGCTTCACCAGCTGTTCCACCTCGTCGTCGCTGAAGTCGATGCCATTCTTCTTGAGCATCTCCTTGATGCGGCTACGCAGGTCAGAGCCCTTCTCGGGAGCAAACAGGATAGCTGCCGAAGCGCCAACCAGAGCGCCACCCAAGAACGCATACAATAAACCTAATCCTCTCATTTTCTTATATTAAATTTAATGTGAATATTAATCTAGCTTGTCCTTAATCTCCTCGGCGATGTCGTCAACGAGGTTGTCGAGCTTTGTGCCTTTGAGTTTCACACCTTGCTCACGCAGTGTATCAGCGATGCGCTTGCGAACGTCGTCACCTTTCTCTGGGGCAAAAAGCAAACCCACTGCCGCGCCGGCGATTGCGCCGCCCACGACTGCCATAACAATGTTAATTGGTTTCATATCTTGCAGTAATTTAAAGAATTAATAAATGACTTAGCATGGTCCAAATCAGCAAATATCATGCCATTGGGCACTCACTCGCCTCATTTGGGCAATAAAATTACTCTTTTTTTTTCATTCGGACAAATATTTTTCAAAAAAAGAAGATTTTTTTGCTCCAAAATAAAAGTTTGTGACAAGCATACATTGGCACGGTTGTTTTGTTTTCTCGTGAAAAAGTAGTACCTTTGTCGGCTCGTTCACAATCAACATGGCCAACACAGGAGACATCATCATCAAGGGGGCCCGCGTCAACAACCTGAAAAACGTTGACGTGGCGATTCCGCGCGGCAAGTTTGTCGTGGTGACGGGCGTGTCGGGCAGCGGCAAGTCCTCGCTGGCGTTCGACACGCTGTATGCCGAGGGGCAACGCCGTTATGTCGAGAGCCTGTCGTCCTATGCCCGCCAGTTCATGGGGCGCATGACGAAGCCCGACTGCGACTTTATCCGCGGCCTGCCGCCCGCCATCGCCGTTGAACAACGCACCGTGACGCGCAACTCGCGCAGCACCGTGGGCACAAGCACCGAGATTTATGACTACCTGCGTCTGCTTTTTGCCCGTGTGGGCAAGACCTACTCCCCAATCTCGGGCCAGGTTGTGAAAAAGCACACCGCCAATGATGTCATCGACACCATCAACTCCTATCCTGACGGCACCCGACTGGCGTTGCTCACCGAGGTCATTGTGCCCGAGGGCCGTGACGTGCGCACTCAACTGGACATCCTTGTCAAGGGCGGCTACTCCAGGCTGATGACCCGCGACTACCGCTTTATCGACATCTCGGAGGTCATTGCCAGCGAGGGCGACCTCAATGCCAGTGACTACCGACTGCTGATTGACCGCCTGGCGGTGACTCACAGCCGCGACGACGAGATGCGCCTGCTTGACTCGTTGCAGACAGCCTTCTACGAGGGCAAAGACGAGTGCATCGTGGTACTGTGGCAGCAAGACGGCCAGATCGTCGAGCACCGCTTCTCCAAGCGTTTTGAACTGGACGGGATGACGTTCGACGAGCCCAGCGACCTGATGTTCAACTTCAACAATCCCCTGGGAGCTTGCCCGACATGCGAGGGCTTTGGCAGCGTGATTGGCATCGACGAGAGCCTGGTGGTGCCTGACAGGAGCCGCTCGATCTATGACGACGCGGTGATGTGCTGGCGAGGCCAGGTGATGAGTGAGTGGAAACGCGAGTTCATCCACGTGGCAGCAGAGTATGGTTTTCCCATCCACAAGCCCTATCATGAGCTCACTCAAGAGCAGCTCGACCTGTTGTGGCATGGCACGGGAGACAACCGGTGGCCCGGCATCGACGGCTTCTTTGAGTGGGTTAAAAGCAAAGCCTATGCCATCCAATTCCGCGTCCTGCAGGCCCGCTATCGCGGCAAGACCGTGTGCCCCACGTGCCACGGCACCCGCCTCAAGCCTCAAGCCGGATATGTCAAGGTGGGAGGATTGACCATCAGCGACATGGTTCGCATGCCTGTCAAGGACCTGGCTAAGTGGTTCTCACAACTCCAACTAGACGAGACCGAGGCCCAGATTGCCAAACGCCTGCTGACCGAAATCAACACGCGTCTTGACTACCTGTGTGACGTGGGCGTGGGTTACTTGACACTGGACCGACTGTCGGCGTCACTGTCAGGCGGTGAGAGCCAGCGCATTAACCTGGCAACCGCGTTGGGCAGTTCGCTCGTGGGTTCGGTCTATATTCTCGATGAGCCTTCTATCGGTCTGCATCCGAGAGACACCCACCGCCTGATCCATGTGCTCAAGATGCTGCAGCAATTGGGTAACACAGTGGTCGTTGTCGAGCATGACGAGGACATCATCCGCACGGCCGACTACCTCATCGACGTGGGTCCCGAGGCAGGGCGCAATGGAGGGCGCATCACCTACCAGGGTCCTGTTGAGCAACTTAGCGGCGCCACCGAGAGCTACACTGCCAAATACCTGACGGGCGCCCTCACCATTCCCGTGCCCAAACAACGTCGCAAGTGGAGCCAATTTATCGAAGTCAAGGGCGCCACCCAAAACAACCTCAAGAACATCAATGTCAAGTTCCCGCTCGGCGTGATGACGGTTGTCACGGGCGTGAGCGGATCGGGCAAATCGACCCTGGTGGGCAAGATCCTCTACCCTGCCCTAGCCCGACAGTATGACCAAACTGCCGAAGTGCCTGGCAGCCACAACAGTATCGGGGGCGACCTGGGCCGCCTGCAGGCTGTAGAATTTATTGACCAAGGTCCTATCGGGAAGAGTTCGCGCAGCAATCCTGCGACCTACTTGAAGGCCTTTGACGAGATACGCCAACTTTTTGCACAGCAGCAACTCTCCAAGCAGATGGGTTACAACGCTAGCTTCTTTTCTTTCAACTCCCCTGGCGGCAGATGCGAGGAGTGCAAGGGCGAAGGCACCATCACCATCGAGATGCAGTTCATGGCCGACATCACCCTCACCTGTGAGGCGTGTCATGGCAAGCGATTTGGCCGTAATGCCCTTGATGTGACCTATCGAGACCGCACCATCAGCGACATCCTCGACATGACCGTCAACCAGGCCATCGAATTTTTCAGTGAGACCAGTACCTACAACGAGCATCGCATCGTTCGCCGCCTCAAGCCATTGCAGGACGTGGGACTGGGCTACATCAAATTAGGGCAGTCGTCATCAACGCTCTCGGGCGGTGAAAATCAGCGCGTTAAACTCGCCTACTACCTGAGCGGTGAACGTCAGGGCAACACCTTGTTCATCTTTGACGAGCCGACGACAGGCCTGCATTTCCACGACATCAACACGTTGATGAAGTCGTTTGACCAGCTCATTGGCAACGGTCACACCGTCGTCATTATCGAGCACAACCTCGACGTTATTAAGTGTGCCGACCACATCATCGACCTGGGACCCGAGGGCGGCGAGAACGGCGGCAACATCGTCGTCACCGGCACCCCCGAGGAGGTCGCCCAATGTCAAGAAAGTTACACGGGCCGCTTCCTTGCCGAGAAACTAGCTCTTTAGGAACTTCGAATTACGTGAACCTTTAGCTCGGCGAAGCCAATTTAACTAATTGGCATCTGCATTCAATTATTACGAATTCACGCTAAGACGCACAGTTTATTTATGGATACAGATAAACATCAAGAAATATTACGTGGGATACGGAAGGAGTTTTTTGCCTTCCGCAACGGCATTATCGCTGACAAATTGAGGAAAGCGGGAGATCCACATCACATGATCATGGGTTGCCTGCTGGTGGATATCATCGGCATTGTGTCGCGTGTCCGTGAAACCATCGATGACAAGGCACAAATGGCAGTCATCGCCAGCGAATTGTGGAGCGATACCCAAAATCGCGAATGCCGGCTTGCCGCACCCATGCTATTTCCAGCATCGCTCATGACGGCTGACGAAGCGCTCAAGTGGTGCCAAAGCGTCGAGACCATCGAGGTTGCCGACAACCTGTGCCACAAACTGCTACGGCACATCGACGCTGCTGAAATGCTGTTCCGGCAACTTATAGACGACGAGCGCCCGCTTGTCAAGTACACAGGCTACCGCCTGTTAATCAACTTGATGATTTTGGGCAAAGTGCAGTTGAACGATTCGCTCCGCGCTATCGTCGATCACGAATCCACTCAGACATCACAAGGCCCCTTGGCTCTGCTGCTGAAAGACATCCTGGAGGAAGTCAACTAATCATCCCACATGAGGTCGCGGATAATGCTGTCGCTGAGCATGATGCCATCATCCGTCAATACATAGCGGTTGCCATCCACTACACGCATATTTCCTGCCGCGATATGTGGCTCAGACTCACGGACGAAATGCCGCCACGCCCTATCGCCAAAGTCCTCACGCAACCCATCGGCATTCACTCCGCGCGCCGTCCTCAAGCCCAGCATCACACGCTCGTCATAGCGTTCCCAACGCGTCATCTCCTCAATTTCACAGGCCAGTTCTCCCGCCATGACCTTGCTGATATAGCCATTCAGGTCATGTGGGTTGCTGCGTCGCGTTGTGCCGTCATAGCTGTGTGCCGCTGCTCCCAGGCCCAAGTAGGGCGTGTCGTTCCAGTAAGATGAATTATGGCGAGAATGATAGCCTGGCAAGGCAAAATTGGAAATCTCATAGTGTTCCAGGCCTTCATCACGCAGGTCACTGACCAGGATGCGATACATCGACAGGCAGTCATCCTCTGGCACTTCGGCAATTTCGCCACGCTCCCGCTGGCGCCACAATCGGGTTCCCGGTTCATAGGTCAAGCCGTAGGCCGAAATGTGCTTTGGCCGTAGGGCAATAGCCTGTCTTACCGATTCTTTCCACGACTCAACGGTCTGTCCAGGCAAACCATAGATGAGGTCGATGCTGACGTTGTCAATACCAGCATCACGCAGGTTGTGAATGGCGGCTGCAACCTGGGCCGCCGTATGTCGACGGCCAATGAGCCTGAGAATCGGGTCCTCGAACGACTGCACGCCCATGCTCACACGGTTCACACCCAAGGACTTCACTCCCACACACCACTCCCGCGACACATCGTCGGGATTGGCCTCGATAGTAAATTCCTCGACCTGAGTCAAATCAATTATTTCACCAAGGCCATTAATGAGACGTGACAACAGCGGGAGCGGCAACTGCGACGGCGTGCCACCACCCAAATAAAGCGTAGTGACCGTCTCGCCACGCAACTCACCGTGGCGTAGAGAAGCCTCGGCGAGCAGTGCCTCGACATATTGGGCACCCATTTCGCTCAACTTCAACGTCGAGAAAAAGTCGCAGTAGCTGCAACGGCTGGCGCAGAACGGTATATGTACATAGATTCCTGCCATGAGAACAAAAACAGGCACAAATATACTCATTTCCCCTTACAACGCAGCAAATCACAGGCGGCAGAGCGCCATTTTTCTCATGTTTTTTGTTGTGTTAATAAAATTCTTATTAATAATGTTGTGGAATGCGCCAAAAATTAGTAATTTTGCAGGCTGTTTAGCGACATTAAACAACAATTCACTATATAACAACCATTTAACAACAAAATCACTAATGAAGGTTTACAAAACAAACGAGATCAAGAACATCTCTCTCGTCGGTGGCAAGGGCGCTGGCAAGACCACTCTCACTGAGTCTATCCTCCTTGAGGGCGGCGCAATCAGCCGCAGGGGCACCGTCGATGGTGGCAACACCGTGAGCGACAACACCCCCGTTGAGAAGGAGTACGGTTACTCTGTATCTTCCACCGTTTTCTTCGCCGAGAAGAACGGCAAGAAGCTCAACTTCTTTGACTGCCCGGGTAGTGACGACTTTGTAGGTAACGCTGTTACCGCACTGAACGTTACCGACACCGCAGCGCTCGTCATTGACGGCCGCAACGGCGTTGACGTGGGTTGCTTGAACAACTTCCGCACCGTTGAGCGCATCGGCAAGCCGCTGATGTTCGTCATCAACCGACTCGAAGATGAGAAATGCGACTTTGACAACGTATATAACCAGCTGCGTGAGACCTACGGCAACAAGGTCGTAGCTCTGCAGTTCCCCGTGAACGCCGGCCCCGGCTTTAACAGCGTGGTTGACGTTCTCGCCATGAAGCAGTACACTTGGCCCAAGGACGGTGGCAAGGCTACCGCCAGCGACATTGACGGCGCACACGCCGACAAGGCCGAGGAGTATCGCATGGCCCTGCTCGAGATGGCAGCCGAGAATGATGAGGAACTGATGATGAAGTTCCTTGACGAGATGACCCTGAGCGACGAAGAGGCTATCAAGGGTATCCGCCTGGGTATGGTGGACCGCAGCATCTTCCCCGTGGTGCTCGTCAGCGCTGAGAAGAACATCGGTACCGACCGCATGCTCGAGATCATGAGCACTATCGTGCCCGACGTTACCGAGATGCCCGCTCCCAAGAACAGCAACGGCGACGAGGTGAAGTATGACGAGAACGGTCCCGTGAGCGTTTACTTCTTCAAGACCTCGGTAGAGACCCACATCGGTGAGGTATCCTACTTCAAGGTGATGAGCGGCGTGCTCAAGGCTGGTGCCGACCTGACCAACATGAACCGCGGCAGCAAGGAGCGCCTTGCTCAGATCAACGTGGTTTGTGGCCAGAACAAGACCCCGATCGATGAGATCCACGCTGGTGACATCGGCGCTGCCGTGAAGCTGAAAGACGTTCGCTGCGGCAACACCCTCAACGAGAAGGGCTGCGAGCACATCTTTGACTTCATCGAGTATCCCGCTCCCAAGTATCAGCGCGCTATCCGCGCCCTCAACGAGAGCGAGACCGAGAAGCTGGGTGCCGTCCTCAACCGCATGCACGAGGAGGATCCCACCCTGTTGATCGAGCAGAGCAAGGAGTTGCGCCAGACCATCGTTTCGGGTCAGGGCGAATTCCACCTGCGCACCCTCAAGTGGAACATCGAGAACAACGACAAGATCCAGATCGAGTACCAGGAGCCCCGCATCCCCTACCGCGAGACCATTACCAAGGCCGCACGTGCCGACTATCGTCACAAGAAGCAGTCTGGTGGTTCAGGTCAGTTCGGTGAGGTTCACCTGATTGTGGAGCCTTATCGCGAGGGCATGCCCGAACCCGACACCTACAAGTTCGGCAACCAGGAGTACAAGATGAACATCAAGGACAAGCAGGAAATCCCCATGGAATGGGGCGGTATGCTGGTTGTCTATAACTGTATCGTCGATGCACGCTTCATCCCCGCTATCGTTAAGGGTATCATGGACCGCATGGAGCAGGGTCCCTTGACCGGTAGCTATGCTCGCGACGTCCGCGTCTGCATCTACGATGGTAAGATGCACCCGGTTGACAGTAACGAAATCTCGTTCCGTCTGGCAGCCCGTAACGCCTTCTCGACCGCATTCCGCGATGCTAACCCCAAGGTTCTCGAGCCCGTCTATGACGTTGAGATCCTGTTGCCCGCCGACTGCATGGGTGGTGTACAGAGCGACCTGCAGGGCCGCCGCGGCATCATGATGGATATGTCGAGCGCCAATGGTCTGGAGCGCGTTAAGGCCCGCATCCCCTTGAAGGAAATGTCGAGCTACAGCACTGCCCTGAGCTCCATCTCGGGTGGCCGCGCTTCGTTCAACATGAAGTTCTCGAGCTACGAGCTCGTGCCCGCCGACGTGCAGGCTCAGCTGCTCAAGGAGTACGAGGAGAGCAAGCAGGACGAGGATTAATCCCCACCTGTCCTCCACATTATATAATAATGGGCGACCCACACCGGGCCGCCCATTATTTTTTATCGGCTGTAGTTTATCGCACCATAAAAGTACGGTAGCTGCCTCTCTACGTAAAAAATCAACGCCCCAAGCTTAGTCAATCACTGTGAAACTGTTAGTGAAGTCATTGAATTTTTGATCCAAGACAGAAGAGTCAGCACTAACTATCAATGAGATAATATATTTATCTTTATTGAACATTACTCCACGATGAACACTTCCATCCTGATTCTTGTCACCGATAAAACCAGGATACTTATTGTCTGAGAATAAAACTTTCTCAACATTGACGAAGCCTGAATTCTTCATTTGGTCCATCATAGCGTTTAGTTCAACTTCTGACAGATCTTTAAAACCTTTGGGAACTTCTTTCACCACAACTTGGTAACCAATTGCGTTTTCGGGATCGTCAGAAAGCTCTGTACCAGCGAAATAGGCGTCATTACCCAAACCATGAGATTTTTCATCCTCTAATACGCATGGTGATGTGATCGAGAACCCATATTCTTTAAATACCTTGGTGAATTCCTTCGATGCATCTTCTTGTTTGGAGTTCTTAGATACACAACTAACACAGGCCAGCAATAAACATATAAAAATAGTCTTTTTCATTTTGATAATATTAATTGGTTATTGACTGCAAAAATACATCATATTCCTGAGATACTATCAATTCGGGTCAAATTACATCTGGGTTTTAACATTTAGCGTTAAATTTTTCAGCGAAAAGTGAAAGAAAATTTTGTTTTTTCACAATAAAGTGTTAATTTTGCCGTTGATTGTTAAAATCAAAGTTTTAAGAAAAGACAACTACTCTCATGAAGAGATCGACGATATGGATATTGACGGTTGTGATGGCGATAGCCCTGCTGGGACTGCTCGCCATGCAGCTCATGTATCTTGAAAAGATGGTGGCCATGCGCAACAGCCAGTTCAGCGAGATTGTGATGCGCAGCATGTACAGCGTCTCGACGATGCTGGAACAGAACGAGACCAAATATTTCCTGGATCAGGATCTGGTCGAGGCCGAGCAAATGTATTCGGGCATCAACCAGAACAGTTTCAACTTCAATGACCGACCCGAAGCCGTCATCGACACGGCACTCAAGACCGAGGATCCCAGCATCGTGCGTCCAGCTAACCACAACAAGCTCAAGGACCTTAATGTCAAGGACATCAACGACAGTTACCAGCAGAAGCAGGAAGACATCAAGCAACTGTATCTGCACCAGAAGAGCCTGTTGAACGAGGTCATCCTCACTATCCTGAACCATTCCAGCGACCGCCCCATACAAGAGCGTGCCGACAGCGCCACGGTGGCCAACTACCTGCGCTCGGAGCTGGAATTCAACGGCCTGACCTTGCCCTTTGAGTTCGCCATCGTGAACAGGACCAATGGCATGGTATATAAGACCGAGGGCTACTCGCCCATGAGCCAGCAGGACGTTTACAGCCTGGTTCTCTTCCCCAATGACCCGAAGAGCAAGCAGAATACGCTCAACGTCACTTTCCCCAACAAGAGTGACTACATCTTCTCGTCGGTGAAATTCCTGGTGCCCTCGTTGGCCTTCACCTTCCTGCTGCTGGGAGTCTTCCTGTACACCATCTCACTGGCCTTCAAACAGAAGAAGTTGAGCGAAATCAAGAATGACTTCATCAACAACATGACGCACGAGTTCAAGACGCCCATCTCGTCGATCTCGATAGCGGCCCAAATGCTCAACGACGACAGTGTGCGCAAGAGTCCCGAAATGCTCAAGCACGTCTCAGGCGTCATCAACGACGAGACCAAGCGCCTGCGCTTCCAGGTCGAGAAGGTGCTGCAGCTGTCGCTGTTTGACCGCAAAAACGCTACCATGCGACTCGAGGAGGAGGACGCCAACGCCAACATCTACAGCGTCATCAACACCTTTAAACTCAAGGTCGAGAAATATGGCGGACACATCAATGCCAACCTCGACGCCGAGGATCCCATTATCAATGTGGACCGCATGCACTTCACTAACGTGATCTTCAACCTGCTGGACAATGCCGTCAAGTACCGCCGCGAAGATGTGCCCCCCGAACTGACCGTTACCACTGTCAACCCCGACGAGGACCACATCCAAATCACGGTGCAAGATAACGGCATCGGCATGAAGCGCGAGGACCTGAAGAAGATTTTCGAGAAATTCTACCGCGTTTCCACAGGCAACCGCCACGACGTCAAGGGCTTCGGACTTGGTCTGGCCTACGTTCAAAAAATGATTGAACTCTTTGGCGGCTCCATCCGCGCCGAGAGCGAGGTCAATCACGGATCGAAATTTATTATCACATTACCACTATACAAATAAAAAAAGACAATTATGGAAGACAAACTGAGAATTCTGTTATGCGAAGATGACGAAAATCTGGGAACGCTCACCCGTGAGTACCTGGAGGACAAAGGCTACAAGGCCGAACTGTTTGCCGATGGAGAAGCCGGTTACAAGGCTTTCCTGAAGGGCAAGTACGACATCTGCCTGCTTGACGTGATGATGCCCAAGAAGGACGGCTATCAGCTCGCACAGGAGATTCGCGCCGTCAACAGCGACGTGCCCATCATTTTCCTCACCGCTAAGGCGCTGAAAGAAGATATCCTCGAGGGCTTCAAGATTGGAGCCGATGACTATATCACCAAGCCGTTCTCGATGGAGGAGCTCGTGCTGCGCATCGAGGCCATCCTGCGCCGCGTCAAGGGCAAGAAGGGCAAGGAAGTCACCGTTTACAAGATTGGCAAGTTCACCTTCGACACCCAGCGTCAAGTCCTGTTCACCGACGACCGCAGCGACAACCTCACCACCAAGGAGAGCGAGCTGCTGAGCCTGCTGTGTGCCCACATGAACGAAATCCTGGAGCGCAACTTCGCCCTGAAGACGATTTGGATCGACGACAACTACTTCAATGCACGCTCGATGGACGTTTACATCACCAAGTTGCGCAAGAAACTCAAAGACGATCCCAGCATCGAGATCATCAACATCCACGGCAAGGGCTACAAGCTCATCGCCCCCGAGGTCGAGGCCAAGTAACCCCTAACCCTCTCTCAAAGTCGCTCAGACAATAAGTGTTGAGCAACAGCATGATAGAGACGCAAGTTATTTTGCGTCTCTACATTTTTATTAATAATACCACATAAAAACCGACCCCAAGAAACTATAGTCTCAAGTCTTTTTACTACCTTTGCCACCAAATAAGCACTCTTGACTGGAAATGATTTACCTATACCGTATATATCAGTGGTGCATCGCATCACCCATTATGCTGGTCTGCAGCATCCTCACGGCACTAGTCACCATTATCGGCAGCCTGTTCAATCAGGACTTTTGGGGATACTACCCGGCCAAGTGGTGGGCCCGCTTGTGGTGCTGGATACACCTCGTGCGCGTGAAGGTTGTGGGTCGTGAGCTTATTGACCACGAGACAAGCTATGTGTTTGTCGCCAACCACCAGGGCGCCTATGACATCTTCTCGATCTACGGATTCCTGGGGCACAACTTCAAGTGGATGATGCGCAAAGGGCTCACCAAGATTCCCATCATCGGCACTGCTTGCCGCATGGCGGGCCACATCATGGTGGACACCCACTCCACCCAGGGCCTTCGAGACACCATGGCCGCTGCCATGAAGAAACTCCACGGCGGCATGTCGATTGTCGTCTTTCCCGAGGGACGCCGCACCGACACCGGCTTCATGGGACCATTCAAAAACGGCGCCTTCAAACTCGCGCTGGAATTTGGCCTCCCCGTTGTCCCTATCACCATCGACGGCAGCTACAAAGTGATGCCTCGCAGCACATTTAACGTCACTCCCGGGACGATTACACTCACCTTCCATGAGCCTATCCAACATGCTGGCGGCAACGACATCGCCCAGGTGAGTCACCAGTGCCGCACCATCATCCAGCAAGACCTGCCCGCCGACCAACGCGACTAAACTAAAACGACAAGGCATCGCCAGTGGCGATGCCTTGTCGTTTTAGTAATCCCAATGAACTTTACATGGTAATCAAGTCGTTCTTGACCGTGGGCTCGATTTCCTTGCTGAGGCGTTTCCACTCCTTGGAGCAAAGATAGTCCATAATGATGTGGGCATGCTTGATGTTGTGCATGTCAGTTCCCAGATAGTCAATCATGCCATTCTTGGCAAACCACAATGCGCTATCGCGAGCCTCCTCGCCAAAGTAACCCGTGAACGACAGGATATTGATCTGGAAACGGGCTCCAGCGTTGTGCAGCTGCTCGTAACGCTTGCGGCGGCGGGAATAGTAGGTATAGCGCTCGGGATGGGCCAGAATGGTCTTGTAACCCTTGACCTGCATGTCAAACAGCAGATCGTCGAGGTTCATCAACTCCTGCTGGAACGAATTCTCGAGGAGAATATGGTTACCAGGCATCGGTATCAGGTGGTCGGCGGCATACTCCTTGTCGAAGTATTCATCCATGCGGTACTCGGCACTCAGGCTCAAATCGATATTCAGCCCCTCGTCGGTCACTGCATCCTTGAGTTTAAGGAAGGCGTCCATCAGACTCTCGCGAGTGTTCTCGAAGGTGACTGCCGTCACATGGGATGTGAGGATGACATGATCAATACCCATTTCCTGCTCGGCACGCAGCATCTCCAGCGACTGCTCGATAGATTGCGAGCCATGATCCACACCTGGCAAGATGTGGCAATGTACATCAGTATGATAGAAGAGCTTTACCTGCTCCTTCTTGGTCTTAAAAATATTGCCAAAGAAGCCCATATAATAGTCTTATGAATATCAATAACACAAATTAGCCTGCAAATTTACTCATTTTTTTCTATTTATCGCCAATTTATCCCACTTTTTTGCGTCAGTAAATTAAAAAACAAAGGAAAAGTTTTTGTGGTTCAGAAAAACATTGTACCTTTGCACGCCATTACAAAAAGAGGCGTTTACCACCGCCACAACATTGTAAGTTTAACATTTAAAGATATATCGAAAAAATGAAGAAGGATATCCATCCCAGCAACTATCGCGAGGTTGCTTTCAAGGACATGTCTAATGAGGAGGTTTTCATCACTCGCAGCACCGTTAACACCAAGGAGACCATCGAAATCGACGGTACCACCTATCCCCTGGTAAAGCTCGAGATCACCAACACCTCTCACCCGTTCTTCACCGGTAAGCAGAAGCTCGTCGACACCGCAGGTCGCGTGGACAAGTTCATGCAGCGCTACGGCAACCGCAAGAAGAAATAAGACAAAGACAACATGGCAATACCGCCGTGAGCGCTCACGGCTGGAACGACGAAACAAGCGACGCGCCTTCACTATTGAGGGCGCGCCGTTTGTTATTTCACCGATTGCTCAATCAAGAAATAATGAGTCCAAAACAGTGCGGAAGATGTCAAACGGTGTCTTGAATCCCAACTTGATGCAGACAAGGGAAACGCCATCTGCCCGCAACGCGGACAGAAGTTGTTCTCATACTTGTTGCCGCAGTTGCGGCAGCGATGGTGATCATCAGTGACATGATAATCAAACGGCTGCTGCCTCTGGCGGAAACGATGTTATTTCTCTAGAAATGAGCTTATTGCTCGATATCCGTTATGCTGTCATCAACTGCCTGAGGCTGACTGTCAGAGGTCGGGACAACGGAGGTTTGAGTCACAGCACGACGCACACGGCGTTCAGCAAGATACTCCTGCAGACTAGTGATGTTAAACAGTAGCAGGCAGATACCCGTGACCAGCACTACAGCCGAGTCGCTGTCACGCAGCGCCGGCAACAAGAGCGACAGCAGGCCGCACAGGACCACAACAATCGGGAGAACATGATACCATCCCTTGATATTCAAGCTCTTGCGCGACATCAGCAAAAAGATTACATGGAACAGTCCCAACACAACCAACAACACGCCCAAGAGCAGTTGCAGGATGCCTTCAAACATGTGGGCCTTGAGCATCATCACAACGCCAAAGCACAACCCACCCACAGCAGGCAAGACGCCGACATAGTCAGCACTGGTTCGGACATCGGCATGACGCACGGCCACCATAATCAGATAAGCGACAGCTGGCAACAGGAACATCGCACCCATCACTCGGCAGCCCCACAATAAGATATTGGGCACACCGTGGAAGAGGATAAGAATGATGCCGGCCAGCAGCAAAATCACATTCGTCAGGAGGTTTACACTTACCTTTTTCATTAATTTTTGTAAGCAAAAAACAGGTTGTTAATATTTTTTCCACAAAAATATTTCAAAATCGCCTATTATCAAAAAAAAATTAGATAAAAAGATGTATCTTTGTAAGTGAATATGAAAAAACGCAGGCACATACTTGCTATCATCAATCCTGTGTCGGGAACCGGCAGCAAGGACAAGATTCCACGCCTCATCGACACAGTGGTGGACCACGAGCACAATGACGTGAGCATCGTGATGAGCGAGTATGCTGGCCATGCCAGGGAAATCACCGCCCAGGCCGTCCAAGACGGCATTGATGTGGTGGTGGCCATCGGCGGCGACGGCACGGTCAACGAGGTGGGTTCTTCGCTGGTTGGGACCGACACGGCCCTTGCAATCGTGCCCTGCGGCTCGGGCAACGGCCTGGCTCGCCACCTGCGCATATCCATGAACGCCAGCCGCGCCCTGCAGGTGCTCAATCAAGGCGTGGTGGGCAAGTTTGATTACTGCAAGGTGAACGGCATGCCCTTCTTCTGCACCTGCGGCATGGGCTTTGACGCCGAGGTGAGTTACAAGTTCTCCAACGAGGGCACCCGCGGCTTTATCACCTATATCAAGACCGCCCTAGCCGAGTACATCAAGTACAAGCCAAAACAGTACACCATCGACATCGATGGGCAGCAGATGCAGGAGAGAGCCTTTGTCGTCGCTTGCTGCAACGCGGCACAATATGGCAATAACGCCTACATTGCCCCGCGTGCGACCATGCAGGACGGCCTCATCGACGTCACGGTGATGCATCCTTTCAACATTGCCCAGACCCCCTTGATCGGTGCACGTCTGTTCCTTCGTCAGTTGGGACACGACCACCACGTGAGCATCTATAGAGGCAAGCGGGTGGTGATTGAGAGGGAACAAGACGACATCATGCATGTGGACGGTGACCCGATGATGATGCCTGCCAGAGTGGAAATCGAGAACGTGAGCAAGGGCATTCACATCCTAGTGCCCCCAACCCTTCCCGATGATGTTTAATATCCAGAAACTAGAATAATAAAACTAAATACTACCTTATGAGTTATCTAAAATTTGATAAAAACTTGATGATCAACTTAGAGCAGTCGCTGCCCAAGGAGATGTTGCGCACCAACCAGTCGGGTGCCTATCACTGCACCACCATCGTGGGATGCAACACCCGCAAACAGCACGGACTGCTGGTCATCCCTGTGCCCGAGCTCGACGACAACAACCACGTGTTGCTGTCCTCGCTCGATGAGACCGTTATCCAGCATGGCGCGCCCTTTAACCTGGGCTTGCACCGCTACAAGGGAGATACTTACAGTCCAAACGGACACAAGTACATCCGCGAGTATGACTGTGAACGCGTGCCCACCACGACCTATCGTGTGGGAGGCGTCATCCTCAAGAAGGAGAAGATTTTCATCACCCACGAGAACCGAATCCTGATTCGTTATACACTGGTCGATGCCCACTCGGCGACGACGTTGCAGTTCAGGCCCTTCCTGGCCTTCCGCAATGCCAACGACCTGTGTGTCGAGAATGCTGTCGCCAGTCGTGACTACCAGGAAGTGGCCAACGGTATCGCCACCTGTATGTACAACGGTTATCCCACCCTGTACATGCAGCTGAACCACAAGCCCCGCTTCGTGTTTGACCCGCACTGGTACAAGAATATCGAGTACATCAAGGATCAGGAGCGTGGCATCCCCTACAGCGAAGATCTGTATGTCCCTGGCTACTTCGAGGTCGAAATCAAGAAGGGTGAGCCCCTGATCTTCTCGGCCGGTGTCGAGGAGGTGAACACCAGGACACTGACCAAGATGTATGAGGACGAAATCAAGCCGCGCACGCCGCGCACGAGTTTCTACAACTGCATGAAGAACAGCGCCAAGCAGTTCTATATCACGAATAAGGAGGGTCACTACCTGCTGGCAGGCTATCCCTGGTTCAAAATCCGCGCCCGCGACGAATTCATCGCATTGCCAGGCTGCACCTTGTCGGTACACCACCGCCAGGATTTTGAGCTCATTATGGACACCGCCCAGCGCGCGCTCAATGACTGGATGCGCGATGGCACCCTCGACAAGCATCTCGACGGCCTTGAGCTGCCCGATATCCCCTTGTGGGCCATCTGGGCTGTGCAGCGCTATGCCCATGACTTGAACGCCGAGGCTGCCCGTGAGCGCTACGGTCAACTGGTCAAGGACCTGATCAACTTCATAGCCGATGACCGCCACCCGAACCTCAAACTCGAGGACAACGGCCTGGTAGCCACCGACGGTACTAAACGTCCCGTCTCGTGGATGAACAGCACCCACCCCGACGGCACGCCACTCATCCCGCGCACGGGCTATCTGGTCGAGTTCAACGCCCTGTGGTACAATGCGCTGCGTTTTGCCATGGAGGAATTGTTTGCCGAATGTGAGGAAGAGAAAGCCTTTGTCGAGCGTTGCGCCGCCATCGCCGAGAAGTGCAAACCCGCGTTCATCGAAACGTTCATGACCGACTACGGATACCTCTATGACTATGTGAACGGCAGCTATACCGACCTGAGCGTACGTCCCAACATGATTATCGCCGCCGCTGTGGACTACAGCCCGCTGGACCGCCGCCAGCGCAAACGCGTGCTCGACATCACCACGCGCGAGCTGCTGACACCAAAGGGCCTGCGAACCCTCAGCCCTAACAGTTATGGTTACATCCCCTGGTACCTGGGTACACCCGAGGAACGCCAGACGGCCTACTATGCCGGTAGCGCACGCCCCTGGCTCATGGACTTCTACAGCAAGGCCTACATCCGCGTTTTCGGCATCAATAGCATCTCGTTTATCGAGAGGATGATGATCGGCTTTGAGGACGAGATGAAGGAGGGCTGCATCGGCTCGTTGAGTGAGCTGTATGACGGCAACCCGCCATTCATCGGCCGCGGTGCCGTGAGCTTCGCCCCCAATGTGGGCGGCATCCTGCGCGTGCTACGCACCTTCAAGAACCTGCACATCATCGACGAATAAAACAATAAAAGGATATGAAAGCATTAATGTTCGGCTGGGAATTTCCACCTCACATTCTGGGAGGATTGGGAACAGCAAGCTACGGTCTGACAAAGGGCATGTGGGAGAACGGTGACATGGACATCACCTTTGTTATCCCCAAACCATGGGGCGACGAGCCCAAGGACTTCGCCAATATCATCGGCGCCAACAACACGCCAGTGGCATGGCGCGACGTACAATGGGACTATGTGCAGAGCCGCATCGGCAATGTGATGGACCCACAGATGTACTTTGACCTGCGCAACCACATCTATGGTGACTTCAACTACATGAGCACCAATGACCTGGGCTGCATCGAGTTCTCGGGACGCTATCCCGAGAACCTGCTCGAGGAAATCAACAACTACAGCATTGTGGCTGGCGTCATCGCCCGCACTGTGGACTGCGACATCATCCACAGCCACGACTGGCTCACCTACCCCGCTGGCATCCACGCCAAGCAGGTGACCGGCAAGCCGCTGGTAATCCACGTCCACGCTACCGACTTTGACCGCAGCCGCGGCAATGTCAACCCGACGGTATTCAGCATCGAGAAGGACGGCATGAACAACGCCGACCACATCATCACCGTGAGCAACCTCACTCGCCGCACGGTGATTGAGAAATACGGCATCAGTCCCGACAAGGTGACCACCGTTCACAACGCCGTTGAGCCCTTGAACGAGGAATTACTCAACCTGGAGGCACCTCCGGGCAAGACGAGCAAAGTCATCACCTTCCTGGGACGCATCACGATGCAGAAGGGTCCCGAATACTTTGTCGAGGCCGCTGCACAGGTGCTGCACAAGGTGAACAATGCCCAGTTTGTCATGGCAGGTAGCGGTGACATGATGGACAAGATGATTCGTCTTGCCGCCAAGCGTGACATCGCCGACCGCTTCCACTTCACCGGCTTCCTCAAGGGCAAACAGGTCTATGAGATGCTGGCAGCCAGCGACGTCTATATCATGCCGTCGGTGAGCGAGCCCTTCGGTATCTCGCCGCTAGAGGCAATGCAGATGGGCGTTCCGTCTATCATCAGCAAGCAGAGCGGTTGTGCCGAGATTCTTGACAATGTCATCAAGATCGACTACTGGGACACCAATGCCATGGCCGACGCCATCTACAGCATTATCAAGTATCCCGCTATGTTTAACGAATTGCGTGAGCAGGGCTTGGCCGAAGTCAACCAGATCACCTGGGACAAGGCAGGTGCCAAGGTCATCAACATCTACCGCAACCTCATCAACCGCTAAACGAAACACTTGCGTCTCTAGATATCAAATAAATAAGAAACAACATAAAATAGAATAGTCATGAAAGCGATTTGTTTTTATTTCCAGATTCACCAGCCGTTCCGCCTGAAACACTATCGTTTCTTCGACATCGGCAACGACCACTACTACTATGATGACTTTGCCGACGACGACATCATCACGCGCATCGCCCAGCGGTCCTATCTGCCCGCCAACGAGATGCTGCTCGACATGATTCGCGAGAATGGCAAGAAGTTCAAGGTGGCCTTCTCTATCAGCGGCACCGCACTGGAGCAGCTCGAGCAATATGTGCCCGAGTTTATCGACTCGATGAAGGAACTGGCAGCCACCGGCTGTGTAGAGTTCCTCAGCGAGACCTATGCCCACAGCTTGTCATCGATCTATGACCCCGACGAGTTTGTCGCACAGGTCAAGGCCCATGACGAGAAGATTTTCCAACTCTTTGGCCAGCGTCCCAAGGTGTTCCGCAACACCGAGCTCATCTATGATGATGATATCGCCTCGATGGTTTATGCTATGGGCTTCAAAGCAGCCATCACGGCCGATGCAAAGCACGTTCTGGGCTGGCGCTCTCCCAACTTCCTCTACAGTTCGGCCTCGGCGCCCAAACTCAAGTTGTTGTTGAAGAATGGTAAGTTGAGCGACGATATCTCGTTCCGCTTCAGCAACCCCGAGTGGGCTTCCTATCCCCTCACTGCCGACAAGTACATCAACTGGATCAACGAGTTGCCCAAAGAGGAGCAACTGGTCAACCTGTTCATGAACTATGATGCCTTCGGCGAGTTGCAGCCCCGCGAGAGCGGTATCTTTGAGTTCATGAAGGCGCTGCCCCGCTTTGCTGCCGAGCACGACATCCAATTCTGGACACCCAGCGAGGTGGTTTCCAAGTTCAAACCTGTAGCCGAACTTGCCGTGCCCTACCCCATGTCATGGACCGACGAGGCTCGCGACACCAGCGCCTGGTTGGGTAATACCCTGCAACAGGAAGCCGTCCGCAAGCTCTATTCCATCGGTGAGCGCGTGCGCTTGTGCACCGACCGCCGCATCAAGCAGGACTGGAACTACTTGCAAGCCAGCGACCACTTCTTCTACATGTCGACCAAGCACAACGACGATGGCTCGGTACACAGCCACTACAGCCCCTATGACTCGCCCTACACGGCATTCACCAACTACATGAACGTCCTCAGCGACTTCATGACGCGTGTCGAGGAGCAGTACCCCGCCAGCATCGACAACGAGGAGTTGAACTCGCTGCTGCTCACCATCCGCAACCAGGAGCAGGAGATTGAGAAGTTACATCGCGAGGTGGAGATGATGCGCAACAACATCGTCAACGACACCACCGGCGACTTCCCCATCGATGAAGAGCCCGCTCCCGTCAAGGAGGAAAAACCCGCCGAGGAACCCGTAGCCGAGCCCGAGAAGAAGCCCGCGCCCAAGAAGAAAGCGCCCGCTAAAAAGCCCGCGGCCAAGAAAACGGCAACCAAGAAGGCTCCCGCTAAAAAAACGAAGTAAAAAAGACGACTCAAACTATCGAGAAATTATGTCAAGATTCCGCAATTTCATGTTTGTGTGCCTGTGTGCGCTGATGGTGGTTCCCGCCCTGCGTGCCGAGCACCTGATGATTATCGCTGTTAATGACACCCACAGCCAGATTGACCCTGCCAGCGATGGCAGGGGCGGTGTGGCTCGTCGTCGCGCCATTTATGACCAGTTGCGCGCCGACAACCCCAACTCAGTGCTCATTCATGCCGGTGATGCCGTGCAGGGAACGCTGTTCTTCTCGCTCTACCGTGGCGAGGTGGAATATGCGCTGATGGACTCGCTGGGCTATGACGCAATCATCTTGGGCAACCATGAGTTTGACAACGGCATGGAAGAGTTGGCCGCACATTACCGCAACGTTGATGCCGTGAAAATCAGCGCCAACTATGACTTTAGCGCTACACCGCTCAATGGCTTGTTCCAGCCCTACTGGATCAAAGCAGTCGGCGACAAGCGCGTGGCGTTTTTCGGAATCAACGTCAACCCCGCGGGGTTGATTGCCGACATGAATTGCGAGAATCTGCGCTATCTCCATGCTCCAGATGTCGCCGATGCCACTGCCCGCTACCTCAAAGAGGTGCAAAAAGTGGATTACGCCATCATGGTGTCGCACATCGGCTATAGCAGTTACGAGCCCAGCGAACCTAACGACACGCTCATCATCGGCCAAAGCCATTACATCGACATGCTCATCAGTTCGCACTCCCACACGACCATCAAGCCGGGTGGTGGCATGGACCGCATCGCCAACGCCGACGGCAAGATGATTCCCATCGGTCAAAACGGCAAGAGCGGCAAATTCGTCGCTACCTATGACCTGGACTTGGAGACGGGCGATATCGTCTATAACCACATCACGGTTGACGAGGCATGGGATGAGGCTGCCAGCCGCTATACTGCCATGAACCAGTGGCTCGACCAGTACCGTCACGGCGTGGACAGCATCATGAACAACCCGATAGGCACCAGCGCCCGCTTCATGAAGAATTCCAGCGACGCGGCCCAGAACTGGGTGAGCGACGCCACGATGGAGATCATCAAGAACCTCTCGGGCATCAGCAATATCGACTGTGCCATCATGAACAAGGGCGGCATCCGCACCGACATGCCTAAGGGCACCGTCACCGAGGGTGTCATCAGTTCGATGTTCCCCTTCGACAACCGTTTTGTCGTGCTGGAAATGCCTGGAGCAGAACTCATTGAGTGCATCAAGTTGATGTGTGGACGCGGTGGAGACGCTGTGAGCAAGGAGCTGCGAGCTACCTACAACGACAAGGGCGAAATGACGAAGGCCACGCTCAAGGGCAAGAAGATTGACCCCAAGAAGATCTACACCGTCGCCACTATCGACTATCTGGCTAATGGTGGCGACTACATGACGCCCATGACACGCTGCAATCGACTCTTTGTCGATACCCAGAAGTATGGCAACCACATGCTTGACTATGTCAAGGCACTGGAAGCCGCCGGCAAGAAGATTGATGCCAAGGACGAAGTGAGGATTCAGAAAAAATAACAGTTAAGTTTAGAGAATATTAGGCTTCTAAGAATCTTAGAAAGGACTAGACAATGACCAAGTTCATGCGTGTATTGATGGTGGCAATTGCTGCCATGGCTTTGTCGTTGAGCGCTCTGGCACGAGGCAATGCCAAGTTGCCCAACTTGTTCAACCAAGTGAACCAGGTGGAGATGAATCAATGGGTGGACAGTGTGTTTAACACCTTGTCCCCCCAGGCCCGCATTGGCCAACTCATCGTCGCTGCCGTGACGCCAAGGAGCAACGATGCCACACGCGAAGTGGTGCGGCGCCTTGTGTCACAGAATCTGGTTGGCGGCCTCATTTATGAGGGCAGCACCATTGCCGAACAAGCCGAGGTCACCAACCTGGCACAGTCGCTTGCTGCCGTCCCCCTGCTCATTACCATTGACGGCGAGTGGGGCTTGGGCATGAGGTTGAAAGAGGTGCCCAACTTCCAGCGTAACCTCATCTTGGGTGCTCTGGACGACGACATGCTGCTGTATGAATACGGTCGCGAGGTGGCACGACAGTGCCGCCGCATGGGCATCCAGGTCAATTTTGCGCCAGTGCTCGATGTGAACGACAACCCGCTGAACCCCGTTATCGGCGACCGTTCCTTCGGCGAGAGCCCTGAACTTGTTGCCCGACACGCCATCGCCTTTGCACGAGGCCTTGAAGATGGCGGTGTGATGGCTGTGGGCAAGCATTTCCCCGGTCATGGTTCATCGAGCGAGGATTCCCACAAGACCCTGCCTGTCATCAACAAGACTTTACAGGAGATCAACACCTGTGAACTGGTCCCCTTCCGCAAATTCATCAATGCGGGCTTGAGCGGCATTCTCACCGCCCACTTGCTCGTGCCATCGCTCGACAAGGGCAAGGCCCCGACGAGTCTGTCTCCCGAGTGCATCAGCAAGCTGTTGCGCAACGAGCTGGACTTCGATGGACTCATTTTCACCGATGCCCTGAACATGAAAGGGGCGACGCAGATGCTCAAGGGCTCACCCTGTGTCAACGCCCTGATTGCCGGCAATGACGTGCTGTTGATGCCTGAGAACATCAGTGACGAGATTGCCGCCATCCAAGCAGCAATCGATAAAGGCAAGCTCAGCCAGAGCATGATTGACGAGCGTTGCAAGAAGATCCTGCGGTACAAGTATGCGTTGGGACTTACCAGCCCTCAACGCATCAATACGGCCAACCTCCTGAGCGACGTCAACTCCCAGCGCGCCGAAGTGCTTAGGCGCCAACTCATCGCTGGCAGCATCACCGTTATCAAGAACAACGACAACATCCTGCCCATCCACAATCTGCAGAGCCGCCACATCGCCGTGGCGACCATCGGCAACGAGAATGGCACCGCCAGCAAGTTCACGCGCCGCTGTGCCGACTATGCGCAGGTCACCCGTTTTGACCTTGACAAGGCAGGAGGGCCTGCTGCACTGGCCGAACAGTTGCACGACGGCCACTTCAACACCATCATCGTGGAGGTGGGCGAAGACAACGAAGCCAACCGCGCCGCCCTGGCCACTGTGGTCAAGAAGTGCAAAAACGTCGTTGTGGTCATTACCAGCAAGCCCTACGACATCAAGAACTACGGCAACGCCATCACCCACAAGCATGTCAAGGCAGTCGTGCTCACCTACCAGAACACTACCCTTGCCGAGGACTATGCAGCACAAACTATCTTTGGAGGAAACGCGGCTAACGGCAATCTGCCCATTTCGCTGTCGTTTAACGGCAAGAAGACCCGATTTGATGCTGGCCACGGCATCCACTATCCCGCCTGTCGATTGGGATATACCATTCCCGCCGAGGCTGGCTTGGACAACCGTCTGACGGCACAAATCGATTCGGTGTGCCGCCTGGGTGTGCAGCAGCATGCCTTCCCAGGCTGCCAAGTGATTGTGGCACGTCATGGCAAGGTGGTTTACAAAAATTCTTTCGGCACCATCGACTACAGCAGCAGTGTCAAGGTTGACGACAACACGCTCTTCGGCCTTGCCTCGGTATCCAAGGCGACGGGCACCATCAGCGGTGTGATGAAGGCCTTTGATGACGGCAAGTTCCGCCTTGATGACAAGGCAAGCGAGCATATTCCCGGCCTGCGCGATGGCGACAAAGAGGACATCACCTTCCGCGACCTGCTCTACCATGAGTCGGGCATGCCCGCCTCGCTCAACATGTGGGAAATGATGATGGATCCCAACACCTATAGCGGCGTGCTCATTGCTGGCGCCGAGGATCCCACACACACCATCAAGATCATGAACGGCTCATGGGGCCACAAGGACGCCAAGTTGCGCACCGATATCCTCTCGACCCACAAGACCGACAAATTTAACATCGCCATCGCTGACGGCATCTGGGGCGGCAGAGTAACATACGATTCCATCATGAACCGCATGTACCACGCCAAGTTGGGCCAGAAGAAATACCTGTACAGCTGCTGCAACTTCTCGTTGCTGGCCGATGCCGTGCAGCACATGACGCACTCGCCGCTCAACTACTATGTGAACAACTACATTTTTGCTCCACTGGGTGCCTACCACACGATGTACCGCCCCCTGAGCAAATTCTCGCGCGACGAAATCGCCTATACCGAGAGGGACACCTACCTGCGCCGCCAGCACATCCACGGCTACGTTCATGACGAGTTGGCTGCTTTCTCGGGCGGTGTACAAGGTAATGCAGGCCTGTTCAGCAACGCCAATGACCTGGCCAAGTTGTTCCAGATGTGGCTCAACGGCGGCACCTATGGCGGTGTGCGCCTCTTGAAAGCCTCTACCGTCGAGACTTTCACTACCCAGAAGAGCCCCAACAGCCATCGCGGCTTGGGCTTTGACAAACCCGTCGTGGGCAACCCCAGCGCCAGCAATACGTGCGCCGAGGCGACACCCGAGACCTACGGACACACCGGCTTTACAGGCACCTGTTTCTGGGTAGATCCCAAGAATGACATGTTCTACATCTTCCTGAGCAATCGTGTGAGCCCAACGCGCAATAATCCCAACTTTGGCCGTATCAGCGCCCGCAGCCACATCCAGTCGCTCATCTACCGCGCCATTCGCGAGTAATCAATAACCAGATAACTATAACTGCTACACTTATGAGAAAAATCGCATTTATTTCAACTATTCTGTTGCTGCTTGCATCATGCAGCAAGGGTTACAAGGTGACTGTTACCTTCCCCGACGACAGCAATAACGGCGAGACTGCCTTCCTGACCAACTATGACACGGGCGACACACTGTTGAGCGCCACGGTCGAGAATAAGGCCTGCACCTTTGAAGGCAATGCAGACAAGGGATTCTTTGCCCGTCTGCTCGTTGGTGGACAACGTTACGGCTTCATCGTTGAGCCCGGCGACGTACAACTCAATATCGAGGAGGGCAACGCCATCAGTCCACTCAACGACAAGATGAAGGCGTGGGGCCTGGAAATGCAGAAACTCGCTGATGACACGACGCTCACCGAGGCCGAAAGCGAAGCTCGCTATGCCGAGGGCTTGAAAAAGTTCTATGAGGATAACAAGGACAACGCTATCGGTCCATGGGCTTTCTGCAACTACCTGATGTACAAAGATTTCACCGAGGATGAGATTGACGAAATGCTCAAGACTGCTCCCGCCGAGTATGCCCAGCTGAAACGTGTCGAGAAGGCCAAAAATGCCGCTCGCCAACTTGCCATCACGGCCGAGGGCAAGAAATTTACCGACTTTGAGGTGAAAGCCGAGGACGGTTCAGTGCAGAAACTGTCGGACTACGTCGGCAAGGGCAAAATCACCCTGGTTGACTTCTGGGCCAGCTGGTGCGGTCCCTGTCGCGCCGAGATTCCCAAGTTGCAGGCACTCAAGGCCAAGTATGGCGACAAATTTGACGTCCTGGGCGTTGCCGTGTGGGACAACCCCGACGACACCCGCAAGGCGATGCAGCAGATGAACATCACCTGGCCTGTCATCATCGGCACTGAGCAACTCAACGAGCCCACCGACCTCTATGGCATCAAGGGCATTCCCCACATCATCATCTTTGGCCCCGACGGGACTATCCTGTCGCGCGGCCTCATGGGTGATGACCTCGCCAACAAGCTAGCCGAAGTGCTGAAGTAACCCGTAACCCTAAACGGGTAACAACACCTTATAATATTAATAAAGCGGTTGGGCCATAAAGGCTCAACCGCTTTATTATTGGTATTGTCGTATTATCTTACTCGGCTTCGACAGCGGCCTGGGCGGCGGCGAGGCGTGCGATGGGCACGCGGTAAGGCGAGCAGGATACGTAGTTCATGTTGAGCGAAGCGCAGAACTTAACGCTGCTGGGCTCACCACCGTGCTCACCACAGATACCGAGGTTCAGCTCGGGCTTGGTAGCACGACCCTTGCGGCATGCCATCTCAACGAGCTGGCCAACGCCTTCCTGATCGAGTACCTCGAACGGGTCAACCTTGAGGATGCCCAAGTTCTTGTAGATCGAGAGGAACTTGCCAGCGTCGTCACGTGAGTAACCGAAGGTCATTTGGGTCAAGTCGTTGGTACCGAAGGAGAAGAAGTCAACAACCTGAGCAATCTGGTCGGCAACGAGGGCAGCACGCGGAATCTCGATCATGGTACCTACCTTGTAGGCCACGGTCTCGCCACGCTCGGCGAATACCTTCTGTGCGGTCTCGTTAATAATGTCGGCCTGCATTTGGATCTCGTTCTTCACACCGATGAGGGGAACCATGATCTTGGGCTTCACAACGATGCCCTTAGCCTTCATGTTGAGAGCGGCCTCGATGATGGCGCGAGCCTGCATCTCGGTGATCTCGGGATAGGTGTTGCCCAGACGGCAGCCACGGTGACCCAGCATGGGGTTGAACTCTTCCAGACCGTCGCAAACCAGCTTCACCTCCTCGAGGCTGCGGCCAGTCTCGTCGGCGAGCTCACGCATGGTCTCGAGCTGGTGGGGTACGAACTCGTGCAAGGGAGGATCGAGCAGGCGGATGGTTACCTCGTAGCCGTCCATAGCCTCGAAAATGCCCTCGAAGTCGCCACGCTGCAGCGGGAGCAACTTGCCCAGAGCGATGCGGCGCGAAGCCTCATCGGGAGCGATGATCATCTCACGCATGGCCTTGATGCGGTCACCCTCGAAGAACATGTGCTCGGTGCGGCACAAGCCGATACCGTGGGCACCCAACTTGCGGGCAACGCGAGCGTCGCGGGGCGAGTCGGCGTTGGTGTAAACGTCCATCTTGCTATACTTCTCAGCCAGGTTCATCACGGCTGCGAAGTCACCGCTCAGGTCAGCGTCCACAGTAGCAACGAGGCCATCATAAACCTCACCGGTGCTACCGTTGATCGAGATCCAGTCACCCTCATTATAGGTCTTGCCACCCATCTCGACAGTGCGAGCCTTGTAGTCCACCTTGATTTCGCCGGCACCCGAAACACAGCACTTACCCATACCACGGGCAACAACGGCTGCGTGCGAGGTCATACCACCGCGAGCGGTGAGAATACCCTGTGCCACGCTCATACCACGCAGGTCCTCGGGAGAGGTCTCCAGACGAACCATGATGACTTTCTTCTTGCGGGCAGCCCATTCCTCGGCGTCGTCAGCAAAGAACACGATTTGACCAGTTGCAGCACCAGGGCTTGCGGGCAGACCCTTGGCCATAACCTTAGCGGTCTTCACAGCAGCCTTGTCAAACACGGGGTGCAGCAGCTCGTCGAGCTTACCGGGCTCCATGCGCTTGATGACGGTCTTCTCGTCGATCTTGCCTTCGCGCAGCAGGTCCATGGCGATCTTCACCATAGCGGCGCCAGTGCGCTTACCGTTACGGGTCTGGAGCAGCCAGAGCTTGCCATCCTGGATGGTGAACTCCATATCCTGCATGTCGCGGTAGTGCTCCTCGAGCTTCTGCTGGATGTCAACGAGCTGCTTAGCGCACTCGGGCATCGACTCCTCGAGAGAGGGATACTTGGCGGCACGCTCTTCCTCGGTGATGCCCTGCATAGCAGCCCAACGGCGGCTACCCTCGGTCATGATCTGTTGCGGGGTGCGAACACCAGCCACAACGTCCTCGCCCTGAGCATTGATCAGGTACTCACCATTGAACAGGTTCTCCCCAGTACCGGCGTCACGTGAGAAGCAAACGCCAGTGGCACTGTTGTTACCCATGTTACCATAGACCATGGCCTGAACGTTAACTGCCGTACCATACTCCTCAGGAATCTGGTTCATGCGGCGGTACAGGATGGCGCGGTCGTTGTTCCAGCTGTCAAACACAGCATAGATGGCACCCCAGAGCTGGTCATAAGCGTCGGTGGGGAAGTCCTTACCGGTATTCTCCTTAACAGCGGCCTTGAAGCGCTTTACCAGTTCCTTGAGGTCATCGACATCAAGCTCGGTGTCAAACTTCACGCCCTTCTTCTCTTTCAACTCCTCGATAATTGCCTCAAAGGGGTCGATGTCGGTCTTGTTGGTCGGCTTCATGCCCAGCACCACGTCACCGTACATCTGCACGAAACGACGGTAGCTGTCCCAAGCAAAACGGGGGTTGCCCGACTTCTTGGCGAGGGTCTCGGCCACCTCATCGTTGATACCCAGGTTCAGGACGGTGTCCATCATACCAGGCATCGACACGGGAGCACCCGAGCGAACCGACACCAGCTGAGGATTGCTGGGGTCATTGAACTTATTGCCTGTCAACTTCTCGATGTGAGCTACTGATTTCATCACATCGTCCTTGATCATCTCAACTACAGCCTCACGTCCTTTCTCATTATAGAGCGTGCAAACTTCGGTAGTGATGGTGAAACCCGGGGGAACGGGAACGCCAATCAAGTTCATCTCGGCAAGGTTCGCGCCCTTGCCACCCAGCAGATTCTTCATGTCGGCACGACCTTCTGCCTGGCCGTTACCAAAAGTGTAAATCGTCTTCATTTACTAAACTTTTTACTTTGAATATATTTGAAATATTTATAAATTTCACTTATTGCGGTGCAAAGGTAGTGATTTTACCTCAATATTCATAATAATAACGCCTAAAAACACATTATTTTATTTAAAAGTTCTTTTTTATTGACAAACAATTACAAATTATAAGAAAGGCACCCTGATTTTACTATAATTCTAAGTCATTTTTCCTTATTTCTTGTGTCCAACCGATGCAAATTGCTAAAACAAAACAACATTCGCCAAGTTTCAGTTTATCAGCAATCAAGAGAAAACCATTAGTTTTAGTCATTCGTGACAGATAAATCGGAGTGCCTTATTGCGTTATGCGACAAGCAGCGGCTAGTAAGGCGGCCACACGGGGCGATTATTGCAGTTCATTGCATCTACCGAGGTGTTAAAAGCGATTTTTTCTTGATAAAGGGTCGTGGGAATGAAAAAAGCATTATCTTTGCCGATTGTAAATGAACCATATTGCTAATTTGTTATGGATAAAAATATCAGAAAAATTCTTGACGACGATACTAACGGGCTGTTGACCTATGAATACATCGCCAACAACATGGGCGCCATCGACGAGGACATGCCCACGCTGGTTGACAACATGATCATGAAGGATAGGACGGGGCAGTTCGTGGTGAGCACGGCACGTTATCTCAATGCGATAGACCGCGAGAAGTTTGCCAGCAGCATCGACCTGCTGGTCAAGGCCGCGATTGCCAAGGACCGCGACCACGTGTATCTCTCCTACCTCGCCGCCTCGCTGTGGGGTGATGACTTCAAGGAGCGCGCAGCCGAGTTGAGCGCCACCGACGACAACTTCCGCCGCATCTACAAGCGCCTCTATCCCGTGGGCATCTGATCAACTGAGGAGAAATCAACGATTTGGCATCTGCCTATTGAAACGCAAGATCATTGCGTCTCTACATAATTAAAATAACAATGAAGAAGAATTTATTTTTATCAATCGTAATGGTGGCGTTCACCATGATGTCGTGCTCGGCCAACAACGCTGGCAGCGAGAGCCAGGTCAACGCACCCGAAAAAGGCAAGACTGAAAAAATGACACAAGTGAAATTGGAGACTTCGCTCGGCGACATCGTTGTTGAGCTCTATAACGAGACGCCTCAGCACCGCGACAACTTCATCAAGCTGGTGAAGGAAGGTTACTATGACGGCGTTTTGTTTCACCGCGTGATCAAGGACTTCATGATCCAGACTGGCGACGGCAACTCCAAGAACGCCGGTCCCGACCGTCCCCTGGGCGACGGAGACCCCGGTTATACCATCGAAGCCGAATTTATCTATCCCAAGTACTTCCACAAACGCGGCGCCCTGGCTGCAGCCCGCACTGGCGACCAAGTGAACCCCGAGCGTCGCAGCAGCGGCAGTCAGTTCTATATCGTGACCGGCAAAATCTACAGCAGCGACGAGTTGCAGATGATGGCCAAGCGCATGGGTGACATGCAGAAGCAGGAAATCTTCCGCCGACTGGTGATGGAGAACAAAGCCAGGATTGACGAGTTGCAGAACAGCCAAGACAACGCTGCCCTGCAGGCCTTGCAGAATGAGCTTATCCAGCAAACCGAGGCCGAGGCCGCCAAGACCCCGTTCAAGATGACCGACGAGCAGATTGACGCCTATACCAGCGTTGGCGGCACGCCCCACCTGGATGGCCAGTACACGGTATTTGGCGAGGTCATCAAGGGCATGGATGTCGTTGACAAAATCCAGAACACCCAGACCAGTCGCGCCGACCGCCCCACCACCGACATCAAGATTATCAAGGCCACAATACTTTGATATAAAAGTTGACCTTGACAGTTTTATTAATGCGGATATAACGATTTAACGAAGGACCTAGTCCTGACTCAAATCATCTAAAAAACATTTTTGGGACTTATAAGCCAAATGGGGCTTGTAAGTCCCTATTTTTTGAAAAAAAGTGGGGAAAAATGAAAAAAATCGAGGAAATGCGTTTGTATTTGCGAAAAAACCACTAAATTTGGAGTTTGATTATGAACATCAAGCGCCACGAGGTGCTTGAACAAAATGTTAATTATTATGACTGAACCGCGTGAACAATCTGAATCGATGAACAATCTCGAGAAAGATCAGAACCTGAGCACTGAGCCCCAGATCGAGGCTCAGGAAGTTGTGAGTGAAGAAGTTAAAGTTGAACAACCCGTAGCCGAGGAGACTCCCGCGCAAGTGAATGAGGAGCCCGCTACCGAGGAGGCTCCCGCCCCCGTCGAGGACACCAAGGAGCCAAGACTCGACCTTGCCGGCAAAACCAAGGAAGAGCTGGTGAACCTGATGCGCGGGGCAGCGGCACGTCCCATCGAGGAGGTAAAAGATGAAGTGCAAGCCATCAAGGCCGCTTTCTTTGCCCTTCGTCGCGAGGAAGTAGCCAAGGAGAAAGAGGAATTCCTTGCCAACGGCAACGAAGAGTCGGATTTCACCCCCAAGGATGATGACGACGAGAACAACTTGAAGGAACTGCTCAACGTGCTCAAGGAGCGCCGTACCGAGTTTAACGCGGCTCAGGAAGCCAACCGAGAGGCTAACCTCGAGAAGAAGCGCCAGATTATCACGCTCATCAACGAGATTGCCAACGACCCCGACAACATCAACCGCCAGTATAATCGCGTGAAACAACTCCAGCAGGAATTCAAAGACGCCGGCGAGGTGCCTCCCAGTGCCGACACCGAAGTGTGGAAAGAATTCCAGCGTGCGACAGAACGTTTCTATGACGTGCTGAAGATGAACAAGGAGTTGCGCGACTATGACTTCAAGAAGAACCTGGAGCTGAAGCAGCAGTTGTGTGAGGATGCCGAGGCGCTGGACGAGGATCCTGATGTAGTAGCTGCTTTCAGGAAACTGCAGGAGATGCACAACGAGTGGCGCGAGATAGGCCCCGTTGCCAAGGAACTGCGCGAAGAACTATGGGCTCGCTTCAAGGCCGCTTCGAGCGCCATCAACAAGAAGTATCAAACCTTCTTTGAGGACCGCAAGAGCAAAGAGAAAGAGAATGCCGACGCCAAAACCGCGCTGTGCGAGAAGATTGAGGAAATCAAGACCGACGACCTCAAGACCTATGCCCAGTGGGACGAGGTAACCAAGCAGATTATCGCCCTGCAAGAGGACTGGAAGAAGTTAGGCTTTGCCTCACGCAAGGCCAATGCCGCCCTCTTTGCCCGCTTCCGCAAGTCGTGTGACGAATTCTTTGGCAAGAAAGCCGAGTTCTTCAAGTCGATGAAGGAAGAACTCAGCAGCAACCTGGCCAGGAAAATCGACCTGTGTGAGCGTGCCGAAGCCCTCATGGACTCCACCGACTGGAAAGAGGCCACCGACAAGTTCGTCGAGATGCAGAAGGAATGGAAAACCATCGGCCCCGTGGTGAAGAAATACAGCGACACCGTGTGGAAACGCTTTATCGCCGCATGTGACCACTTCTTTGAGCAGAAGAAGAAACAGAATGTCAATGTCCATGCTGTCGAGCACGACAACCTCAAGGCCAAGAAAGAAATCATCGCTACCCTCAAATCGACCATCGAAGAGGCTGCTGATGATGCCGCCCAGACCGTACGCGAGCTGATGGACCGCTGGCAGGAAATCGGCCACGTGCCCTTCAAGGAGAAAGACAAGATTTATGCCCAGTACCGCGAACTCATTGACAAGGCGTTCGAGACGCTCAACATGCGCGGCAGCCGCTTTAGCGGCGAGGGTGGCGGTGGCCGTGGCCATCGTCAGTCGAACAACGATCGTGGCCTGAGCGAACGCGACCGCCTGGTGCGCACCTACGAGCAGCGCATGAGCGAGCTGAAGACCTTCGAGAACAATATGGGCTTCTTGACGGCGAACACCAAGAGCGGCAACTCGCTGGTTCAACAGATGGAGAAGCGCATCGACAGCCTCAAGGAAGAGATTGCCGATCTGGAACGCCGCATCAAGGAACTGGACAACAACTAATCCACTGCCTTCACTGAGGAAATCAACTTCCTGATGCAGGTGTTGGAGCACCTGCATCAGGCATATCAGTATCACGCGATTACTTTATCAATCCTGAATGAAGAGTAAAGGCCGATACGGACAATTCGTTAGATGGATATTCAGCATCGTTGACTTGCTGATTGTCAACCTAGCTTACTTCGCCTCCATGTTGTGGGATGGGAACGAGGCCACCGGTGGCATGTATGCACGCCCCGCCTGGCTCGTACTCAACGTGGCGATGGTGGTGTGCATCTATTTTTACAGCGATGTGCACGAGCGGCGCGTGTTCTATGCCGACAAGGTTGTGGGACAGGCGTTTAAACTCATCCTTACCCATGCCGGTATTTTTGTCACCCTAAGCACCTTCCTGGCCCAGTATAACGCGCCATGGCACCGCGTGTTGCTATTCTATCTCGTGTTCTTTGTCGCTCTGGCGGCATGGTGGGTCATCTCGCGTCAATTGGTGAAACTGTATCGCAATCGAGGTTTCAACTTCAAGCGCATCATTGTCATTGGCGGTGGCACTGTGGGAGTGCGCCTCATCGACGAGATGCTGGGCGATCAGGGATACGGCTATCACATCGTGGGCTTCTTTGACAACAACCCGAAGGCAAAAACGGCCTCGGCGGTCTATCAGGGCACTCTCGACGATGTGGAACAGTTTGTCAAGACCCACCAGGTGGACGAGATGTTCTGTGCCGTGCCCGACATCGAGGACAACCATAACGTCTCCCGCATGATTCGCATCGCCGACAACAACGCCGTTGACTTCTACTATGTACCACAATTCGGCAGGACTGTGACCCGACAGTTTGAGTTACAATCTGTTGGCGACGTGCCCATCCTGGCTGTTCACCCCTATCCCTTAAAAAACCCGCTGAACCGCATCGTAAAGCGCGCCTTCGACCTGCTGTTGTCAACGGTGATGCTGATATTGTCGCCAATCGTCATCATCCCTGTTGCCATCGGCATCAAGTTGTCATCTCCTGGACCGATTTTCTTTGTGCAAAAGCGCACGGGCTACCGTGGACAGGCATTCAATTGCTATAAATTCCGCACCATGCGCATCAATGATGCCAGCGACACGCTACAGGCGACCAAGGGCGACCCCAGAGTAACCAAGTTCGGTAATTTCCTGCGCCGCACCAGCATCGACGAGTTGCCACAGTTCTATAACGTGTGGCGCGGCGAGATGAGCGTTGTAGGTCCCCGCCCCCACATGGTGGCTCAGACCGAGATGTACAGTGAACTCATCGACAAGTACATGCTGCGACACACCATCAAACCCGGCATCACCGGCTGGGCCCAGGTGCTTGGCTACCGTGGACAGACCGAAGAGTTGTGGCAGATGGAGAAGCGAGTTGAGCATGACGTATGGTACGCCGAGAACTGGTCGCTCTTCCTGGATCTGAAGATCATCTTCCTCACCATCTGGAATGCCATCAAGGGCGAGGATAACGCATACTAAGATTCATCTTGACATAACGGAATCATGACTCATGAGGAAACTGCGTTGATGCTGCTCAGGAGCTGTTATGGATATGACAGTTTCAGGGGGCAGCAATGGGACATCATCAAGCACACGCTGGATGGTGGCGACAGCATCGTACTCATGCCCACTGGCGGTGGCAAATCACTGTGCTATCAGATTCCCGGATTGATGAGCGAAGAGGGCTTCGCCATCGTCATTTCACCCTTGCTGGCCCTCATGAATGACCAGATTGACGCCCTGCAGCAGAATGGCGTGCCGGCATTGGCCTTGAATAGCGAAAAGAGCGACAATGAGAACCGCCAAACCGTAGATTTGCTCATGCAGGGCAAGGTCAAACTGCTCTATATCTCACCCGAGAAACTGCTCAGCGAAATTGAACGCTGGTCCACCAGCATCACCGACCGCATCTGCCTATTTGCCGTCGATGAAGCGCACTGCATCTCGCAATGGGGGCATGACTTCAGACCCGAATACACCCAACTAGGGTCGCTCAAGCAACGCTTCTCCCATGTCCCCGTGATGGCGCTCACCGCCACTGCCGACCGCATCACCCGCGACGACATCGCCAAGCAACTGAGCATCCCCGACGCCAAGCTGTTTGTGAGTTCATTTGACCGCCCCAACATCTCCTTGAATGTGATGACCGGTTCTTCAGGAAAAGTAAAATTCCGACAGATCGTACAGTTCATCAACTTGCATCGCAACGAGAGCGGCATCATCTATTGCCTGCGACGCAAGGACACCGAGAAGATGGCCGCCGAATTGACCCGCCTGGGCATCAAGGCCGAGCCCTTCCACGCGGGCATGAGCGTTAAAGAGAAGTTGCGCATCCAGCGGGACTTCATCAACGATGACCTCAATGTGGTGTGTGCTACCATCGCCTTCGGCATGGGCATCGACAAGAGCAACGTCAGGTATGTCATCCACAGCAACATGCCGCGCAATATCGAGAGTTACTATCAAGAAATCGGGCGTGCCGGACGTGACGGCCTGCCAGCCGATGCGTTGATGTTCTATTCCTATGGCGACGTGGTCACATTGCAGCAGTTTGCCCGACAATCAGGCCAAATTGAGGTCAATATGGACAAGTTGCGCAGCATGCAGCAATTTGCCGAGAGTGGCGTGTGCCGCCGTCGCATCCTGCTGAACTACTTCAACGAGCGTTTTGACCACGACTGCAAGAATTGCGACGTGTGCGACAACCCGCCAGAACGTTTCGACGGCACCCGCTACGCCCAGATGGCCCTCAGTGCCATCAAGCGCACAGGCGAGGAAGCGGGCATGTACATGGTGACTGACATCCTGATGGGTTGGAGCAAAGCCGACCTCGTTGAGAAGGGATTTAACAAAATCAAGACCTTCGGTGTTGGTCGGGAACTCTCTATTGCCGAGTGGAACGCCTATCTGCTGCAAATGTTGCAGATGGGTCTATTCGAGGTCGCCTATGATGACAACAAGCACTTGAAAATCACCGACTATGGCAACGAGGTGCTCTATGGACGCCAGAGCATAGAATTGAACCGTTTTGAACGGCGCGATATCAAGAAACGCCAGTCACCCCCTGTTGAGCAAGCCGCTATCCCCGATATCGCAGGTCCAGCCGAGCCCCCCAAGATCATGGACAAAGTGCTGTTTGAGAAACTGCGTGACGTGCGCAAGGCCATCGCTACAGCCAGCCACATCGCCCCCTATATGGTCTTCAGCGACAAGTCATTAACGGCCATGGCAACCGAGAAGCCGACGACCCAAGCAGAATTTGGCATCCTCTACGGCGTGGGTGAGATGAAATGCCGCAAGTACTGGCGACCGTTCACCGACGCCATCCGCAATTACCTCAACGGCAACAAATAAACGGTTGCTCAGACAGGGGTCAAATAATTCCTGTAAGATAGAGGAAGATAAAGAAAATAGAAACGGGAGCAACGTAGCGCAGACAGAAGATGAGATATGGCTCAGCCGAACCCTTGAGACGTCCACCGTTGGTCAACTGGTCGTGAACAACCTTACGGTCGAGAATCCAACCAACATAGACCGCTGTGAACAGTCCGCCAATGAGCATGAAGATATTGCTGGCGGCATAATCCATCATGTCGAAGATATTCTTGTCCCACAACTTGACATCGTCAAGCGCATTAAACGAGAGCGCTGCCAGCACTGCCAGGGCAAAGGTAAACAACGCCGTCCACGCTATGGCACGGGGACGTGACAGCTTGTGCTCCTCGATGAGGAATGTGATGGGGATCTCGCTCAGGGAAATCGTAGAAGTCAACGAGGCAAAGAACACCAGCAGGAAGAACAATAAGGCCCAGATGTAGCCACCCGTCATCTGCTGGAAAATGCTTGGCAACACTTCGAAGATGAGACGCGGTCCTGCCGTTGGCTCTACGCCGAATGAGAACACTGCAGGGAAAATCATCACACCCGACAAGATGGCAACGAGCGTGTCAAGAATGGCAACGGTAGCGGCATCCTTGGTCAACGAGGTGTCATCTTTAAAGTAAGAACTATAAGTCACGAGGCAAGAGATACCAATCGAAAGTGACAAAAATGCCTGTCCAAAAGCATCCAAAACGCCGCGCATGGTCAACTTTGAAAAATCGGGATAGAACAGGAAGCGTAAACCTTTTCCTGCATCAGGCAAGAACAACGACTTGATACAGAAGATTATAAGTATGACGAACAAGAGTGGCATCATGGTGCTCGCCACACGCTCGATACCCTTTTCAATGCCACGGCTCATGACCACGAAATTGAGTATGAGGAAAAGTACCGTCCAGCCCACACACCTCAAGGGGCTCTCCAAGAGTGAGGAGAACATATCACTGTACTCCTGCGGAGTGTGACCGCTCAGACTGCCTTGCACGGCCTGATACAGGTATTCAATGATCCAACCGCACACCACGCTATAGAAACCGATGACGATGAAACTGCCCAGGATGCAGATGTAGGTAAAAAGGTAGTATTTCTTGCCTGGGGACAAGCGCTTGAGGGCTGCCTTCATATTGCTGTGGGTCGAGCGGCCGATGATGAACTCACTCAATATCACAGGAATACCCATTACCAAAATGCAACAGATGTACACCAGAATAAAAGCGCCACCGCCATTCACTCCGGCCTCATAAGGAAAACGCCAGATGTTTCCCAGACCAACCGCTGAGCCCACTGCAGCAGCAATGGCGCCCAAGCGTGTTGCGAATCCAACTCGTTTTGTCATCGTAGTATTATTAGTTTTTTAGATTTTTTACAAAAGTAGCATTAATCCTTGAAAGCCCCATCACAACACAAGTTTTTTTTGAATTTGTTAGTCTTTTACCTTTGATTTTTCATGCATGGCTAGTCTTAAAACTGAGGCACGGGATCCACCCGCCGAGGACTAGATGGCGACTTGGGTTGAGGTGGACGCAGTGGCTTCTTGCGATGTGTGTCACGCTTTTTCTTTTCGGTTTTTCGAGGCTTTTGCTTGGGTTTTGTTATCGATGACTGGAAAGAATCGGTTTGTGCTTCAAATTCCTGAATTTCAACGGCCTGCACCGCAACTTCTGGCGTTGTCCTACTGGTGTGCTTCCATGCCCATGTAGCAGCCAATATCACCAGAATGGCAACCAAAACGACGATTGTGCCACGCCGTTCACGTCTAGTCATAGAGAAAAAATCCTTAGTCATATCTAATCCATCTTAAACCTCAGTGCAAAAGTACTTTATTTCATCCAAGGGTCCTCCAAACATTGGTCATTTTTTACAATCCATTCATTTTTTACACATAAAACGCACTACGTATTGTAAAAAAATGTTACCTTTGCCGATTGAGAAATTACAAACACTGAAAAACAAATATGAAATCATTCTTACTAGCTATACCCAAAGGACTTCCATCGGCCATCATAGTGCTGATTGTGATTTTCTTTACATTTGTTGAAAACCCCCTAGGCATCAAAGCCCTTAAGTTATTCCCCTATGCTGAGCAAGTGGCTCACATCATCTTATATTTCATTGTTGCACTGGTATTTATCCTGGATTATGCCAAGGCCCGTCTGCCCCACCACAGCAAGTTGAATCAGGAGATTGCACTGGCTGCCGTGGCTTCAGTAATGGCTCTGGTCATGGAAATCGGCGTTATGATTTATACTAACGGTTTCAGGTACAACATCCTAAACTGGTACGCTGGCATCCTGGGTGCTGTGCTTGCCTTCCTGTTCTACCACTTCTGGCTCCTCCACCCCTTCCGCCACTACCTGTATCACTCGATACAGCACCACTGGCGCTACCAGCACCGTCGCAAGAAGAAAAAATAGATAAGTTTCTGAACCATCATTTCACATTTTTAGGCAATATTTTTGGATAATTCCAAGATATTGCCTAAATTTGTCAAATCCTAACAAACAGCCCTATCTATTATGCTATTCTCAGATAAAATCAAGCAGTTGCGAATCGAGAGCGGTAAGCGCCAAAAAGACCTTGCCATGGCTATCGGTGTCGATGTTCCTGCCTATAGCCGCTATGAGCACGGCGAACGCCGTCCCAAGCGCGAACAAGTACTCAAACTGGCCCGCATCTTCAAGACCGACCCCAACGAACTGGTGGCCGCATGGCTTGCTGATGAAGCCTATTCCCACATTGCCCATGACAAAATGGCAAATCGCGCCGCGGTTCTGCTTAATGGCATGCTCGGCGGTAATGTGACCGAGAAACCGGAGGCTAACGACAGTATGGAGGACACCGTTGTATCAGAGCCGGCTGAGGACGTAGTGCGTGACATGGTCAAGAAGATAGGCCGCTCAGCCATGCCCCACTATGTGCAGGGAGATGCCGCCGCCATCATGCGAACCATCGAGGACGAGAGCATCGATTGCATCGTCACTACCCCGCCCTACTGGCGCCGCCGTGGACAGGGCACCGAGAGCATCAAGGCACGAACTATGGACGAATTCATCGACGAAATCGTCCAAGCGATGGCTCAGGCCTGGCGCGTGCTCAAGCCTCAGGGTTCGTTATGGCTCAACATGGGAGATGACACTACCGACGGCTTCGTCCAGGGTATACCCTGGCGCATCGTCCTCACCATGATTGACCAGCAAGGGTGGCGACTGGTCAATGAGGTCGTGTGGAACAAAACCACCACGTCACCTCAGGGCAGCCAGGACCACCTGCGCAAGGTGCATGAATTCCTGTTCCACCTTGTGAAAACCGAGGACTTCTATTACAACGACGAGGACCTGCGCCACACTTTTGCCTTGATCGTGCGAAGCGATGGTAAAGGTCGCAAGAAGAACGATAAAATCAAGGAACACTACCTGCAACCCGAAGGCGGCCACGGCCTCGTGCCGGGTGACGTGTGGACCATCGGGGTACAACGCTCAGGCATAGCCCATTACTGTGTCGCCCCCGACACCCTCTACCGCTTGCCCATGGTTGCCACATGCCCGCGCAACGGCATTGTGCTGGATCCCTATTGCGGAACAGGAACCGCCTGCAAGATTGCCTACGAGATGAACCTTCGCAGCATCGGTATCGACATCAATCCCGACTACATCAAGCAGGCGAAGGCCAGCATCGAGCAGAAACCGCTGAGCCTGTTCTAAACGCTGCAAATACAAGCAAGAGAAACCAGATAGCCCAAATTATCTGGTTTTTTTGTAATTTTGTGGCCAAAATTCAATCACTCATGATTTCAATTCAGGGACTAAAGGTAGAGTTTGGCAGCCAAGTGCTGTTTGAGAACATCAGCTATGTCATCAACAAGCGGGATAAAATCGCGCTTGTCGGGAAGAATGGTGCTGGAAAAACCACCATGCTTAGAATCATCACTGGCGAGCAATTGCCCACCAGCGGCACCGTTGCGCGCCAATCAGATATCACCCTGGGCTACCTGCCCCAGCAGATGCAGCTCACCGACACACTCACCGTCAAGCAAGAAGCCGCGCGTGCCTTTGAGCACCTGCAACAGATGGATGACGCCATCAACCGCATGAACCAGGAACTGGCCGACCGCACGGACTATGACAGCGAGGACTACCAGGAACTCATCGAGCGCGTTGCCCAAAAGACGGAATTTCGCTCGTTATTGCAAAGCGAGAACATAGAGGCCGAGATTGAGAAGACGCTGCTGGGCCTAGGCTTTGAGCGCAGTGACTTTGACCGTCCGACGAGCGAATTCAGCGGCGGATGGCGCATGCGCATCGAGTTGGCCAAGCTCTTGTTGCGCCGCCCTGACGTGCTGTTGCTCGATGAGCCCACCAACCACCTTGACATCGAATCCATCCAGTGGCTGGAATCGTTCCTTAAGAACCGCAACGGCGCATTGTTGCTCGTGTCGCACGACCGTGCCTTTATTGATAATGTGACTAATCGCACCATTGAAATATCTCTGGGCAAGATTTATGACTACAAGGTGAGTTACAGCCAGTTTGTTGAACTGCGCAAGGAGCGTGTTGAGCAGCAGATGCGGGCCTATGAGAACCAGCAGAAACTCATCCACGACACCGAGGACTTTATCGAACGTTTCCGCTATAAGGCGACCAAAGCCATCCAGGTGCAGAGCCGCATCAAGATGCTGGAAAAACTAGAGCGCATCGAGGTCGATGAGGTGGACCGCTCACGCATGAGGCTGAAATTTCCTCCTGTCCCACGAAGCGGCGACTACCCCATCATCGCCGAGGACCTGCGCAAGGATTACGGCAGCCTCAATGTATTCCATGATGTAACCTTTACCATCAAACGCGGCGAGAAAGTCGCCTTTGTTGGTAAAAATGGAGCCGGTAAATCCACCCTCGTCAAGTGCATCATGGGAGAAATACCCTTTGACGGCAAACTCCAGATTGGACACAACGTCAAAATCGGCTATTTCGCTCAGAATCAAGCCCAACTGCTCGACGAGACGCTGACGGTTCACGACACCATCGACTATGTTGCCGTGGGCGATATCCGCACACGCATTAACGACATCTTGGGCGCGTTCATGTTTGGCGGGAAAAATGCCGACAAGAAGGTCAAGGTGCTCAGTGGTGGCGAAAAGAGCCGTCTGGCGATGATACGCCTGCTCTTGCAGCCTGTCAATCTGCTAATCCTCGATGAGCCGACCAACCACTTGGATATGCCCAGCAAAGACGTGCTGAAGGAGGCCATCCAAGCCTTTGAAGGCACCGTTATCGTCGTGTCGCACGACCGCGATTTCCTGAATGGCATCGTTAACAAGGTGTATGAGTTTGGCGAGCACCGTGTTCGTGAGCATCTGGGCGGCATCTACGACTTCCTGCAGAAAAAGCGTCTCGATTCCCTACAACAACTGGAAATCAAGAACACCCCCGCCGCACCGGCTGCAGATGCTGAAGTATCGGAGCCAGCAAGTCAAGGCAAGATTGACTACCAGAAACAGAAAGAACGTGAACGACGCATACGCCAAGCCGAGAAGAAAGTAAAAACCCTTGAGGCCCGCATCGCCGAACTGGAGCAGCAACTGACTGAGATTGAGGACAAACTCGCTGTTGCAACCAGTGAGAATCTGGATATCTACTACAAGCACTCTAAGATTTCGCGCGAACTTGAAGAGGTCATGGCACAGTGGGAACAGGCAGGCGAGGAACTAGAGCAAGTAAAACAATAAAACAATAGATCGAGGTGAGGGCGATACAGATTAATAGCAGCAATGCAGATGATGCCGAATTGAGACGGCTCTACGAGACTGCATTTCCTGTCCAAGAGCAGATTCCCTATGATGACCTTATCCATCTGCTGGAAGTCATGAACATCGACTATACGGCCTATTATGAGGGCCAAATGCTGGTGGGCTTCACCATGGTGTTGCGGCTACCCAAGTACAATTGGGGCTGGTATTTTGCAGTTTGCAAGGAACTGCGAGGCCGGGGTTATGGGCAACGCATCTTAACTGCCGTCCTTGACAAATACCGCGGCGAGCGTCCGTTTATCATGGACATTGAATCACCCTACCAAACCGATGCTCCCAACCCCGAGCAGCGCACGCGCCGCCATGCCTTCTACCTGCGCAACGGCATGAAGGACACCGATGCCAACCGCACCTATAATGGCATCACATTCACCATCTTATCGAACAGCGATGAGCCGTTTACGACTCAAGACTATGACGACATCGTTGCCGCCTTGCGTGCCGCCTGGGACAACATGCCTAGTCCACAATAAGACATTTTAACCCTTGCGACTTGTCCGTTAAGTTTCAATAGACTATTTTTGCAGGCATGAAGCGGGCATTGTTCATATTCTTGACTCTGGCCGCCCTCATCGTGGAGGCCCAAGAGAATCAGGCGATTAAACTGCAATTTGACCAGTCCAAAATCAGCCCGCAGTTCACTATGCCTGAACTGCCCACAGCCATATCGCCTGCGACAAACATCAAGCCCACCTTTAACGCTAATCTGCCTACCGCAGCCGACCTTCATTTGGATTACAAAAATCGATTTGCCGACTCGTTGGCCATCTACCAGCAGGATTGGCGCGGCAACAGGCTGTCTGACTTGCCCCAATTCCGCTTCGATACCAACCCCTATAGTCGCGACTGGTCGTCGGGCGGTGTCATTACCCGCGCGGGCGGTGGATACCTGACAGGCGCTGGTTCTCACACAACCTATCCCGGCATGGGTAACACGTCGAGTGCCAGTGTCGCCTATACCATGCCTGTGGGCGATCGTTTCCAGGTCACAGCAGGCGTCACGGGCAGCAAATACCACTTTGACCGCAGTGCTTGGAACGACTATGGCTTCTTCGGCAACGCCTCGTTCATGATTAACAACAATTTGTCGCTCAACGCCTTCGGGCAATACTACCTCAACCAGCAATTCCACTCGGTGGCTGCAATGCCATTCTTGGGCACAGCCTCCTATGGCGGCACTCTGGGCTGGCGAGCCACTGACTATTTCAGCCTTGACGTGGGAGCCCGCCGCATCTATGACCCCTACACGGGTAAGTGGCGCACCTTACCCATCGTCCAGCCCACCATCAGTTTGGTGGGTGTCCCCATCTCGTTTGACGCCGGCCCGTTGCTGTATCAATTGCTTGACGGCTTGTTTAACGGCGGCAAGAACAGCCGCGATTGGGGCGACCCCAAGTACCGCCCGGTTACTGTTCCCGACGCTATTCTCAAGCAGCCAGGCTTTAACCCCAACAGTCCTGTACCCATACCCGACGCCTTCCGCCACTAATCCATTTTTCACTCATAATTATCACATAAAGTCCCATAATATATGTGGTTTTATGGATTTTTAGGGGTGTGGTTTTGCATAGGTGGCAAAGATGTTGTAATTTTGCACGTTAAACCATAATTGAATGGATATTAAGGGTACAATAGAGGATATCATTAGGGAAGACCTGGCGGCAGTATGGTCTATCCTGAACAGCGAGGAGAAACATCTCATCGCCGAAAACTTTGTCATCCATAATTACCGAAAAAACCAAATCATCTATGCCGAGAAGGACGAGCCACAATACCTGTGGGTGCTCATCAAGGGCAAGGTAAAACGATTCAAGAACGGCGTGGGCGGCAAGCAACAGATCCTGCGTCTGTACCGCCCCATTCAGTACTTTGGTTACCGCGCCTGGTTTGCCCAGGAGCCCTATGTTGCCAGCACGATGGCCATCGAGCCGTCGCAGGTGGGCACCATTCCCATGTCGATTGTGAAAACGCTCATCGACGGCAACATGAAGTTGGCGTGGTTTTTCATTCACGAGTTGTCCAAGCACCTGGGCGGCAGCGATTCCAAGGTGGTGACGCTGACCCAAAAGCACATCCGCGGCCGCCTGGCCGAGGCCCTGTGTATGCTGGTTGACAACTACGGCTACGAGGATGACGGCAGGACGCTGAAAATCTACATGGCGCGCGAGGACCTGGCCAACCTGTCGAACATGACCACCGCCAATGCCATCCGCACCCTCTCGACCTTTGCCCAGGAACGTATCATCACTGTTGACGGGCGTCGCATCCGCATCGTTGACGAGCCCACGTTGCGCAACATCAGCCGCTTTGGATAACGCCCTCATGACGCTATGATCATCGCTCAACAAAAACGAAAAGAGAATATCGCCGAATACCTCCTGTACCTGTGGCAGGTGGAGGACTTGCTGCGTGCCTGCAAACTCGATATCGACACGGCGGATCGGATGATTATCGCCCGCTATGACGTGGACGACAACACCCGCCATGAGATCAGGGAGTGGTATGAGTCACTCATCAAGATGATGGAACTTGAGAACGTGCGGGAAAAAGGACACATCAGGATATGCCACAATGTGCTCATCCGCCTGAATGACCTGCACCAGCAACTGCTTGCCGACCAAGGCCGTTTTCCCGACTACCATGCCGACTACTACCGCACCCTGCCCTACATCGTGCAACTGCGCGCCTCGTTGCCCGAGGCGGAACGCCCCAGTGAACTGGAGACGTGCTTCAATGCCCTCTATGGCGTGATGCTGCTGCACCTGCAGGGCAAGGACATCTCTCAAGACACAGCCGCTGCCGTGGCACAAATTTCCCATTTCATCGGCATGCTCGCTGCCTATTACAAGCGAGACGAGGAGAAGCCCCTGTTTGGCGATGAAGTGGATTAGGATTCAGGCTTAAGAATTTAGGAACGACAATGAACGCAATCAATATACTTATCACAGGTGCCAATGGCCAATTGGGTCACGAGATGCGCAATGTGCTGGCCGACAATCAGCACTTCAATGCCATCTACACCGACGTGGCTGGCGACGACATCACCATGCTCGACATCACCGACGAGGCTGCAGTAGAGCAGAAGGTTGCCGACAATGCCATCAGCATAATCGTTAACTGCGTGGCCTATACCGCCGTTGATGCCGCTGAGGACAACGAACCGACGGCCGCACGGCTGAACGCCGACGCCGTGGGCATCCTTGCCCGTGTCGCTAAACGTCACGGCGCTCGCGTGGTCCATGTCTCGACCGATTATGTATTTGACGGCCAGGGATGTGTCCCTTATACCGAGGACATGGCAACCAATCCCCAATCAGCCTATGGCCGCACCAAACTCGACGGTGAGCGCCAACTGATGGACACGTTGGGCGGCAATGCCGTCATCCTGCGCACCGCTTGGCTCTACTCCCCCTACGGCAAGAACTTTGTCAAGACCATGCTGGCCCTGGGCAAAGACAAAACCGCATTGAAGGTCGTGTTTGACCAGATAGGCTCGCCCACCTGCGCTCGAGACCTGGCACGCGCCATCGTTACGGTCATCACGGCCGATGAGTGGCACCCCGGCATCTACCACTTCAGCAACGAGGGTGTCATCTCGTGGTATGATTTTACCAAGGCTATCCACCGCCTGGCAGGCATCACCACATGTGACGTGCAGCCTTGCCACAGCGATGAGTTCCCCGCCAAGGCCCACCGTCCGGCCTACAGCGTGCTTGATAAAACCAAGTTCAAAACCACCTTCCAGGTAACGGTACCCTACTGGCTCGATAGCCTCGAGGTCACCATCAAACAACTATTATCTACTCACTGTTAACTATTCACTAAAAATAATGTCACTGACAACCGAAATCACCCGCCGCCGCACATTTGCCATCATCTCTCACCCTGATGCCGGCAAGACGACCCTCACCGAGAAGCTGTTGCTCTTTGGTGGAGCTATTCATGTGGCAGGCGCCGTGAAATCAAATAAAATCAAGAAGACCGCCACCAGCGACTGGATGGAGATTGAGAAACAACGTGGTATCTCTGTCGCCACCTCGGTGATGGGATTCAACTATGGCGATTACAAAATCAACATCCTCGACACCCCTGGCCACCAAGACTTTGCCGAAGACACCTACCGTACCCTAACTGCCGTCGATAGCGTTATCATCGTGGTCGATGTCGCCAAGGGCGTGGAGACCCAGACGCGCAAGCTGATGGAGGTGTGCCGCATGCGCAACACCCCGGTAATCATCTTTGTCAACAAGCTCGACCGCGAGGGTCGCGACCCGTTTGACATCCTCGATGAACTGGAGCAGGAACTGCAGATTGACGTGCGCCCCCTGAGCTGGCCCATCAACATCGGCGCTCACTTCAAGGGCGTGTATAACATCTACGAGCACAACATCAGCCTGTTCAAGCCCGATAAACAGCACGTGACCGACCGTGTGGACATCAGCGACATCAACGACCCCGCCATCGACAAGGCTGTGGGCAAGGCCGATGCCGAAAAGCTGCGCGCCGACATCGAACTCATTGATGGCGTCTATCCCGATTTTAACACACTCGATTACCTGGATGCCAAGGTGGCCCCCGTGTTTTTCGGCTCGGCACTGAACACCTTTGGCGTGAAAGAGTTGTTGGACTGCTTTGTGCGCATTGCCCCCTCGCCCCGTCCCGTGAGCGCCCTTGAGCGCACCGTGGAGCCCGGTGAGGACAAATTCACGGGTTTTGTGTTCAAGATCCATGCCAATATGGACCCCAACCACCGCAGCTGTATCGCCTTTGTAAAGGTGTGCTCGGGCGTATTCCAGCGCAATGGCAACTACAAGCACGTGCGCAGCGGTAAGAGCTACCGTTTCAGCGCTCCCACCGCCTTCATGGCGCAGAAGAAGGAAATCATCGACGAGGTTTATCCCGGAGACATCGTGGGTCTGCCCGACAACGGCATTTTCAAGATTGGCGACACGCTGACCGAGGGCGAAGACCTCCACTTCCGCGGTTTGCCCAGTTTCTCGCCCGAGATGTTCAAGTACATCGAGAACACCGACCCGATGAAGACCAAGCAACTCAATAAGGGCATCGAGCAGTTGATGGACGAAGGCGTTGCCCAAATGTTTGTCAACCAGTTCAATAACCGCAAGATTATCGGCACCGTGGGCCAGTTGCAGTTTGAGGTCATCCAGTACCGCCTGCTGCACGAGTATGGCGCCCAGTGCCGCTGGGAACCCATCCACCTGTACAAGGCATGCTGGATCGAGAGCGATGACGACGACGCCCTGGAGGCGTTCAAGAAACGTAAACACCAGTTCATGGCACTTGACCGCGAGGGCCGTGACGTGTTCCTTGCCGACTCGAACTACGTCCTGCAGATGGCTCAGCAGGATTTCCCGAAAATCACCTTCCACTTTACCAGCGAATTCTAATATCATCATTTTTTCCCAATAGTAACGATAGCGATGGAAAGACTGAAAAGATTATATGAACAATTTATCGGCACACCGCCCACCGAGGTGGTGCTGATGGATAAGGCGGGATCCAACCGCCAGTATTACCGGCTGCACGGTGAGCGCTCCATTGTGGGCGTTGTCGGCGAGTCGCGCGAGGAGAATGACGCATTCATCTACATGGCGCGCCACTTTCGCGAACAAGGGCTGTCGGTGCCTGAGATCTACGGCGTGAGCGACGACCACATGGCTTATATCCAGGAGGATTTGGGCAAGAAGCCCGAGAACATCCTGTGGAACAAAATTCGCCGTAGCGCCATGACCCATGCCTTCACCAGCGAGGAGAAGGAATTGCTGCGCCGCACGATGCGTGACCTGGTGGATATCCAGTTCCGCGGTGCCCAAGGCTTTGACTACGACCACTGCTATCCCGCCAAGAGCTTTGACGAGCGCTCCATCAAGTGGGACCTGAACTACTTCAAGTACTGCTTCCTCAAGGCCACTGGCGTGGTCTTTAACGAGGCTAAGCTCGAGAATGACTTTGAGCGCATGACCCAGGACTTGCTGGCTGTACCCTGCGACACGTTCATGTACCGCGACTTCCAGTCCCGCAACGTGATGCTCGTGGGCGACGCCGACCATCCTGCCGACTGCAAACTGGCGTTTATCGACTTTCAGGGCGGCCGTCGGGGACCATACTACTACGACGTGGCATCCTTCGTGTGGCAGGCCCGCGCCAAGTATCCCGATGACTTGAAGAAAGACCTTGTCAAGGCCTATCTTGAAAAACTGAAGGAATACCAACCAGACCTCGACGAGAAGGTCTTCTATGACAATCTGCGCTTGTTTGTGCTTTTCCGCACGCTGCAGGTGCTGGGTGCCTATGGTTTCCGTGGCTACTTCGAGAAGAAGCCCGACTTTATGAAGAACAGCATTGTTCCTGCCATCGCCAACCTGCGCAAACTCGTCATCAAGGAGCCTTTCACACGCTATCCCTATCTGAGCCTTGTCATCGACGAGTTGGTGAACCTCAAGGACTTTGTGAGCGAGGATAAGGGACTCACCGTCAGGGTGATGAGTTTCGCTTACAAGAAAGGCATCCCCCACGACCCGTCGGGTAACGGCGGCGGCTTTGTGTTTGACTGCCGCGCCTTGAACAACCCGGGTAAGTATGACAAATACAAGGCGTTTACCGGCCTTGATGCCAATGTCATCGAGTTCCTGCAGAAGGAGAGCACCATCGACAAGTGGCTGGAGCATGTCTATGCGCTGGTTGACGAGTCGGTCGAGCGCTACGTGAAGCGCAGTTTTACCGACCTGATGGTGTGCTTCGGCTGTACGGGCGGTCAACACCGCTCGGTGTATGCAGCAGAGCACCTGGCTCAGCATATCCATGAGAAATTCAACGTGCGCGTCGAGCTCTCTCACCGCGAGCAGCCCGACCACGAACGCACCCTTAACCCAATTGACCGATGAAAGCGCTTATTTTTGCGGCAGGCCTGGGCACACGCCTTCGCCCGCTAACCGACGACCGTCCTAAGGCGATGGTCGAGATTGCCGGCAAACCGATGCTGCAATACGTCATCGAGCGTGTGGCGGCAGCAGGATTTGACGATATCACCATCAACATCCACCACTATGGGCAGATGATTATCGACTTCCTCGAGAAACATGACAACTTCGGGGTCAACCTGCACATCAGTGACGAACGTGGACTGCTGCTCGATACGGGCGGCGGCATCCTGAAGGCCCGCCAGTGGCTGGACGGCGACGAGCCATTCCTTGTACACAACACCGACATCATCAGCACGCTGGACCTGAAGGCGTTCTACGACTATCATGTCGAGCACAACGCACTGGCAACCATCTTGGTCAAGGAGCGACAGACACAACGCTATTTCCTGTTTGACGAAAACGACCGCCTGTGCGGTTGGACCAACAAGGCGACCGGAGAGTTCAAGCCCGATGCCGACAAGTTGCGGGGTCGTGACCTGCGCGAATTGGCTTTCGGTGGGCTGCACGTCATCTCGCCGAGCATCTTCCCCCATCTGGAGCGCTACCGCCGTCAGGAAGGAGAAAAATTCTCCATCACGCCATTCTATGTCAATGAGTGCAAGCACCACCTCATCCACGGCTATCATCCTGATACTGAATACCAGTGGCTGGACATCGGCAAGCCCGAAACGCTCGCCGAAGCCCAAAAATTGCTCGAGAAGAATTAAACCATTGACTACTTTCACCCATCTAAACCAAGGACTAAAAAACTAAGGACTAAGGACTAAAAACTAAGGACAATAATGAAAAAAACTATCATCATTGCAGCAATCATGCTGCTCGTGGCAAGCGGCGCCTCGCTCGACGCCCGCACCAAAAAGAAAACTTCGACCAAGAAAGCCGCCACGGCGACTCAGGTCATCTATACTGGCGACATTGCCAACAAAGTCATCGGTTACAACGGCACCACCCCGCTCAATATCACCATCAAGAATGGCGTGATTGAGAACATCGAGGTATTGCCCAACCAGGAATCACCCAGCTACCTCAAGCGCGCAAAGGACAAAGTGCTGCCGCAATTTATCGGCAAAACCGTTGCCGAAGCCAAGAAACTCAATGCCGACGTTGCCACCGGCGCCACCTATACCAGCGAAGCCCTCATCAAGAACATTAAGATGGGACTTGAACAGGCAAAATCCACGCCCGCATCAAAGAAGGCTGCTACAAAGAAGAAATCAACCAAAAAACGCCGCTAAATCCACCATCTGCCGCGATGACGACCTATCTGGAGCTTAAAGTACCCATCACATTTGAGGATTCCTGGTTCAGGGAGCTTCGTGATGTGCTGGATGGCGTGAACGTGCGCTGGCAACGAGGATTTTACCATATCACCATGGCGTTTCTCGACTTTGCCCCCGATGGCGTGAATCTGGTGCCCGGACTGAACAATCTGCTGGAAGATGAGATGGCCCCGACCATTACGTTTGACAAACTTGATGCATTTGCCTCGGGCTATCACAGGCAGGTCATCCATCTCACGACCACCGATGCTCCCGACGACTTCCTGGCTCTGGTTGAGGATATCAGGCGCTACTTTAAGGCCAAGGGCTGTGAAATACAGTCCGATTTCAAGCTGCACGTCACGCTAGGCCGCGTGCAGGATGCAAAGATGAATGTGCGCAAACTCCAGGACATCATCAACCAGGTAGAGCTGCCCACGTTCACAATGGAATTGACGGATGTCGAGTACCGCGTCTTCCGCGGAAAGACGCTCGGGCTGTGGAAATTGATGGACTGACGATGCAAGATTTGCCAGAACGTTGTTTAAGTGATAGCAACAGTTCAATTATCAATATGATAAAAATGGAAAAAATCTTGAAATGATTGGCTATCGTATCACGATGCTGGTAGCGATGACATCGTGCAGCAGCGATGAGGATGTGACCATGGGCGAAGACGAGGTTATTCAGTTGTGCGAATCGCCAGCTCACATCCAACTCACCGAAGAGCAAAAGCAGATGCGCAATAACAACAATGAGTTTGCATGGCGCCTGTTCCGCACCTTGCAGGAAGCCGATGACCATCAGGGCAGCACACGCGACGAAATCACCGATGTGCTGGTTTTGAATTAACGAATTGTGAGCCCAATTATAAGTTCGACTTCCATGCCACCCGTCCCTTCCTGTACCTCATCCTGGAAGAGAGCACCCGCTCGATTTTCTTCATTGGTACCTATTGCGGCGATTAAGTCCCAGCACCGAATAACCACGAAACAAGCCGCAGGTCTCGATGAGCGCCTGCGGCTTGCTATTCCTCGTTGAGATTGGGTTACTCGGGATTGGTCTTGATCTCGTAGATGACCTTGGCTGCCTCGACTATTGTCTCGATGGGTGAACCTGCGGGAATGAGGCTCTCGGTCGAAGCCATGTCGGGGTTGGCATACTGGTCGATGAGGTTGCCATCCTCGTCATAGACGGCGACTTGTACTATATTAAACTTTTTCCAGTTATCGGTGAACTTGTAGAGGGTAATCTTGTAGGCCACCGTCTTGTCATAGCCGCGCTCACGGGTATAGATTGCGCGTGATTCGGGCAAGTCAAAACTGTTGCGCACCCACACGAGGTAGCTCTTGCCGCTTTCGCTGGTAGTAATGTCGGGGTTGAGCGCCAAAGTCTCGCCACCTTCCGACCGAACGTCAAACCAGTCGGTAGCGTTGGCTGCCGGAGAGGCTACCATGAGAGCGATAAGCGCCATGAGTGTCAAAAAGAATTTCTTCATTGTCGTCTTTATCTTAAATGGTTAGATGCGGCAAAGGTATAAAAATATCGTTGTACCAACACAAGAAATCAAAAACTTTAAAGATTTTTATCAACCAACGGCATTTCTAAGGCCACCATTTTGAAGAGTATTTTGTCATTTATCTCCAAAAAATACCAAATTTGTTTGCACGATTCAATTCACGTCACTACCTTTGCAGCAATATGATACTTTTTTCCTAGCAAGGCTGCTTCGTCGTGAGACGAGGCGCTTTTTTTGTATGACAGGTCCTCAGTATGCCGATTAGGCCGTGGAAAAGCAAACAAAAAGCAATTTTTGTTTGGCATTTCGCTTGAGAAGCACTAACTTTGTCGGTTTGAAGAGTAAAAAACGAAACATCAACCTTATAAAACCGAACCAAGTATGTTTGACGAGAAATTATTACAGGAAGTGACCGCTAAGGCCCAGACGTGGCTCAGCGAGAGTTATGACGAGAAGACGCGCGCCGAGGTGCAGGCGATGCTCGACAATGAGGACAAGACCGAACTGGTGGAATCTTTCTACAAGATTCTCGAGTTTGGCACCGGAGGCTTGCGTGGCATCATGGGTGCCGGCTGCAACCGCATGAACATCTATACCGTGGGCAGTGCAACCCAGGGTCTGGCCAACTACCTGAAAGAGGCGTTCAAGGATCTGCCTCAAATCTCGGTGGTTGTCGGTCATGACGTGCGCAACAACAGCCGCCTGTTTGCCGAGACGGTAGCCAACATCTTCAGCGCCAACGGCATTAAGGTCTATCTGTTTGAGGGTCCCCGCCCCACTCCCGAGGTCAGCTATGCCATTCGTCGCCTGGGCTGCCAGAGCGGTGTGAACATCACGGCATCGCACAACCCCAAGATCTACAACGGCTACAAGGCTTACTGGGACGATGGCGCACAAGTTGTGGCTCCTCACGACGTGAACATCATCAATCATGTCAATGCTATCGAGGACGTGCGTGAGATCAAGTTTGAGGGCAATCCCGACTTGATTCAGATCATCGGCGAGGACGTTGATGGTCCCTACATCGAGGACATCTACACCCTCTCGCTCAGTCCCGAGGTCAACAAGAAGTACCACGACCTTAAGATTGTCTATACGCCTATCCATGGCGTGGGCCGTTACATGGTGCCCCGCTCGATTGAACGCTGGGGCTTTGACAACATCATCCACGTGCCCGAGCAGGACGTGATGAGCGGCGAATTCCCCACCGTTGACTCCCCCAACCCCGAGAATCCCAGCGCTATGGCAATGGCTATCGCCAAGGCCGAAGAGGTAGATGCCGACCTGGTGCTCGCCAGTGACCCCGACGCCGACCGCATCGGCTTGGTTATCAAGAACACGAAGGGCAAATATGAACTGGTGAACGGTAACCAGATCCAGATTATCTTCCTCTACTACCTGATGGTGCGCAACCGCGAGTTGGGCATGCTCAAGGGCAACGAGTACATCGTAAAGACCATCGTTACCAGCGAGACCATCCGCAAGATTGCCGAAAAGGAAGGCATCAAGATGTTTGACTGCTTCACCGGCTTCAAGTGGATTGCCACTGTGATGCGCGAGATGGAGGGCAAGGGACGCTACCTGGGCGGTGGCGAGGAGAGCTACGGTTTCCTGCCCGAGACCTTCGCACGCGACAAGGACTCGGTATCGTCTATCCCCCTGATGTGTGAAATCGCCGCTTGGGCCAAGGATAAGGGCATGACCCTGAACGACCTGTTCATCGACCTGTATATCCACTATGGCTACAGCAAGGAGCGCGGCATCAGCGTTGTGCGTCCCGGCAAGACCGGCGCCGACGAGATTGCCCGGATGATGGTCAACTTCCGCGAGAATCCGCAGAAGACCATCGACGGTTCGCCCGTTGTGCTCATCAAGGACTTCCAGAAGCTCGAACAGCGCGACATGCGCACTGGCGAGGTCTCCAAGCTTGACATGCCCGTTACCAGCAACGTGCTGCAATACTACACCGAGGACGGCACCAAGGTATCTATCCGTCCCTCGGGCACCGAGCCCAAGATCAAGTTCTACATCGAGGTGCATGACACGCTCGACAAGAAGGAGAACTACGACGCCAAGAACGAGTGGGCCGACCAGAAGCTTGACCGCATCTGCCAGTCGCTGGGCATTGCTTAAAGAAAACCATTAATATTAACCTAATAACAATTTTAAAAACAACAATTTATGTCAGAAAAGATTCAGACTTTAAGGGATTCTGCAGGAATGCGCTGGACAGCGCTTCTGTTGCTCGCACTGGGCATGTTCTGCAGTTACATTTTCATGGACATCCTGTCGCCCATCAAGGACTTGATGGAGTCAACCCGCGGCTGGAGTTCATCGGCATTCGGCACTGAGGAAGGCGCTGAGGTGTTCCTCAATGTATTTGTTTTCTTCCTGATTTTTGCCGGCATCATCCTCGACAAGATGGGCGTGCGCTTCACCGCGCTGCTCGCGGGCGTCGTGATGCTTATCGGTGCCTGCATCAAGTGGTATGCCGTGACCGACGCCTTTATCGGCACGGGTCTTGAGACCTGGTTCACCAACCACCTGAACTACATCCCTCTATTCGACGAATTGGGCGTATCACCCTTCTATGAGGGCATGCCCGCCAGCGCCAAGGTTGCTGCTGTCGGCTTCATGATCTTTGGTTGCGGTGTCGAGATGGCCGGTATTACCGTGAGCCGCGGTATCGTTAAGTGGTTCAAGGGCCGCGAGATGGCGTTGGCTATGGGTAGCGAGATGGCACTTGCCCGCCTGGGTGTTGCCACCTGTATGATCTTCTCGCCCTACTTCGCTAAGTTGGGCGGCACGATCAACGTGTCTCGCTCGGTAGCCTTCGGTGTTGTGCTGATGTGCATCGCACTGATCATGTTCATCGTTTACTTCTTCATGGACAGCAAGCTCGACAAGCAGACTGGCGAGGCCGAGGAGAAGGACGACCCGTTCAAGGTGAGCGACATTGGCAAGATCTTGACCAACAAGGGTTTCTGGCTGGTATCGTTGCTGTGCGTGCTCTACTACAGCGCTATCTTCCCCTTCCAGAAGTATGCTGTGAACATGCTGCAGTGCAACCTGTCATTCTCTGAGGTTGATCCCAATTCGTTCTGGGCTAGTGAGAGTCTGACCATCTATCAGTATATCGTCATGCTCGTGGTTGCTGCCACCGCCTTCATGAGCAACTTCATGAAGAACAAGGGCGCCAAGTACGGCTTGCTATGCGTGTCGATCATCGCTTTGATTTGCTACTGCTACATGGGTTATATGCGCCAGAGCGCTGAGAGCGTCTTCGCCGTATTCCCCTTGCTGGCTGTGGGTATCACCCCCATCCTGGGCAACTATGTGGACCACAAGGGTAAAGCCGCCTCGATGCTCGTGCTGGGCTCGTTGCTGCTCATTGCCTGCCACCTGACGTTCGCCTTCATCCTGCCCATGTTTAAGGGTAGTGCAGCCACTGGCTTTATCGTGGCCTACTTGACCATCCTCGTGCTGGGTTCGTCGTTCTCGCTCGTTCCCGCCGCCCTGTGGCCCAGCGTTCCCAAACTGGTGGACGCCAAGATCATCGGTAGTGCTTACGCCTTGATTTTCTGGATTCAGAATATCGGTCTGTGGCTCTTCCCCATCCTCATCGGCAAGGTGCTTGACAAGACCAACCCCGACATCGTTCAAGGTCTTGCCAACGGCACTCTCGACGCCGAGCAGGCTGCAGTTTCTTACAACTATACATGGCCCCTCGTGATGCTGGCATGCCTCGGTGTTGCCGCTCTGCTCATCGGTCTCTACCTCAAGGTTGTTGACCGCCAGAAGCACCTCGGCCTCGAGGAACCCAATATCAAGCCTGAGGCTTAAGCCACCAGCTATAAACCTTAACAATCAGGGACTTTAAGGACCTTAAGGACTTTAAAGTCCCTACTTTTTCAAGAATAATAAAAACACATGAGAGATCAAGTCAGAGAAACCATTGCTACCCGTGCGTGGGCACGGTGGACCGTGCTCGCAATCGTGTCGTTCACTATGATGGCAGGCTATGTTGTCGCCAAGGAGATGTCCCCGCTGCAGTTTATGCTCGAAAAAGCCGTTCAGGACGGCGGTGTGGGTTGGACGAGCGGCGAGTTTGGCATCTTTGCTGGTTCACGCGGCTTCTTCAACGTTTTTCTGCTGATGCTCTTCGTTGGCGGCATCATCCTCGACAAGATGGGTGTACGCTTCACGGGCATTCTCTCGTGTGTGCTGATGCTTGCCGGCTCGGCAGCCGTCTATAGTGCGATTACCTACACCTCGCCCGACCCCTTGTGGAACGTGCCCCTGCTGGGTACCATCAAGCGCCAGGTGGCGCTGGCAGCGTTGGGATTCGCCTTCTTTGGCATCGGTTATGAGATGTGTGGCATCACCGTCTCGAAGGTCGTCGTGCGCTGGTTCTCGGGCAAGGAGATGGCACTCGCTATGGGCCTGCAGGTGTCCATGGCCAGACTGGGCACCGCGCTGGCGCTCAACTTCAGCCTTCCCATCGCCCTGAATTGGGGCCTCCCGCGCCCGTTGCTCATTGGCGTGTTCAGCATTGGTGTGGGCCTTATCGCCTACATCTATTATTGCACGATGGACCGCCGCCTCGACAAGGAGCCAGGCAAGCAAGACACGGCCCAAGCCGAAGACGAGAAGTTCCACTTTTCGGACATGAAAATCACCATCAAGAACCCTGGTTTCTGGCTCATTACCCTGCTGTGTCTGTTCTACTATTCAGCCCTTTACCCCTTCCTGGACTTCGCCACCAAACTCATGATTTCCAAGTATGGCGTTGAGGCTGAACTGGCAGGAGCCATCCCCTCTATCCTTCCCTACACGAGCATCGTGCTCACCCCGCTATTCGGTGCCTGGTTTGACAACAAGGGCCGTGGTGCCACAATGATGGTTATTGGCAGCGTGTTGCTGACCATCACCCTGTTTGTGTTCGCTATGCCTCTCAACTCCAGCTGGATAGCCGTGACGCTGATGTGTGTGCTGGGCATCGCCTTCTCGCTGTTGCCCGCCGCCCTGTGGCCCGCAGTGCCCAAGATTGTGCCGATGAAGCAGTTGGGCACCTCCTACTCCATCATCTATTACATCCAGAACATCGGTCTGATGCTCATTCCTGTGCTCATCGGCAAGGTACTGGAGCGCAACACCATCGGCGAGCAGGTGGATTACACCCAATCGCTCCTCATCTTCGGCGTGATCGGCGTCGGCGCCATCATCACCTCGGCCTTGCTCCTGTGGATGGATCGCAAGCGCCACTACGGGCTGGAATCCCCGAATATCTCGTAACCAAACAACACACAGTTTTTCAAACAACTTGCACAACCAGTAACAACAGAAACAACATTAATTCAATTAAGAATTAATCAAGTTGTTAGAGTTGTTGTTTGTTGTGCAAGTTGTTTGATTTAATCAGTTGTGTAAGGAGTTATTGGCGGTGGATGACACTGCCGCTGGCCTGATGGGTGGCAAGGACGAGCAACTCGGCAATCTGGACGTGAGGCGGGGCGCTCACGGCAAAGGCGACACACTGGGCGATATCCTCGCCAGTGAGGGGCTGAATGCCCTTATAGACGTTGTCGGCCCTTTCCTTGTCGCCATGGAAACGGATGACCGAGAAATTGGTCTCGACAAGACCGGGTTTGATGTTGGTCACACGAACCTTGGTGTGAGCAACGTCGATGCGCAGGCCGTCGCTCAAGGCCTTCACGGCCGATTTGGTAGCACAATACACGTTGCCGTTAGCATAGGCGGCATCACCAGCCACACTGCCGATGTTCACCACATGGCCACGGTCACGCTCGACCATGCCGGGGACGATGAGACGCGTCATCGTCAACAGGCCCTTGATATTGGTATCGATCATCGTATCCCAATCCTCGTAGTTGCCTTCATATTCGGGTTCGAGGCCAAGGGCGCCGCCAGCATTGTTAACGAGCACATCAATCTCCTGCCACTCGGGAGGCAGGCTGTTGATGGCTGTCGCGGCAGCCTCGCGGTCCCTCACGTCGAACTCGAGCGTAATGACGCCAACGCCCAAGGCAGACAACTCCTGAGCAAGAGCATCCAGACGGTCGGCCCTGCGACCCGTAATAATCATGTTGTAGCCGATTTCGGCCAATCGACGCGCGCAGGCCTCACCGATGCCGCTAGTCGCGCCAGTCACTAATGCAATCTTATTCATTTTTTCTTTTCTTTGATAAATAGGTTTATGTGCCCACAAAGTTACAACAAACCATCGACATCTGCAAACCGGCAGATGCAGGGCACGCAGCACTAGAGGGAACCCAGATCATGTGGGAAGGACGGAACGCGGACCATTTTATCCAGTCGGGGATGCAATGGCGAATGGTGGCCGTCCTCATCTGCAGACTGTTTCACAACAAGCACACGGGGCTCAAGTGAGCGATATTCGGGCATACACTTACCGATAGAAGCACCCACAAAGGACGGGTCACAGATCAGATAAAACTCACCCCCGAAGTAATAGCCGTTGCCATAGGTGATACAATCGGTGAAGTGCACCGCAGTACACTTGTGGTCAGGATATTCCACAATCTGAACGTCTAGCCCCAGCAACGACCGTACGAGGAAAGCATAGAGGATGGAGCGGTCTTCACAATCGTTCTTGTCGTAGTAGAAATTCTCCTCAATGAAGTTGGCTTTTTCATGGCCATGAAATACTTTATCATCCTCGTAACCAAACACATACTGCACAAAATGCAACAAAGCATCGGCGGCCTCACATTGGCTCATATCCTCGATTTGAGGTTTGAGTTGTCCCAGGATAGTGTCTTGGAATTGGGGCAAGACAACCGAAGTGACATAATGATGAACGTCCATGATCGGATAGTTGCGCAACATCTCCATGACACCCTCATTGACAGTGCAGGCAAGATGTATCTTGCCGTCATCAAGTTCACAGAAACGGTCCTCTCCCGAACGCACTTTCAAAGGGGTGTCCTCAAACAATAGGCTAAAAGTGTGCCCCTTGCCAACGTCATTCTTGGATGGGTCACAGGCAACGATGACCGACAAATTTTCCTTAACGGACTCTAAATCGTCATAGAACAGGTAATACTCCTTTCCATCAGCCCTGACGAACTCATGCTCATAGACCGCCTGCTTGATGGGCACCAGCAGCAATAACTGACGCTGCGTGCGTGCCAATCGCACGTCATATCCCAAGCCCACAAGCAGATAATGGTCGAGCACGATCCTGTCTTGCGGGCTGCTTGTCTTCAATAGCGCATACACATAGTTCCGGACCAGTTCAAACACAAACCAGTCATTCAGGCCCAATTCGTCAGACAGCGAACGCAACGATGACAATACTTTGTCAACCTCCATCGTCTTGTAGCCATTCCAGGCATCGGCGATATCACTCTTTCCCATCGACTGAACCTTGACGGGCTTGAGTTTATCGACCCGTAAGGTCTTACCGTAAAAAGAGAAGGCCAATTCGCTGTTCATGTCAGTCACATCAACGGCCAACGGCTCAGCAATTTCACTTGCAAAAACAGGCACAACGATCAGCCATACCAAGCAGCACAGCGACAAACAACGATATAATCCATAACGTGCCATAACCTGAAGATACTTTAATTCCAACACTGCAAAAATAGCATTCTTTTTCCAAAAAATCAAATATTTTCACGTTTTTCGCTGTGAAAGCTTAAATCCATTGCAAAAAAACGAACCTCCAGAAGCCAAAAACTTCAAACTTTGACCCTTAAACTCTAAACTTTATAGTATCTTTGCATCCAAATTCGATAAGGCAATATGCAGAACATCCGCAATGTGGCCATCATCGCACACGTCGATCATGGCAAAACGACTTTGGTAGATAAAATGTTAGCGGCAGGCAACCTGTTCCGCGATAACCAAAACATGGGTACTCAGATCCTGGACAGCAATGATCTGGAGCGCGAGCGCGGCATCACCATCCTGTCCAAGAACGTATCCATTTCCTACAATGGCTACAAGATCAACATCATCGACACCCCGGGGCACAGCGACTTCGGCGGCGAGGTGGAACGCGTGCTCAACATGGCCGACGGCTGCCTGCTGCTGGTCGATGCATTTGAGGGTCCGATGCCCCAAACGCGCTTTGTGTTGCAGAAAGCCCTTCAACTGGGTCTCAAGCCCATCGTCGTCATCAACAAGGTGGATAAGCCCAACTGCCGTCCCGACGAGGTGCAGGAGATGGTCTTTGACCTGATGTGCAACCTGGACGCCAACGAAGACCAACTAGACTTCCCCACCATCTTCGGCTCGGCCAAGGAAGGCTGGATGAGCGAGGACTGGCAACAGCCCACCGACAACATCACCGCCGTGCTGGACGCCATTATCAAATTCATCCCCGAGCCAGAGATGATCGAGGGTGACCCCCAGATGCTCATCACGTCGCTGGACTACAGCAGTTACGTGGGTCGTATCGCAGTGGGCCGTGTTCACCGCGGCACGCTCAAGGACGGCATGGAAGTCGCCCTGTGCAAGCGTGACGGCGAAGTCGTGAAACAGAAAATCAAGGAGCTGCGCACCTTCGAAGGCATGGGACAAAAGCACGTCGAGAGCGTGAGCAGCGGCGATATCTGCGCCATCATCGGTCTTGAAGGCTTTGAGATTGGCGACACCGTTACTCTGCCCACCAACCCGGAGGCACTGCCCCGCATCGCGATTGACGAGCCGACGATGTCGATGCGCTTCTGCATCAACGACTCGCCCTTCTTCGGCAAGGACGGCAAGTATGTAACCTCGCGCCATATTTGGGACCGCTTGCAGCGCGAGTTGGACAAGAACCTGGCATTGCGTGTGGAGCGCACCGAGAACGAGGACGCTTGGAACGTCTTTGGCCGCGGCGTGCTGCACCTGTCGGTGCTCATCGAGGAGATGCGCCGTGAGGGCTATGAGCTCCAGGTGGGCCAGCCCCAGGTCATCATTAAGCAGATCGACGGCGTGAAGTGCGAGCCTATCGAGGAACTGAGCATCAATGTCCCCGAGGAATACTCCAGCAAGATGATCGACATGGTCACCCGCCGCAAGGGTGAGATGACCATGATGGAGACGCAAAACGACCGCATCCATCTCGAATTCAAGATTCCGTCACGCGGCATCATCGGCCTGCGCACCAACGTGCTCACTGCCAGTGCCGGCGAAGCCATCATGTCGCACCGCTTCCTCGACTATGAGCCCTGGAAAGGCGAAATTTCCCGCCGCACCAACGGTTCACTCGTTGCGATGGAAGGTGGCACGGCCTATGCCTACGCCATCGACAAGTTGCAGGACCGTGGCCGCTTCTTCATCTTCCCGCAAGAGGAGGTCTATGGCGGACAGGTTGTCGGCGAGCACACCAAGGAGAAAGACCTGGTTATCAACGTAACCAAGTCCAAGAAACTGACCAACATGCGCGCCAGCGGTGCCGATGACAAGGTGAAAATCGTTCCGCCCATCGTATTCAGCCTGGAGGAGGCCTTGGAGTACATCAAGGCCGACGAGTATGTGGAAATCACGCCGAACCACATACGCATGCGCAAAATCATCCTCGATGAGTTGGAGCGCAAGCGCATCGCCAAGCAGAACGGTCAAGACGAAGAATAACGGCTGGACATCAGCCGTTCAACCAATATTCAAATATAAATTAAGGGATGATAAAAGACTGGTTGAATAAGCTGAAGAATCACAAGAAGAAGCGGGCCCTCTCGGCTATCGCTATCATGCTGCTTGCCGGTGCGCTCATCGAGCTCATTTCGCTAGTTCAGTACAACTATGCCCACAGCATGGTAGAAGAAGGGCTTGATTACCGGGCCGAGAACGAGATGACCCTAAAGGCGGTGTATGTCATTAATATGCTCAAGTCCCACGAGGACATGGTGCGCAACTACGTATGGCCCATCCAGCGCCAAATCAATCGCCCAGAGGTTATACCCAGGATCATCAAACGAGTAGTCTCGTCCAACGAAGACGTGATGACATGTTTTGTAGCCTTCATGCCAGGGTACTATTCCCAACACGATAATTTGTTTGAACCCGTTGCCTTCCGTCGCAATGACAGCGTTTTCACCACACAGATTGCCAGTGAGTCGCATGACTACACTAAACGCGAGTATTACCAGGAAGCCGTCTTGAATAACAATGGCCATTGGAGCGACCCATATATGGATTCAGATGCTAGCGGCGAGTCTGTCACGACCTATGCTATTCCATTGACCGATGACTCGGGGAAACCCATTGCCGCATTTGGTATCGACCTGTCCACCCAGTTCATCAACGATACCTTGAACACGCAGCACAACTTTCCTTCTACCTTTTTCCTGCTGCTCACCGAGGATGGCAAAATCATATCCCAACCCGACTCGAGCCATACCCAACAAAGTGAAGTTGATGCTGTAGTGAGAATGATCAATGACAGCACCGTCGAGCGTGAATCCAGCAGTTCGGGACTCAGCAAAATCATCACGTTTAAAGACAAAAAGATGGGCACGGGATATGCCTACCATGCCTTCATTAAAGGCCAGCCCCACTGGCAAGTGGTGATGGTGTGCTATGATAAAGAGGTGTTCGCCAAGCTTAATGACATGCGTCGCAACATGTTGCTGCTCATGTTGGGAGCCTTCTCCCTGTTAGGGTTCATCATCTACCTCTTCAACCTGTATGTGAGACGGCTCCATCAATCCAACCTGATTAAGGAACGCTCGGACAGCGAATTGCGCGTTGCCCAAAGGATTCAGTCCGAAATGCTCCCCAGTAGCGACATCTCACGTGAGGACGTTGACGTGAGCGGCAAGCAAGTCACCGCGCTAGAGGTGGGCGGCGACCTGTATGACTATTTCATCCGCGACGAGAAACTATACTTCTGCATCGGTGACGTGAGTGGCAAGGGCGTGCCGTCCTCGCTGGTGATGGCTGTGGTACACTCCCAATTCCGCAGCGTTGCACAGCACGAGAGTAACCCAATGCGCATCATGCAGATCATCAACGAGACAGCCTGTGAGGGCAACGAGACGAATATGTTTGTCACGCTTTTCATCGGTGTACTTGACCTGCCCACAGGACGCCTGCGCTATTGCAATGCCGGCCACGACGCTCCGCTGCTCCTTGATGGTGACGTGAAACTATTGAACGTCACTGCCAATCTGCCGTTGGGCGTAATCCGAGACTTCAAGTTTGTCAAGCAAGAGATCCAGTTGCCACAAGAATCGACCCTGCTATTCTATACCGACGGTTTGACCGAGAATGCTGACACTGAGCACAATCTATTTGGCTTGCAGCGCATCATCGACACAGTAAAGACTTGTCAGGAGCAAAATCAAACTTCTCCCATGGTGCTGATGGATACGCTTCACAACGAAGCCCTACAATTTGCCAAGGGAGCTCAACAGAGTGATGACTTGACGATGCTCGTCGTCCATTATCACCGTCAAGACGAAGACCTTGTGCTGGACGAGAAACTGCCCTTGAGCAATGATGTGCGCCAGGTGCCCCAACTCAACGAATTTATCGAATCGGTGGGCGAGCGGTTAAACCTTGGCTCTGCAATAACATCTCAATTAAAATTGGCGGTTGAAGAGGCAGTGGTCAATGTGATGAATTACGCCTACCCCATCGGCACACAAGGTGACATCACGGTTGATGCACAAGCCACCGAGCAATGGCTGAAAATCATCATCACCGACCAGGGAAAGGCCTTTGACCCGACCCAGGGCAGCAACGCCGATACCACGCTCAGTGCCGAAGATAGGCCCATTGGCGGCTTGGGCATCCTGCTTGTCCAGCAACTGATGGATAGCATCAACTATGAGCGCCATGACGGCAAGAACGTGTTCACGATGAAAAAGTTTAGAACTTAGAATTATTAATAAACTATAAACTGAGACACAAGTAATTGTTTCTCAATAAAAAAAAGATCATAATGAAAACGATAATTGAAGAACTTGACGAAAAAACCATCGTCACCATGATTGGTTCACTCGACACCGCAGCAGCCATTGAGACCGAACAGGCATTAAAGCCCCTTACTACCAGGGAAGAGGCCAAGGACATCGAAATTGAATGCCAAGAGCTAGAGTATATCGCATCTAGCGGCCTGCGCATCCTGCTTGACGTGCTCAAGAAAAACAAGGCCAAAGGGCGTAGAGTTATCCTGCGCAACGTGAACGACGACATCAAGAACGTGTTCAACATCACGGGATTCATCAATCTGTTCGAATTTGACCCCCGTTAAGCCATGAATATCAATCATCTATCCATGAGGCAATGGCTTCTTGCGCTCATGGTGGCTTCATCAGTGTCTCTGGCGGGACAACCTGCCAGTGACACCATTGCTGAGCCCAAAAACGAACTGAGCGTGGATCTGCAGCTTCTGGCTCGTGGTGAAACACGTTACGGAGGAATGACTCCCGAAACCACGGAAGAGACAGAGGAAGAAGAGGGCAAAGTCGCCAAGTCCCATTTCATCATGGGGCGTACCCGACTCGTCATCAACTACAAGCGCGACTGGCTCGAAGCCCGCGTCACGCCACAACATTCAGGAATATGGGGACAAGCGGGAAAAGGTTCGCTGAACCTCTATGAGACTTGGGCCAAATTGACAACACGGTTCGGCCTGTTCGTCCAGCTGGGAAGAGTGGCACTCTCCTATGACGACGAGCGCATCATCGGCTCGGATGACTGGGCGATGGCTTCGCAGTCACACGATGTGCTAAGATTTGGATATGAAGGCCACGGACACAAGGCTCACGTGATTCTCGCCTATAACCAGAATGCCGACGTGCTTGATGGCAACACCTATTATGTGGGTGGAGCGCAGCCCTACAAGACGATGCAGGACCTGTGGTATCACTACGACTTCCAGAAGTTTCCCTTGGGTGTGTCGGTGTTGTTCATGAACATCGGCATGCAAAACATGGACAACGAGAACGTGAAACACACTACCCATTTCCAGCAACTGCTGGGTGGCTACCTGTCGTTCAGGCCTAAACGCTGGAACGTCGAGGCCTCCTATTACCACCAGATGGGCAAGAATGAGACAAGCATGAAAATCGATGCGTGGATGGCGAGTGGCAAGGTTGAATTCTCACCAAAGCCCACCTACGGTTTTGTGGGCGGTTTTGACTACTTGAGCGGTGACAAGTACTTTGCTGTTCCGCCTAAGGGCGGCATCGGCGTGATACGCCACGATGTGATTAGGGGATTCAGCACCGTTTACGGCTCTCACCACAAGTTTTATGGCGCTATGGACTTCTTCTACGTGAGCACCTACCTGAATGGCTTCACGCCTGGTTTGCAGAACGCCTACATCGGAGGATTCTACTGCCCCATTCCTGGCCTCAAAATCGATGCCAGCTACCACAACCTCTCGACCGCAACCAAACTCAGAGACATAGACATGTTCTTGGGTCACGAGTTTGAATTTCAAACTTCCTATGCCATTACTCGCGATGTGGGAGTCATGTTGGGCGCGGCATTAATGTCGGGCTCCAAAACGATGGAACGCCTTAAACGTAACTCCGGCGACAACACCCTGCGTTGGGGATGGATTGGATTGAGCGTCAATCCCCGCATCTTCACAACAAAATGGTAAAATAATCTCTTGAATTAACTCTTAAACTCCAAAAATATTAATATGGAACTGTCAGCACCATTATCAAAATCACAATTTGGAATCTATGTAGAATGTGTAGGCCACAAGGGCGAGCCCTATTATAATCTGCCCTTTATCCACCAGATCGACCGTTCACTGGACGGAGAGCGCCTGTTGGCTGCCGTCGAGACGGCATTCAAGGCCCACCCCACCCTGTTCACCCGCATCAAGGTGAATGATGACGGCGAACCCATCCAGACGATTGACATGGCCAACGAGCAGTGGTCACTTGCCATAGAGGACATCACCGATATCGAGCAAGAAAAAGAACGGTTCATGCAACCCTTCGACCTCGAGGGCGGACGCTTGTTCCACATCAACCTAAAGCGCGATAGTGAGCATTATTACCTCTTCCTTGACACTCACCACATTATTTCAGACGGCACCTCGTTGCTGATCCTGCTACAAGATATCGACAGGGCATATCATGGTGAGGAAATTGCCCCTGAGGAGATGACAATGTTTGAGTTGGCTCAGAACGAGGCCCAACAACGCGAGACGCCAGCATTTGAAGAGGCTAAGAAGTGGTATGCAGCAAACTTTGACTGTGGCGACACCTTCACCCAGTTCATGCCTGACCTGGAAGAGCCCGAGCGCTGCAAGGGCAGCATGTTGCGCACCCTCTCGATTGACTTGAGCCGCGTGGATGACTACTGCAAGCAGAACGGCGTGTTCAAGAGCACGCTGTTCACGACCGCCTACGCCTTCTTGCTGGCAAAGTTCAACAATGAGCAGGAATCACTGTTCAACACCGTCTATAACGGCCGTACCGACAAACGCTTCGCCCGCTCGATGGGTATGACAGTCAAGACGCTGCCTGCTTATGCAAAATTCACCAACGAGACGACCGTTCTGGAACTGCTGCAACAAGGGCAGGACCAGATGAGCGGATGCCGTGAACATGAGGTGTACGCTTACACCGACTTGATGACGGACTTGAACCTGCAGACCAACTCGATGTTTGCATGGCACGGCAAATTGTTTGAGAACGCAACGATGGGCGACAAGCCCATACAATCGATTCGCCTGAGTTTCGATACGCTTGATGATGCGCTCTACATGAAGGTCTTTATCCAAGACAACAAAGTTCATGCCGAAGCCGAATTCAACGCCAACGAATACTCACGCGACCTCATTGGCCAGATTCTGGAAAGCTATGAGGCCGTGATCGAGGGTTTCCTGGCCCAAGAATACCTGCGCGACATCGACATTGCCACGGCAAGCCAGGTAGCCATCCTTGACAGTTTCAACCCTGGCGAGCTGGATTATGACGACAGCCAGACCATTGTCTCGCTGTTCCGCCAGCAGGTCAAGGCCACACCCGACGCTATTGCCGTCGTTTATACGGACAAGCATTTCACCTATACCCAGGTTGACGAGATCAGCGATCGCATTGCCGCCCACATTGCCAGCAAAGGTCTGGGTGCCGAGGACGTTGTGTCGGTGCTCATTCCCCGCTGTGAGTGGATGCCTATCGCCTCGATAGGTGTGCTCAAGGCAGGTTGTGCCTACCAGCCGCTTGACCCGAGTTACCCCAAGGAGCGACTCAACTTCATGATGCAAGACGCCAGCGCAAAGATGCTCATTGCCGACGAGGAATTGCGTCCCATCGTTGATGAGTACCAAGGCGAGGTGCTGTTGACCAAGGATATCATGGGCCTGCCAGCTGCGGCAGCGCCCCAGGTGGACATCAAGCCCGACCAGTTGTTCATCCTGCTTTATACCTCAGGCTCGACAGGTGTACCCAAGGGTTGCCAGTTGACCCACCGCAATCTTGTGGCCTTCTGCCACTGGTACCAATACTTGTTGAATCTTCAGTCTGAGCACAAGGTGGCAGCCTATGCCAGCTATGGTTTTGACGCGAACATGATGGACACGTACCCCACGTTGACCTGCGGTGCAACATTATATATTATTCCTGAGGACTTACGCCTCGACCTTATTGCCCTCAACGAGTATTTTGAGCAGAATGGCATCACCCACTCGTTCATGACGACGCAAGTGGGTTACCAGTTTGCTACCAATGCCGAGAACAAGACCCTGCAGTATCTCTTGACCGGTGGTGAGAAACTGGCATCATTAACGCCACCGCAGGGCTTCAAACTCTACAACATCTATGGTCCCACCGAGACCACGGTCTTTATTACCTATTATCATGTCGATAAGAAGTTGAAAGAAATTCCTATCGGCAAATCGCTTAAGAACATGCGCCTGTATATCGTTGATCCTCAAGGTCATCGTCTGCCAGTGGGCGCAGCAGGTGAATTGTGGGCAGCAGGTCCTCAAGTGAGTCGTGGCTACCTGAACCGCCCCGAGAAGACTGCCGAGGTCTATATTACCAACCCCTTCACGACCGACGCCAAATACAATCGCATCTATCGCACGGGCGACATCGTTCGTTACTTGCCCTCGGGCGACATCCAGTTTGTAGGACGCCGCGACGGACAGGTCAAGATTCGCGGTTTCCGCATCGAGCTGAAAGAGGTCGAGAGCATCATCCGCGAGTTCCCTGGCATCAAGGATGCTACGGTACAGGCCTTTGACGAGGAGGGCGGCGGCAAGTTCATCGCTGCCTACATCGTGAGCGACGAACAGGTGGACATCGAGGCGCTGAACAACTTCATCATGGACGAGAAACCGCCCTACATGGTGCCTGCCGTTACCATGCAGATCGATGCTATCCCCCTGAACCAGAACCAGAAGGTAAACAAGCGCGCCCTGCCCAAGCCCGAGAAAAAGGCTGAAGCAATCGAGAACGTGAATGTGCCCATGAACGTGCTGGAAGAGGAATTGCACCAGATTGTTGCCGATATCGTCAACAACACCGAATTTGGCGTCACAACGCCACTGGGCTATGCAGGCCTGACCTCAATCTCGGCCATCAAATTGGCCGTACAGGTCAACAAGCGCTTTGGCGTAAGCCTTGACTCGAAAAATCTGGTCAAGACAGGAACTATCCAGTCTATCGAGAACGAGATTCTGACAGCGATGCTTTCAGGTGAACATACTGAAGCCAAAGACACGGCACCGAGTCAAAAGCAAGAATCGCCCACCAGCGTGCCCCTGTCATACGCTCAGACGGGTGTCTATTTTGACTGCTTGAAGAATCCCGCTTCTACTATCTATAACATCCCCTACCTGCTCTCGTATCCCGATGGCATCGACGCCAACAGTCTTGCAAGTGCCGTGAAACGCGTCATCGAGTCACATCCCGAAATGAGCGTCCACTTCGCGACCGAGGGCGATACCATTGTCCAAACCACCGAGGGCAGTCTGCCTGTCGAGGTAACCGTTACCGAGATGAGCGATGAGGACCTGAATAATTACAAGAAAGAGTTTGTTCGTCCCTTCAATCTGCAGAAACCACCTCTCTATCGTGCCGAGGTGGTCAAGACCGACAGTGGCGTTCACCTCTTGATAGATGTACACCACCTGGTGTTTGACGGTGGTTCGGGCGACCTGTTTATCAGGCAAATCAGCACGGCTCTCGAGGGCAAGGAGATAGAGAAAGAGACCTACAACTATCTGGACTTTGTCACCGACCAGCAAGAGGCCGAACAGAGCGAGTCGTTCAAGGCCTCGCAGCAGTTCTTTGCCGAGAAGTTGCAGACTTGTGAAGGCGCCAGCGAGATTCCCGCCGACTTGCCCAAGACCGATGTACAAGGGTGGATTGGCGAGGCCGTTTGTCCTATTGACCTTGACAAGGCCGCAGCCTTCTGCCGCCAGCACGAAATTACTCCTGCCCACCTGTTCCTTGCCGCTACGTCCTATGTAGTCTCGCGCTATACCAACAACCGCGACGTCTATCTATGTACCGTCAGCAGCGGACGCAGCAACCTCAAGATTGCCGATACCGTGGGTATGTTTGTCAACACGCTCGCCCTGGGCATGAGCATCGATGACGTGACCGTTAGCGAATTCCTGAAACAGACCAGCGGCACCTTTGACCAGACGCTGCGGCACGAGGATTACCCCTTTGCCCGCATCGCTACCGATTACGGTTTCCGTCCCTCCATTGCCTACGCTTATCAGGTGGGCGTGCTCTCGGAATATACCGTAAACGGCAAGCCTATTGGCCAGGAAGTGCTCGAGCTTAACGTTCCCAAGTTCAAAATCAATATCAAAATCGAGACCTGCGGCGTGGTTGTCGAGTATGATGACTCCATCTACAGCGAACGCGTGGGACGCGGACTTGCCGAGAGCATCGTCGCCGTCGCCAACAGGATGATGGAACAACCGCAGGAGCGCCTGCGCCACTTGTCCATTGTCAGCGACAATCAGGAGCTCGAGTTGAGCCAGTTGCGCCAGACCGCTACGGGTGACGCTCCATTCACCTTCTTCCATGAGTGCATCGGCCACTTTGCACAAACGCAGCCCGACCACGAGGCACTGGTAGCCACCGACGCCCGTTTCACCTACCGTGAGATGGACGAAGTGACCAACCGCATTGCCGCTGCCCTGCGCCGCCGTGGCGTACAAGAGCGCGACCGTGTAGCCCTGCTGCTGCCCCGCACCAGCCGTCTCGTGCTGGCGCTGTTCGGTGTGCTGAAATCAGGCGCCGCCTACATTCCTTGTGATCCCGAATATCCCGCTGACCGCGTGAAACTCATCCTCGAGGACAGCGAGGCGCGTTATATCATCACTACAGCCGACCGCATGGACGATGTTCCCGAAGGTAAGGCCATCAACGTGGAAGAACTGATTAACGACGACAACGACGGCAAGGTAACAACGGACATCACCCCCGATGACCTCGCTTACCTGATTTATACCAGCGGTTCAACGGGCCGTCCCAAGGGTGTTATGCTGCACCACAAGGGCATCTGCAACTACCTCTACGGCCATCCCGCTAACGTGTTTGCCAACGGTGTGTTGACCGATGCCAAGCGCATCTTGAGCGTGACGACAATCTCGTTTGACGCCGCCCTGCAAGATATCGGCACAGCATTCTTCAACGGCAAGACGCTCATCGTGGCTACCGAGGAGCAGGCCAACAACCCGCTCGACCTGGCACGCCTCATCAACGAGGAACACATCAATATGGTATCGGGCACGCCATCGCGCTGGATGACGTGGCTGACGAGTGAAGACTTCTGCGATGCCATCTGCCGCATCAACATCGCACGTGCTGGTGGTGAGAAATTCTCCGACCAACTGCTCGGCCAACTCAGGAAAGTGACCAAGGCCCGCATCTTTAACTGCTATGGTCCCACCGAAATCACTGTCGCCTCGAACAACAAGGAATTGACTAACGCTGAACTCGTCACTGTGGGCAAACCGCAGTTGAACGTCATCGAGTATATCGTTGACCAGGACGGCAACGAGTTGCCCGTGGGCGTTGTTGGCGAACTCTACATCGGCGGACGTGGCGTGGCTCATGGCTACAACAATCTGGACGAAATGACCCGCGAGCGATTTGTGGACTACCACGGCACACGCATCTATAAGTCAGGCGACTATGCCAAGTGGCTGCCCGATGGCGACGTGGTCATCCTGGGCCGCACCGACCACCAGATCAAGTTGCGTGGCCTGCGCATCGAGTTGGGCGAGATCGAGAACGTGATTCTCAAGGTTGAGGGACTGAAGAAGGTGGTCATCCTCATCCGCAAGATTAATGACAAGGAGCACTTGTGCGCTTATTATACCGCTGACCGCGAAATTGCCCCCGATGCCCTCAAGGCCGAGATTTCGAAGAGTCTAACACAATACATGGTGCCCACGGCCTATCTGCAACTCAAGGAGATGCCCATGACTCCCAACGGCAAGACCGACGTCAAGGCGCTTCCCGAGCCCGAATTGGCCATCAGTTCGGCCTATGTAGAACCCGCCAACGACACTGAGCGTACCATTTGTGACATCTTTGCTGATATCCTGCAAATGGACAAGGTGGGTGCGACCGACAACTTCTTTGAGCTGGGCGGCACCTCGCTTGTCGTGACCCGCATCATTATCGAGGCCGACAAGGCCGGATTGCACGTGGCTTACGGTGATGTATTTGCCAACCCCACGCCTCGCAAACTGGCTCGCCTGATTACTGGTGAGAGTGTCGATGAGGGCGATGCCGAAATCACCGCATTTGACTACACCGCCATCAACAACCTGTTGCAACGCAACGTGCTGGAGAACTTCCGCAAGGGCGAACGCCAGGAACTGGGCGACGTACTCGTGACGGGCGCTACAGGTTACCTGGGAATCCACATCCTGCGCGAGCTCATCGACTCCGATGCTAAGAATATCTACTGCCTCGTGCGCGGTAAGACCCTCGAGGCTGCCGAGCGCCGATTGAAGTCGCTGTTGTTCTACTATTTTGACAACTCATTCACCGACTTGTTCGGCCAGCGCTTGCACATCGTCATGGGCGACGTGACCAGTGATTTCAGCGAAGGCCTGAAGGTGGATACCATCTTTAACTGCGCCGCCGTTGTTAAGCACTTTAGCGAAGGAACTGAAATCGAGGACGTTAACATCGGCGGCGCCCAGCGCTGTGTGGACTACTGCGTGAAGACTGGCGCCAAACTCATCCACGTCTCCACGGCGAGCACACGCGGCCTGTGGGCAGGCGAGATCAAGACCGACATCTTCACCGAGCAGCGGCTGTACATGGGCCAGTTCTTGGGTAATAAGTACATTTACTCCAAGTTTATGGCCGAGCGCCTCATCCTGAATGCTATCGCACTCCATGGCTTGAATGCCAAGATCATGCGTGTGGGCAATCTGGCGGCACGTTCGACCGACGGCGAGTTCCAGGCCAACTTTGCCACCAACTCGTTCATGGGACGCATCAAGGTCTATAATATGCTGGGGTGCTGTCCCCACGGCATGCGCAACGTGCAGGTGGAATTTTCACCCATCAACGAGGTGGCCCATGCCATCGTGCTGTTGAGTTCGACCCCCAAGGATTGCACCGTATTCCATCCTTACAATATCCATGGCCAGTTCCTGGGCGACGTGCTCATGGGACTCACCACGGTGGGTGATGGTGTGAAGTTTGTCGAGCAGGAAGAGTTCCAGCAGGCTATGGATGCAGCCAAAGACGATCCCGTGAAGGCCAAGTCCATGTCGAGCTTGCTCGCCTATCAGGATATGGCTCACGGACAGAAGACCGCCGACGTGAAACGCGATAACAACTACACGACCCAAGTCCTTTACCGCTTGGACTTCTCGTGGTCGCAGACCTCATGGGACTATGTAGAGCGAATGTTGACGGCTATCAGTTCTCTCGGATTCTTCGATATGTAGCCCAAAACTCTAGATTTTCTGGAATATCTAGTTTTACTAGACTGAAAATTAACAGTATTAATGGAAAACGATATCAAGACTCAATTCTATAGGTTCCTGTGGGCCTATATCCTGGTCGCCTTGTCGGCTTGCCTTGGCAATGTGGTTGACGGCATTATCGTGGGTAACCTCATCTGCGAGGATGGCGTGAGCGCCATTAACCTGGCCAAGCCCATCAACCAGTTCATTTTCACCCTGCACCTGCTCATTAATGCAGGTGCGGGTATGCTCGTGGCTTATGCCATCGGGCAGAATAAATTGGATGATGCGCGACGATTTTTCACCCGTGCCCTGAGCCTGAGTGTGGGCATAGGCTTACTGCTGGCCATTGTGGGCGGCCTGATGTTCCCCGAGCAGATTTCTAAGATGCTGTGTAAGCATGAGCAGATTTTGCCCCTAACACGCGAATATACCGATATCTTGCTCATCGGTAGTCCCGCCTACATCCTCATGTGGGGCCTATCGACGATGGTGGGTGTTGATGGTAGCCCGCGGTTGGTATCGCTGGCTGTCATCGTCGACAATGTGGTGAACCTCGTGCTTGATATCGTTTTCATTCAATGGTTTGGCTGGGGCATTGCGGGTTCCTCGGCAGCAACAGTGGTGGGTCATCTGGTAGGCATTGCCATCCTGCTGTGCCACTGGCGCAAACCCGAAAATCGGCGTTTGCTGCCCCTGTTTACGACCGACGGCATGGGCGCATCGTTGAAACAGATTATCTCCCAGGGCGCTCCGCTTGCCGTTGCCTCGATCTGCTTGACGCTGCTCCTGTTCTTTGCCAACAAGATTTTCATGTCCACCACGGGACGTACGGGTATCTTTGTATTTGCCCTGTGCATGAACCTGCTACAAGTCTATAACCTGTTCTTGTCAGGTACCTGCCAGACGCTGCAATCGCTCGGTGCTGTTCAGGTGGGCAAGAAGGACGACGAAGGGGTGCGCTCCGTCATCAAGCGGGGTTTCCGCTTCATTACTGCCGCAATGGTCATCACATGCTTGCTCGTGTTCTTGTACCCACAGGGCATTGCACGACTGTTTGGCTGTGATGAACCCGAGATGCTTACCCAAAGCGTGCCCGCCCTGCGCGTGTTTGCCTTGAGTTTCATCCCCTTCTGCTACATCTATGTGCTGATGATCGTCTATAAGCTCTACAGCCAGCACCGCATGGCGCTCTTCATCTCGTTTGCATTATCGCTCACGGTGATTCCCGTGCTCTGGCTCATGGCACGCGTGGTGCCGCAGTTCATCTGGTACAGTTACCTTATAGCCTACATCATTGAGGCCGTGGTTATCTATGCCCTGCACAAGGGGCGGCACATCCAGTTCCAGCTCCCTGCATGATCTATTATGACGATCACATCCGTGATTTTGACCTGCCGGCAGCGTTGAGCGAGGTGAGTCCGCAGCGACGCCAATACGCTCTACGCTACCGGCAGGAAATTGATCAGCGCCTTAGTGTGGCAGCCTACAGGCTGCTGCATCGTGCCTTGTGTCACGAGTACGGCATCACTGAGATGCCACAGTTTGACTACGACGACAAGGGCAAACCCTCGCTTAAAGGGCACCCCGGCATCCACTTCAGCCTGAGCCATTGCCGTCATGCTGTGGTGTGTGCTGTGAGCGACCAGCCCGTCGGCATCGACATCGAGTCACTGGACATCATCGATGAGCACGTTGTATCAAGCGTGATGAGCGAGAACGAAATACGACTAATGGCAACTGCCGGAGACAGAGACATCGCTTTTTACCGCCTGTGGACCATGAAGGAGAGCCTGTACAAACTCACGGGTGATGATCATGGCGGCGATATCAAGCACATGCTTGAGCAGGCGCCACCAGTGACCTTTGAGACTATTGTTTACCCACACAGTGTATGCACAATCTGCCATTACAAAACAAAAAAATAAGATAAAGCAACTAAACCATTATAAGTATCCACCAATAATTCACGTGGAATAGCTTTTTAACAATAAAAACACAGCCCAATTCGAAAAAAATGCTGTAATTTTGCTGATTAAACCATCGACATCATTATGACACTTCATTGCCATAGATTGCCGTGTGACACCAATAGAGCAATAGTCTATTGGGTTTTATCGCACTCTATTGCCAAGGTGTTGATGAGTGGAATGCGGCTTTACACATCATATTTCATAGCTAAGAGTTAAATCAAGATATATAATCAATAAATATTGCAAAAATATGAAATTACTGTCATTTTCACCCCTGTCGCCAACTCATGTGAAACGAGACTTGAAGTTGAGTGTGCTAATTATCCTCACAGCGCTCATGGCGACCTGTGGCGTTGATATTCCCAAGGAAAAGCAGACGTCATTTGAAACGATGACCATACAGAGTTCAGATATTGAAGTGCCCATAAAGTTCAGTGCGAAAATGAAGGGCCAGTCCGACGTCACCATTTCACCTCAAGTGAGTGGCCAGTTGATGAAGATTTATGTCTCTGAGGGTCAGCAGGTGCGCAAAGGCCAGACGCTCTTTGCCATCGACTCACGAAACGCCCAACATGAGCTGGAGTCGGCCAAAGCTAACCTCCAGGCAGCCCAAGCCAACCTCCAAGCAGCCATTTCACAGGCCAATAGCGCCAAACTTGAGTATGAGAGCAACAAGAACCTGTATGACAAACAAATTGTCAGCAATTATATGCTCGAAAGCTCATTAAATACCTATAAACAAGCCCAAGCCACCGTCAGCCAAGCCAAAGCATCGGTCAGCCAAGCACAAACTGCTGTGAACCGTGCCAAAGTTAATCTTGGCTTCTGCACCATCACTTCGCCCGTGTCGGGTATCATTGGCGAGATCACCGTCTATGCTGGTGATCAAGTGACGCCGATGACGCAATTGACTATCGTCAGTGGCAACCAGAAGATGGAGGCAGAATTCTCGCTTTCTGAGTCAGTCCTCGAGGCGGGAGTGACATCGGGCTACACCCAGACTGATAAGGCCAAAAACATTGCCAACCTGCCCGATGTGACATTCATCATGAAGAACGGTACCGAGTATCCCATCAAGGGACGCATCTCGACCTTGACGGGCGTGGTGAACGCCACAACCGGTTCGCTGGCATGCAAAGCCACTTTCCCCAACCCCAATGGCGTCCTGTACTCAGGTATTCAAGGCACCGTGGTTCTCCCCTATAGCCGCCACAATGTAATAGTGATACCCATGGCTGCTGTGGTGCGCCTGCAAGACAAGTCTCTGGTCTATAAAGTGAAGGGCGACAGCACTGCCACAGCCGTCACTGTAATGACCACCGATGCCGGTAACGGCAAGGACGTCATCGTGACCGAGGGCCTAAATATTGGAGACCGCATTGTGACCACCGGTGCTAATAACGTACAGGAAGGACAGCGCGTCTTGTTCCCCACCGAAGCCAAAAAGAAAGATTAATCATGAAGAATAACATCTTCATCAACCGATATGTGATGGCATGCGCGATAGCGATTGTCATCACACTGGTGGGCGTCATATGCATGAGCACGCTGCCCATCGAGCAATACCCGAACATTGCGCCGCCAACAGTGCGTGTCTCGACCTCCTATACCGGTGCCGATGCTAACACGATTATGAAGGCGGTAGTACAGCCCCTTGAAGAGAACATTAACGGTGTGCCTGGCATGACCTATATTACGAGTTCGGCTTCGTCCTCGGGCGACGTTTCTATTCAGGTCTTCTTTGAACAGGGCACTGACCCCGACCTTGCAGCTGTCAACGTTCAGAACCGCGTCAGCCGCGCCACGGCCCTGCTGCCGTCCGAGGTGACGAAGGTGGGTGTGCAGGTGATGAAGCAACAGAGCAACATCCTGCATATCGGTGCGCTGAAGAGTGTTGACGGCAAGTACGACACCGACTTTATCGCTAATTACATCGACATCAACGTGCGTCCCCGACTGATGCGTACCACCGGTGTGGGTGACGTGTTGGCGCTGGGTAATACCTACGCCCTGCGCATCTGGCTGAAGCCCGATGTGATGGCACAATACGGGCTCGAACCCAACGATGTGTTTGCCGCCATCGGCGGACAGAGTTTCGTGGCAGCCACGGGCTCGCTGGGCGAACAGTCAGAGAACGCCTACCAGTACTCGATGGAGTACAAGGGCACATTGAAGACCGTTGAAGAATTTAACGATATCGTGCTGCGCACCAGCGATGGCGGTCACTTGCTGCACCTGAATGACGTGGCCGAGGTGGAGATTGGAGCCGTAAGCTACAACTTCACGTCAAACATCGACGGCAAGCCAGGCACCATCTACATGGTGTTCCAGGCCCCAGGAGCCAACGCTACCGAAGTTAATGCACGAATCAACAAACTGTACGAGGAACTGAAGCCGACGATGCCCGCAGGCCTTGAGTTCGAGATTCTGGAAACCAGCGATGACTTCCTCTTCGCCGCTATCCACAATGTGGTTGAGACGCTGGTTATCGCCATCATCCTGGTTATACTCGTGGTCTATTTCTTCCTGCAGAACTTCAAGGCCACAGTTATCCCCTCGTTGTCGATCATCGTGTCACTGTTGGGAACATTTGCCATAGTATCACTCGCCGGGTTCTCACTCAACATCCTGACGCTATTTGCTCTGGTGCTGGCCATCGGTACCGTGGTAGATGATGCCATCGTGGTGGTCGAGGCGGTCATGGCAAAAATGGAGAGTGGCATCACCGATGCCAAGCGCGCGACCCGCGAGGCCATGAGCGACGTGTCGATAGCCGTTATCTCGTGTACGTTGGTATTTATGGCCGTGTTCATTCCCGTGGCCTTCATGCCGGGCACCTCGGGGTCGTTCTTCACTCAGTTTGGCGTCACGTTGGCCTCGGCAGTAGGTTTGTCCTGCGTGTCGGCACTGACGCTGTGTCCCGCCCTCTGCGCCATCATGATGCGCTACTCTAAGGGCAACGAGGAGAAGAAGAATCTGAACTATTATGTCACCAAGGCCTACACCGCAAGCTATAACGCCATTCTCAAGAAGTACAAGAAGAGTGTCAGCGGCTTCATCAAGCGTCCCAAACTGGCTTGGGCACTGCTTGCCATCACCGCCGTGTTGCTTGTTATCTTCATGCGCGGCCTGCCTTCGGGTCTTGTACCACAAGAGGACCAGGGCGTGTTCTTTGCCGAGGTGCGCGCGCCTGAAGGTTGCACCCTGCATGAGACACAGGAGATTGTAAAGAAAGTAGAAGAGAAGGTGAACAAGATTCCCGAGTTGGAGAGCTATGCTGTAATCAGCGGCTACGGCATGATGGGCGGGCGCTCGGGCAGTTGCTATGCAACCCTCATCATCCGACTCAAGAACTGGGACGACCGCCCGGGAATGAACCACAACATCATGTTGGTCTATGGACGATTTGCCATGGACTGCAAGGATATCAAGAACGCAATTGTCATCCCCTTCCAGATGCCTCAGGTTCCAGGCTACGGCTCGAACAGCAGCGTGAACCTTGTGCTGGAGGATATGCAAGACCGTCCAATGACAGAATTCAACGCCGATGCCACCAAGTTCCTTGCCAAGTTGAACGAAAGGCCAGAAATTATGATGGCTATGTCCACCTACTCGGAGCGCTTCCCGAAGTATCAGGTCAGCGTCGATGCGGCACAGTGCGACCGCTCAGGCGTATCGCCCGCTGCCGTGCTCCGTACACTGGGCGCCTACTGTGGCGGCAGTTATGTGGGCAACTTCAACCAGTTCGGCAAGGTGTATCGCATCATGGCCAACGCTGCGCCCGAGTATCGTCTTGACCCATCGTCGCTCAACAATATCTTCGTCCGTGTTCAAGGCGGCAAGATGGCGCCTATTTCAGAGTTCGTCTCTTTGAAAGAAATCGTCGGTTCGGCGTCGGTCGATCACTTCAACCTGTTCCAGAGCATCACCTGCGGCGTGATGACCGCCAACGGCTTCTCGGAAGGCGACGCCCACAAGGCCATTGCCGAGGTCTTCAAACAGGAGATGCCTAACGGATACAGCTATGAGTACGGTGGCATGTCGCTCGAGGTCGAAGAGGCCGCGGGATCTAATTCCACAGCCCTCATTTACTGCATCTGCGTCATCCTCATCTACTTGATCTTGGCTTCACTCTATAACTCATGGTTCACACCATTAGCCGTGCTGCTCAGCGTGCCTTTCGGACTGATGGGCTCGTTTGGCATCACCTGGCTGGTATCACTACTACACCTGCCAGGCATGGAGAACAACATCTACCTGCAAACAGGTGTCATTATGCTTATTGGTCTGCTGGCCAAGACCGCCATCCTCATCACTGAGTTCGCCTCGGAGCGACGCGCTCAGGGCATGAGCATCCGCGATGCGGCTTTTGCCGCCTGTGAGGAGCGCTTGCGCCCCATCCTCATGACCGTCGTCACCATGATTGCGGGCATGATTCCCCTCATCATCGCCGGTGGCGCTGGAGCCAACGGTAACCGTGTGCTCGCCCTCGGCGTCACTGCGGGTATGGCAGTCGGCACACTCGCCCTGTTGTTTGTCGTTCCTGTATTCTTCATGTTCTTCCAGCGATTGCATGAAAAATACCAAGGCGGGGACGCCAACCCTTCAGTCCAACCAGAAACCAATGATCTGACGATCGAGAATTGAAAAAAGCGATATGAAGACAACATTCAACAAGATAATAATCATCTGTGTGGCTGCACTGTCACTTGGGGGTTGCAAAACCATCAAGAGCTTGCGCAGTGAATACCAGCCCCAAACAACAATTCCCGCAGATGTTTTTGGCAAGGATATCAAGCTGGCTTCTGACAGCTCATTGATGACCACTCTGTCATGGCGCGAATTCTTTACCGACCCGCTATTGCAGCGACTCATCGACACCGCCCTCGTGCGTAATACCGACATCAACTCGGCGCGCATCGCGGTGCAGCAATCCGAGGCTTCGCTTGCTGCGGCCAAGCAGGCTTTTTTCCCATCGGTCTATTTTGCTCCGTCGGGCACCATCGCCACCTACGGTAACAGTCCCGCTTCCAAGACTTATAATCTGCCGCTACAAGTCAATTGGGACATTGACGCATTTGGGTCAATCAAGAATAAAAAGCGCAAGTCCGAGACTGTTCTCATGCAGGCCCAGACCCTTGAGCAAGCCATACGCGCCAATATCATCTCGGCCGTAGCCCAGCAGTATAGCACCTTGCTCTTGCTGGACCAACAGTTGGAAATCCTTATATCTACAGACAGTCTGTGGAACATCTCGCTTGAGACCCAGAAGATACTTTGGGAAAACGGCAAGTCCTACTCCACTGCCGTCAACCAGATGGAATCGTCCTACCTTAATGTGAAAACGTCGATCGTTGACACGCGGCGCAACATCCGCCAGGTTGAAAACGCAATATGCCGCCTGCTGGCGATAACTCCGCAAACCATCGAACGCAGCCATCTGGGCACATATCCCCTGCCCCGTCATTTTGAGTTGGGTGTACCGGCAATGATGTTGCTAAACCGTCTCGACATCAGGTTGGCCGACTTAGCCATGGCCGAGGCATTCTATGACACCCAGATAGCCCGCGCAGCGTTTTTCCCATCTCTCAGCCTGCAAGGATTAGCCGGCTGGACCAATAGCGCTGGGGGTGCTGTCGTCAATCCAGGTAAAATTCTGCTCAATGCTGTGGCCTCGTTAACCCAGCCCATTTTTGCGCAGGGCAAGTTGAAAGCCAATCTTAAAATCAGCCAACTGGAGCAGGAAGACCTAAAGAACCAGTATGTGCAAACCGTTATAGACGCCGGTAATGAGGTCAATGAAGCACTGGCCGACTGCCAGGCGGCCATTGAAAAGCATGGTTACTATCACCGCCAGGTGGCCGTGTTGAAGGACGCTTACCGCGGGACCCATGAACTCATGGACAACGGCAAGGCAAGCTACCTCGAGGTGCTCACCGCCCAAGAAACCCTCTTGAACGCACAGCTCAATGAGGCCATCAACATGTACAACGGAGCCCAAGGCATCATCGCGCTGTACATCGCCCTAGGTGGGGCTACCCGATAAACTACTATGAAATGATTTCTTAACTAAATATGATGAGAAGAATTCTTTATTACAGCCTGTTAGCAACTGGGGTTTTGCTCTTGCTCACGTCGTGTGATCACGACGCGCCTCCTAGCCCCTTCAAGCCGCTAGAGCAGCGCACAATCTTGTTACTCACCAGCGAGGGCCACATCTATGACCAGACGGGCCGAAGAGTTATGGAACTCCCGAATTGTGTAGAGGCCAGTGAAATCATCAGCGACGGCAATGACTACTTCGTGTCAGGAAAAACGACCAAGGAACAGGTCGGCTACTGGAAAAACGGCAAGTGGAACACCCTGCACGTGGATTTCATCGACGACGTGGAACACTGGACCGACGGTATAGGCAAATGGGACTACTACATCTACCTGTTTGACTACCCCCACGTCTTGAAAAATAGCGGCATTTTCCCGCTTGAAGACTGCGAAGAGTTCACTCCTGCCAGCAAATGCATGGCAGTTAGTGAGGGAAAATGCTATGTGGTGGGAAGGGACCACCCCCAAGACGATGACAAATACCAAAACGCTGTGCTCTATTATGAGCACAAGGGTAAATATGCCAAGGAAATCCTGCCTAAGCCACAAGAGAATATCAACGCTGGGGCTTTTACGGTCTTCGCTTATGAAGGCACCCATACCATAGTTGGTGGACGTGTGGGCGAGGAACCTTGCCTCTGGATTGACAAGCAATTGCAGATGCTTCCTCGCATCTATGATGATGTCCACGACAACACTGGCATGGGACTTCCTGTGGCAAGCGTCAATTCGGTGACTCGCGTCAATGGCCACATCTATGCAGTAGGATCCGAAAATAATAGTGAAGGAAACGAAGTTGCGACACTATGGATTGACGGAGAGCCTCAGCATCTTCTGTCGGAGCAAGAGGGCTTGTTTTGGTCATGGATAATCGAAACCATCGGTTATGGTGACGACTGGTATGCGCTATCCATCGAGATGACCAAACTACCCGACGGTGACACTGATGTTTATTTTGTGATGTGGCTCAACGGCCAGGTAATCGGTAAGTACCGCAATATTGACCTCGTGAACTTCACTGTTCTTTAACAAAATCAATACATTATAGAATATGAATATGAATCGAACTATACTTTTTTGGCTTTTTGCTTGCACGATAAGCGCATTGTCGGCCCAAATCACAAACATTGGCAAGCAACAGGAGACATTCGATGTTGACAGCATTGTCAATGACTTTGACAATCATCCGTTTTTTGGCACATATAAGGACATTTATTTCACCGTTGGTGGTCCAGTAAATCAGAAACCCAATGAGTTCAACAGCGACGTGAAGTTCCAGATTAGCTTCCGCCAACGACTCACCAAATCGATACTCCCGTTCCATAGCCACCTGTTCTTGAGTTATACCCAGAAGGCCATGTGGAACGTCTTTGAAGAGTCCATGCCCTTCCACGACCTGAACTTCAATCCCGGTATCGGTCTTCAAAAACTCATTATCATCAAGGATAAGCTTGTAGGCACCGCAACGGTGATGCTCGAGCATGAGTCCAACGGACGTGACGGCGAAGCCTCGCGCAGTTGGAACAAAGTATCACTCAGCGCGTCGGCAATCATCGACCCGCAGTTGATGGTACATGCCAAAGCCTGGATTCCCATTGTCGATGGTCAGAATAACAAAGACATTCTCAGGTATAGCGGCATTTTCCAGTCAGGACTGCAATTCCTGTCCAGCAATAAACGCTGGGTCGCCGATATCACCCTGGTCAAGCGAAAAGGATGGAAACTCAACTTCAACACGACCATTAACGTGGGTTTCCGAATCCGCAAGAAGGACAACCAATTTATCATGCTGCACTTCTATGACGGCTATGGCGAGAACCTGCTCGACTACAACAAGTACCACTGCCGCCTGCGCGTCGGCCTGCTCATCCGCCCGACCTTCTTCAGCGAATTCTAATCATTAGTGCCCACCCTAAAACGGTGGGCACAATTGCGATAGGTGACCTATAGCGCCCATGAAGGCAGCTTCACGGGAGCCTCATTTATTGGCCTGTGGCTTGGCGGTATTCAAGTAGTTTATTCTGATAATCGGCGAAAGCGTCGGTTCGCTTGTCACATGATTGCTGATAGAGCATCTGTGCTTCAAGCAGGTCGCTCATCTTCGAGATGCCGGCATTGTAGTAATCGCGGTTCAAGCGCAGGTTCTCCTCAGCCTGTTCGATGCTTCGCTGGGCAAGCAGCAGTTGATGATAGGATTCCTCCACGCTGTTCCATGCACTCTGCATCCTGATCCTTAACAGTTCAGCATTGTCTTGGAGTTGCTCCAGAGCCTGTTGCTGCTCAAATTTCTTGCGTTTAATGGCATGTGAGCCGCCCCACCAGTCAGAGATGGGCACGCTGACGGTGGCAAAAACCATTCCGAAGGAGTGATTCTTTTCCAATAGGTTATGATAATTAAGCCCAGCTCCCACGGCTAACGACGGAAGATTCTGGCCGATAGCGATTTTCTTCTGAAGGCCAGCAGCCTCAACTTGCTTCCCCAACAACTGGTATTCGGCAGTTCCCAATAAGGCCTGTTGATGGTCTTGCTTGGAGCCGAGAGGAGGAATGGCATCTGTCAGGTATGAGATGACGAACGACGTGTCGCTAAGGCCGCAGTATTGTGAGAGCAACATGCGCACCAGGGAGTGGCCGTTGCGAATCTTAAGTTTCTGGCTGGCGATGTCATTTTGGCGCAGTTGCACTTGCAGCAAGTCGTTTCGCATAGCGACTCCAGCACGTACGGCCACATCTACGTCTTTATAGATGTCGTTGAGCAGTGCCTCGGCTGCCTCGACAGTCTTCATCTTCTCTTGGATGGAGGCCAGCTGCCAGAAATACTGTTCGGCCGTTTTCTCCACCTCGTTTTCCGAGAGTTGCATCTGCAGGCGGCTCACATCTTCGCCCACCTTGGCCAACTTGTTGCCATTGACGATCTGACCGCCAGCAAAAACGGGTTGCACGGCCTGCAAGCCAGCAATGACACCATTTTTCATCATCGAGATGCTGATGGGATTAGCAAGGGCAGCAAGGGCTTCTGCTGGCAATAACTGAGCTAGGGGAGCCAATGAGGTGCCCACCTCGGGGGGAATCATCTCAGAGAGGTTGAGGGTGGTCTGCGCCATGCCTTTATTGGCATTAAACCACAATCCCGTACCGCTGACGTTAGGGAAATACTTGGTAAAGGCCTCCTTACGCTGCTGGCGGGCGGCCTCGATGTCGTATTGTGCAGAACGGATGGCGAAATTATTGTGCAGGGCAGAATCCTTGAGCTGTTCCAAAGTGTAGGTTTGGGCCCACGCAAAGCAGCAGCACAGGGAACAAAGCACGAAAGCAAATATCTTTTTCATCATCATATTCGATTATATAACAGTAAATTAAATCACTTTAGACTTACTTTCCAATAAATAACGGGCAGCATGGTCACTACCATGATGAGCGAACCGATACCACCGGCAAAAATAGTGACTCCCACAGGCATCCAAAACGAACTCTGCGCGATAATCATCGGCACCACACCGACTGCAGTTGTGGCTGTCGTGAGGAAGATGGGCACCATGCGCCGCTTGCCGGCATCATAAGCGGCCTGCTTCACGGCGTTGTTATAACCCTCACGGTCAACAGTCCAATCCCCATGTTCGGCCACATATTTCTTTATCAGGTCGATTGCATGTTCGAAAATCAATATCTCGTTGCGCATAATCATTCCCATCAGCGTGATTAGGCCAAAAATCGATGTAAGACCCAGGGAACGGTTCATCAGTCCTAATCCAATCAGTGCGCCTGGTATCATTAACGCTAGGGCAACCATACAGATTGTCGTGATACCAAACTTCTTGAAGTTGAACAGCAAGAAGAAGAACACGATAATCAAGGCTATGACGATGCCTCCGAATATCTGTGGCAAGGCCTCATCGCCGTACTCTATCTCACCGCCCACCTCTGAGCGCACGCCATGAGGTATCTCAATCTCCTGCTGCATGATGCGGGCGATCTCTTTCTCGACAGGGCCCGTATAAGCGCCCTGCACAAAGTGTCCTGTCACTGTGATGCAACGCTCGCCGCCACGGTGAATGATGCGGCTCTCGCTCCACTGGGGCGCCACCTTGGCTATCTGGCGAAGGGGAACGGTGCTGTTGCTCTGGTTGAGTCCCGCCGATACGATAGACATCGGTGAAGCGATGCCCAGGTTAGCAACATCCGAGAATGTCATGTCTGTATCGTCTTTCACCACAATGGGCAGCTCATAATTGCCTTCCCAAACCTGACCCACACGCAGGTCGCACGAGTTGGCACTCAATGCCAGCTGTGCCGTGGTGCGCGTCACACCCAACTGTGCCGAGGCAACAGGATCAAGTTCAACGTTGATGATGGGTTGGGGCTGAAAGTAATCAGTATGCACCCATTCCACTTCCGGCATCTGGCGCATGCGCTCCATCAGCCGCTCGGCGACGATATGCAGGGAATCAAGATTGCCGCCATAGAAACGGTACTCCAATTCTGTAACTTCCAGATAGTCCAGCCGCTTAAACTTCACATAGGCATTGGGGAAGGCCTCGCCCAACTGTGGCTGATATTGTGCCAACAGGTCGAGGGTAGCCTTGTCTGATTGTGTGTTCACAATCAATTGAGCATAGTTTTTCCCTGCCATCTGTGGAGCATAGGCATCCATGAAACGTGGCGAGGAGCAGCCGATGAAACTGGTGATAGCTTTGACGCGCTCGTCCTTGGCTAACACATGACGGACAGAATCAGCCAATTTGGTGGTCTCGGCCAGACCCTTGCCATCGGGCAAGAAGATTTCCACAGCAAACTGGTCGCGGTCGGCATAGGGGAAAAGTCGTATCTTCAGCGTCTGGACGATGACGGTGGACAACAAAATGACAGCAATGCCGCCACAGATGGTCACCCAAGGCCTTCGGAAAGTAAAGTCGAGCACCTTGTCATAGGTCTTCTGTACCCATTTGGTGATGGCATTCCCCTCGGTTTTCACGTTTTCGGGCTTGATCAGCTTGACCTCCAAGAAAGGTATTACTGTCACAGCCAAGAGAAGCGATACCATCAGGTTGATAGTGACTGTGATGGGGAAATCCTTCAGGCAATCGTGGAATATGCCCTTCATGGTTATCAGGAAAGGATAGAAGATGGCACAGATGCAAATGGTAGCCAACATCATGGGCATGAAATATTGCTTGGCAGACTCTAAAGCCGCCCGCTTGGGTTCGAGGCCCTTTCCGAGATATTCCAAATAGCCGTCTATCACCACGATAGAATTATCGACCACCATTCCCAGCACCACAATCAGCGCCGCCAGCGTCACGATGTTCAATTCGATGCCCAACATATACATGAACGCCACCGAGACAAAGGTACTCAGCGGCACGGCAATGGAAGCCACGATGGCTGAGCGTAACGGGAAGAGTACCATCATCACCAGGATGATGACGAGCATAGCGATCAGCAGGTCGCGCAGGAAGTCGGTGATACTAGTATTCACCACTTTTGGCTTGTCGGCAATGCGTGTAACCTTCACATCATCGGGCAGTTCGTTCGCACGGAAATCGTCAAGCACCTTGTCCACTTCACGGCCATATTGCACTACATTGTTACCAGGATTCATCTCCATCGACAGCAGCACACAGGGATGTCCGTCCTGCTCAATACGGCTCGACATCGGTTCGTATTCCCTGACCACACGGGCAACATCCCTCACACGGGCCACCTTGCCAGTTACAGGGTCAGAGAGGATGATCTGATTAGCAATCTCCTCCTCGCTGTTATTTTGGGATTCGACATGGATAGGTATCTGCTGGTCGTCGTCATCGATGGTGCCGCTCATCGTCGTGATGCCCTGGGCCTGCAGACTCGAAAAGAGCCTTTGCTGCCCCACTCCATAAGCCTGCAGCCGCTGACGGTCGATATAGAGTGATATCTGCTCCTTCTGCTCACCAAACAATTTCACGTTGGCCACCGAAGGAATCCTGCGCAGGCGGTCACTCAGTTCATCACTGTATTCTTTCAACTCACGATAACTGCGCTGGTCGCTCTCGATGGCAATGAGCAATGCCGAGGTGTTGCCGAAGTCATCGTTCACCGCAATGGCCAATACGCCAGAGGGCAACTGCGACTTGAAGCCATTCAGGCCATGCTTGATTTTGCTCCACACTTCATCCTTGTTGTTCACGTCATCGTTGAGCCTCACCATCACGATGCACATGCCATTCTGTGACGTCGTGGTGGTCTTTACACGATTGACCTCGCCATAAGTAAAGAGATACCGCTCCAGCGGGCGGGCAACTTGAAGCTCCACCTCCTCGGTCGTCGCACCTGGATAGACAGCCACCACTACACCTTGACGGATAATAGCATGTGGGAACTCATCCTTGGGCATGTCATACATGCCAAAAATACCCAGCACAAAGAATATGCCAATGATGAGCAACGATATCGGGTAATGTTCCAATGGCCACTTGAGCCATTTCATCTTGCGTCCCATATTAGTACACTACTTTTGTCCCTTCACTCAGTTTCTGGTATCCCTCTGTCACGATGCGCTGGTCCGCGCCCAGTCCATCAACAACCGTCACATAGTTGCCATGTGTCTCACCTATCTTTACCCTAGTGCGATGAGCGGCATTGTTCTTGTCCACGGTCCAGACAAACAGCGTGCCGTCTGATTTCCTCTGTACCGATGTCACAGGAATCGACATGCGGCCAACAACCTGAGCCCCATTTGGAATGAAACTGACGTTTGCCACCATGCCCGGCAACAGTTTAAAGTCGCCATTCCCGACATTGACCCGGATATCATAGGTATGTGTGAGAGCATCGGCCTGTACGCCTTTCTCTATCAAGCCACCTCTATAACTACGCCCGATGGCATCCACCTTGATGCTGGTTGACGTGTTGGCATTGATGCTGCCAATCTCTGATTCGGGCACAGCTACCTTCACTTTCACGGTTGAGATGTCGAGTATATTCACCACCGCCTGTGAAGGCAACGCTGTCTCTCCAGCCACCAACTGCTTCTTGCCGATAACACCACTGACAGGGGCATAGAGACGAGTGTCAGCAAGCCCTTTACGAGCGATCTTCTCGGTTGCAGTGGCCGAAGCCACACCTGAACGCGCTGTATTCAAGGCTGATGTAGCCTGAGCGAGACGGGTCTCAGCCTCAATCCATTTCACCTCAGGCAACGACCCATTGTCATGCAACAACTTCATGCGGTCATAAGCATCCTTGGCCTGGTTGTAGGTGGCTTCGGCCTGCTTCACCATGTCTTTGGCCTGGCTTACCGATGCACGCGCCACCTCCACACTATTCCTCGAAGTGGCCGGGTCCATTTCGGCCAACAGTTGACCACGACGAACAACCTGGCCCTCCTTGACCAGAATCCGCTTCACCACGCCCATGCTGGTAAAACTCACCGCAGTTGCCTCGCGCTCCTCTACAATGCCCACATAAGACTGTGCATTGTCTATCATATCAGGCGACACCACCAGTGTTTCCACTCTAATCGGAGCCTTCAGCTCCACCTTCTTATTCTCGCTGCAACTAATTACAGCCAACACAACTAATATCAAGATTACACATTTCTTCATAATCACTATTCTCATTTCTTTTTGCAAAAGTAAGAATTTCTTCTTAAAATCAAACGTTCAATACATTTTACATATTGCAGATTCTAGTTTTTGTGACAAAATCAAACAAATACAGTCCCAAATCAGCCACCATATCTCGTGTAAAAATATCAACTATTGTCCCAAAACACCCCACCCCCATAAAAAAAGAATAAAGAAACGATAATCACTTATACAATCGTTGCACAACATCACACCAAACAAAAAAGCAACCAACTGAAAACCAGCTGATTGCAAACAATACATCGTGAACCCGTGGGGAGTCGAACCCCAATCGAAGGAACCGGAATCCTTTATTCTATCCATTGAACTACGGGTCCGTTATTGGAACATTTCTTGGAAATGCAGATGCAAAATTACTGTAATTTCTGTAACTTTGCAACTGTGAAGTAAAACATCTATTATGAATGTGCGCATTGAACCATCGTGGAACCGTGTGCTCTCGGGCGAATGGGAGGCACCGTATTTCAAGCAACTTACTGACTTTGTGCGCCGTGAATACCAGACGCATCAGGTGTTTCCTCCTGGACGGCAGATTTTTGCGGCATTTGATGCGGCTCCGTTCGAGAAGGTAAAGGTGGTGATCCTGGGGCAGGATCCTTATCATGGCATTGGGCAAGCTAATGGACTGTGCTTCAGTGTGAATGAGGGCATACCGATGCCTCCGTCGCTGATTAATATCTTTAAGGAGGTGCACGATGATGTGGGGGCTCCGATTCCTGCCAATGGCGATCTGTCAAGGTGGGCGCGCCAGGGTGTGTTGCTGCTCAACGCGACGTTAACGGTTCAGGCTCACCAACCGCTGTCGCATCAGGGTAAGGGTTGGGAGGAGTTTACCGACCATGTGATTGCCCACTTGGCTCAGGAGCGGGAGCATCTGGTGTTCATGTTGTGGGGGGCGTATGCTAAACGCAAGGGGGCCTATATCGACCGCACGCGACACTTGGTGTTGACGGCGGCTCACCCGTCTCCCTTGTCGGCTAACAGAGGGGGCTTTTTTGGCACTCACCATTTTTCTCGCGCCAATGACTACTTGATTCAGCATGGTCTAACGCCGATTGAATGGTGAAATGATGGATTTATGGTTTTTTAGTTATTAAAAAAAGCGGATTTTGTACTTGTATTTCAAAAAATGGTTGTATCTTTGCACCGCTTTTACGAAATAATTTTAAATAACTAATTGTAATGTACTTAGATTCAGAGAAAAAGAAAGAGATCTTTGGCACTTACGGCAAAAGCAATACTGACACTGGTTCTCCCGAGGCCCAGATAGCATTATTCTCATACCGTATTGCCCACTTGACCGAAGGATCATACGACTCAGCGTGCACTGAAGATGTTGGTTGGTAAGCGTCGCAAATTGCTCGATTACCTGATGCGTGTTGACATCAACCGTTACCGTGCTCTCATCGCTAAGAAGGAGCTGGGTATTCGCAAGTAATCCCGACATTCTCGCACGAGAAAACTCTCAACAAAAACACCGCCGCAATTGTGCGACGGTGTTTTGTTATCTATATGCTAGAGTCATCAGAGGCCTGCGGGGTCGCCGAAGAGGGCGACGAGGGCGTCAAAACGCTCGAGGGTATCTCCTCCAAACTTGGCCAGGGACTGGCGGGCGCGCTCGAGGGTTTTGGGTGGCTCTTCGAGACGGCTTTTAGAGAAGAACTTATCGGCATAACAGATGATTTTTTCCTCGAGGCTCTCGGGCAAGAGGTCGCGAGGCGGCGCGATGGGCAACTGCTGGGCGATAATCTCGGCCGCGGTGATGCCTGCTCCCGTGTGACGCTCGCAGACGCGTCCGTGGCGGTAGAGGCCCATGCTGTCGAGCATCTTGCGCCCGAGAATGCCATGCAGGATATAGGGTTCGGTACCGTGACAGTGGATGCCAGGGGCATCGGTGCGGCACATGCCTATGTCGTGCAACATGGCGGCTTCTTCAACAAACTCAATGTCGATGGGCTCGTGGCGTTCTATCATGCGCTGACTGAGGGCCACTGCCAGGTCGGCCACCTGACGGCTATGATGAACCAACACCCGGTAATCATCATTACCGGGTGTGTAGTATCGCTGGATGATTGATAAACAATCAAGCATTATCGCTATCGGGATTAGTCCACAAAGACTACCCAACCATGCTCATCGGGATAGTCACCCATCTGGATGGCACGCAGGCGGTTGTACAGGGCTGTCACCTTGGGACCAACGTTACCGTCCTTGGAGATGATGTAGTGAACATCCTTGTCCATATCTACCACCTCGCTAATGGGAGCGGTCACGGCAGCGGTGCCGCACTCGGCAGCCTCATCGGCCTCGGCAAGTTCCTCGAGGGGGATGGGACGAGCCTCAACCTCCATGCCCAGGTCGCGGGCAATCTGCTGGAGGCTCATATTAGTGATTGAGGGCAGGATAGATCCTGACTTGGGAGTGACATAGGTGTTACCCTTGATGATAAAGAAGTTAGCGGGGCCGCACTCGTCGAGGTATTTCTTCTCCTTGGGATCGAGGAAGAGGGCAGCGCTATAACCAGCAGCCTTGGCACGGGCTGTGGCACCCATACCTGCAGCATAGTTACCACCGACTTTCCAACGGCCGGTACCACAGGGAGCTGCACGGTCATACTCGCGGAAAACGGCAACCTTGGTGGGATGGAAGCCCTCCTTGAAGTACGGGCCCACGGGGGTAACGAAGATGATCACCATATATTCATCGGCGGGGCTCACACCAACGCGGGGAGCAATACCGATCTCGACGGGACGAAGGTAGAGCGAGCTGCCACTGCCATAGGGCGGGATGAAGCGCTCGTTGAGCTTTACGACCTTCTTGCACATCTCGATGAAGATGTCCTCGGGCAGGGGCTCCATGAGGATACCACGCGCACTATTCTGGAGGCGCTTGGCGTTCTCATCAGGACGGAACATGCGAATCTTGCCATCCTTGCCACGGAATGCCTTGAGTCCCTCAAAGATTTCCTGGCCATAATGCAGACAGCTGGCAGCCATGTGCAAGTTGACTGTTTCGTCTTGGGTGACTTCGATTTCACCCCACTTGCCGTCCTTGAACGTGCAGCGCACGTTATAGTCGGTCTTCATGTAACCAAAAGGCAGATGTGCCCAATCAATGTTTTCTAAATTAGTCATATTTACTGTTTAGTTAAGGTTATTAAATGGTTTTTAGTCAGTTATCTCAATCTCGCTTGATGAGGCGACGCCAGGATGGCTAGATGGCTACCTTCTGGGTCATGTTGCCTATCCGGACCAAATAAATCCCTCGTGAGCCTAGTTTCAACTCACTGGTACCAGGTTGCAGGGTCGCTTGTGATACCACCTGCCCCAGAATGGTATAAACGCGCACCGTAATGCGTTTTGGGGTGTAGATGGTGATGGTTCCCTTGCTGCCGTAAATCTCGATTCCGTCACTCTGGCGGGGATCATTCACGGACTTGCCCTGAATCTCGCGTCTGGTTTCATGCCACTGAATCTCGCCCAGAGCAGTATTACCCAGCCCCAGCGCCAGTATCAATGTCAATATAGCCAGCAGTCGCTTCATCATTCTTAATCAATCAACAAAATTATAACTAATTTTCGGAGCAAGCAAACCTTTAAAGAAATTTTTCTTTTTTTCCACAAAAAACAAGAAAACTCGTGAAATCAGCACACGATTTCGTCTAACATCATTTGCAGCTACAACGATAAAAATGAGGGCGGGAAGAATAAGAATCCCCCACCCTCTAGTGAAATCTTTAAGGCGAACTGCTGTTACTGCAGTCCTGTCCTATCACTTTTTGTCTTCTATACCTTCACATTTAAACCAGTCAACCATTTCGGCATATCCTCTGGTTGCCGTTACTACGGTTCCGTCTGGCAGGGTATATTCCACAGTTTCGGCATTTGGTCCATCGTCGGAATGGTGCTGGCTTCCATTGGATAATAAGAACGACAAGGTATAATTGTCTGTCCTGTCAACGAGCAGGGCACACATCCTCCAGTCCACAGCATTATCATCTTGTGAGACCCAAACCTTATTGGGGCAAGGGAACGACCGTTTTGCACCGTTTATAAGGTCTCTCGTTCGAGGCTTCTTGTCCATAGTGACGGCGAGCGAGGTATTACCAACGGCGTAGGCGTCTTCGGCGATAGCCCTAAGGTCATCATCAGAGATTTCATCGTAGGAGGCAAAAAATCCGTCAAATTTCCTCCATTGGGAGATGTTGTCATATATGGCGCTTCGGTCTTGTTCATTCCATGTATCCTTATTGAAGGTATAATCAATGCCAAGCTCTTCGGCTGTTATATTGGCGCATGCGGCCTGGAAGGTTCTGTGATATACCTGAGACGCTATCGGGCAAAATGCGGGAGCAAGCGATGCGGCACATACAGCCCCGATTTCTTCGACTAGCGGTGCGAGGTTGCAAAGGATGCCTCCTGACGATTTCCCGTAAATATAAATCTTGCCGATATTGTAGTTGTCCTTGACAAAATCGACCATATTTGCTACCGATTCACAGAATAACGGGGCAAACATGAGGTTTGTCACGCTATTACCGTATTTGCTAGTCAAGCCGCTGCAGCAGCACACTGCTATGTTGTTCAGTGCGACAAATTCCTGTGGCGCCTTGTACATACCCATATAGTTATTATAGGCACTGGTACCATTCACCCGGTCAAAAGGATAACCGCTGGTGCCCTGGATGAACACAGCAAGGTTGGTTGGCTCTCCTGTCGGGTCATAGTTCTCAGGCAACAATACAAAGCCATTATCATACAAGCGGTTATCGCCGATGTAATCCACGCCAGTATCAAATCTGTAAGGCTTCTTCACCTCAAAGGAGAAGTAAGTCCTCTTGTCAGTCTGCGACGATGGATTTGCAGCATTTTTCCTTGTTGAGGCCGTACCATCTACTGTTACCTCCAGATTCCTCAATGCAATTGGCGACGAGCTGCTTAACTGAAAGCGCACATACTTGGCGGTTGACGGTATGCTCTGAACAGAGTTCACTGTGCCAGCATATTTGCAATCAGCGTCAAACCAGTGTATGCTCAACGTTTCTCCGTTCTGCAGTGCCACGTCAGTAATCGTGCAGTTACTAATGTCGAGCAGCAACGTAGAGTGACAATAATTCCAGAAATTATTGTCTGCAGTTGCCGAATTGCGCTTGCTGTAGTCCTTCGTAATACCATTCAACAACTCGCCTGCCTGCATCTTCATTCTCACCGTGCCATCATCGTCAGGGAAAGTTCCATGCAAGAGGTAATCGATCAACGTTGACACGTCATCGATGCCCACGCTACCATCCTCGTTCACGTCACCACGAACACCTGTCGGCGCCGACAAGATATCGCCGGTAGCATCGAGGCCAGGTTTATTGTAGCTGGCTTCGCTGTCAATAGGGCCGATAAAGTCAGGATGCGAATCTTGGGCCGATACCACCTGTACACCAGACAAACACGCCACAATCACAACAATGCTAAGCAGAAATATTCTCGATTTCATAAGCAAACAAATGTTTATTAAAAAATTGCTCCCTGAGAGCAAAAAATCACTCAATAAACTGCAAAGATATAAATAATTTAAATACCACAATCGACAAGAACCACAAAAAACGCCACAGCACCCTCGTCCAGTCCGTCCAGTGCAGCCGCGATTAGCGGCGATCCAGTTAGTCCAGTTAGTCCAGTTTGTCCAGCCCGTCCAGTTTGTCCAGCGGGGTTCGGGCGGGGGGATAAAAAACGAGGGAGCCGCTGTTTGACCAGTGACTCCCTCTTAGGGGGCGGTTACCTACTCTCCCACTTTCGCAGTACCATCGGCGTGGTGAGGCTTAAC
>CACYGX010000011.1 GCA_902774055.1 uncultured Bacteroidales bacterium
TTCTTGTACAAACCGGCAGCCTGGATGTCGGCGAGCTCCTTCTGGAGATGTTCCTGAAATTTTCCAAACATGATAAAATCAGTTATTTAAAGGTTTGACATTAATGTATTTTAGTTTTTAGTCCTTAGTCCTTAGTCCTTAGTTTTTGGTTTTTTGACTCCTCTTGATTGGGGGGCAGAAAACCTTTAACAGCCCACAAAGATAATAATATTTTTCGATTGTTTCGTTTTTTTTCTTTGTAAGATTTTAGACCCCTGGAACCCTAGTCATTATCGGCACTGGAGGCGACGCCACCTTGGACAAGCGGCGTGTAGGGCTGCTGCTGTTCCTGGCTTGGCTCCTGCACGGTGGCCTGCTGGGTGCGGTTGCGACGTTTGCGGTGGTGCCAGCGTCCGCTATCGGTGGTCTCCTCGGCTTCTTCGACCTCGGCGGTGGCAGTGGCCACGGGAACGCCCATCCGCTTGCCGCCGTCAAGGGCGTAGAGCTCATATTGCTCGATGATGGAGATGAGCTTGGTGGGGTAGGCCTCGTCTTCGGCATATCCGCAGTCCCTGAGGCCCTGCGCCCAACTGCGGTAGTCGGTCACGTCCAGCTGGTACAGCACGCTGTAGCGCGGTCCCTTCAAGAACTTGACGTGGTCGAGAAATGAATCCTCGGGGGCGCCATACTTGCGGTAACCCACAGTTCCCAGCGAGTCGCCGCCATAGACCTCACCCTTCCAGTGATAGGCCTTGATGCCAAAGTGGTTGTTGGCCTCCAGGGCCATCTTGCTCTGGCCCACACTGCTCTCGAGGATGCCCTGGGCCAGGGTGATGCTTGCCGGCACACCATAATCCCTCTCGTGCTCCAGCGCTACCATCTTGTAGCGCTCGATGTAGTCAAGATACCGTTGATGTTTGGTCTGTGCAGTTGCAAAAAAGGTCGAAAACGACACAAAAATCAAGCAAATTAGCAATATTCGCTTGTTTATCGGGAAAAAAGCTATAATTTTGCGTTCCAAGTCAAATAAACTCATAATTCGTTATGGTCGAAAAGAAAATCACCACAAAGGTAAGGGTTTATTCTTATAATGAACTCACCGAGGAGCAAAAAAATTTGGTGGACATGGCTCGTGAAGCCACCACACACTCCTATTCTCCCTATAGTAATTTCAAGGTAGGCGCCGCCTTGAAGCTCGACAATGGCGAGGTGTTTATCGGTGCTAATCAGGAGAATGCGGCCTTTGCAGGCATCTGTGGCGAGCGTGCCGCACTCTATGCCGCCGGCGCTAAATTCCCGGGCGTCCCTGTCAAAACGGTAGCCATCACTTCTTTCACACGTGGCGATTTTGTGGTGGAGCCCACAGCACCCTGCGGTGTCTGCCGCCAGGCCTTCCTCGAGTTCGAGAAAAACGGACATCCCATCGAACTCATCCTTGCCGGCAAGGAGAAAATCTACATCCTCGACAGCTTCCAGGCCACCATGCCCCTGTCGTTCACCGAATTCTAACATCGATTGTGGGCATCACGCTATTCCGCTAAGGTGCTGAATTCCTAGTTGGCACCCACAATTAGCGTGCACCGCTTTTAGTGGTTGTAATTGAAAATAACAAAAAACAGGTAGATACATGAAGAGTAATTTAGACAAGAAATTGGTTGGGTCGGTGTCGCTGGGCGACGTGATCCACTTTGTCATCGCGGTGGTGGTGTTTGCCGCCATCTCGTGGATTTATTTCTATCCTAATGACGTGAACGGTGACGTCTTGCAGCAGCACGACATCATGCAGGGCGCGGCCAACGGTCAGGAAACCAGCTCGATGCTCGAGCAGACGGGCGAAAAGTCGTGGTGGACCAATGCGCTTTTTGGCGGTATGCCCACGTTCCAGATTGCGCCTTCCTACGAGGGCACGACGATGTTGAACCCCGCCTCGGCACTCTATCGCTTGTATTTCCCGACGCCAGTGAGCTGGGTATTCCTGCTGATGTTGGGTTTCTTCCTGCTGATGCTGGCCTTCAAGGTCAAGTGGTATTATGCCGTGCTGGGTGCCATCGGGTATGCCTTCTCGAGTTACTTCTTCATCCTGATGGGCGCCGGCCACATCTGGAAACTCATGGTGCTCGCCTACATCCCGCCCACCATCGCGGGTATCGTGTGGTGCTACCGTGGTAAGTATCTGGGAGGTGCCGCCGTGGCTGCTTTCTTTGCCGCCTTGCAGCTGGCCAGCAACCATGTGCAGATGACCTATTACTCGATGTTCCTCATCGTTGCGCTGGTCATCGCCTATCTGGTCAAGGCCATCATGGACAAGCAGGTGGGCCGCTGGTGCATCGCTACCGCCGCCCTGGCTGTAGCAGCAGGCTTGGCCCTGATTGCCAACTCGCCCAACCTGTATCTGACTTACAAGTACTCTCAAGAGACCATGCGTGGCGGCCACAGCGAACTTACGCCCCAGGGCGAGGACGCTGCCAACGCCAAGCCCACCAAGGGCGGTCTCGACAAGGACTATATCACCCAGTGGAGTTATGGCAAGGGTGAGACCTTTACCCTGCTCATCCCCAATGTGAAGGGTGGCGCCACCATCAAGCCCGAACACGGCGACAACAAGATGCTGGTGCTGAGCGAAACGTCCAAGGCCGAGAAATTGGCCAACTCGGGCGAAATGAGCCAGCAGGACGTGCAGGTATTGAGCCAGTTCCCGCAATACTTCGGCGACCAGCCGATGACCAATGGCCCCGTCTATGTAGGAGCGCTCATTTGCGCCCTGTTCTTACTGGGCTGCTTCATTGTCAAGGGTCCCGTGAAATGGGCCTTGCTCATTGTCACGATTATCTCCATCCTGCTCTCGTGGGGCCACAACATGATGTGGCTGACCGACTGGATGATTGACCACTTCCCGATGTACAATAAGTTCCGCACCGTGTCGTCGATACTCGTCATTGCCGAGATTGCGATGCCCATCCTGGCGGTGCTCGGCCTGCGAGAACTGTTCAGGGAGCCCGACGGCTGGCGCAAGCACAAGGTGGCGCTGCTGGCATCGTTCGGCCTGAGTGCCGGTTTCTGCCTGTTAACAGCCCTGTTCCCCGGCATCTTCGGGCACTACTCGGCCCAGGAGCATGAGATGCTCGTCGAGTCGGGACAGATTCAGCAATATCCTGGCGTTGACAATGCCATCGCTGCCGTGCGTGGCGCGCTGGTGAGCAGCGACGCTTGGCGCAGTCTGATCGTCATCCTTCTGGGCTTCGGCATCATCTTTGCCTACCTCAAGGGCAAACTCAACGAGATGCTGGCTACGCTCGTAATCGCCGCCATCGTCCTCGTGGACATGTATGCCGTGAACAAGCGTTACATCAATGCCGACACGTTCACGTCACACTACGACATCGGTGAGCAGCAGTTCACCCCGCGCCCTGTCGATACCCAGATCTTGCAAGACAAGGACATGAACTACCGTGTGATGGACGTGCAACACTTTGGCGAGGCGATGCCTAGCTATTTCCACAAGACCATCGGCGGTTACCATGCCGCCAAGTTGTCGCGTTACAACGACCTGATCAACAGCCAGATTGCCAAGAACAACATGCAGGTGCTCAACATGCTCAACGCACGCTATTTCATCCTCGATGACCAGACGATGCAGCGCAACCCCGAGGCCTTGGGCAATGCATGGTTTGTCGATTCGCTCACTTATGTCAAGAATGCTGACGAGGAGATGGCATTCCTCGACAACTTCAATCCCGCCCGCAGTGCTGTTGCCGACGCCAAGTTCAAGCAGCAGCTGGGCGAGGCTAAGGCCGTACAACCGGGCGACACCATCTATGAGACCTCATATGCCCCCAACCACTTGACTTACAAGAGCCATAGCGCTAATGGAGGCCTGGCGGTCTTCAGCGAGGTGTATTTCCCGTGGGGCTGGAAAGTGAGCGTTGATGGCAAGCCAGTGGAGATGGGACGTGTGAACTACGTCCTGCGCGCCCTGCAACTGCCTGCTGGCGATCACGAGATCGACTTCAAGTTTGACCCCGACGAGGTGAACAAGACGCAGTCATGGGCCAAGATTGCCGTAGTCGCCATCTACATCTTGCTGCTGTTGGCCTTGAACTATGTCCTTTTTGCCGACAAGTTCCGCAAGAAAGAGGAGACCCCTAAGGCCTAATCGTCTTGTCCTCATTAAAACGATATCTGAATGCATGGAGCCGTCACCATCGTAGTGGCGGCTTCGGCATACATTCGCCTTACGCCTACCAGTTTGTCCGCAACGTGTGGCGTCAACGTCTGCCCTATTATGCCTACGAGGGCATCCATCAACTGATTGATACCGTCAAGGCGGGCACCACACCGCGCCAACGACGCGATATGGACCTCATCGACGAGCGCGAAGCGCGGTTGCTGTTCAGGGTGGTGAATTTCTTTAATCCCGGCAGCATCCTGCAAGTGGGCGCTGCCACAGGCATCGAGTCTGTCGTGATGCTGGGGGTCAATAGCCAGAGCCGCTTGTACTTGTGCGACCCGTGTCTTGAACAAAATGCCCTTGCCATGCGAGTGCTGCAGTCGCAATTGCATAGGACAGAATGTTATGATGACGCTAGTGTCATGGTCAATGAGGTGCTGGAAGCTGGAGGAACACCCTTGCTTGCCTTAATTAACAGGCCTCTCGACGAAGTCGTGGCAAAGCGGCTGCTGGACGCCCAATGCGTGATGGTCATGCGCAACCTGCTCCACGACGACCAGATGTCAAGCCTGTACAATGCTTGTTGCGCCCATATGCAGGTGGGCCAGACCTACACCAACGGCAAAATCGCCATTCTCAACCCCAACCCCAAACTCCAACGCGAGGACTTCCTCCTGTGGCTATAAAGAGAAGACCATAAAAGTATATAGACCATGCGATAGCACATGGCCTATATATAAATATGATTTGCTTAGTTTTCGGTCCCTAAGTTGATCAAAAACTAAGAAGCATTTATTGGTTGTTTGACTGTTTATCCATTACGATAAAGCCTCTGTAAAGGTGGTCGGAGATAGAACTGCCATTATTAACTGTACCGTCATGAATCTCGCTATCCACGATAATGGGAATGTCATTCTTGAAAATGATTGAATAGTGATCTCCCTTGCACAGGACGAAAAGGTCTTCCCCGCGTTTGAGCATACTTCCTGAATTTGTCAACTTCTTATCATTTACAGGACTCTTAAAAATTCTTTCTTGGCCATCGGTGATGAGGACGGGTTGTTTTCCTTCACCCGATTCTTCGGTTTTCCTGCCAAGGATGTAAGGCTTGCCGTCATAGATGCTTGCCTGAACGGGGAAAAATGAGCCTAGGCTTACTTCATTGCCACTAAACCAATATTTGGTCTTGAGTGAATAATCCCAGTAGCACATCAATGCTTGATTATCACATACGTCAAAGCATAACATGTCCTGAAACTCCACACTAGGAAGAGTGAATTCTTGTCCATTAACCCATGGGCATTTTCCGTATCCGGTGTAGGAATCGACAACCACATCAGGTTGCCCAGTTGATTTTGGATGTATTCTCAGATTACTGAATTTTGCTTGACCCACATACACAGGCAGGTCATAAAGAACTGATCCGTTTTTATTGATACTCCACTTGTCACCATAGTATGTGTGCGAATTGGGGTCGGGGGAGTATAATGGTTCAGCCTCCAGTGTGTAGAAATCACCATGATCTACCACCAAGCCATTGATTTCGTTGTCGGTAGAATACAGGGTCACTCCATTCTTAATAACCGATTTACCATACACGGCATACCAGTTCTGGTCATCTGAAACAAGATACATGATTCTCTTGCCAGGCTCAGCTTGGAAAATCAACTCTCCATCAAGGTTGTAGATGAAGTCTTGGTTGTTCTCGATAAAAGACACACAGATGTTGATATTGTCTTTGGCGTACAGATACTTTACTGGCTCATCCTTGTCGTCGTTACACGAAACTAGAGCAAGCATGACGGTAATAACTAAAAGAAGATACTTTTTCATGATGTTGGGAATTTAGTTGGTTATAACTGCGTGTTATATTCATAAAACGTTGAGAAAGAGACTTTATTGTACAGAAACAAAAAACAACCGCCCTGCGCTTCAAGCTCAGGGCGGTGATGATTTAATCAGACTGTCAGTACCCGATTACTTAGCGGGACGTACAGCGGGACGAGGCATCTGGGGAACAGAGGGCTTGCTGTCGTCAACACCGAGGGTCTCGATGTCAAAAATCAGCGTCTCGTTGGGATCGATACCACGGTTACCCTGGGGACCGTAAGCGAGCTCACCGGGGATAACAACGGTTACCTTGCTACCGGGCTTCATGAGCTGGATCATCTCGGCGAAGCCGGGGATGACTTGCTTGAGGTTGAAGGGAACGGGTTGCTCACCGCTCTTGTCAAACACCTCACCATTGAGGTGGCGGCCCTCGTAGTTCACCTTAACAACGTCGCTGTCGCTGAAGTTCTTGCCCTCACCAGCTGCGAGCACCTTATAGGCGATACCGCTCTTGGTGAAAGTGTAGCTGTTGTCCTTCTTGAGCTTAGCCATATATTCCTCACCGGCCTTCTTGTTGGCGATGGCCTTGGGGGACTGCTCCATAGCCTTGTTCAGCAGGGGCTCAATCTTGCTCTGGATAGCCATGATTTCTTCCTGACCCATGGGAGTGGTCTTCATGATAGCCTCACGCAGGTGCTTCATGAACAGGCTCTTGTTGATGGGCATACCGCACTGCTGCTCGATACCCTGATAAAGTTGGGCAATCTGCATACCCATCTGGAGACCCATCTGGAAGTTCTTGCTGGTGTCAGCGTTGGCGATGAACTCCATACCCCTGAGGGCCTGATCGATGTTGACAGTAGAATCCATGCTACGCAGTTGCTGGCCCATACCGGCACCGTAGAGGTCACCAAAAGCCATGCTCAACGAGTCCATAGCCTCGCTGCTGCCGCCTGCCTTGCTGTTGCAGCCTACAAAACCTACGGTCAACAGACCGGCTGCTGCAATTGCTAAAATCTTCTTCATAATAATAAAACTAGTTTTTTAGATGATTTTTGAATGTTGTTATAAATGTTGTCTTTTATTTCTTCTTAGTAACCTTGATGAGCTTGACATCAAAGATCAGTGTCGAGTTAGGCAGAATCTGTTCTCCTGCGCCCTTTGAGCCGTATGCCAGCTCGCTGGGGATGAACAGGCGGTAGTCACTGCCCTCGCTCATGAGTTGCAGACCCTCGGTCCAGCCGGGGATAACCTTATCCAGGGGGAAGGTGGCGGGCTCGCCGCGCTCCATGCTGCTGTCAAACACGGTGCCGTCAAGCAGCTTGCCGATGTAATGTACAGTAACGGTGTCGTTGGGGCCGGGCTTGATGCCAGTACCCTGTTTCAATACCACGTATTGCAGGCCGCTCTTGGTTTGAACGACGCTGTCCTTCTTGGCGTTCTCCTCCAGAAACTCGCGGCCGATGGCCTTGTTGTCCTTGATCTGCTGGCCGTAGTCGGGGGCAGCGGCTTCGGTTGATTCCTCGGTGCTCTCCGTTTTGCTGTTGCAGCTTGCCATACCGGTCATGAGCATAGCAGCCATGGCCATTGCTAAAATCTTCTTCATCGTTTTTCTGATATGAAAATATTACGGGATTTTGATGACTTTTTAACTCTTTTTCTCGACCTTGAGGAGCTGAACGTCAAAGATGAGCGTCGAGTTGGGCTGGATTGGGCCAGTGCCGTGGGGGCCATAGGCGAGGTTGGACGGGATGAACAACCTGTAGGCTGAACCCTCGCGCATCAACTGCAGTCCTTCGACCCAACCGGGAATGACTTGACCCACAGCAAAGGTGGCGGGTTCGCCGCGCTCTACACTGCTGTCAAACACGGTGCCGTCAATCAGTTTGCCCGTGTAGTGGACGGTAACCACGTCGTTGGGACCGGGCTGGAGGCCGTCGCCCTCTTTCACTACCTGATACTGCAGACCGCTCTCGGTCACCTTCACGCCCTCAGTTTCCTTGTTCTTCTCGAGGAACTCGCGGCCCAGACGTTCGTTCACTTCGGAGCCTACCTTCTCCAAGGCAGTGAAAAATTCGGTGACAATTTGCTTGGCTTCGTCAAAGGTCATCTTCTGCTCTGCGCCTTCATAGATTGCTCTCAGTCCGTCAGCAAAGTCATTGATATCCAGTTCCTTGATGCCCGAGCCAATGAAGTTTCCACCCATGCTCAAGCCTAATGCGTAACTCAGTTTATCCATTTAAAATGCTGTTATTTTTGTAAAAAACGGTGCAAAGATAGTGATTTCCTTGATTGGGGTGTATGTTTTTAGAAAATTTTTATTATTTTTGCTTTCACATTATGTGTCCGATATACAGAGTATTCACTTAACAACCTATAATAGACCGATGACTATGAGCAAGAAGAAATTAGTGATTTCGTCTGGTGCCGGCATCAGTGCCGAGAGTGGTATTAAGACCTTCCGCGATTCCGATGGCCTGTGGGAAAATTACCCCGTGATGGATGTGGCTAGCCATGAGGGCTTCCTTCGCAATCCGTCGCTCATCCACAAGTTCTACAACGAGCGTCGCCTGCAGTTGCAGGGCGCCGAGCCCAATGCCGCCCACCTGGGTCTGGTCGAGTTGGAAAAAGACTTCGATGTGCGTGTGATTACCCAGAATGTAGATGACCTGCATGAACGTGCCGGCAGTGCCAGTGTACTGCACTTGCATGGCGAGTTGATGAAGGTGCGCTCCCTCACCCACGAGGAGCGACTCTATGAATTGCCCTGCGACCAGTTGACCGATAAAGGGCTGGAAACGAGTGTCGATACGCGCGACCCCTACGGCGACCCGGTGAGGCCCCATATCGTGTTCTTCGGTGAAGCCGTCCCCAACATGGATGCTGCCGCCCAGTTGGCTCATGACGCAGACATCTTTGTGGTGATTGGAACCACGCTGGTGGTCTATCCCGCCGCAGCTCTCATCCAGTATGTCAAGCGCGGTGTGCCCATCTACTACATTGACCCCAAGCCGGCCGCCGTGCCCAGTTGGGTCCATGTCATTCCCAAGCCGGCCACACAGGGCGTTGCCGAGCTCATCGACATCCTGCGCCGTTGATGCAATTTAAACTGGAGAAATGTAACAAGAGCCTGAGGCATCATGCTTCAGGCTCTTGTTTCATTTCTTGTCTTTATTTGTCAATCCTTGAACTTGATAACGGTGTCCTCGCCCGCCCGTATCTCGACAATGTCCTGATAGAGCAATCGATCATTCTTTTGTCGTATCATCACGCGTCGGGTACCCTGTTGTGCGCCATATTTCATGCCCTTGACTTCGCCGTCAACAATCTGGGCTGTCGAGGCCTGGAAGGTTTTGTCGAGTCCTGAGATATTGACCCACAGGTCGTCATATTGTTGTCCCGACTCACTGACGAACACCAGGTAACCGAACGTGTCGCGGGTCCGATAATCCTTTGCCAGCTTGTAGCTGCTGCCCGAGCATGAACTGAGCAACAGGCAGATGAGGCAGCCTAGTATCAAGAGGACCTTTTTCATTCTAATGGTCTTGGACGCTATTCGTTACTTTTTCATGCCGAACTTGATGCGCAGCTTGTCGATCATGTCCTTGGTCATGGCGTCGAGGTCATACTCGGGCTTCCAGTCCCACTCAACGCGGGCGCAGGTGTCATCCAGCTTGTTGGGCCAGCTGTCGGCGATGCCTTGGCGCAGCGGGTCAACATCATATTCCATCTCAAACTCGGGGATGTACTCCTGGATCTTGTGATAGATGACCTCAGGATCAAAGCTCATCGACGCGATGTTGAACGAGTTGCGGTGAACCAGACGGTTGGGGTCGGCCTCCATGATCTCGATGGCGGCGCGCAGGGCGTCGGGCATGTACATCATGTCCATCAGGGTGCCAGCGGCGATGGGGCAGATGAATTTCTTGCCTTGAACGGCGCTGTAATAGATATCCACGGCATAGTCGGTTGTGCCGCCACCCGGAGGGGTAACATAGCTGATCAGGCCAGGGAAGCGCACCGAGCGGGTGTCCACGCCGAACTTGAGGGCGTAGTAGTTGCTCAGCAACTCGCCAGTAACCTTAGTGACGCCGTACATCGTGCGGGGCTGCTGGATGGTGTCCTGGGGCGTACCGTCCTTGGGGGCGTTGGGGCCGAAGGAACCGATGCTGCTGGGGGTGAACACTGCGCATTTCTTCTCGCGTGACACTTCCAGCACGTTCATCAGGCCGTCAATGCCGATGTGCCAGGCCAGCTGAGGCTTGTTCTCGGCAACGGCGCTCAACAGTGCCGCCAGGTTGTAGATCGTGTCGATGTTGTACTTGTCCACCACGGCGCCAATCTGGGCGGCGTTGGTGATGTCAACGATTTCCGAAGGACCGCTCTCAGCGAGTTCGCCTTTAGGTTCGGCACCAGGAATATAGCCAGCCACCACATTGCCGGTGTAGATGCCTCTCAACTTCATTGTCAGCTCCGAACCTATCTGTCCTGTCGAGCCGATGATCAGGATATTTTTCATTACAGTAGTTCTAAAATATGTTCAGGTTTATGTTCGTTATTCGAGCCACAAAAATACACCAATTATAATTAATGTGCAATATCTCCCCACTTTTTTTTGGTATCAGCCTAAAAACATCCCCAGCCACATCGACTTGTACTCAAGGTCCATGATGGTGATTGCTTGAAATAGGGAGCATAGGATTTTGCTAGTGAGACAAAAATTGCTATATTTGCAGCATCGTTAGTAATTTAATTAAAAAAGATTTATGAAAAAGAGTGTTTTTTGGAGTATGTTGACCCTTGCTGTGGTCGCAATGATGAGTGTCGGTTTCGCTTCATGTGGCAGTGATGACGACGATGTCAAAGGCGGTGGCGCCGAATTGACAGGGTCGTGGAAAAAGACTTATGAGCATGAAATTGAATATGAAAAGGACGGTTCTGGCAAGTGGGTTCAGCTGGGTGAATATGAGCATTCTTATGCTGATAATGATAATGTGAGCGGAATCAAGTTCATGGCAGGAGGTAATGCAAAAGGACTGTGGTTCTGGAACGGTACAGTTGAGGAGGAAGACGATTTTAAATATCAGATCAATAACGGTCACCTCTATCTTCTCGAGGTTGATGAGGCTGATACCGATGGATGGGAAGACTGGGGTAAGATTACGATTTCAGGCAACACATTCGAGCTGAGTTACGAAGATTATGATGGCAGTAACTATAAGTATGTGGGAGTAATGAGGTTTAAAAGAGTCGGATAAGATTTTCAACCCTTTCACTTTAACTGATATGGCCGCCCTTTCATGGGGCGGCTATTTTTTTTGGCATCTCATGCGCTCGACAAGAGGGCGTTGCAATACTGATGTCTTTTTTATATAATCGCGCTGCGCCGATTAAAACTGAGTCAAGTGGAGTTTTGCGGCATCATTTTCTGTCACTCGGAGATGCATTTGCATGAGATGCGTTCTTATGAATGTTAAAAATATGTTAAATCGGCTAGAAGTGACAGACAAGAGGTTAGGATAACGTAAATTTGCAAAAATTAAGGGTTTCATTGAGGATGAAAACGGGTTCTTGCCTCAGTGTGGCCCCATGAAAGTAATATTAGAAAGGACCCACCAAAATTCAAGTATTTTATGAACAAGAGATTTTTTTGGAGTTTATTGACCTTTGCTATGGTCGCAATGTTGAGTGTCGGTCTCGTTTCGTGTGGCGATGACGATAAGGATGACAATGGCGGAGGTGCTACCACCCAATTATCAGGCCTGTGGAGGATGTATTATTACTATGAAATTGAGTACTTAAAGAATAGTTCTGGCCAATGGGTTAAGAGCGATGAGTATGAAGAGACCTTTAAGGATGATGAAGAATCAGACGGAATCCTCTTTATGAATGGTGGCAAAGTTATGCCCGTATGGGTCAACCCCGATGGCACCTATGAGGAAGATGGCGGCGCTATCGATTACGTAATTAAGGATGGTCATATTTATACGAAATATGACGGCCCCGACATGTGGCTTGACGCTGGCGCTATCAAAATCAATGGCAATCTCATGGAAATATCAGGTGTTGACTATGAAGATGATAATTTTAAGGCTGAATGGGTTGAAAAGTATAAAAGAATCAAATAAGATTTTCACCTTTCACGCTTGAACGAATATAGCCGTCCCTCGTTGGGCGGCTATTTTTGTGCTATAACATATCTAAGTTATCTGTTTTGATGGCAAGTGTGTCGGTTTTTGAAAAAAAACCTTAATTTTGCAGATTGTAATGAGATGGTGTCATTTCATATTGCTATTGATGTTGCCGCTGCTGCTTGGAGCCCAAGAAGTGACAGAGGATACGGTTGTGCACATGAACAAGGTGCAGCGCCTGAAGCAGCGGGCTGTGGAGCGCATCCATGAAAAGATGAATGAGCCCTACGACACCATCCACGACAGCGGTTACTGGTGGCGTGCGTTGAAGCATGGCCATGTGGATTTTACTAGTGGAACAATTCATTACCCCAAGTTCATCAGATTCTGCTGGCGGACCTATATGTGGGGCGACAAGACCTTCAACTCCTATGACACCTCCTACGTGGTGAGCACGGGTAAGAACTGGAAGCTGATGTTCAAGTCCAATAACTGGAATGACACCTACCGCGGCGAACCAACGGTTAATGACATCCAAATTGACCTGCGAAGCAAGTTGACGGCCAACGTGGGTCTGCAACTCTCGTTCATGGCAGTGAGTGTGGGCTATACCTTGGGCATCACTAACCTGATCAATGGGGAGAAGGTCTCTAAGAAGTTGGATTTCTCTTTTACCTGTGCCCGATTTGCCGCCGACGCCTACTACATGGAAAACAGCAGCACCTCGACAGCAAGGGTGACCGATAAGGGCACTGGTGGCAAGTGGACCATCAAGGACTTTGGTGGCTTGCACCGCAAGTCCTATGGACTGAGCGCTTACTACTTCTTCAATAACCGCCGTTATGCCCAGGCTGCCGCCTACTGTTTCTCCAAGTACCAGAAGCGCAGCGCTGGCTCGTGGCTTGCGGGTTTCTGCCTTCAGCACCGCGATATGTCCATCGCCATGGATGAATTGCCCCAGTTTGTCCTTGACAACATCCCCTCCGATGGCTATGGCGAGGTGCCGCATTTCCTCTATAATGACTATTGCCTGCTAGTGGGCTACGGCCACAATTGGGTGCTCAGCCGCAAGTGGTTGCTCAACTTGACGGTGACGCCCTATGTGGGTTATCGTCACCTGATTGCCACCTCCAACGAGGACCGCGCCAGCGCCTGGTCGCTTAACCTGCGTGCCCGCATGGGTGCCGTGTATAACCACAAGCAGTATTTTGTGGGTCTTCAGAGTTTTGGCGACTTCCACCGCTACAAGTCCCAGAAGCATCACTTCATTGGCTCCCTGCTCGATTTCAACGCGCTTGTGGGCATCCGTTTCTAGTAAATCGATATTCGCATTGCGCCATCATCCATATTATTGCCAAGAATAATTGATGATGGATTGGTGTGAATTTGCTCGAAAAGTATTATCTTTGCACACTAGACTAGAAACAGAGCATATAGTAAACCGATGAGCGAGAAGTATATTGTTTCGGCGCGTAAATACAGGCCCTCGACGTTTCGTAGCGTGGTGGGGCAGCAGTCATTGACCCACACCCTGAAAACCGCGATAGCCAGTGGCCGCTTGGCGCATGCCTACCTCTTTTGCGGTCCGCGTGGCGTGGGCAAGACGACCTGTGCACGCATTTTTGCCAAGACCATCAACTGTGAGCACCCTACGCCCGAGGGCGAGGCCTGCAACGAGTGCCCGTCATGCAAGGCGTTCAACGAGCAGCGCTCCTACAATATCAATGAGCTGGATGCCGCCTCGAACAACAGCGTGGACAACATCCGCGACCTGACGGAGCAGGTGCGCATCCCGCCCCAGACAGGACGCTACCGCGTGTTCATCATCGATGAGGTCCACATGCTCTCCCAGGCTGCCTTCAACGCGTTTCTCAAGACGCTGGAGGAACCGCCCGAATATGCCATCTTCATTCTCGCCACAACCGAGAAGCAGAAGGTGATTCCCACCATCCTGTCGCGATGCCAGATCTATGACTTCGCCCGCATTACGGTGCCCGACATCGTGCAGCAGTTGCAATACGTCTGTGAACAGGAGAGTATTGAAGCCGAGCCGGCAGCGCTCAATGTCATCGCCCAGAAGGCCGATGGCGCCATGCGCGATGCGTTGTCCATCTTTGACCAGGTGGCCGCTTCGACTGAGGGGCACATCACCTATCAGAGCGCGCTCGACAACCTCAACGTGCTCGACTATGACTACTACTTCAGGCTTGTGGAGACCTTCCTTGCTGGAGATGTCAACCAAGCCTTGCTGATATATAAGGAAATACGCGACAAAGGATTTGACTCTCAGTTCTTTATCAACGGTCTTGCCCAGCACCTGCGTGACCTGATGGTCGCCAGTACCCCCCAGACGCGCAAACTCCTTGAGATGAACGATGAGGTGGCGCAGCGTTATGGCGAACAGAGCGTTAAGTTGGCCCCCGCCTTCTATTACCGTGCGCTCGACCTGTGCAATTACTGTGACCTGAATTACCGCAATGCCAGCAGCAAGCAGTTGCTGGTAGAGCTCACGCTGGTCAAGTTGTGTCAACTAGTGACTCCTCAGCCCCAACAGGCTGCCCAGCCGCCAATCCAAAAGATTGTGCCCCAGACTGCCCCGCCAGCCCCGCAGGCACCAGCCCAACGTCCTGCTGCTCCGGCGCCCCAGGCTGCACAAGCGCCCCAAGCGCCAAAACCTCAGCCCCCTCGCCCCGCCGAACAGCCTCCTCATCCGGCCCAGTCGATGTCCCAAGCCGCTCCAGCAGGCAGTCCGATGTCGCGAGCCATCGGTAACACGCCACGCATCATGGTGAACGTGCCCAATAGCACGGCTCCCCAGCAGCAAGCGGCTGTCGCCAGCAAGCCGCAGCGCACCCAGCCCTTCAGTGCCGAGCAACTGCAGGCTGCATGGCAAGGCTACATCGACCAGCACCCGCAGGAGCGCGCACTGTGCACGACGATGTCCTATGCCCTGCCACAGCCGGGCGCCACAGCCGAGCACTTCGTGATGACCGTGGGCAGCTCCACCGAACAGAAGAACGTCGAGGAGCACAAGGAAGCGCTGATGAAGTACCTGTGTGATGCCGTCAGCAACGACCGTCTGTCGCTCGACGTCAAGGTGAGTGAAGTGCCCATAGACACCCCAAAAATCTTGTCACCCCGCGAGGTCGTCGAGCAAATCAAGCAGCACAACCCCAACTTCAATCAATTCCTCAAGGATTTTGACCTAGGCCTCGCCTAGTTCTATTGAGAAGTTGACCCTGGAAGTTTCTTTAATGCGAATTTTGCTAAAAAGACAAATTGCACGAATCTAAGTTTAGATAGATTCGTGCAATTCTAATTCGTATCTGCACCAAGGGTTACTGGAGGGCGTTGATGGAGGCGGCTTTGACGGTGAAAAAGTTGTCGCTGTTGTTTTTCAGCAGATTGTATTCGCCGTGGTTGCTCCATGAGGCTGGTTTATCCTCGATAAAGGTGTCCTCGCCCGTATCATTGTCCACATAGGGCTCGATGAGCTGCTGCCAGTAGCGGATTCGCGCCTGGGATGAGGCACGGTCTATTAAGGCATTCTTGGGGTCAATGAGTTCCTTGAGATAGGAGATGTACTTAGCCCTGAAATCGTTGAACTTGAGGATGCGCGCGATGAGACGGTTGTTGTCGTTGCCCCAATTGAGAGGGTTTTGACGTCCGGCGTCATCTTGCACGCCACACCTCAGGCTCGTGCCCAGTGTGTTGTCGTAGTCGTAGGGGATAAAGAAGAACTTGTATCCCGACGTGCCTGGTGTGTTGAAATAGATGTAGTAATTGTTGGCATTGTTCCAGTAGTCGTCCCACATGCCTACTGCCACGTTGACTGCATAGGTCTTGATCAACAGGTCGATGTCAGTCACCTGTTTAATCCAGGTGTAGAACTCGTAATCGTTAAGGTTGTTGATCTTGTTCATGAAGTCAACCAGTTGCACGCGAGCACTGTCAAACTCCTCGGTCTGGGTCTCGAGTGTATAGGCATGGCGGTCGTCGCTATCGTCATCATACCAGATGTCGCCGTTGGGATTGTTGAGTCCTGCGGCCGCATTGCGGCATTTCCACAGGTAGCCATTGTTAGAGCCAAATTGAGCCTTGCGGTCCTTGAGGTATCGCTTGTCAATGGGTTCCATCATCTCATAGACGCCATAGTAGGCCTCTTGGCTGTCTCCCTCGACATGGATCCACAGTCGGCAGTAATTGTCGCGAACCGCTGTCCAGACGCCAGCGCGCTTGAACAGTTCGTAGCAGAACATCTCGCGCACGTAGGCAGGATCGTCCTTGAACCACTTGAGGTGCAGTTTGCGCACGCCTTGGATGGTGTGGGCGTCGTCGTCAACATACTTGCGCAGGTTCAGGCCGAAGTGGGCATGGTGCCAGTCGGTGTTGTTGCGAACGTGGATTTCCCCGCTGCGGCCCTCGGGACGGCGGCGTGAGGTGTTGCCCTTGAGTCGAAGGCCCACGCTATCGATGACCGTGGTCTCACCATCCTTGACAAACGATGCGGTTGCCATGACATACTTGGTGGTGTACATGTTGGCGTCAAAGAGGGTCAGCAGCCTGTTCCATTCGCCATAGCTCACACTGATGTGCAACTCGGGCATGGCATCATCGTCCCACACGTAGTCGTAACCTTCCTTGATGACTTCGGGAAGCGCTCCGCCCAAGAGGTGGTCGATGAGCGTGGACACGTCACCGATGGTCACCTCCTTGTCAAGGTTGACGTCGGCGCGTTGCCTGGTGTCATAGTTGGCAAAGCCGCCCAGCAGCAGGTCGATCAGCGCCGAGACGTCACCGATGGTGATTTCGCCATCGCCGTTCACGTCACCTCGGCTCAGGCTGAAAGGGCTGGGCACAGGAGGCTCCTGATACTCCGTGACGCTGAAGGTGAGGTTCGTCAGATTGAACGAGAAGGTGTAATCCACGCCATTGCCTGTGAATTTGTAGGAATGGTTGTTGTCGCTCTTTTGGGTCGTGTAGGTATTTCCCACGACGACATCCTGGCTGCCATTGCCATTAGGGCCGTAGCGGTAGTTGGCGTTAAAGACAGTCCAATCGCTGTCCAGCCCGTCGGCAAACACAAACCACACCGTGCCGCTGATGTTGGTGGTCAAGGTGTAAACGCCGTTGCCCTGGTTGGTCATTTCTACGCCTGCGGCAGGGTTCCAGTTGCCGAAGGGGTTGTTGCCCACCATATAGATGGCTGCCCGTGCCGGGATAATCGCCAGCACGAGAGCCATGATAGTTGTCAATAGATAATACTTCTTCATCTTGAATTTCAGTTTAAGACTGAGTTCTCGGAAATCTTAGAGCGCTCGGAGTTCTCGAGAACTCTGAGATTTTAATTAATCCTTGTCATACCAGGTGGAGTACATCAGGTAGTTCTTGGCGATTTTCACGTTGATTTCGCTGGCCTGCTTGGGGTCAACCATCTTCTTGAACTTCGCGGGACTGCCTGCCCACAACTCGTGGGGGCCCACCTTAGTGCCACCCAGCACCACGCTGCCAGCAGCAATGATGGCCCCTTCGCCAATCTCGGCATGGTCCAGGATAATGCTTCCCATGCCGATGAGGGCCATGTCGCCGATTTTGGCGCCGTGGACGACCACGTTGTGGCCGATGGAGACGTCGTTGCCGATTTCGGTGACGGATTTCTCGTATAGGGTGTGTATCACACTGTTATCCTGAATGTTGACGCGGTTGCCGATGGTGATGGTGTTGACATCGCCACGCAGCACGGCGTTGAACCAGATGCTGCAATCCTTGCCCATGGTCACATCGCCAACAACGACGGCGTTATCGGCCAGGAAACAGTTTTCTCCAATCTTGGGCTCAAAGCCCCTTACTTTCTTGATGATAGCCATTATAATAGGTTAAAGGTTAAACGTTTTGTATCAGATGTTAAATCTCTTTGGTCTTTTCTTCGAGCCATGCAATTTCGTCCATGTTCAACAACGGGGTGAGGCGTTTGCGAACCATGTTGTGGTATGCATTGATTTGGGCCACTTCCTCGGCGGTGAGCATCGAGTGGTCGATGAGTTGCAGGTCATAGGGGAAGAGTGTCAACGGCTCAAAGGTGAGGAAATCGCCGTATTCCTCGGTCTTTTCGGCCTCGACAACGAGCAGCAGGTTCTCGGTGCGGATGCCATATTCGCCAGTCTTGTACAGGCCAGGTTCGTTGCTGGTGACCATGCCGGGCAGCAGCTTGACGTCCACCAGGTTGGTGCGGATGCTTTGAGGCCCCTCGTGGCAACCCAGGAAGTGTCCCACGCCATGTCCCGTGCCGTGGCCGTAGGTCATGGCCTCATGCCACAGCGGCAGGCGGGCCAGCACGTCGAGTTGGCAACCGGTGGTACCCACGGGGAATTTGGCGCGTTGAAGAGCCAAGTGCCCCTTGAGGACGAGGGTAAAGTCGTGCTTCTCTTGCGGGGTGGGGTTGCCCAGGGTGATGGTGCGGGTGATGTCGGTGGTGCCGTCTTCATACTGGCCACCGCTGTCGACGAGCAGGATGCCCTCGCCGTGGAGGGTCGATGCGCTCTCGTCAGTAGCCTCGTAGTGGACAATGGCGCCATGCTCCTTGTAGCCACAGATCATTGCGAAACTGTCCTCGCGATAGAGATCTTGTTGGGCGCGGAATTCCATGCCCTTATGCCACACGTCCACCTCGTTGATGGTGCCCTCGGGGGCTTTCTCCTCAATCCACTTGAACAGGCGTACCAGAGCTGCACCGTCGCGCTCCATGGCGCGGCGGAAACCGTCGATCTGCACCTCGTTCTTCATGCACTTGAGGTCGGTGATGGGCGAGCGGTAATAAACTTTCTGGCAGGGTAGGGCATTGGCCAGGGTGTCGCTCACGCGGTTGGGGTCGATGAGCACCACTTCGTGTTCGCTCACGCGCTCCAAGAAGCGAACCACGTCGTCGTAGTCGCGCACTCTTACATCGCAGGCCTTGAGGTGCTGGCGCACCTCGTCGGTCACCTTGTTCTCGTCGATAAAGAGGCATTTCTCCTTGCGCGAAATGTAGGCAAAGGCGATGGCAACTGGTGTGAACGGCACATCGTTGCCGCGCAGGTTGAGCAGCCAGGCGATGTCGTCGAGGGCGGTCACCAGCATGGCGGTGGCATCGTTCTCCTCGAGTACCGCGAGCAGACGCTCGATCTTGTCGGTAGCTTCCTCGCCGGCATATTTCACGTCATGGACAAATGCGGGCTCGCCGGGACGTGCAGGGCGGTCGGGCCAGATGGTGTCGGCTGGATAGAACTCGGTGACGAGCATGTAGCCGTTCTCGCCGCAGAAGCGCTCCAACTGGTTGGCGTCCTGGGCGCTATAGAGGCGCCCGTCGATGGCGATGATCGAGTCCTCCTCGAGCACTTGCTGTAGCCACTCGTGGATGGTCGGGTCATTGCCCATATTCTCCTTCATCATCACAAAGCCGCTGTCGGCCAGCTCTATCTCGGCCTGCAGGAAATAGCGGGAATCAGTCCACAGGGCGGCCTGCTCCAGGGTCACCACGGCGGTGCCGTTGCTGCCCGTGAAGCCGCTGATCCAGTCGCGGAATTTCCAATGGTCACAGATGTATTCACTCTGGTGCGGGTCGGTGCCGGGGATGATCACGGCATCGACATTCAGGCGGCGCATTTCCTCGCGCAGGGCCTCAAGATGCTGAAAAGTCTCTTTACTCATAGTGTTATTGTATTGTTCAATTTCTAGCTGATAATCGAATCGCAAAGTTACAATTTTATCATTAAAGAAGACCACACCGCCCCATAAAAAATGACCCATAGGTCATAAGTTGAGAATAGAGTGCCCATTTTAAGTGATGGTTCATCTAGTGAAAAAATCATTAGTCTCTGGTAAAAATACGATCTAACTCCATAAGCAGTTGAACAACAACGCTATAATAATGGTTTCACATCAAGGGGCTTCTTCTAAGCCCGTAGGGCTGCAAGGGTATAGGCAGGGGTGGAGCAAAGCGGAACCCCTGTGAACTGGCATTATAAGTGATAATAACCCCGTTAGGGGTGATAGGTTGTGTATCAAGTACTTACTGCCGCCCCGATGGGGCTTGAATGGGAGTGTGTTCTATTGCAGGAGTTGCGCTCGGCTTCGCCTCGCTGCACTCCTGCCTATGACCTGGTCGCCCCTAACGGGGCTGTTTACCGGACAATAAAAGTAAAAAATGACCTATAGGGGTCCTATAGGTCAAAATGCGTTATGATTATGAATAAAACGGGCGATCGTTGCCGATTTATTTGGCTGAAACCATTTTGTAGCTCAATTGAACAGACTTTTCTTCAGGGCTGCCGCTGCGCACGATATTGGAAACAAAGAATACGCCCTGTGCTTTCTCGTGGCCAACGATGATGATGTCGTTGATGCGGATATCGTCAATCTGATACTGAAGCTTGGAACTGTCAAAGATGTTTTGAATTGATGAAACGGTTGCTGCCGAATAGTTGAAATCATTGTATCTCACAAAGCGGGTTTGCGTATTACTGATAAAGGAGACGTTTTGATAATTCTCGTCAGCAACAATTTTAAGATCAACATCATCGGGATACTTTGCCGATCTAAATGTTTGTGTGGGATCTCCAAGGTTGATGGCGTCGTTCAGGCCGTCCTCTCCACGGTGCAGAACAATCCCGGTATATTCACCAACAAGGACTTGGCTGTTTTTTACGATCACATAGCGCTCAACTTTATTGCTGGCGCCTGCTTTGTCCCAAGCCGTCATCCTTAATGTGACCTTGGCTGAGTCTGTGGCGTTATCAAATTGGGGTGCGACGTAATCAAGTAGATAATCTCTTGTGTTCTCGCTGAATGTCTCGTCAACAACGGTCCTGACGCCGTTAGGCGACAGTTCCACGACCTGCAATCGGTTGATCTGTGAACTCTTGGAATACATCTCGATCGTGAAAGCCAAGTGAGTGCCCGAGGTGACGGTGTCCACGCGAGAAAGCGGCGGATTCACAAAGATTGCGACTTCGGTTGGCTCCAGATTCTTTTCATCATCGCAGGAAATCAGGCCAGCACAAGTGATGATCAGTAATAATAGCGGAAATATGTATTTCATTGCAAAATAGCTTTGATAGACCTTGCTGTTCAGTCTGTCATTTCGATGATAACTAAACATAAAGGCACACTGTAAAGGTCACTAGTGTCATTTGTTGCCTTGTGGCAGTGTGCCTTTATTTGCTAGTTAACGTTGATTGTTAATTCTTAAACTTATAGGCCCTAACGCGAGCAGTTCTTGTGGTTACTGAACCCAGGAACATGCGGTCAACCTTCTTGGTGTCGATAACGACCTGGAGATAGGTTGCGTCAGGATACATGCTGAGAACCTTGGCGGCAGCGAGGTTCATGCCCTTGCCCTTGAGTGCCGAGGTCAACGAATTGAAGAGACCAGCCCCCTTAGAGACGGTAAAGTCGTTACCGGGAACGTATTCTTCACCATTCACCTTGTTGATGCGCTTGAACAGGCCAAGGTAGGTGGTGTACTCGCAGGAGATTTCGGTCTCACCCAGGAATTGCAGGTCGGTCATGCGCATCTCGAGACGCGGCGTGAGACCAGTCGTTGAACTGTGGGTCGATGAACCGCATGATGTCATTGAGAGCAATGCGACAACGACCAGTATGAGTGATATGATTTTTTTCATTTTATTCTACTAAATGATTATAATTTGAAGAAATAGGAAAGGGTCAAACGGGCCTGGTTGCCGAGTTTGAATCTGTTCTGACTAAAGTCCTCGCTAACGCCTTCGATTACCTGAGAGTTGTAGTCTGAGGACATCAGACCATTACCAACGTGCTGGTAATTGCAGCTAACACCATATTCCAAACCGAGAGCAATGGGAAGGTCGGCAATATAGGCTTGGAGACCGATGAAGGCACCCAGACCAATCTGGAACATGCTGGCTGAGTTGGAGTTGTCATTTCCGTTGTCATATCCAAGACGGCCGAAACCAAAGGGCAGCTCACCGCCTACATAGACATCAAGCAGGTTCTTATTGTTAAAGTGATAGGCTAAACCAGGATAGAAGTTGAATTCGCTTTCGCTCTTTGAGCTCTTGTAACTCTTGTTGTCTGCCTTCTCGTTCTTGTCCCACCATTCGATACCCAGACGCAGCTCAAGCTTGTCGGTCTTCATGTACTTCAGGTTGATAAGGGGGATGGCTTTGAAATCAATGTCCCCGTCAGCGATGTTGCGGAACATGTCGGTGGTTGCGCCGAGGTAAAGACCAGCATCGCCAGCTTGAGCGCGGTTGCCAGTGCGGACAACTTTAGAAACACTTTCTCCGGTTGTGATTTGTGCATTTGAAACTACAAATGAAGCACACATCACCAGTAACAATAATGCTTTTTTCATTGTGATTAAATGGTTGATTAATAAGTTTTGTGGCTTTGCCCATCTCATGCAAAACCAAGAAATTTACAAATAATTAATAATACGTTTTTTTCTATAGAGATGGCTGCCAGGATTCTTCACGAATAAGGCATTTATAGAAAATTGCTGCAAAAGTAGTTTAAAAAATTTTACCTATTGTTGTCGGTGGGTTAAATTCTGTTAAATCTCTCGTTGGCTCCTTAATTTTAGCTGCATGGGCTGCCCTTGAGGATTGAACATGGCACATGATAATCCGCCCACAGGAAAGGATGAGTGATAATCTCTTTTCCGGTGGGCGGAGTGGTGTTTTCTATTGCTCGTTTCGTGCGGTGAAATGGGCGTTTTTTACTCGAAAATGGGGGTGCCGATGCAGCCGTTGGGGGCCTGGATGTGGAGCATGGCGCACACGGTGGCAGCGATGTCGGTCATGTGGGTCAGGCGACTGGTTTCGCCAGGAGTGATGTGCCATCCCATGAAGATGAGGGGGATGTGGGAGTCGCTCTGGCTCCACGTGCCGTGGTTGGACGCAGCCCACTCGGTTTTGCCGGAATAAACGCCCGTGCGGGGCACAATGTAGATTTCGCCGCTACGTCCAGCGAAATAGCCCAGCTTGACACGCTCCTTGAGAATTGTGGGAATAGGGTAGGTGTCGATATGCGCCACGTCGATCGCCCACTGGATCTCCTCGGGTCGCTGGAGTGCCAAGCAGGCAGCGCGCATGACCACATCATAGTCGAGATGTCCACTGTCGATGGCCTCATGGTTGAGGTAGAAGGTAAATCCCATGTCTTCCTTGATCAATTTGGGTATGCCGAATTGCCGCTCCAGCTCGGCATTGGCGGCAGCGAGGATGTCAGAGCTGCTCATGCAGCCGCTGGGCAGTCCGTGACTCGTCATGCGGGGATAGCTGTGGGTGCCGCCATGGTCGGCAGTGAGAAACAGCAGGTAGTTATCTCGACCGATGCGTTGGTCCAAAACGTCGATGAAATGGGCGATTTCCTTGTCTAGCTGCCAGTAGATGGAGTCCACCTTGGGCGAATGGGTGCCGTAGTAGTGGGCGCACATGTCGGTGTTGGAAACACTGATGGTGAGCATGTCGGTGGCTTCGCCTTGGCCCAGTCGCTCGTTGATGAGGGCCTGTTCGGCGAGGGCAAACGTTATCGTGGTGCCCATGGGCAGGTTGCCCAAGTCAGTGGTGAGCTCGTCGTGATGCTTCTTGTTGAAGTCGGCGACCCATTTGGGCAGTTTTTCCATATAGTAAGTGCTGGTGACGAACGAGGCGCTGCCCTTGTCAAACCAGTACGCGCCAATGGGGCGATGTCCCGACGGCAGAATCGAAGCGCGGTCCTTGATGGCGATGCCCACAGTGCGGCTCTTGAAGTTGGTGGCCAGCAACAGCTGGTCGGCGATATTGGTGGTGATAAGGTTGCGCGGCGACTTGCCACGGGTGTCCTTGTTGCCGCCGACGCCACGTTCGCTGTCATCCTGCACACTGGTCACGTTCTTGCCGTTGAGCATGAAGTTGTTGCCCGCAATGCCGTGGAAGGCGGGTGTCGTGCCCGAGTATATGGAGGCATGGCCAGCAGCGGTCACCGTGGGCACATAGTCGATGATGGTGTTGTTGCACCGATACCCGTCCTGGAGCAGGGTCTTGAAGCCGCCCTCGCCCCACTGGTAATTATAGAGGTAGTCCCACCTCATCTGGTCCACAACGAGCCCGACAACCAATTTAGGCCTCTCCACCTGGGCGTTAACACACAGTGCCACAACCCCCATCACAACAACTAAAACTCTATTAATTCTCTTCATATAAAATACTATTAATCATTTGGTTCAATACTCGTTCTAAAAGGAAAACAATAAGTACTATAAATACAATTATTATTGACGATATTTATGAACACTGCGTCCATCAACCGTCAGGATATTGCGCGTCTGGTCATCATAGAAATACCTTTCAACTTCAGCTTTCTTTCCGGCAAAGTTGACAATAATGCCACATGTGCATTTGAGCAGTCGCATATAATTGTACAATTGCGCTCTCATATCTCCATTTAGCTCGTCAACTGACTTGCATTCCACAATAATGTCACCCTTGCACAAGAAATCAACACGATACACGGCTTCCATCTCTTTGCCATGGTAAGTTGGATGAATAGTCAACTCTTTTTGATAAGGAATCCCTTGTTCTTCAAGTTGTAAGCGAAGCCCTTCCTGATAGCAGTACTCATTTAAGCCAGGACCCAGTTCAGTATGGACTTCGTACAGAGCTCCTACTATATCAAAAATGTAGTCCTTTAGATTTTGTAAATCTATCATTAGCAGCTATTTATAATTTGTATTTATTGTATTTATTGTTTTCTTTTTATAATTTTGATAGTGAATTGATTATACTGTTGTTTTTTAGGAGTGGCGGGTGGTGCCGCGGATGACGAGGCGGGTTTTGACGATGCGTTTCTCGGCGCGGTCGGCGGGGAGAGTGCCCTCTACCAGGCCGATGAGGATGTCGGCGGCCTCTTTGCCGACCTGTGAACCGCGTTGCTCGACCGTCGTCAGCATCGGGTCACACACCGTCGCGCGGAAACCGTTGGTAAAGCCGCAGATGCTCACGTCGTCGGGGACATTGTAGCCCAGCCGCTTCACTACCGACAGGATGCCGATGGCCGTCTCGTCGTTGACGGCGAAGAAGGCATCGGGCCTGTTTTCCATCTGCATCATTGCGGGCGTAATCCTTTCAGCATCAGCGCGGTTGTCGCATATGCGCACCAGCGATTCGTCCAATTCCATCCCATGGGCGTAGAGCGCGTCTCGGTAGCCATTGAAGCGGTTCTTGGCAATCATCATGTTCATCGGAGCGCCATAGAACGCGATGCGCTTGCAGCCTGTCGAGATCAGGTGTGAGACGGCGTTGTGCGTCCCCATATAGTCGTCAACGACCACGCGGCTGGCGTTCAGGGCAGGGCAGATGCGGTCAAAAAAGACCAACGGCACTCCTGCGGCCTCGAGATGCTCAAAGTGTTCATATCGCTCGGTGTCCTTGGCTTGTGACACGATGATGCCGCACACCTTATTCTTTAACATCGCCTCGCAGATTTTCACCTCTCGCTCATAGCTCTCGTTGCTCTTGGCGACCATGATCTGGTAGCCCCGCTCCGACGCCTCGCTCTCGATCCCATCGAGGATTGACGAGAAATAGTAGTGCACCAGTTCGGGCACGATAACCCCGATGGCACGCGACGGGTTGCGGCGGCTGTGCCTGAGCTGTTCGGCAATGACGTTAGGGAAATAGTTGTGCTCACGGGCGTAGCGCTGAATGGCCTCACGGCGTGCGCGTGAAATGCTGGGACTGTCGCTCAGCGCCCTGGAGACCGTGGCCACCGATACGCCCAATTCGCGGGCGATATCCTTCATTGTCATGTGTCTAGAATCATCCATTGATGGCAATAATTACTTGAGTCGGTTTAAATATATATTTAGAAATATTATACTGATAACAGCGGCGAAGATAGCACAAAAAAATGGATTGCGCAAACGATTGCATTTATTTAGTGAAAAATTTAACATTATAAAAAAAGATATTTTATAGGGATTTTTCTATTTTTGCCCTGTTTTAACAGCCTTAAAAAGGCCATTAAAAACCAACTTGAGGCACATTATAGCCTGGAAAAGACTTATAAGGTGGAGATTAAACATTTAATTATCAATATTATATTAACTTTAAAAATTTAAAAATGAAGCAGGTAAACATCAGAATTCCGTTTAGGATTCTAACCCTCGTGATGGGACTTTTCCTGTCACTGGGAGCCTATGCACAGATTACTGTGAATGGCCTTGTGAAGGATGCTACCGGCGAGCCTGTCATCGGCGCGAGTGTTCGTGTCGTCGGCACGCAGCAGGGTACAGTTACCGACTTTGACGGTCTCTTTACCCTCGAAGGCGTGCCCCAGGGCGCCAAGCTCCAGATTTCGTCGATTGGCTATGATGCCCAGGAGGTGACAGCAGCCAGTGACGTGGTAGTAACACTTGCCGAGAGCAGCCAGATGCTCCAGAATCTGGTGGTCATCGGTTATGGTGTCGTTAAGAAAAAAGACTTGACCGGTTCGGTCGCTTCTCTCAAGCCCGATGAGAAGAACCACGGTCTGGTTGTTAACGCCCAGGACATGATCCAGGGTAAGATTGCCGGTGTGAACGTGACCAGCGGTGACGGTGTGCCTGGCGGCGCTCCCACCATCCGCATCCGCGGTGGTTCGTCACTGAACGCATCCAACGACCCCCTCATCGTGATTGATGGTCTGGCTCTGGACCGCCAGGGTGTAAAGGGTGTTGCTAACCCCTTGTCTATGGTCAATCCCGCCGACATCGAGAGCTTCACCGTCTTGAAGGACGCATCGGCCACCGCCATCTATGGTAGCCGTGGTTCTAACGGTGTCATCATCATCACCACCAAGAAGGGTCGCAAGGGTCAGGCTCCGCGCGTGAGCTACAATGGTAGCGTCGGCTTCTCGACTGTTAAGAAGACGCTCGGTGTGCTCAATGCCGACGAGTACCGCAACTTCATCTACAACTATTATGGTGAGGAAAGCGATGCCGCTAAGTTGCTTGGCAACGCCAACACCGACTGGCAGAAGGAGATTTACCGCAATGCCATGACTACCGACCACAATGTGACCGTTTCGGGTGGCTTGGCCAATTTGCCTTATCGCGTGAGCGCTGGTTATACCTATCAGGATGGTGTCTTGAAGACCTCCAACTTCCAGCGTGCCACTGTCAGCGCAACATTGAACCCCTCGTTCCTGAACGACCATCTGAATTTCAACATCAATGGTAAATTCATGTATGCCAAGAACCGCTATGCTAATGGCTCGGCCATCGGCGAGGCTGTTCGCATGGATCCCACCCAGCCCATTATGGTGGCTGAAGGCTTTGATAAATTCGGTGGCTACTTCACTTGGACCGACAAGGGTGATCTGGGTGATCCCAATTTCCCGCTAGTTCCCAACCGTAACACGGCCAAGAACCCTGTCGCTCTGCTCAACGAGAAGGACGACCGCGCCAACTCCTACGACTACATGGGTAATGTTGAGGTGGACTATCAGATCCATGGTTTTGAGGACCTGCGCTTGCACATGAACCTCAGCGGTGACTGGAGCAACGGTAAGCAGAAGACCCACTACGATCCCTGGGGCCCGTCAAACTTCTACTATGGCAATGACGGCTTCACCAAGGAGAAAAAGTACAACTTGACCTATTCAGCCTATGCTCAGTACTTCAAGGACTTCACCGAGACCCAGCACTTCGACATCATGGGCGGTTATGAGTGGAGCCACAATAAGTATTGGGGCAATTCCTACTATGCAGGATTATATCCATTAACTAACGAAACGTTCGATAAAAATGGTGTTCCCAATGCTGGCCGTCCTTATGACGAAAAGATTGGTGAGTGGAAGCAGGAGAACTATCTGGTATCGTTCTATGGCCGTGCCAACTATATCGGTTGGGACCGCTATCTGTTGACCGTCACTGTTCGTCGCGACGGTTCGAGCCGCTTTAAACAGCACTGGGCAACATTCCCTTCGGTAGCATTAGGTTGGAAAATCAGCGAGGAATCCTTCTTGAAGGACCTCGGCTGGATGGATGAACTCAAGCTCCGTCTGGGTTGGGGTAAGACCGGTCAGCAGGATGGTATCGGTAACTACAACTACTTTAATTCATATAGTGTAAATACCAATAACTCCGACGGTCGTTATCCTCTCGTGGGCCTGAACGACGAAGGTCTCCTCTATCGTCCCGATGCCTACAATTTGGACTTGAAGTGGGAGACCACTACGACCTACAATGCCGGTCTTGATTTCATGTTCTTCCACAACCGCTTGAGCGGTAGTTTCGATTACTATTACCGCAAGACCACCGACCTGATCAATACCGCTACTGTATCGGCAGGTTCTAACTTCCGCAACCAGGTGCCCCAGAATATCGGTTCACTGGAGAACCGCGGTTTTGAGGCTTCGATTACCGTTCGTCCCATCTCGACCGAGGACTGGCAGTGGGAACTCACCGGTAACTTTACCTATAACAAGAACAAGATCACTGAGTTGACAGGTGAGTCAGCACTCGTTAGAACGGGTGGTATCTCGGCTGGTACCGGTAACACCGTTCAGGCCCATGCTGTTGGTCATCCTGCAAGCTCGTTCTATGTCTATCAGCAGGTCTATGGCGAGGACGGCCGACCCTTGGAAGGCGTCTTTGTTGACCGTAACTCCGATGGTCAGATTTCGGAGGACGACCTCTATTTCTACAAGAGCCCGGCAGCACCCTACACCGCTGGCTTGAGCTCCCGCCTCCAGTACAGGAATTGGGACTTCGGTTTCAACCTGCGTGCCAACTTTGACAACTATGTTTACTGGGATAGAGGCGCTGGTTATTCTAACGTCGCTAAGCGTTATGACAGCTCATACGGCTATCTCCAGAACGTGATTCCCCAGGCTGTTACTAACGGTTGGACGACCTATGACAAGGTGGTCAGCGACTACTTCGTGCGCAACGCTTCGTTCCTCAAGTGTGACAACATCACGCTGGGTTACAGCTTCGCCAACCTCCTGCACAGGGGTAACTGGCAGGGTATGAATGGCCGCGTTTATGTAAGTGCTACCAACGTGTTCACCATCACCAAGTATGATGGCCTTGATCCTGAGGTCTTCGGTGGTATTGACGGTGGCATTTATCCCCGTCCCTTCACAGTTCAGCTCGGTCTGAACCTGAATTTCTGATAACTAATGACAATAGAACTTCAATATTCTTAGATATGATGAACTTAAGTTTTTTCAAAAAGATAATGCTTGGCGCAACCTGCCTGCTCGCTACAGGATTGAGTTCTTGTGTCAATGACCTGGATGTTACTCCGATCGACCCGAGTACTACTATGGAGGCCGACGAGGTTGCTCTGTTCACCAAGTGCTATGCCACTATGGCCCTTGCTGGTAACACTGGCGCCAACGGCGATTGCGACATCGACCGTCTGGATGGCGGTACCACAGGTTTCGTTCGCCAGCTCTGGAATGCCAATGAGTTGACCACCGACGAGGCCATCTGTGCTTGGGGTGACCCTGGTATTCCTGGTTTTAACTATAATCAGTGGGATGCATCCCATCCCATGCTGGAGGGTTTCTATAACCGCCTCTACTCGAGTATTTCCTATTGCAACCACTATCTCGAGTTGTTCTCTGGTGTTGACAAGACGCGTGAGGCCGAGGTGCGCTTCCTGCGCTGCCTGTACTACTATCACCTGATGGATTGCTATGGCAATGTGCCTTTTGCAACTAGAATCCTTGTGACAGAATTGCCCGAGCAGATTCAGCGCGCTGACTTGTTCAAGTGGATTGAGGATGAATTGCTGGCCGTGAAGGATGATATGATGACTCCCGCAGCTCGCAAGAGCTCGGACAATGGTTATGGCCGCGCCGACCAGGATGCTGCCAATCTGTTGCTGGCCCGTATGTACTTGAATGCTGAGGTCTATACCGGCACTGCCCGTTGGGCCGATGCGCTGAAGTATGCCAAGATGGTCATCGATGGTCCCCACAAGCTTTGGACCAACGGCACCGACCAGTGGAGCGCTTACCAGATGCTCTTTATGGGTGACAACGGTGAGAACGGTGCTTCCCAGGAAGCTATCCTTCCCCTGTTGCAAGATGGCTTGAAGACTACCAGTTGGGGTACTACCTTGTTCCTGATGGCTTCGACCTGGAAGAGCGACATGGATGAGAGCCTCTATGACCTTGGTAACGGTGACGAGGGCTGGTTGCCCACTGGCACCGTGGATAACGATCCCGACGATGGCATTGACACCGTTCTGATTCGCAGCTATGCTTATGGCACCACCGAGTTCTGGGCTGGTAACCGTGCACGTTTCCAACTGCTTCAGAAATTCTTCCCTGGTGGTACTGTGCCCAGCGTGAATATCCAGCAAATGGTTGAGGCTGCTGGCGATGACCGTGCCTTGTTCTACGGCAAGGGCCGCACCGCTAATGTGGACAATCCCAGTGAATATACCTCGGGTTATGCTGTTGGTAAGTACCGCAACACCTACTCGACAGGTGCAAATTCACACAGTACACAATTTGTTGACGCTGACTACTTCCTGATGCGTTCGGCCGAGGCTTACCTCATCGCAGCCGAGGCTGATGCCCGCCTGAATGGTGGTCAGACGACTCCCGAGGGTGCCGGTTACATCAATGCACTGCGCAACCGTGCCAACACTTGGACTGTAAGCCAGTACTCTCTGGATCAGATTCTTGACGAGCGTTCACGCGAGTTGTATTACGAGGGCTTCCGCCGCACCGACCTTATCCGTTACGGATACTTTGGTGGTGACAGGAGCGGTGCTTATCTGTGGGAGTGGAAAGGCGGTGCCCAGAATGGTGCCCCGATTCCCGCATTCCGCAACCTGTTTGCTATTCCTGCCGAGGACGTGAATGCCAATCCCAAGCTCGTTCAGAACCCAGGTTATTAATCCACTTACTTAAGAATACAGTAATATGAAAAAGATATTTTTCTATGCAATGATGTTGGTGGCCTGCACTATGGCATTCACATCGTGCAGTGACGATAATGACTCTAACCCGACGCTCATTCAGCCCACTGAGTTCAAACTCAATGAGCTCACCCTTGATGCTAATGCACTGATTGACCTCGAGGAGAGCAAGACCATCCCCATGTCATGGTCACAGCCCGTGTACACCACCTTTAATGCTCCCGTAATTGCCACCTATTCTATCCAGGTTTCTAAGAATGGCAACTACACTAACGAGTACGATGCTAGCCAGGAGGACAATTCAGCTGCCGACTTTGTGACGCTGGACGAGACCTTCACCACTTGCAAGGTTGACGTGTCAACCGAGAGCATTGACAAAGCCCTGGTTCGTCTGTATGGATGGACCGAGGATTCTATCATCCCCAACGAGGTTCCCGTCTATATCCGTGTGAAGTCTGCCGTTCAGGACGCTTCGTTCAACGAGTATGGCACGGTTTATTCCAACGTGCTCAAGATGAGGGCTGTTCCCTATTACATTGAGTTGGCTAATGCTCCTATCGAGTTGTGGTACCTCACTGGTAACTGCATTGCCGATGGTTCATGGACCAATAGCGAAGATGCTATCGGTACAAGGATGACTCCGATGTATCCTATCCCCGGCATGGAGTATGATAAGATTACTGGCCAGGGTGTCATTGAGTATGCTGGCTACTTCCCCGAGGGTGCCCAGTTCAAGATTATTGCTAAAGCCGGATTGAGCAACTGGAATTACGGCATGTGTGGCGGTGATGAGAATGGTGGTCAGGTTTACCGTGATGGCGGTGACGATCCCGGTAATATCTCCATCACCGAGGCAGGATGGTACAGAATTGAGATCAATACTAAGACTCACGAGATGTCTTGGGATAAACTCGGGGAATGTCCTGTCTTTACTCAGATCTCAATGCCTGGCGCATACCAAGGATGGGATACCAGCAAGAATCTCATGAATGCAGTGACTACTGTTACCGAGAACCATGACTGGTATGTTGGCAAGATGGAGATTACCGAGGACACTGAACTCAAGTTTGCTGCCGACAACGATTGGGCTGTAAACTGGGGTAAAGATGTATTCCCCTATGGTAAGGGTGAACAAGATGGCAAAAACATTCCCGTTACTGCTGGTACTTATAATGTGTTCTTCAACGACATTTTGGGCACTTATAACTTTATCCTTATTAAGTAATTAATAACAGTTCTGACGGATGGGCCGTGGCCCGTGCGACGGCCCACCCAGTCAGATATAATATCGATACATAGTTATTATGAAGAAGTTTTTATATATTGCCGCAATGACCATGTTGCTGGCAAGCTGTACCGAGGATTTCAAGGACTGGACCACTCCCCAGAGCAATACTCAGGGCGAGAAGGTGACCTTTGGTAACGGTACGATTACTCCTGTCGATGTGATTGATTTCGGCGCGCTCTCCGACGACATCGAGACGGTGCAGGTTTGCGAGATCAATGCTGTCACTTCGAGCGACCCCACCTATGTTCCCGAATATACCATCACTCTGAACGGCGAGGAATTCCCCCTGGAACCCGATGGTACGATGGATGCCAAGGATCTTGAGCAGTATGTTGTTGTACTCTACGGCCAGGAGCCCGTGGTGCGTACCCTCACCGCTCAGGTGAAGTGTATCATGAACAATGAAGCAACGGCAGTGGCAATCGTCAGCGACGAGTTCAATGTTAGGGTTATTCCCGATGCTCCCACGATTTCTAGCGCTTATTATTACATCGGTTCTTCAAATAATTGGACCAAATGTGATGCCTCTTACCCGCTCAGCAACGGCGGTGGTGATGTTTATGCTAACCCCGTCTTCAGCGTTGTTGTTCCTGCTGTCTATGACGAGAATGGTGTTCGCACTGATAACAGGTTCAAGATTTACTCTCAAGAGACGATGGATCTGGGTGTTGATAATTTCTATAACGGTGACTTCATCGGTTATCCAGTCAATGGCGAGAATGAGATGAGCGGTGAATTTATTGAAGGTGCCAACGATGTAATTGCTTTTGACTTCAAGATTCCCGCCGACATCGAGGCCGACAAGTATCGCTTGACCTTTGACATGTTCAACCGCACGTTCACCATCGAGCCTCTCATCGACCTTGGTGAGCCCGACCTGTGGTACCTTGTTGGTAGCTGCATCGGTAACGGTTCGTGGGTCAACGAGGCAGGCAACGTGGGTATCTCTCTGATTCCCATGTATCCCAAGACCGATAACTACAACATCAACACCTACGTTGGCTACTTCCCCGCTGGACAGGGCTTCAAGCTCATCCACACTCCCGGTAACTGGGACGAGCAGTGGGGTCAGAAGGACGGTATCTTCGTGAAGAACGATGGCGGTAGCAGTGATATCACTGTTCCCGAGGACGGTTACTACGAGATTACCTACGACATGCAGGCCGATGCACTGACCATCATGAAGTATGCAGGCACCGTTGCTGTTTACAGTCAGATTGGTATGCCTGGTGGATATCAGGGTTGGGACACTGGTTCTAACCTGATGGATGCCATGAGCACAGTTGTTGAGAACCACGACTGGATCATCAAGGGTGTTACCTATGATGCTACCGAGTTGAAGTTCGCTGCTGATAATAGCTGGGACGTTAACTGGGGTGGTGCAGCCTTCCCCTTGGGACTTGGCGAGCATAACGGTCCCAACATCCCCGTCGAGGCTGGTACCTATGACGTGATCTTCAACGACATCCTGGGCGAGTACTACTTCATCGCCAAGTAAAAAGTTGACCATGTAGAGACGCTAAATCAGGCGTCACTATCAATCCAATAGCGAGGGCGCATCTTCATGGGGTGCGCCCTCGTTGTAATCTTAAAAAACGGGCCAAAAAGGCTCTGCAAACGATTGCACATTGATTTTTTGTATAGATATTTCTGTTAAAGGCTTGGAATTAAGGATTATTTGCTATATTTGCACATATAACCAACTAAAAAACGAGATAGACTATGAAAAAGATTTTTACTACAGCACTTGTATTGATGTTGCCGTTACTGATGATGGCACAGGGCTGGCCGTCAAAGTATAGCGGCGTGATGTTACAGGGTTTCTATTGGAATTCCTTTAACGACTCCCGATGGCCCAAACTCGAGGCTCAGGCCGATGAGTTCGCTGAGTTCTTTAAGCTCGTGTGGATTCCCCAGAGCGCCAAGTGTAGCAATGGTCAGTCCATGGGTTATGATGACCTGTACTGGCTCACCAATTATACCAGCGCCTTTGGTAATGAGTCACAACTGCGCTCGATGATCAAGACCTTCAAGAACAAGGGCATCGGCACTATTGCCGACGTGGTGATCAACCACCGCGCCACCATCAACGACTGGGTGACTTTCCCCGTCGAGGAGTATAATGGTGTGACCTACAAGATGCTCCCGTCCGACATTTGCAAGAATGATGATGGCGGTGCCACTCAGAACTGGGCAAGCCAGAACGGCATTTCCTTGAGTAACAATAACGATACTGGTGAGGACTGGGGCGGCATGCGTGACCTGGATCACCGCAGCACCAATGTGCAGGAGATCGTCAAGGCTTACGTCAAGATGCTGCTCGATGACCTGGGCTATGCAGGCTTCCGCTATGACATGGTCAAGGGCTACGGTGCGACCTATACGGGCATGTATAATTCCTATGCTGCTCCCGAGTTCTCGGTGGGCGAGTACTGGGATGGCAATCAGGGCGCTGTCAAGAACTGGATCGACGGCACCAAGGTGAATGGCATTGTCCAGAGTGCGGCATTTGACTTCCCCTTCCGCTACGTCATTCGCGACGCGGTCAACAATAACCGCTGGACCAACTTGGGTACCTCTAGCAACAAGGGACTCTGCCAGGAGAACAATTACCGCCGCTATGCGGTTACCTTCATCGAGAACCACGATACCGAGTACCGCAGTGCCAACGAGCAGCAGGATCCCATCCGCAACAACATCGAGGCCGGTAATGCCTACATGCTCGCCATGCCGGGCACTCCCTGCGTCTTCTTGAAGCACTGGATTGCTTACAAGGAGAGCATCAAGCAGATGATTTATGTGCGTCAGTTGGCTGGTGTGACCAACACGAGCAATACCTATAATGTGGACATGAATGCTGGCTCGAACTACTATGTTCAGCGCACGATTGGTGATCGTGGCGTGATCCTGGCAGCCATGGGTAGCACTTCCTATCAGATTCCTCAAAACTATGTTGAGGTGGCCAGTGGAACTAACTACCGCCTGGCGTTGAGCCGCACCACCGAGACTGCATGGGTGAGCAAGCCCAGCGGTGAATATGAGGGCACCATCGACGTGAAGTTCACAGCCGTGAGCCAGACAGGCGATGCCAAGCTCGTCTATACCACCGACGGCAGTGAGCCCACCGCCAGCAACGGCACCCAGGTCGCCGATGGCACTACCATCAGCCTCGACAAGACCACGACCTTGAAGGTGGGTCTGTTGATTGGCAACGCAGTGAGCGGCGTGATTGTGCGCAACTACACCATCGACAACTCGGAGTTTGAGCCCTATGAGATCACGGTCTTCCTCAAGGATCCTACCGTTGCGCCCAACAACTGGAGCGTGGTCAACTACTACACTTGGGACAGCTCTAACCAGCAGTTCAACGGCAACTGGCCAGGCCAGGCAACAACCGACACCCGCGAGGTTAACGGTGAGAAGTTCTATTACAGGACTTATATGATCACTGGCAAGGATTACTACATGAACTTTGTCTTCAACCAGGGCCCGAGCAACGTGCAGACCGAGGACGTGACCTTTATCAACAAGACTTCGTTCTTTGAGGTGACTACCCAGACCAACAAGTATCAGGTGAGGGATGTGACCGAGCAGTACTTGCCTTATCTGGACGATGACGATGATCCCATTCCTGGCGATGTCAATGGTGATAGGGAGGTGACCATTGCCGACGCTAACGCCGTGATCAACATGATCCTGACTGGCAACTTCGAAGCCGTAGGTGATGTTGACGGTGACGGTGAGGTGACCATCAGCGACGTGAATTTTGTGATCAACCTTATTTTGTCGAACTAACTGACTAGATTACTACATGAAGAATAAGTTAAAAGCCTTATTCTTGACGATAGCATTGGCGTTGACATCATTCAACGCCATTGCTGCTGTCAAGGGCGATGTGAATGGCGATGGCGAAGTCGGCATCAGCGATGTGAATGTCATTATCAATATGATTCTGTCGGGTGATACCGATTTATCAGGCGATGTCAATGGCGACGGCGAGGTGAGCATCGGTGACGTCAGTGCTGTGATTGACCTGATCTTGAGTGACGACCCATGGCAGGACGATGATGCTCCTGTTGTGGGCGGTGACATCTCGATGTTGACCAAATATGAAGCCCACCAGCAGATGGCGCTAAGATATGGCGTGACCACGGCCTATTACCGCGACATCAACAACCAGCGCATCAACGATGTCATCACCTGGACCAAGCAGCAGGGCTGGAATGCCGCCCGTGTGCGCCTGTTTGTCAATCCCGCCAACGCATCGACTGCCGACGTGGGCCAAGGTGTTATTCAGAACCTGGACACGGTCAAGGTCTTGGGCCGACGCATCAAACAGGCGGGCATGAAGTTCATGCTTGACTTCCATTACAGCGACAGTTGGGCCGATCCCGTCAAGCAGTTCACGCCTGCCGAGTGGGCTACGCTCGACGACGAGGCGCTGGTGCAGAAGGTCTATGAATACACCCGTGACTGCCTGCGTGCCCTCAAGGCCGCTGGCGCAACGCCCGACTATATCCAGACGGGTAACGAGATCAGCTACGGTATGTTGTGGGGACCTGTGGGAACGCCTACGTCTCAACTCAAGAAATGCTATAGCGGTGATGAGGCCAATTGGGAACGCTTTGCCAATCTGCTCAAGGCTGCCGGCCGTGCTTGCCGCGAGGAGTGCCCCCGTGCCAAGATCATCCTGCACACCGAGCGTGTCGCTAAACCCAGCATCATGCTCAACTTCTACAACCAGATGAAGAGCAAGCAGGTGGACTATGACATCATCGGCCTGAGTTACTATCCTTACTTCCATGGCGACTTGTCGGTATTGACCAATGCGCTCAACAACGTGGCAAACAATTACCAGGATAAGGACATCATGATTGTCGAGACGGGCTACAGTTATCACTATAAGGTGGGCGACATGGATTTCTCGTCAAAGTGGCCGTTGACCTACGAGGGACAGCGACAGTTCACCGAAGACCTGATTTCGCGCATCAAGCCATATAAGCGTCTTAAGGGCCTCTTCTGGTGGTTCCCCGAGGCCAATGAATATGGCTTGGGTGGTAACCTCTGGAGTACGCTGCACGTCAATGACGCCTGGTACAATGCGGGCTTGTGGGATCACGAGACGGGCAAGGTAACTCCCGCCCTCTACGAACTCAAGAATTTCGTTCAGTAATCATCGACCATACCATCTTGCACCACACGATGGTGTAGAGATATACATTAATGTATAAGGTGCCGTTCAGGAATTTGTGAATACTGGACGGCACTAGTACGTCGGTGGGTATGCATCCAAAGAATACGAACAGAGCCCAGAACAAGACTTTGTCCAGCACAGTGTGGCGCTCTTGCAGGTAGTACCAGAGCATGTAACCCGACAGGGCGATGAGATAGGTGTGAACCTCAGACGAGTCGCCAAACACAATGATCCAGCCCATGAGGACGCCGAGTGTCGTGGCGCGGAATTCAAACTCGTGCCACCGATGGCGTTTCATGAAGAACAAGGCGATAATCAAGCCTACAGTTACAAGTTGCACAATGCGGTAGTAGTCAAGGACGTACCTTAGCGGATAGGCATAGAGCAGGGACATAAAGGTGTCGCCGCTCTGGTGCACCGCCAGCATGTTCCACCAGTTCATATAGCAGGGGATGAGCCCGTCAAGACCCACCTTGATTGCCGGTGTGATGAGTAACAGGATGCCAATGAGCGCTGCGAGGCCGAGGCGGCGGAATGCCTTAGGATAGCAAAACAGAATCAGCAACTCCACGATGCCATACACCTTGGTCGTTGCCGATATCATAATCAGCAACACGGCCCAGAACCCCTTTCCGCGTTCCAGCAGGCTGAACGAGAACAGGAAGAGGTAGGCGACAACGATGTTAAACTGAAAGGGGAAAACGCTTTGCTCGAGTACCAGCAGCAGGAAAAGGAAGATTTTTACCTTGTAGGCATCATAGCGTTTTGGCAGGGTGAATATCGACAAGGCAAACAAGGAGTAGTTACCCAGATTCCATACAAACGGCCCCAACCAATTGGGCAGCATGGCAATGGGCCAGTAGAGCACCGAGAAGACAGGCGTATAAAGGAAAAAACGACCGTGTGCATCGGCAAAGTCCATCGTGTAAGGATTGACTCCTCTCCAGAAGCACAGTGTCGAGTCGGTATATACAAGGTAGTTGGCATACCGCAGCCTGAAGGTTTCGATCGCTGTTGCGATGATGGCAACGATGAGCCCCAGAATGTAAACCGAAATCTTGGGGTTTTGCTTGATATTCTCGGGTAGTTTTAGGGTCATTTTACTGTGGATGAGTGGGTGACTTCGTTGAAATGCTGTGTATATTCAGTAAATGTGGCAAATTGTGCCCCGTGCTGCTTGAAGGTCTTGATGATGGTGTCCAGACGCTTGACGGAAGCGGTTCCTGAGTTGCGCTTGATGATAAATGGTATCTTCCATTCGGGATGCTCCTTGAGTGGGTAGTATTCCCAGGGATGGAAGTAGGTGACAAACAGGCCATCGTGACGCAAGGTCCAGAGCGTTAACTTCTTGTAGAGCCACATTGGGTAGTTGTGGCATGCCAACCAGAATACCGGCAGGCGCAGCCATGGTGACACCGATGCGGGAATCTGCAGTATTTTACCCTTGTAGAATGGGGTGCGTGGCACGTCCAGGTGCATGTATCTGCCAGGAATGAAAGCGGGATGCAATGATGAGTTATAGAGGTAGCCGACGCGCTCCAGTTCCTCGTCATCGACGGGAAACATGCGAGGCTGGCGATAGCCGTTGGCTGTGATGTGGGTAAGACGTTCGATAATCTCCTTGGATTGGCTGGGGTCACTGTCCTTGAGATTGAAGTGATCCACGCCGTGACATGCCACCTCATGCCCCTCGTTGAGGATGCGCTGCATGACGTCGGGCGCATGCTGGGCAAAGTTTGCGGTGCAGAAGAAGGTGGCTCTCACCTGGTTCTTCTTCAGCGTATCCAAGATGATATTGGTGCCGGCAGCAGAAACTTCAATGCTTCTGTCAAGCTTGATGTCCACGCCATGCTCCCGGGGCAAGTCAAACTCTTCGGTGTCAAAACTCAATAATATCAAATTAGATCCCTTCATACAAGGGCACAAAATTACAAATAAATGTGGAGGTGAGACAAAAAAACTGGCTCAAAATGCGGGCCAGTTTATTTGAGAAGAGAGTATGTAACAATTATTGATGGACTGTCAGGCCTGTTTTTTCGCTGTGACGCAGACAAAGTGGCGTTGCTCATCCTGACGGACTTTGATGTCGGTAAATCCAGCGTCTTTAAGGCTCAATTTTATCTCATCAGGCGTGTAGATGCGCATGCCGCCAACGGCTTTTGACATGGGATCGTGATTGGGGTCAAGACCGTCGAGCTCGTTGGCGATGACCACCATGCCGCCGGGTTTTAGCACTCTATAAATCTCAGAAAATCCACTGTCAATCGACAACCAGTAGTAAATGGCCTCAAAGGCGGTGGCTACGTCAATGACACACTTGGCGATGGGCATTTGAACGGCATTGCCGCCCATAACGGTGCAGTCACCGTCAACCACGGCAGGATAATTCTTGTCGGTGGTCATTTCTAGGGCCATGGCCGAGATGTCCAGGCCTGTCGCGCGGCAGCCAGGGTAGAGCTTGAGCATGCGGCCAATATTGGCGCCGCCTCCACAACCCACGTCCAGGATTCTGCTGTTTTCAGGAATTTTAAGTTCGCTAAACACCCATTCTGGGAGGGCTGCATGCTTCTTGCCGTTCATGGCAAGGAGCGTGCGACGGCCCCAGAAACCCTTGGGATGTCTTCCGCGCTTATAATGACGTATGATGCTAGCCATAATTGTCCTTTACTTCAATCTGCAAAAATACTTGTAAATGGGCGAATACACAATAACTGAAATCGGTAATTCGGCCTGTGGGACTGGTTCTGACGTCGTTAAAAGTCAAGAACGAGGGTGCCACGTGCGGGCAGCGTGATTTCGCCGTTGGCAAGGTTGACGCTCTTGCCAGTGGGCACGTCGCGGGCAACTGTGGCGTTGCCAAATGCCTCGCGATAGCGGTCGAGCTTCATCTGTCGTTGCTGAGTGGTGCCGTTGATGATGGTCACAGCATGGCGGCCATTGTATTGGCGGGCAACAACGTAGATGCCGTTGTAGGGGATGAATTGGGTCATCTTGCCCTTGACGATGACATCGTTGTTCTGGCGCCAGTGCAGCAGGGCACTCAGCCAGTTGAACATGTCATTTTGGGCGGGTGTGCGGCCCTCGGCGGTAAAGGCGTTCTGCGGGTCGCCAGCGAAACCGCCAGGGAAGTCCTTGCGCACATTGCCGTCGGTCACCTTTTTAGTGCCGTTCATCAGGATCTCCGTGCCGTAGTACAGTTGCGGGATGCGCTTGATGGTGAGCAACAGGGCTAGAGCCTGTTTCAGTGCAGGCACGTCTTGGCCTTCGCGCAGGAAACGATCCGTGTCGTGGTTCTCGATAAAGGCCATCACGCTCGACGGATTGGGATAGACGTAGTCGTGACACAGACTGTTATACACACGGTTATAGCCGCGCCACCAGCCATCGGTCTCCTCATGCTTGGCACTGTCTATTTTCTCATAAAAGGAGAAGTCCATCACTGTGGGCAGGTAGCTTTCGGGTTTGCCCATCTTGTTACCTTTCTGCCAGGCGGCAGTATAGGCGGGGTGCTCGACCCAAGTCTCGCCCACGACGTTAAAGTTGGGATACTCGGTGTCGAGGCGCTTCATCCAGCGCGCCATGGCGTCGGCATAGGCATAGGGGTAGGTGTCCATCCTGATGCCGTCGATGCCCACGGTCTCGATCCACCAGATGCTGTTCTGGATGAGGTAGTTCATCACATGAACGTTGTGGTGGTTCAAGTCGGGCATTGAACGCACAAACCAGCCCTCGACGGTCTCTTTGAGGTCGATTTCGCTGGCATAGGGGTCCATCACGGGCGTGAGTTTATAGCTCGTCTGCAAGTAGTTGTTCTTGTAGTCGGGCTGGTTGAACCAGTCGTGGCTGGGCATGTCCTTGAGCCAGGGATGATAGTCGCCGCAGTGGTTAAAGATCATGTCCATCACCACCTTGAGGCCGCGGCTATGGGCCTCGTCGCACAAACGGCGGTACTCCTCGTTGGTGCCGAAGCGGGGATCCACCTGGTAGTAGTTGGTCGTGGCATAGCCGTGATAGGTCGAGTGGTTGTGGCCGTCGGGTGAATTGTTCTCCAGCACGGGGGTGAACCACAATGCGGTCACGCCCAACTGGGTAAAGTAATCCAGGTGCTGACGGATGCCCTCGATATCGCCGCCGTGGCGCAGGCTGGGCTGCGTCCTGTCGTTCTTGTAGGCTTCCATGCCGGGGATTTGGTTGTTGGCGGGGTTGCCGTCGGCAAAGCGGTCGGGCATCAACATGTAGAGCACGTCGGCGTTGGTGAAACCCCTGCGCTTGTCGCCGCTCATCTCGCGGGCCAGCAGTTGATATTTCACTTTCTTCTTGCTGCGTCCCTGCTTAAAAGTCATCTCCATCGTGCCAGGCTGCGCACCGCGGGTGTTCAGATAGATCAGCAGATAGTTGGGCGAATCTAAGCGCACCAGACTGTCAATCGTCACGCCCGGATAATCAATGCTCACCTCGGTATCGCGAATGCCCTCGCCATAGACCATGAGTTGCACACTAGGGTCTTTAAGGCCCACATACCAGTTGGTGGGTTCAATGCGGTTAACCTTGACTGCAGCATGGCTGGCAAGCACACCCAGTGCTACCGCCATCAACAACAATAATCTCTTCATTTTTGGTTATTCAAATTTGAAAGTTTCTATTTAATACAAAGGTAGAAAGAACTCCTTATCTTTTTCAAGCGAACCTTGAATAATGGAGCTCCTTGCGGATAGTCTCGTTTATAGCAGTTCGGGCAGTTGGAACAGGCGGGTGCCGTTGGAGCCCTTGATGAGGATGTAATGGCCTTCGGGACGGTTCTCGGCAATAGCTGCCTTGACCTGCTCCACGTCGTCAAACTTGCGGTATGGGCAGTCGATGTTCTTGAACTCCTGGCCCACGAGCCACACTTCGTCGAAGGGGCAGGTCGCTAACTTTTCGACCACTCTGTGGTGCTCCTCGGCGCTGCTGTCGCCCAACTCGCGCATCTCGCCCAGTATCGCCATCTTGGGAGCGACCTCCATGAGGCTGAAATTGTCCAGCGCTGCTGCCATCGAGGTGGGATTGGCGTTATAGGCATCGACGATGAGGTGATTGTGCTCGGTTTCGGTGAGCTGGGAGCGGTTGTTCGACGGTGTATAATTCTCAATCGCATGGCAGATCTGCTCGGCAGTCAAGTCAAAGTGCAGGCCCACGGTGACGGCTGCCAGCACGTTGTCGATGTTGTAGCTGCCGATGAGGTGGGTCTTCACCTCATGCCAGTCGCTGTCATTGCTTCGCCACTTGAGCCGCAGGAACGGATCACAAGCGATGATTTTGCCGAATACTCGGGCATTGGTCTTGCTTTCGTCACAAGTGTATTGCTCGGCCTTGACGTTCTTGGGCAGGATGCCCATCAAGTGCTCGTTGTCGGCGTTGACAAAGATGACGCTGCCGTCGCGTTTCGCCAGGTTGTCATAGAGTTCGCCCTTGGTGCGGATAACGCCTTCCAGCGACCCGAAACCCTGCAGGTGAGCCTTGCCCACATTAGTAATAAGTCCGCAAGTCGGCTCAGCCGTCTCGGCCAGGGTCTTGATGTCGCCAGGATGGCTAGCACCCATCTCCACAACGGCAATCTCATGCATGACGCTGAGGCGGAAAAGCGTCTTGGGAACACCCACGTCGTTGTTATAGTTGCCCTCGGTTGCCATTTCGTCATAGCGTTCGGCGAGGACGGCGCGCACGAGCTCCTTGGTGGTCGTCTTGCCGTTAGTGCCCGTGATGCCGATAACGGGGATGTCAAAACGGCGGCGGTGTTCGCGCGCCATGTCTTTATAGGCCTGAAGCGTGTCGGGCACGAGAATCATCTGCTTCTCACCTTTATATCCTTTATATACCTGCTCGTCGCTGACGATGGCGATGGCGCACCCTTTCTCGAGGGCTTGCTCGGCAAACTGGTTTCCGTCAAATGAATCTCCCTTCAAGGCGATGAAAATGCTGCCTTCGGGGCAGTCACGGCTGTCGGTGGTAATGACAGGGTGTTGCTGGTAGAGAGCGTATAGATCTTTACTGTCCATGTTTTGTTGGTTTATCTGTTCATTTTATTTACCGCAAAGTTACACAAAAAGCCGATTATTTTATGTACTTTTGCACCGAAATTTAATGTGCGCAATAATCCAATGAATACAACCAAGAGAACTATAGCCATCGTGTGTGGTGGCGACTCCTCGGAATATGAGGTGTCCCTGCGTTCGGCAGAGGGCATTAATTCGGCCTTTGACCATGACCGATATGATGTTTATATCGTTATGCTCAGGAAGAACGATTGGCATGTGAACCTGCCCGATGGCAGCGAACCCCCGATCGACAAAAATGACTTCTCGTTTGTGAAGGATGGTGTTAAAATCCGTTTTGATTATGCTTATATCACCATTCATGGCACTCCCGGCGAGGACGGTGTGTTGCAAGGCTATTTCGACTTGATTGGCCTGCCTTACTCGACCTGCAACGTGCTCGTCGAGGCGCTGACGTTCCACAAGTTTGCCCTGAACAATTACCTGCGTGCTTTTGGCTGTTCGGTACCCGACAGCATCCAGGTGCGCCGCGGTGTTAAACACGACTGGACAGCCGAGAAAGTTGAGGCCTATCTGGGTATGCCCTGTTTTGTAAAGCCTACCGCCGACGGGTCGAGTTTCGGCGTGACCAAGGTGAAGAGCTGTGACCAGCTGGACGAGGCCATGGAGTTTGCCTTCAAGCAGTGCGACAACGTGATGATCGAGCGCTTCCTCGATGGCACTGAGGTCACCGTGGGCTGCTATAAGACCAAGACGAAATCGGTCGTTTTCCCCGTCACCGAGGTGGTGACCGATAACGAGTTCTTTGACTACGATGCCAAGTATAACGGCCAGGTCGATGAAATTACCCCTGCCCGCATCAGCGCTGAGTTGACCGCCGCCTTGCAGGCCGAGACGTCGCGCATCTACGATATCCTGCACTGCAACGGCATCATCCGCATCGATTACATCATCACCAAGAATCCCGACGGCAGTGACCACATCAACCTGCTGGAGATTAACACCACCCCCGGCATGACCGTCACCAGCTTCATCCCGCAGCAAGTGCGTGCCGCCGGCCTCTCCCTCACCGACGTCCTCACCGACATCGTCGAGAACCAATTCTAATAAAAAAAGAGCCATATGGCTCTTTTTTTAGATTAGGGATTAGGGATTAGAGATTAGTGAGGCGTTTGTGCCAATTTGCTTGAACGCAAGCCACTGATTAGCTTTGATGTGTTGTTGATGATGGGCTTGATTTGATTAAAATCTTCCTCTGAAATATAGTTAAGGTCAAGAGCTATCTGTAGTTGGCAATAAATCTCCATCACTGAACCATAAGCTATTTCAAGAAAATGAATCTGCTCTTTCACTGCCATCCTGCCATTGCCCTCTGCAATATTGGATGGTACTGAAATTGCTGCACGGCGCAACTGGTCACAAAGCGCATATCTTTCCTCATGGGGGAACTTTTTGATCAATTGATATACAGCTGCAACCAACTTTCTGGACTCTTGCCATGCTTTCAATTTCTCAAATTGGTACTCCATCTGATTTCTTTAACATCATTTATTTCTCTAATCAAATCTCTAATCCCTAATCTCTAATCTCTAATCTGAAATCAATTATGAATAATCAGGGCGCTTTGGGCGGGGATGGTGACTTTGCCGCCTTTTATGGTGGTCAGGCCGGCTTGGTCGCACTTGATGTTACGGCAGACGACGGTATAGGTGCCCTCGGGAACCTCGATGGAGCGGGCGCGCTTGTGGGTGTTAAATGCAACGTAGATGTCATTCCATTGCTCGCCGGGCACGTTCTTGCCATTGATGTGGAAGGCCACGAGGCAATTTTCGGTAGGCAGGAAGTCCAGGTTGCGACGCACCATGTCGGCACTGCCCATGTGGAAGGCGGGATGTGCCTTGCGCATGGCGATGAGGTTCTTGTAGTACTCCATCACCTGGGGATAGCGCTCCATGTTGTCCCAATCCAAATGGTTGATGCTGTCGGGGCTCTCGTAGCTGTTGTGGACGCCCTTCTTGTCGCGCAGCATCTCCTCACCGCTGAGCATGAACGGCACACCCTGTGAGGTCATCACCACGGTCTGAGCCAGCAGGTCGAGGCGGATGAGTTCGTCGGTAGTGATGCCCTTGACGCTTGCCTTGAGGCGGTCCACCAGACACATGTCGTCATGGCAGCTCACGTAGGCGATCATCTGGGTCGGTTCGGTGGCATAAGGTGCCTTGCTGTAGTTTACCTTACTGTAGTCCACACCAGGATGCTGAATAGCGCCCACGATGCCAAACTTGAGGCTCTCCTCATAGCCCTTGACGCCGCCCAGGAAGGCAGCCTTGCTATTGCTGTCCCATGGACCGCGCAAACCGTCGCGGATGCAGTCGCTGAATGCAGCAATGCCCGGCATCTGCTGGATGTGAGCCTTCATAGCCAGTTTATCGCCGGGATAGGCACAGTTGCCAGCGCTCCAGCCCTCGCCATAGATAAAGATATCCTGGGGCACGGCGTTGCGGATGGCGTTCATCGTCTCGATATCATGCACACCCATCAGGTCGAAGCGGAAACCGTCGATGTGGTATTCATCGACCCAGTACTTCACGCTCTCGACCATGTATTGGCGCATACCCTCGCGCTCGCTCGCTGTCTCGTTGCCGCAACCGCTGCCGTTGCTGTAGCTGCCGTCAGCGTTCTTGCGGTAGAAATAGTCGGGGCGGGTGAGTTGGAAGTTGCTGCCGTCAATGTTCCAGGTGTGGTTATACACCACGTCGAGGATGACCTTGATTCCAGCCTTGTGCAAGGCCTGCACCATCTGCTTGAACTCGTTGATGCGCACCTCGGGCTTATAGGGGTCGGTAGAATAGCCGCCCTCGGGCACGTTATAGTTCACGGGGTCGTAACCCCAATTGTACTGCGGCTCGTTCAGGCGGGTCTCGTCAACCGACGCATAGTCGAATGAGGGCAGGATGTGCACGGCATTCACGCCCAGGGTCTTCAGGTGGTTGATGGCGCGAGGCTCGGTCAAGGCAAGAAATTTGCCCTTGTAGGTGAAGCCACCCGACTCGTCGATGGAGAAGTCACGGTGGTGCATCTCATAGAGGACAAGGTCCTTGGCGGGAATGTTGGGCCGCACATCGGCTTTCCAACCCTGGGGGTCGGTCTCAGTCATGTCAACGATGGCGCCACGCTTGCCGTTCACGCCAACCGCCGTTGCCCATATGCCGGCGCACTCACCACGGAACTTGCCGCCATATTTCACGTCAAAGGTGTAGAACTTACCCTTCAGGTCCCCCTTGACGGTGGCCTGCCACAGCGTGCCTCCGGCCTGCTCGCGCTTCATGTTGACGGTCTTGACGGGTTTGCCGCCCAGGCCGTCCTTGTAGATGCGCAGTTTCACCTGCTGGGCATCGCTATTGGTCTCAATGGAGAAACCGCTCGCCCCGGGGCTATAGGTGACCCCGGTGCGGGCGTTGGTGGATTGCGGTACGAGTAATGCCATGATTATCGCAACCAGTAAAGTGAAGCGTTTCATTAGCGTCCGTTTTGAGCAATCAGTTCTTTCACATGGCCATTAAACTCATTAGCCTTCATTAACTGCTCGATGGTCATGTGCATGCGATAGCGCCAGTAGTGGCGGGGATTGGCGGGGATGTTGATGCGTTCGGCGTCGGCATCGGCCAGTCGCATTTTCTCATCGATAGCGAGCCAGTCTTGCAACGAGAGCAGGCACAGCATCGACGGACATGCCAGGTGAGCGCGCACGATGTCGTCGGCCAGCCATCCGGGCAGCGGGTGCGGAGCGGCATCATTGCGCCACAACGAGGTGTTGTAGTACTCCTGGGTGCGGTCCCAGTCTTCTTCCCACCACTGCCTCAACGTGGGCATGTCGTGGGTCGAGATGGTGGCGACGCTGCGATAGGGGTTGGCATTGAGGTTGCCGAACTTGATGTGGTTGTCCTTGGGCATCGATTGGATTTCGAGGCTCAAGATGCGCAACTCATTCATTACCCATGCCACACAGTCGGGCACCATGCCCAAGTCCTCGGCGCAAACGAGCATGCGGGTTGCCTGAACCAGCTTGGGCAGTTTCTTCATCGCCTCGTGATACCAGAAGTCGTTGTTGCGACGATAGTAGTACTCGTTGTAGAGCTTGTTGAAGGCAGCCTTGTCGTTGTCGTAGAGGGCCTCATAGATGAAGTCGAACTGTACCGAGATGCGCGGATGGAACAATGCGGGGTTCTTGCGGTCGCGCACGAACAGTACATCGCTGATGAGTGCATACAAGCCATCCCTGATCCACTTGTCATCATCGCTGTTTTTACCCTGGAAGGCGGCTTCCACCTTGCGTTGGGTGTCATATTCGGGCTTCATGCGGTAGATGTCGTCATGAACGCGCTCAACATATTTCTCGCGAACGGTGTCGGCCCACTTGCCAAAGATGCGGTCAAGCACCCAATCGGCAATGAACGGTTCGGTCATCAGCTGCTCCTGGAAGTTGAGGCCGTAGCTGCGGATTTCCTGGGCGCTCATGCCCTGGGAGGGGGAGAATTGGCCAAGCAGACCATGGACAGCGTTGATAGGAATCTCCCAAATGCGGAAGAAACCGAGCACGTGGTCGATGCGGTAGGCGTCGAAGTACTGCGACATCTTGCGGAAGCGCTTTACCCACCACTGGCAACCGTCACTGAGCATCACGTCCCAGTTGTAGGTCGGGAATCCCCAGTTCTGGCCGTTGGTCGAGAATGCATCGGGTGGGGCACCTGCCTGGCCGTTGAGGTTGAAGTACTTGGGCTCAACCCACGCCTCTACACTGTCGCGGCTGATGCCGATGGGGATATCACCCTTGAGGATGACGTGCTTGCTCTGGGCATGCTCGTGGGCTGCGTGCATCTGCTTGTCGAGATAGAACTGGATGTAGTACCACAGGGCAACGTCCTTGAAGGCCTTGGTGCGCGGATTGGACATCGCAGCCCGCTCTTCGTCGCTGAAGGTGTGGTTCGAGGGCCACTTGGAGAACGTTGATGTGCCATACAGGTCACGGTAGTGGCAGAAAGCAGCATAGGGTACCAGCCAATCCTGGTTGGCACTGAAGAACGCCTTGAATTCGTCGCTCTTGAGAACTTCGGCACCTTCCTGTTCAAACAGGAGCTTCATGTATTCGCGCTTGGCGTTGTTCACGCGCTCATAGTCGATTTGCGGCAGGGCATTCAGCTCCTTGCGCAGTTTCTCAAACTCAGCAGCCTGTTTCTTGTCGGCGAGTTTGGGCAGTTGGCGCAGGTCCATGTACTGCGGATGCAGGGCATAGATGCTGATGCTGTTGTAAGGATAGCTGTCGCTCCAGGTGTGGGTGATGGTCGTGTCGTTGATGGGCAATACCTGCAGGGCGCGCTGACCCGTGCTAGCCACCCAATCCACCATCAGTTTGAGGTCGCCAAAGTCGCCCACGCCGAAGCTACCCTCGCTGCGAAGCGAGAAGATGGGGACCACGGTACCCGCGAGCTTGACGGGATACAGCGGGAAGTAGGCCTGCGACAACTCGTAGATGGTGTGTTCGCCGTCCTTGAGCACGGGCAGCAAGACGGTGCGGTTGTCGCCCGTTTCCCAGATGATGGGGTTTCCCTTGCCGCCGAGGATGACGAACTTGAACTCAATAAACGCCTTCTTGAACGCTGCCGGGTCAAGCGAGATGCACCACTCGTTGTGGTTATGCTCGGTCATCTTCAAGGCCTTGCTCTCGTTCCAGTCGCCCAGGGTGGGCTCGTTGCCGATGATGGCAAGCGTCTCGCCGGTGCGCAGTTGGGGAGCACGGACCTTGAGTTGTACGCTGGACGGAGATTTGGCCTTGGGGACGGCCTGGTGCTTGCGCAGGGCGACACAATCGGTAAATGCCGAGCTGTACAGGTAACTGTCGTCGGGAATGTCATTCCAGTGGTCGTAGGTGATATAGCGGGTCGCCTTAGCGGCATTCAGGTCAAGGCGGTGGGCAACTACCATCCACTCGTGGCGCACTTCACGGCCATCACGTTCCACGCTATAGAAATAATTGATGTGTCCTGCCCGTGCGGGAACATCCAGGTCACATTTCCACGACTTGTCATTCGCGGGTTTCATGACATGGCGGCTGACAACCTCGATTGCCTCTTGGTCCATGACATTGATAACCAGATTCTCACCATAGATGGTGCTATACTCTACATTAAATCTTACTTTCATGATTGTAGTTATTAGACTTCAGACTTTACAGTCATTGGTTATTTAGTTCTTGTGTTTCTTATCCTCGATGATGAATACGCAACCTGCACCCACGATGAGCAGGATTCCTGCCAGCAGGAGCATGTTGCCCTGCACGCTGTTCATGGCAGCAAGCAGCAAGCCACCCAATGCGGCGGCAACGATCTGCGGAACGCAGATGGTGCAGTTGAACAGACCCAGTGCGGTGCCCATGCGGCTGCTGCCCTCAAAGGCGTTAGTCACCATGGTAAACGGCATGGCGAGCATGGCGGCCCAGGCGAAACCGATGAGGAAGTAGGGCACAAACAGCATGTACTGGTTGTCGATATAGGGAACCATGGCGAAGCCGATACCACCGATAACGAGGCTCACGGCGTAGGCCAACTTGATGTTCTTGAATTGCGGCAACACAACGGCCCAGAGGACGCTGCCGATAGCCTGAACGGCGAACAGGATGCCCACCCAGTTACCGGCTTTCTGATAACCCTCGCTGGCGGCATCGGTGGTCTTCCACACGGTGTCGGCAATGGTGCCGTTGGTGTAGGTCCACATGTACATGAAGGCTGCCCAGCAGAAGAACTGTACCAGACCCACCTCAAAGAACACCCTGATGGCATGCTTCTTCTGGGCGGGGCTCATCTCGGCCGAGGCCTGTTGGTCGGTAGCGCTCTCGGCATTGGCGGCAGCGTTAAACTCGGCCATTTGTTGGGGCGTATATTCCTTAACATGGCTGATGGTGTAGATGACGCACAGGATCAAGATGGCGGCACCTACATAGAAGGACCACTTCACACTGTCGGGGACAACGCCCTCGGGGGCGATGTTGGCAATACCGATGGCCGTGAACAGGAACGGGAAGATGTAACCCACCAGCGAACCTGCGTTGCACAGGAACGACTGGATGCTGTAGGCTTTGGCCTTCTGTTTCTCGTTAACCATGTCGCCCACCATCATCTTGAAGGGCTGCATGGCCATGTTGATGCTCGTGTCAAGGAACATCAGGGCAATCAATCCAAAGGTCATTGCGCCGGCAATGGTCAAACCGAAAGATCCCGCATTGGGCAGCAGGCACATCACGATGACGGCAGCAAGGGCGCCAATCAGCAGATAGGGAATGCGACGACCCCAGCGGCCCAACCACGTCTTGTCACTGAAGTAGCCTACAAGAGGTTGCACCACCATGCCCATCAACGGCGGAAGAATCCAGAAATAACTCAGGTTGTGAGGGTCGGCGCCCAGTGTCGCAAAGATGCGGCTGATGTTGGCACTCTGCAGCGCATAGGCGATCTGCACCCCGAAGAATCCGAAGCTGATGTTCCACAGCTGGTTGAATTTTAAATCAGGTTTAGTCTTCATAATAATTGAGATATTTTATTGTTAAGTAATGATTTCTAAGGAATGGTTGATATTCACCTACAAATATAACGTAATATTGCCCTTTTGCTTTAATAATAATGTGACTTAGCCCCAAAAAATCAATGCAACCGATTGCATTACCGCTTTCTGTTTGGAAGAGTGAGGGGAATTGTGTACCTTTGCAGGCTGGAACATAAATAACAAAAGATAGACTATGTCATTACAATGTGGAATCGTGGGGTTGCCCAATGTGGGAAAATCAACCCTGTTCAATTGCCTGTCGAATGCCAAGGCGCAGTCGGCCAATTTCCCTTTCTGTACCATCGAGCCTAATGTGGGCGTGATCACTGTTCCCGACGAACGGCTCAACGAACTTGCCAAACTGGTGAATCCGGCGCGCATCGTCCCCACAACGGTCGAGATCGTCGATATCGCGGGTCTGGTCAAGGGTGCCAGCCGTGGCGAGGGCTTGGGTAACAAGTTCCTGGGCAACATTCGTGAGACTGATGCCATCATCCATGTGCTGCGTTGCTTTGATGACGACAACGTGACCCATGTTGACGGTACTGTGGACCCCGTACGCGATAAGGAGGTGATAGACTTGGAGTTGCAGTTGCGTGACCTGGAAACCATCGAGAGCCGTATCAGCCGTGTGCAGAAACAGGCCCAGACTGGTGGTGACCGAGAGGCTAAGGCGCAATATGAGGTGCTCAAGCGCTACAAGGAAGCCCTGGAGCAGGGTCGCAGCGCCCGCACAGTAGAACTTGTCAATAAGGACGAGGAGAAAATCGCCCACGAGCTGTTCTTGCTGACCAATAAGCCCGTGTTGTACGTGTGCAATGTGGATGACAAGAGCGCCGTGAGCGGCAACGCCTATGTGGATGCTGTCCGCGAGGCCGTTAAGGACGAGAATGCTCAGATTCTTGTGGTTGCAGCCCAGACCGAGAGCGAGATTGCCGAGTTGGAGGACTATGAGGAGCGCCAGATGTTCCTTGCCGAAATCGGCTTGGAGGAGAGTGGTGTGAACCGCATTATCAAGGCGGCCTACTCGCTGCTCAATCTTGAGACCTTCCTGACCGCTGGTCCCAAGGAGGTGCGTGCCTGGACCTATCGTCGCGGCAGCAAGGCTCCGCAGTGTGCCGGTGTGATCCACAGCGACTTTGAGCGTGGCTTCATCCGTGCCGAGATCATCAAGTATGACGACTACATCCACTATGGCAGCGAGGCTGCTGTCAAGGAGGCCGGCAAGTTGCACATCGAGGGCAAGGAGTATGTCATGCAGGATGGCGACATCGTCGTGTTCCGCTTTAACGTGTGATATAAGAGTTAGACTAAAGCCTTAAACCTATGTCCCGAAGGGTACTGCTGGTCAATAAGTTCTATTATCCCAGGGGTGGCGACTGCATCGTCGTCCTGAATACCGAGGCGCTGCTCCGTGACAACGGGGTGGAGGCAGAGGTGTTTGCCATGAAGTACCCCCAGAACCTGATGGCGCGCTATCAGGACATGTTTGCCAGCGAGGTTACTTTTGGTGGCGGTTTGGGCAATCAAGTCAGGGCGTTAAAACGCACATTGGGCTATGGTGACGTGAGGGCGGGTTTTGAAGCCGTGCTCGATGAGTATAAGCCCGATGTAGTGCACCTGCACAACATCCACAGTTATCTCTCGCCCGTGATGGGCGAATTGGCTCACAAGCGCGGCATCAGGGTGGTGTGGACCTTGCACGACTACAAGTTGTTGTGCCCCCGCTATGACTGCCTGCTGGATGGCAAGCCCTGTGAGCGCTGTTTTAATGGTGGAAAGCATCATGTACTCTCTCACAGGTGTATGAAAGGCTCCCTGCCCGCTAGTGCTGTAGCGTGGGTGGAAGCCATGAAGTGGAATCGCCGCAAATTGGAGGATTTCACCGACGTGTTTGTGTGTCCCAGCGAGTTTATGGCAGCCAAGATGAGAGCGGGCGGTTTTGATCCCGCTAAAATCAAGGTGCTTAACAACGTCATCGATCCCGTCAAGTTTGAGCAGTACAAGGCTATAGACAAATCGGCTCCACACGGCGACTACTGTTGCTATGTGGGACGCCTCTCACACGAAAAGGGCGTTGACGACCTGCTGGAGGTGGCATCCCGGTTGCCTTATCGCCTCAAGGTCGCTGGCGGTGGACCGCTTGAAGAGGAGTTGCGGGCCAAGTACGCTTCATGTGGGAATATCGAGTTCCTGGGCATGCTCGATGCCGCGGGGGTTGTTAACGTGCTCACTGGAGCCAAGTTGTGCGTGATTCCCTCGCAATGGTACGAGAACAATCCGCTGAGTGTGGTAGAGTCGTTGTGTGCTGGCACACCTGTGGCTGGCGCCCGCATTGGCGGAATTCCAGAGCTTATCAATAGCGAGAACGGTGTGGTGTTCCAGCCCTTTGACAAGGAAGCCCTCTCGGCCGCGATTACCTCATCGATGGCTCGGGAGTGGGATCATCAGGGTATTGCCAACAATGCGCTCGAGCGGTTTGGCTTCAAGTCGCATCTGGACTCTTTGCTGCACGATATTTATTGTTTTTAATAATTTATGTTTTTTTTAGCTTTACACAATATTTTACGATAATAATAGTTAAATAGGTGTAGAAGCTTATTGACGATAGCGATGAAGAATGTGATTCAGGGTAGTTTGATCACGACTTTCAGGTGCAATGCGCAGTGTAACATGTGCAATATCTGGAAGTTCCAGACTAATCCTAACGAAGAAATAGACGCCTCCTATTATGAGAAACTGCCTGCGGGGTTGCGCATCAACATCACGGGTGGTGAGCCCACATTGCGTCGTGATATCGATAAGATTTTTGAGATTCTCTACCCGAAGTCCAGTCTTCTTGAACTGAGCACCAACGGTTACAATACGGCTAAAATCGTTGAACTTGCCAACAAGTATCCCAATATCCTGATTCGTGTAAGTGTCGAGGGCCTGCCCAAGATCAATGATGCAAAACGCGGAATTAAGGACGGTTTTGACCATGCATTGCGCACCATCCTGGAACTGAAGAAGACCAAGTGCAAAAACATCGGTTTCTCGGTGGTTATTTCGCCCGATAACTACGATGATTTGCTGTATCTCTACGACTTGTGCGTGGCACTCGATGTGGAACTGGGCAATAGCGCAGTGCACAACTCGTGGTATTTCCACAAGGAAGATAACCAGATCGAGAGCGAGAAAGCCCTGGAGCAGCATGAACGGTTTGTCAAGGCCTTGCTCACCAGTAAGCGTCGCCATCTCAAGGATCGCTTGAAGGACTACGGACGTGCCTATTTCAACCGCTCTATCCACCGCCGCTTGCGTGGTGATACCGACGAGTATCGTCCGCCTTGTGGCGCCCTCACCGACTTCTTCTTTATCGACCCTTGGGGTAACGTTACTCCGTGTAACGGTAGCAGTGAGGAGTGGAAATTAGGTAATATCAAGGATGACACGCTCGAGAACATCCTGTCCAGTGACAAGGCCCGTGAGGCTATGGAAAAGGTGCGCAACTGTAAGCGCAACTGCACCTTTATCGTCACCGAGCGTCACGACATGGTGCGTCGTCCCTGGGTGCCCATCATGTGGATTCTCAAGAACAAGTGGCGCATCCGCAAGGGCCAAGATATCTGCTGGGACTAACTCCTTCGAGTTAATAGTTAATAGAGAATAGTTAATAGTTGGGCTCACGCATTCAACTTTAACCTTTAAACTGAAAAAATGAAGGCGATAGCGGTTATCGGCACGCGCGGTTTCCCTGGCATTCAGGGTGGCGTTGAGTCTCACTGCTATCATTTATATACCCACATGAAGGATGTCCGCGTGAGGGTGTACCGCCGCCGGTCATATCTTACCGACCAATCTCAACAGTCTTTCCCCAACATCGAGTTTGTAGACTTGCCTTCGACCCGTATCAAGGGTTTCGAGGCTGTGTGGCACACCTTGCTGGCTGCGCTTCACATCATGTTTCATCGTCCCGATGTGGTTCATATCCACAACATCGGGCCGGGCATGTTCGCCCCCTTGCTGCGTCTTGTGGGGCTGCCTGTGGTGCTGACATACCACAGCCCCAACTATGAGCACGCCAAGTGGAGTGCGCCTGCCCGATGGTTGCTGCGCCAGTGTGAGCGCATCTCCCTCAGCAGCAGCAACCGCGTGATTTTTGTCAACAAGTACCAGATGGAGAAGTGCGGAGCCCTTGACAAGAGCGTTTTCATCCCCAACGGCATCGATACAGTTAGCCGTAGCACCTCAACCTCGTTCCTCGACAAGCATGGTATCCGTCAAGGTGAATATCTGCTTGCCGTGGGGCGTCTCACACCCGAGAAGGGCCTGGAATACCTCGTCGAGGCCGCCAACCGTCTGCCCCAAGTGCAGCAAGTGGTCATCGCTGGAGCCAGCGACCACGACAGCGCTTACCGCGAACTGTTGGAACGCTTAGATGTCAATAACAAAGTCATTTTCACGGGATTTACCAGCGGGGAGGACTTGCGCCAGCTCTACAGCCATGCCCGAGCCTTGGTCTTGCCGTCGGTCAACGAGGGTTTCCCGATGGTGTTGCTTGAGGCCATGGCCTATGGTCTGCCTATCCTGTGCAGCGATATCCCCGGCACCCGCCAGGTCGATTTGCCCGAGCAGGACTATTTTACTGTGAAAGACGTCGATTCGCTGTGTGCTGTCATTACCCGCATGCTAGCGACTCCCAGCATCGCCCAGCACTACGACCTGGAACAATACGACTGGAATACCATTGCGGCACAGACCGCTTCAATCCTCACCAAATAATATCAAGGAGTCCCTTCGCCCCATTGCTCGTTAAGAAACTTGACTTTGGCCTGCATCATGGGCTTAAAAGTGCTATTGATGCGGGCTCGTAGCATCCACCCTTGATAGGCAGCGGGCCAGCATTTGGCATCGGCTTCAGCGGCTTTTTCTATCTTGTCCACGCGAATCTTCTAGGTCACGAAGTACAGGCCGATGTATTGGCCATTGAGCACGACCTCGACAGGCTCCTGGGCGGGCGTGTAGGCCAAGCCGATGCGGCGGCTCAGCTCAAATCCCACCGTATTGGTCAAGAAGTCGTTGCGGTCCTGGTCGGCATGGGCCATCAGGATAAAGTGGCGGCTCTTTTTCATCCCCAGGAGCTTCTTTTTCTCGTCCAGCTTGATGCGATAGGGCTTCTTGTAGTAATGTCTCCACGACCAGTTGCCGCGTCCCTTGATGAGCATCCCCAGCGGCTCCTCGCGAGAGCCCATGGACTCGTAGCCCTCCAGCCCCAGGTTGTCAATCCACCAGTCGGCATGCAGATACTCGTCCTGACTCACAATGGGCAAGCCCCCCTCGGTGTTGATATAGAGCACGGGCAGTGTGCCCGAGAAGGTCGCATCGGGCTGCGGAAGGATGGGCTCTTCGGGTTCGTCATGGCAAGCGGTGAATGCCAGCATGAGAACCAACGACAGGAGCGCGAGCAAACGGTTAATTGGTGATTGAGGTTTCATCATCAAGCACTGGGAGGCGTACGTCAAATAAAGTATATCTTATTAACGTATCTTGAGGGACTTTATTACTGTTTTTTCAAAAACTTGCAGCAAGCACACATGATTTTGAGCCAAAATGGTTACTTTTGCATCCGCAATGAAAATCCTGTTCACGCCCAACTGGACTGTTCATCATCTCGACACCGATGATGAGTTAATTCAACCGCCTGATAAGCAGGTGGTTGGGCAGGGCTATTGGTTCTTTAAATACTTCCCCAGAGGTTATCAGGTGGACATTATTGACCGTGGCCGTAAGAGTTGGTTCCGTGACTTCGAGAAGAAATTCAAGTTCTACATCAAGCAGCCCATTAAGGCTTTCAAGTGCCGTAACGATTATGACATTGTCATCTCTCACGGCGCCCAGAGTGGCCTGGTGTATGAACTGCTGTGCTCGTTTGTCAAGAACAAGCCACCCCACCTGATGTTTGACATCGGCGGCCTGAATGGAGCACGCATCAACCATTATGAGACGCCGCTCATCCGCTTTGCCCTGCGCAAGTCTCCTTACATCCTTGTCCACACATCGCGGCAAGTGGATTTCTATCGCGAACATTATCCCGAGTTGGCCGACAAGGTAAGGTTTATCCCTTATGGTGTGGACTGCAAATACTTTGTGCCTCAGCCTTCAGTAGAGCGCACGCACACGATTCTCACATTCGGTAAGGCCAAGCGTGACAACGTGACCTTGTGTGAGGCTTTTGCCCGCATCGCCGACAAGCGTGGCTATCGGTTGATTGTGGTGGGTGAACCCGAGTTGAGCAAGCGTTATGATTACATCGATGAGATTATATTCCGCACTGTCATCCCTTTGCCCGAGCTGATGCAACTCATGGCCGAGAGCGACTTCATTGTCATTCCGTTACCCGAGTACCTCTATTCCTATGGCCAAATGAGCTTCCTGCAGTCGATGGCGATGGGCAAGGCCGCCATCATCACCCGCACGACCAGCAGCCGGGACTATATCGAGAAGGCTCCAGGCGTCATTGGCGTGGAGCCCTATGACATCGACGGCATGAAACATGCTCTCGAAGAGATGATGGACATGACCGATGCCCAGCGCGACGCCATCGGCCTGGCCAACCGCAGCTATGCCACATCGCGCTTTGACGAACGCGAAATGAGCAAGGCCATCTGTGACTACATCAACGAGATCGTCAACGGGTAATAATATCTTCCCTCGTCTTTCCTCCTACATAACCTCGAGACCAAGATTATCGGCCAAAATTGGCACGATAATTGTTTTTTATTAGATATCTAAAAAAATATATTACCTTTGTGATTACAAACATAATCATCAAACCACTATGAACACTTCATATTTCAAGATCCTGATAATGGCATTCTTAATGATTGTGATGCCAATGACTCTCCAAGCTAGGGTTGTGACCATCAACCTGTCCTCATTTGGCACGACGGATGTTACCGAGGGGCTTCGCTCAAGCCTGTCCAAGTTGACTTATTCCGATAAGGCAATCATTAATATTGATAAGGCCGGAACCTATGTCCTAAGGGGCACAGTAACTGGTAATTGTAGTGTTGTAATGAAGGGACTTGGCGCCAGGAATACGGTGATTGAGCTTGACAACGGCAAAAATAAAGGTCCTTTCAGAGCCTTCACCGATGACACTTTTCTCGAGTTCACGGGCACTAGGGACAATCCTATCACTGTGGAGATGAGCGACTTCAGCATCAGGCTCAAAGAGCATTCTGGTTACTGGTGGGTCAATGACTTGAATACGCAATCCAACAAACAGCAGGAGAAATATGCTGTCAAGATTTACCATGCCAATAAGGTTGACATTCAGCGTGTGGAAAGCTATATGAAGAATGCGATGATTACCAACTTCAACCTGCGCGTCTGCCACAACGTGACTGTCAAGAATTGCATCCTGACCAATTACAACAACTGCTACACCGGTGGAAATCTGTGGTTCCAGGGAGAGGCCAAAAACGTACTGGTCGAGGACAACACCTTCAATAAATATGGCAATGACGAGGCGCTGGCTTTTTATGCTATCACGACCAATGCCTATGACTTCAAGACCAAGAATCCTACCGATTGTGAGAAAAGCAACATTATGGTCCGCAATAACGTGTTCAACTATGGTGGCTATCCGGACAAAGACAAGATGGACATTGCTAATGATGTGCTGGTCAATGTCACAACATCTCACAACAAGGAGGAAGAATATGGTTCCCATGTGAGCAACATCACATTCAAGGGCAATACCTTTAACATCTCGGACGTTGTGAAAATTGGACTGGGTCTCTCGTTCAGCAGTAGCGACTTGCATCGCAATGTACTGGTGACTGAAAACAAGTTCCAGAACAATGCTTTCAAGACTGGCCACAAATTCTACAAGGCCGATATCGTAGTCAAGGACTATAGCAAATCATACCGCACGGACTCCATTCTCATCAAGGGCAATACGTTTATTAATAATGCTGATGTGATCAACCCAAGCGATGGCGCTGGGCTGTCTCACATCCAGTTGGAAAGAGGTAGTGTGATTTTTGCTGACAACCAAGTGACCAACACAGTAACGACGAGCAAGATTACAGGCAAGAAGACAGGCGGCCAGTTGCTGTGGGCTGCTGCATCTAATGGGCATATCATTCTCAAGAATAATGTGTGCCGCGGTCTTTCCAAGATTGCTAGCGTCATGACTGGTGACGGCATCGATTATTTTTCAATTGAGGCTTACAATAACTACTTTGTGGGAGACACCCGTATCTATTGTGACAAGGTTAAGCGTCTTGACCTGAATTTTACAGGCAATACCTTCAAGAGCAACGACATGAACTTCTTCTTACAGGAATTTGCCGCCGAGGGCTCCCTCATCTTCAATTACAACGACGTGACCGCTTCTGGTGGTCAATTGATGACCCATTGGGATGGACGATTCAACACCAACTCCCTGCGTTTTAATAGCCTGGAGGTCAAGGGCAACGTCTTTAACGGGATGAGCAACGAGAAATCAGTACTCACTAACTTTACCAACGTGAAGCGTCGCAAAGTGTCACAAAACAGATTCAGATAAGCCACGGTAATATCATCGTTTTTTTTAAGTTATGGTTTCGCTCGTTTGCGTCTATAATAAACTAGATGTTTACCAGAACATGGTCAACTCTCTTGTCGGGCAAACGGCAGAGTATGAACTTGTTGGCGTGGACAATACCCGACAAGAGTTCAAGTCGGCGGCATGTGCACTCAACCACGGTGCCTCACAAGCCCATGGCGACACCATGATTTTCCTGCATCAGGACATCTTGTTTCATGAGACGAATGCTTTGCATCGCATCATCCAGATGCTGCAATCGCTAGACGAGAGCAATGTCATATTGGGCCTTTATGGCGCAGGTGGAGAAGTCGTATATGGAGCTATCCCCACCACGGCATTGACCCGAGCTGAGACTCTGGACGAGTGCCTGGTCGTCATGCCCAGATCCACGTGGCAACAGTACAAGTTCAATGAACAGGTGTGTGACGGCTGGCACCTATATGCCGTTGAACTGTGCTTGAGGGCCTCTCGTGACGGCTGTTATATCTATCAAATGAATGGATTGCCCATAGAACACCTGTCAACAGGTGAAATCAATGGGCAATATATGGAGATTTATCGTCGCTTGATGAAGGCTTTTCCCGACAAAAAGCGTATCAAGACCACCTGCGTCTCGCTACCCAACAATCGGCTGGTATTTGCCTTGTATTACTCTTTGTGGCGCATCAAAAAGAAAATGCTAGGCAATTATCCATTGCGTAGCACCCTGCGTGAAATGGCACACCGTTTCAAGAAGTGATTATTGGCCGAGAACCTTGCTTAGAATATCGTTAATCGATTCTTGCATCGCCATCGGGCTGTAGATTGCGTCATATATTTCCCTTGTGGAGTCAGAAGATTGTAATGAACGTGAAATGGCCTTGGCCATTGATTCGCAATCTCCGTTCCTGAAGAACTCTACTCCCTTGAAATTGCCGCATGTCTGCACAAAGAACGGCAAGTCAGAGAGCACCATTTTGGTGCCAAAGTATGAGGCAATCGACACGATGCCACTTTGGGTCGCCGAAATGTAGGGATAGACCACTGTTGCAGCCCGCGAGAATAGGTCCCTGATTTCCTCATCATCAATAAAGCGGTTGATAAAAATGATGCGGCCAGGCTGTGGCTTTAAGTCAAAATACAACGTTCCAGCACCTGCAATCACCAGCGGAAGACCTTGCAATTCGGGGTGGTTGAGGTATGTGTCATAGAGCAGATGAACCCCTTTGTATAGTAGCAGATTGCCAAAAAAGAGGATGTATTTTCCTGTAATTCCCTCCAACTCAGTCACACATCTCTTTCCAGTCATGATGGCTTCATTGACCAGCGACGGAAATGGAGCGTAGTGCACATCGTGGCTAGGATAAAGCTGGCGGATACATTCTAGTTGCTCATGGCTGTTGGTGATGATGTGATGTGTGGATTTAAGCATCAGGCGCTGTGGACGTGCCATGAGGATGCGGTCTCGCAACCATGCCTCGAACGTCTTGAATTTGATGTCATGATGGATAGCGTCATGAACAGTGTATAGCACAGGGCACTTGCGTTGCAGTCGATGGATGCTGCCAGCGAGCACCAACTCCTCTGTAAGAGAATAGATGAGCTTAATGTCATGCTCCTCTATCAACCGCTCTATCGTTTGTGTCAGACGGGTGGGATAGAAACGGAATAACAGCTTGGCCAATTTCTGCTTGGGATAATCAATCCATGTGAGACTTTCAGGGGGTATATCAGCAAAATCCTGTTTGAGAGATTCATCCTTGGCCACAATGAGCACGTGGTCGCCTTGTTGCCACAGGTCATGAATAATCCTGCATGCATAAGGCCGCATTCCGGCTGCATATTCAGTAGCAATGAACAATATGTGTTGTGACGTTGCTCTCATTCGGGTTGGTTTTCTTCATTCTGTTCGGCTTCGTTCATCAGACGGCGCTTACCGGCCTCGACCGATTCAAACTCGGGATGCTCCTCAGCGGCATAGTGGGTACTGAGAGACAACGCCACGAACATGAGAGATAGATTGAGCACTTGAGGCGTGAGCGGTGCCCAGTCACTGTTACCCTGTACCAACCAGCAGAAAACGACACCCAACCCCGCTATGTTCAGAATGTTGTAGTAGCGGTTTTGAGACAGGCGCGTTCGTCGCTTGAATGTCGCTATATACCAGATGATAAATGCCAGTATGGGCAAGAAGCCAATAAGTCCCAACTCTGCAATCAAGATAATCCAGATGTTGTGAATGGGATTGGTGAACATGAATTCCTCGGGTTGATACAGGTCTGTCATGTCAAATACCTGTTCAAATATCACAGCCGAACTGTTCTCTACCAAATAGACCAAATGAGCATTTAAGCCCACGCCAACAAGAGGATGATCCTGGAAAATCTCGTAACCGCAATAGTAGTGCATCAGGCGGGAGGTCGTCATCTCGTCCAGGTTGTCCACATCGCTGAACAGAAAGCTCAACGGGCCCGTGAGCAGCAAGGCAATGAGGAGACCCAGAGGGATGATGCCCTTCAAAATGCTCTGGAAACTCAACAGCTTATAACGGCGATAAACGTAGAAGACGATAATGCCTAATACGGCGAGAACAGCCGCCAACAGGGCACTGCGGCTGGCGCTCAGGATAATGATGACAAATGACATACCAGTGAGGATAGCACTCTCATGCCGCTTGTAGGCCGTTAAAAACGCTCCAGCGAAGAATACAAAATAATAAGAAGCATAGGTGCCCAATACATTGGGATGGCTCATGGTCGCCACTGCTCCGATACGATCATCGCTGCGGGTCGCTGCGTCTTTGTCAAAAATCTTGATGACACCCTCCATCCCCAAAACAGGATAGCAGATGGAAAGGATAAAGTGCAGGATGACTGTCGCTGCTAGGCCCATATATATGCCGCGCACGGCAGTCTTGACCGAGAAGCTGTTGGTGAACAAATAAATAAACACAGCAAACGACAAGAAGTAGAAAACCTCGATCAGCGTTCCACGGCGCGACAGGTTGTAGGGATTGAGTAGGGCATAGCACGCATAAGCCGAGAAGAGGAAAAAAAGCCAAATGTTGGGCCGTCGGATGCGCCACTGTTTCTCGCGTGCAACAATCCATACCAGCAAGAGCGCCAAGGCATAGAACGGCCAAATCGAGAGGCTGTTGCCAAAGGAGCCTGTCGAGTCGGCATCTCCCTTTAGCACTGGCAGGAACAGGCGTGCAAAGCAGCACGAGAAGGTATAGATGGCAATGATGATTTCGTATAGACGCTCACGTGACAAGCGGGTGCCTTCGCGCGCGATAAAGAATACTAGCGCAAAGCCCAACGTCACGAATATGAGCGCTCTATCCATCTACAATGTGCCGTGTTTGGCGTTAATCCTCGTCTTTCTTGCTGCTGATGCCGTAGCCGTAGGTGTTGTCGTTGCTGGGCTTGGTATCGTTGAGCACGACGCACATGTTCTTGAGCTGCTTGTTGGCGGCAATGCGGTTCATGAACTTGATGAGGTTGCGGCGCGTGTAATTGGCGCGGGTGACATAGACGGTAGCATTGCTGTACTTGTCCAGAGCAAAGCTGTCGCTCACCTGGGCTACGGGGGCCGAATCCACAATAATCACGTCATATTGCTCGCGCAGGTCGTGGAAGAAGTCCTTCACACGGTCGCTCAGCAGCAATTCTGAGGGGTTGGGCGGGATAGCGCCGCCAACAAAGACGTCCAGACCCTTGACCTCCTTGCACGACTGGGCAATCTGCTCCAGCGAGACACCGCTGCGCGACAGGTAACTGGTCACGCCCGGCATCTCGTTGAGGTCGAGCATTGTAGCCAGTTTGGGCGAGCGGATGTCCATACCCACGAGTGCCACGCGCTTGCCCAGTAGGGCGAACGACGAGGCGATGTTGGTGCTGATGAATGACTTGCCCTCGCCGCTGACGCTGCTGGTAACCAGGATGACCTTGTCGTCCTCCTTGTTGAGCAGGAACTGCAGGTTGTTGCGCACATAGCGGAACAACTCGACGATGGACGAGGTCTTGCCGTCCTTGACCACAAGCTGAGTGTTGTGGCGGTTGTGGTGAATGTGACCGATGACGGGCACCTGAGAGATTTCCTCCAGTTCTTCCTGGTTAGCGAATTTGGTGGTGAACAGGTCTTTCAAGTACACGAGTATCAGGGGCAGCATCAGGCCCATCAGCAATCCCAAAGCCAGGACAACCATCTTGTTGGGGCTGACGGGAGTGGATGCGGCATAGGCATGGTCCACAATCTTGCCCTTGGGCGTGGTGGCGGCAAGAACGAGCGCGTTCTCCTCGCGTTTCTCGAGCAGGAAGGTGTACAGGGTGTTCTGGATGCCCTGTTGGCGCATCAGTTCGCGGGCCTCGCGTTCCTGGGTGGGCACTTGGCTCAAGTCCCCAGAGGTTTGGTTGGCCTGGCCGCGCACCTTATTCAACTGCATGTCAAGGCCCTTAATAGAGCTGTTGACACCGTGCAGTACGTTGGCGTGCATGGTCTCGATCTGCTCGTCAATTTGCTTGAGGGCAATGTTGTCGCCCTTAGCCGACAGTGCCAGATCTTGGCGCTTGGCCAGCAGGTTGTTATAGGCTTTGATAGAGCTTGATGCGGCACTTGAATCAACCTCAAAGGGGATATAGCTGTGCTTGTTGGCAGGGTTGCTGACAAAGTCACGAACCATGCCCAGCAGCTGCTTGTTGGTCTCCAACTTGATGATGGCGCGGTCGGTGATTTCCTGCTTGGCAATAGCCGACTTGACCTGCAACTCGGGATCCACAATCTTGTGGGCGCGCTTGTAGGACTCGATGTCGGCCTCGCTGCTGGTCAGACCCTTGTAGATGAGTGCCAGACGTTCATCGATGAATTTGGCGGTGTTGATGGCCTGCTCGTCCTTCTCGTGCTGGCCGCGCTCGTTATAGAGCTCGACAAGTTTGTTCAGGATGTCCTTGCCACGGGCCTTGTTGCTCTCGTCAATGGTCAAGTTGATGCCGTTAGACTTCTTAGTGGCCAGTTTCACCTTGATGCGCTTGTTCAGCCGCTCGCCCATCACTTGGTTGCCAGTGAGCCGTGCAGTGATGTGATAGGATTTTCCCCGCTTGCACTTGTCGGTGGCCTTGATGGCAAATGTGCCATAAGGGGTCTTCAGCGTTGTGGGCAGGGTTATGTTCTTGACGTCGGCCAGCTTGTCATTGCCGCTTGTGGCTTTGATGGAGGCCTTGCCGGCCTTGTCCAGGTCAATCTTGAACTTGACCGACGACAGGGTGTCGAACATCTCCTCGGGTGCGATGACCTCGACGGGCGAGGTGTTATAGTGGTCCTTCTCGGGCTTGTACCAGCCCATGTCCTCCAGGTAACTGTGGTTGATGCCCAGTTGCTTGACCACCTGGGTGCACAACTCTTGGGACGAGAAAACGATCATTTCGTCATCGACCTTGCTGCCTTGACCCATGAGTTTCATGCTCTTGAGCAGGTTGGCGCCAGCACCGGCGCCGTTGTCCTCCTGGGCGACGAGCACGACGGCCTTGACGCTATAGATGCGCTTGGCATATTTCAGATAAGCAAATGCCAGCGTCATGCAAGCAATCAACGACAGGAGGAAAAGCCACCAGTATCGCTTATACTTGCGGACAAAGGCACTGAAATCTACAATCTGCTCCTCTTGTTGAGCGGTGGGCGGTGTATTGAATTTTGCCATGATTAGTGTTCTTGAGCTTTGATTATCGTGTGAGCGCGATGACGAGCGATGCAATGACCGACACGCTGCTCACGATGGTCGAGATGACCGACAACTTAAAGGCGTTATTCTGGTTATACTTGGAGTTGTCGATGCGTATCTGGTTAGGCTCGACATACACCACGTCATTCTGCTTGAGGTAGAAGAACGGCGAGTTGAACACATCGCTACTGGTGAGATCCAGGCGGTGGTAGGAGCGCTCTCCTTCCTCGGTGCGGATGACATATACTCGGTCTCGCTTGCCATACTCGGTCAAGTCGCCACATGCCGACAGGGCGTCAAGCACGGTGAAGTGCTCGTGGTCTGTGATGATGCGCTGTGGGGTTTTTACCTCACCCATGACATCAACCGAGAAGTTGATGATCTCGACACGCACGTTGGGGTCCTTGACATCAGGGGCAATCATAGCGGTGATTTCCTTGGAAATCTCACCCACCGTCTTGCCGTTGACATAGATGCGGCCCAACATGGGCATTACAATATATCCCTGCTGGTCAACGATGTAGGTTTGGGTGCGAGGCTGGGTGCTCATGTGATAAAAACCACGGGTTGCCGGATTGTCCATGGGCAGGTTATAGGCAGCGGTAGCCTCGGGCACGGTCGAGGTGACACTGATTACCAGCTCATCATCAGGCTGGACGCGGATGGGATAGATACCTTGCGGGTTAGGTAATTTCCCGCTGGGACTGCTTGCTAGGTCCTTGAAATAGGCAAGGTTGTTGTCCTTGGTAGATGTACATGACAACAACGATGCCGCAGCAATCAGCATTATAAGTAATCTGGATTTCATACGGTTGAAATTTGAATAGTATTTTATACTACCAAAACGAAAATAAGGCTCAATTATTTTATTGTGTGGCTAGATTTAATGAATTTTGCCAAGACTTGTTCACGGAGTTCCTTGTGGCAAATCCATACCAGCAGTGCGATGGCAAGCACCATATAGGCAATGTCAAGCGCGATGGAATGGCTGTAATAGAAGGGGATAGCACTCACAATCAGCACTATAACCGGCACCAGCGTGCGCGGGTTCATCTTGAGGACGAAGTAGCGCTTCATGTCATGCCAGCGGTAGGTGAACAATACCAGGTAGGTCACCAGTTGGGTGATGATCACACCGTAAACGCCCAGAGGCTTGATGAGGGCAAAATTCAAGGCCACATTAACAACGGCGGCCAGCACGATGGCGGGTAGGGTGCGAGGGGTGTCCTTGGCACACTGGTAACCCATGTCGAAGAATGCCGCCAGGGCAAAAATCACAGCCGACAAGCCAAGGGGAAAGATGTAGTTGAGGCTCTCGCTGTATTCGCTGGCGACAAGCCAGCCATAGTTGATCTTGAGCATGAACGCATAACCCACCAGAATGAGCGCCAGCAGGAAGATGTAACTGTTGAACATCTTGGAGAAGAAACGGTCACGGTCGGGGCTGTTGTATTGCAAGATGGCGGTTTCCTGCCATGCCTGGTAGAAAATGATGGCCAGTGTGTTGATGATGCCCGTGAAACGTATGGCAACAGCATATACACCATTGATGTCGAGACCCAGGTAGTGGGTGATGAAAAGGCGGTCGCTGCTGCCCGTGAGCCACCAGCACAATGAGCCGGGCAGCAGGGGTAGGGTGTAGCGCAGGATGTCGCGCCCCACCTGGCGCGTACTGATGTGCCACTGGGTGTGACGGCTGATCAGGCGCACTTTGGCCTCAACAATCAGCAATGCCAGCACGCGAGCGACAATGTTGGCCAAGAAGATGCCGCGGATGCCCCAACCCAAGCCTGCCACAAAGATAATGCTGAATACACCGATGCCCAGCGCCGACAGGATGCCCACCGAGACAAAGGCGCGGTTGTTGCCCAGGCCGCGGAAGACCTGGGAATAGACCTCCTGCAGCGACATCGCAATGAGCAGCCCCAGCGCATATCCTAGATACTGAACACTGGTGAACAACGCCATGAACACCGCTATGATGGCCGACACGCCAACGGTCGTGACCATCGAGTGGGAAACAAAGGTGACGATGCTCTTGCGCTGCGTCTCGTCGTCACAATCAAGCAGGAACCTGAATGCGCCGTCGCGCAGTTGCAACGTGACAAAGGGAATGAGCAGCAGGCAGACGGTCAGGCACAGGTCATAGTACCCGAAGTCGGAGGTGTCGTGTATAAAGTAGGTGTACATCGGCACCATCAAGAACGTGATGATCTTGGAGCCAATGTTGCCAATAGCATAGACGCCGATGTCCTTCATGAATTTAGAACTGCGGCTTTTTGCTTTATTGTCTGTTTCTGCGTTTGTCATTGTTTAAGCGGCTGCAAAGTTACAAAAATCTTGCGTTTTTTCACTTTCTTTCATTAAATGTTTGTAATTTCGCACCCCGAACCGCGATAACGCGGCTTTTAAACGAAGTTTTCAATGATCAAAACAATCAATTCATGGCGTGGGCTCATGGCTGTCACGGTAGTGTTGTTTCATGCCGGAGTGGGATGGATATGGAACATCGCGGTGACGGGTGTCACGTTTTTCTTCATCTCCAGCACCTTCTTGCTGGCCCTGCATCACCCGTTTGATGTCCTGAACGCCAAGAAATACAAGCATTTTGTCATCAATCATGCCTTGAGGTTATATCCCCTGCACTGGTTGGGACTGTTGATGCTCGTTCCGCTCATTCTCAGTGCCCATCAGAGCATTAATTGGGGCAATTTCACGTTGACGGCCCTGCTCTTGCAGGCTTGGTCGCCCATTCACGAGGTGCATTATGCCATCAATCCTGTGACGTGGTACATGTGTGCCTTGTTGTTCTGCTATTTTGCACATCCGTTTATTGCACACTGGATGTTCCATTGGGACCTGAGGCGCAGGGTGTTGCTGGCCGGCGGACTGGCATTGTTGCTGGCCCTCCTGCTCGTTCCGTTCGACCTGCCCGGCCGCGAGGCGATTTTTGTGAATCCCCTTTCCCACATCGTCGATATCCCTGTGGGACTGACGTTTGTGCACTTGCTGGCGATGCTCAAGTCTCGCTATCCCAGGGTGGGGTTCTGGACGGCGACGTGTATCGAGATCGCTACCTTGTTGTCGTTGGCCATCGCCATTGGGTTAAACCTCGTTACAACGTGGTTCAAACCGTGGGAAGACCTCCTCATCTGGTTGATACCCCAGGGCAGTATATTGATTGCCATGGCCTTTCTTGACGGACAGGAAGGCGCCCTCGGCCGCCTGCTGTTGACGCGGCCTTTCCAGTGGCTGGGAAGCATCAGTTTTGAGATTTATGTGCTGCACTACGTGACGTTCTACATCTTTAATTATTATTTGTGCCCTGTCGCCGGACACTTCGGCTGGATGATCTACGATAAGCTGGCATGGTACTGCTTGTTCTTGACCCTGCCGATGGCGTGGCTGTTTAACAGATACTTCACCGAGCCGGTGACGACATGGCTCAAACGAGTACTTTAACGCCTTTTAAGATGAATTTTGGGCCCGAAAATGCGGGTTTGTCCGTTGGTTTCTTTGCAGTTTTTTACATTTTGAGCAATATCGGCAAAAAAAATGCGTTATTATGGGTAAATGGACCTGACTAAGCTGGGACATATTGCCTTGACGATGCTGTTGTTGCTGGGGTGCGCTGCCGCGCATGCCCAGGATAATGACATGATTCTGAATCGCCCCTACGCCGATGCCAAGCGCATTCACTTCGGCTTCTCGGTGGGTATGAATTTCCAGAATATTGCCATCACCAACAATGGCTTTGTCACCGAAGACGATGAGGAGTGGTACGCCGACGTGCCTGCTCACTCGCCGGGCTTCAGTGTGAATGTACTTGCCGATTATCGCCTGCATGAGCATTTCAACCTCAGGATCTCTCCAGGATTGTATTTCGGTAACAAGGTGGTGAACTATCTGAACCATTTGGGTGACCCTGCCTATGCTGAGCAGACCGAGCAGAGCCACTATAAACAGACCCAGAACATCAAGTCCACCTATATTGTGCTGCCTATCGACTTGAAGATGAGCGCTAAGCGATACCACAACATGCGTCCCTATTTCACGGTGGGAGGTATGTATGCCTTTGATTTGGCTAAGGACCGCAGCGAGCAGCTCAAACTCAAGGGTAGCGACGTGATGCTCACGGTGGGCATGGGATGCGACTTCTACATGTCCTTTTTCAAGTTGTGTCCCGAGATCAAGTTCTGCTTCGGCTTGAACAACCTGCTGGAGCGCAACCGTCCCGATCTGAATGACAATCAAGAAGTCCTGCGCTTCACCCAGAGCGTGAGCAAGATAAAGAGTAATATGGTGGTAGTCACCTTCTTCTTTGAGTAAAACAGTAATTGCCACAACAAGTTGATGACGCATAAGTTGCATGACATAAAACGCTTGCTGGTCACAATGACAATCGGTGTCGTTGTGACGCTTAGCGCAATGGCTCAGGTCGATGCTGCCATGTCACACTTCTGGGTGGGAAAAGGCTATTACAATCCCGCTGTAGCAGGTGAAGATAATGTTATTCACCTGAATCTGGGTAGCCGTATGCAGTGGGTCGATTTCAAGCATGCGCCCATGACGTTCTTTATCACGGCCGATATGCCCTACAAGTTGCTGGGGCAGCGCTTTGGTGCAGGCGTTAAGGCAGAGTTTGAACGCATCGGTCTGTACACCAACACCCGCATCGGCGCCCAAATCGCCTGGAAGAAGCGTTTTGGCCGCAAGACCCTGAGTGTGGGTATCCAGCCCGGTGTTTTCTCTCAGACCTTCCGCGGCCATGAGGTAATCACTGTCGAAGATACCGAGGACCCCGACAAACCTCACGAAGAAGACAAGGCCATTCCCTTGCAGGATGTGTCGGGTACCGCCTTTGACGCCAATGTGGGCATCTATTTCTCCGCGCCGCACTATTGGGCGGGTTTCTCGATAACCCACGTGACGGCGCCCAGCATCGAGCTGAAGGTCAGCCGAGACGCCCTTGAAATCTATGAGTTCAACGTGAGCCGTTCCTATTATTTAATGGGTGGTGGCAATATTCCAATTAATAATTCGTTATTTGAAATACAGCCCTCGGCCATGTTTGCTACCGATACCAAGGCATGGACGGCCCAGGTGTCAACGGTTGTGCGCTACAACCGCATGTTGAACATCGGCGCGGGCTATCGTTATAATGACGCTGTGACGGCATTCCTTGGCGTGAACCTCAAGGATGCCTACATTGGCTATGCTTATGATTATCCCATATCGGCCATCAGCAAGGCGACCATGGGTAGCCACGAGGTCTTTGTCACATATAATGTGAAACTGGACAACCGCGAGAAGAACAAGAACAAACAAAAATGCGTACGCATAATGTAAGAATATGAGACAACTTATTTTGATATTGTTGATTGCTGTTGCGACCGTGTCGTGCAGCTCAATACGCAAGGGAGGCTCCAGCGGCGGTGAGGTCACCGGAGTCGGCGCTACCGTGTTTAACGAGACCACGCCGTTTGGCATGGTTCTCGTGGATGTGGGTTCGATGCGCGAGGGTCCCAACGAGCGCGACTCGGTCTGGGGCATTGACTCGACCGCACATGGTGTGTCGGTTGACGCCTTCTGGATGGATGAGATGGAGGTGAGCAACTCCAAGTACAAGCAGTTTGTTTACTGGGTGCGTGATTCCATTATCCGCGAGCGTCTTGCTGACCCTGCCTACGGTGGCAATGAGGAGTTCAAGATCGAGGAGGACAAGGAGGGTAATCCTGTCACCCCGCATCTCGACTGGAGCAAGTCCATACCCTGGAAAAACCCGAGCGAGGACGAGGAGCGCGCTATCGAGAGCGTTTACCGCATCAACCCCATCACGGGTGTGAAGGAGCTCGACGCAGCACAGATGAATTACCGTTATGAGGTCTATAACCTTACCGAGGCCGCCAAGCGCCGCCATCGCTTTGATCCCGAGCGTCGCGATTACAATACCGACCACGAGGTGGATTACACGGCTCCCACCATCAGCAAGGATACCGCCTTTATCGATGATGAGGGTCGCATCGTGCGCCAGACCATCACCCGCGCCTTGCAGAGCGATTATGACTTCTTGAACACTTACATTGTTAATATATATCCCGACACCACGTGCTGGGTGAACGACTTTGAGAACGCTTACCAGGAACCCTACGTGCGCATGTACTTTGCCAACGGCAATTACAACAACTATCCCGTTGTGGGCGTGAGCTGGGAGCAGGCTAATGCCTTCTGCCACTGGCGCACCGAGTTCCTCAAGAAGTCGCTGGGCAACCAGGGCATCTATGTTGAGCCCTTCCGCCTGCCCACCGAGGCCGAGTGGGAGTTTGCCGCACGTGCCGGTCAAAACAAGAACAAGTACCCCTGGGACGGCGACCTGCCCCTCACTGTTGACGAGGGCTGCTTCTATGCCAACTTCAAGCCCGACGAGGGTAACTACGTCAAGGACGGTTACATCATCTCGGCACCCGTGGGCACCTATGAGCCCAACGACTACGGCCTGTATGACATGGCTGGTAACGTCAGCGAGTGGACCTCCACGGCCTATACCGAGAGCATCGACCGCATGACCGACGACATCAACCCCGAGTACCGTTACTATGTGGCACAGGAGGATCCCTACAAGATGTCGCGCAAGATCGTTCGTGGCGGTTCCTGGAAGGATGTGGTTCACAACATCCGTGCCGACCTGCGCATGTGGGAGTACCAGAACGAGCAGCGTTCCTACATCGGTTTCCGTTGCGTGCGCTCCAAGGTGGGCCTCGTCAAGGGCCGTCGCAAGAACTGCTGCAAGGACTGATTTCCGATCATCAATTCAGCAACAATAGAGAGAACAAACATCACACTCAATATTCCACATTTAATCAGTAAAGATGGGTAAAATCAAGAAATATAGAACCGGATTTGGCCGCTTCTTCACGAGCGACAGCGGACAGCGTTTTTTCAACTTCGCCTACAGTATCGGTGCCGCAATCGTTATCTGGGGTGCGTTGTTCAAGATTCTGCACTTGCCGGGCGGTAACACACTGTTGTGTATCGGTATGGGTACCGAGGTGCTCATGTTCATCCTCACGGCATTTGACAAACCCGAGAAGGAATACCACTGGGAGGATGTCTTCCCTGTGCTCGCCAGCAAGAATCCCGAGGATCGTCCCGACTTTAACGGCGGTGGCGGTATCATCATCGGTGGTGCCGGTGGCGGCAGTGGCGAGGGATATGGCGGTGGCGATATCAACGTCAGCGTTTCCGAGGCCAAGAGTGCCGTGGGCCTGCCCCAGGGTGTGAACTTGAGTGAGGAGGATACCCTGTCGTTGAGCGAGAGCATCGCCAAGATGGCGGCTGCCAGCGACCAGCTATCGCGCATGGCCGAATTGACCGACGCCACCCAGCAGTACCTGAGCCAGATGGCCGGTATCAGCGAGCAGATGCAGAAGTTGCAGGCTACTACTACCGCCCTTAACGAGGTGAGCGAGACCCTGCTTGGCAGCTATCGTGCCATCACCGACAACAGCCAAAACATCACCAACAGTTCAACGGGCTATGTCGATCAGATGCAGGCGCTCAACCAGAACATCAGTGGTTTGAACACTATCTACGAAATTCAGTTGAAGAGCATTTCGTCGCAGCTCGATAACATCGACCGCGTGAACCGCGGTTTGAAGGACATCCGCGACATGTACGAGAAGAGTGCCGCCGAGAGCGCACACTACTGCGACGAGACCGAGAAGATGGCTCGCTACATGAAGCAGCTGAACAGCGTCTATGAGAAGATGATCAAGGCGATGACCGTCAACATGTACCGTCCCATGCCGGGAATGCCGGGCATTGAGCCTGACAATGACGATCAGGATGCATGATGATCACCCTTCACAGGTAACTGGATATTAAAGACTAACCAATCCTATTTTTTTAACGATATAGAGAAGAAATAGATGGCAACCTCTAAAAATAAGAGCGTCAACCGCATGTCGCCGCGAGAGAAGATGATTAACCTCATGTACATCGTCTTGACGGCTATGCTTGCGCTGAACGTGTCGAGCGACGTGCTCAACGGTTTCAGCCAGGTGGAGGACGGTTTGACCCGCTCTAATCGAACCATCACGGCTCGAAACCAGTCGCTGTATGCCCAGTTGCAGGCCTTCAACGAGAAAAACCCCGAAAAGGGAAAAATCTGGCTCGACAAGGCTACTGAGGTCATCAAGGCGACTGACAAACTCTATAGCTACATCGACACCCTCAAGTTCAACATCGTCAAGCATGCCGATGGCGAGGAGGCTGACATGAATAACATCCGCAACCGCGATAACCTGGACGCTGCCAGCGAGGTCATGCTTGCCCCGTCGGTAGGACAAGGCAAGAAACTCAGGGCCAGCATCGACCAGTACCGCCAGTTCGTGACCTCGTTCCTCGAGGATCCCGACAAGCGCAAGAACCTGGAGTCGGCATTGTCCACGGTGCCTCCTAAGGTGCGCGGCGAGGAGATGAGCAAGAAAACCTGGGAAGAGACCATGTTTGACAATATGCCCTGTATCGCTGCCGTCACACTGTTGACTAAGTTGCAGAACGACGTGCGCTATGCCGAGGGTGAGGTCCTCAACCAGATGTTGACCAATGTGGACCTGGGTGACCTGCGTGTGAACCTGGTCAATGCGTTTGTAGTGCCTGATTCGCGCATCGTGATGCGTGGCACGAAGTACAGTGCCCAGATCGTCCTGGCAGCAATCGATACCACCCAGCGCCCCATTGTCTATGTCAACGGCGGTCGCTTGGCCAATAGCAATGGCCTCTATGAGGTGGGAACAAGCAAGGCGGGTACCTATGACTACTCGGGCTGGATCGAGGTGCTCGGTCGCGACGGCACGGTGACACGCCGTGACTTCAAGTCGAGCTACACCGTCATCGACCCCCTGGCCACCATCAGCGCCACGATGATGAATGTGCTCTATGCCGGTATCAACAACCCCATCAGCATCGCTGTGCCTGGTGTGCCTCAAGGCAGCATCAGTGCCACGATGACCAACGGAACGCTCACCAAGAGTGGCGAGGGATGGGTCGCTCATCCCGCCAAGGTGGGTGCCGAATGTGTCATCTCGGTCACCGCCGAGATGGACGGCCAGCGTACCAATGTGGGTACGACCACCTTCAGGGTGCGCAAGTTGCCCGACCCGACGCCCTTCATCACCTATAAGGACGCCAACGGCCAGACCAACCGCTACAAGGGTGGCAAGCCCTTCTCCAAGGCGATGCTGCTGGCAGCACCTGGACTGGATGCCGCCATCGACGACGAACTGCTGAACATCGACTTCAAGGTCGTTTCGTTCCAGACCGATATCCCCGATGCCATGGGCTTCATTACCGAGAACTCCAATGGCGCACAGTTCTCCGAGCGCCAGAAGGTGGCCATCCGCCGCCTGCAGCCCGGCAAGAAATTCTATATCACGCGCGTCAAGGCCACGGGCCCCGACGGCATCACTCGTGACATCTCGGCCATAGAGGTGATCCTGAAATAACAAGACAATAAAACATCAACTTCGAGAATATGAAAAGTCTTAGATTGATCATAGCAATCCTGCTTATCGGTTTCAGCGCTGGTGCCTACGCACAGGATACCAAGCTTCAGACTCCAGAAGGCGACAAAAACCCTGCGCCCAGATCTACTTCATCATCATCTGGCGGAGTGACCCGTTCAGGTAGTTCGAGCAGCAACTCGGGCAATTCCGGCGTTTCAAAGCGACAGTCTGGTAACAACAAGCGTGGCAAGAAAGACGACAAGTCGCTCGTTAGCGACCGTCAGCAGTCTTTCTATGAAGTGAGAGAGCCCAGTGATGCCGACCTGCAGTGGATGAAGGTCATCTACCGTTCAATTGACCTGACCAAGGGCAAGAATGCGGCACTCCTCTATCCCGAGATGCCCAACGAGGACGGCGAGAACCTGTACTTCATCATCATGCGCCTGCTGTCCAAGAACCAAATCACGGCCTATGAGTATCTGCCTGGTGGCACTCCCGTCTTCACCGACGAGTATAAGGTAAAAGTCAATGAGACATTTGACCGTTTCTACATCTATTATACCGAGGCCAAGGGCAGCACGGCCAAGAATCCGCTCTATGACTTTGAGCCGGCCGACATCCGCAGCAACGAGGTGCTCAGTTACTACATCCTCGAGAAGTGGGAGTTTGATACCCGCAGCAACCGCATGAATGCCCGCGTCGAGGCCTTGTGCCCCGTGATGCATCAGGCCGATGAGTTCAGCGGCATTGCACAGCCTTATCCCATGTTCTGGGTTAAACTCAATGACATCCGCCCCTATCTGGCTCAGCAGTATATCTTCACCGACGATGATAATAACCTGGCACGCTACAGCATCGACGACTTCTTCAAGTTGAACATGTATGAGGGTGAGATTATCAAGACCAAGAACTTGAGAAACCTGTCACTGAAGGAAATGTTCCCCGAGGAAGTGGCTTACAAGAATGCACAGGACAGCATCGAGCAGCGCTTGCGCAGCTTCAACCAGGATCTGTGGGTACCTTCGCTCGAGGTGCTGCAGGCCCGTGCCGAGGCTGAGGAGAAGGCTCGTGAAGCTGCCGAGGCTGAGGTTACCGAGGGAGAAGAGGGTAGCGAAGAGGTCGCTGAAGGCGAAGCTGCAGCCACCGAAGAGAAGGTGACGCGCACCACCAAGCGTGGCAGCAAGTCCAAGACCCAGAACACCAAGAAAGAAACCAAGTCAAAGAGCAAAAAGACGAAAATCAAGGAGCGCAAGCCCAAGACTCAGACCCAGACGGTCAATACCGGCGTCCGCTCTGTAAGAAACCGCAAGAAGTAATGATTGGTACTTTTTCATAAGCTGGACTTTCCATAAGTCTGAACATTGCATAGGATAGTGAATCCTATGCAATGTTTTTTTATCGTCCGGTAAAAAGCCCCGCGAGGGGCGACTAGAACATAGGCAGGTGGTGTAGCGAGGCGAAGCCGAGCGTAACTCCTGCAAAAGAATTGCACCCATTCAAGCCCCATCGGGGCGGCAGTTGAACCTGCGCTGGTCTTAACTCGCAATTGGACACTCAGTTTTGTGTCAGTTGCACAAAAAAATCAAAAAAATGTTGTGGGTTGTGGAAAGAATGTGTATCTTTGCGGCGCTTTAAAACGAAAGGGGGTTTGTGAACCTATCGTAAGACACTGATAATCAAAACATATCACCATATTCTGCATCGCTTGGCACGTGGCTCGCCAGCGATGTGGTATCCATGTAGAGCCGCAAACAATCGAGAGATTTTAAATTTAACAACAAATACAAAAACAATTAAAACCAAAACAAACTCATTATGATTATTGTTCCCGTTAAGGAAGGCGACAACATCGAACGCGCCCTCAAGAAATTCAAACGCAAAACTGAAAAGACCGGTATTATCAAGCAGCTCCGTACCCGCCAGGCATTTGAGAAGCCCTCTATCACCAACCGCAAGAAGATGATGAAGGCTGTGTACGTGCAGCAGTTGCGCACCCGCGAGGATTAATACCTCCGGTCCAGGAACACAGATACACGACGGGAGTCGCCCAGCAGGGTGGCTCCCGTTACTCTTTTGTACATGCCGCGATGTCATGGTTGCTGCCGCCAGGTGTCATGTCGTGACAGATTGTCGCTAGAATCGGGCGTCGAAAAAAGATTTCTTGGTTTTAGGCATTTTTTTGGAACAAAATTTGCATCTATGAAAAATAGTTGCTAACTTTAGCACCGCTAAACGAGAGTGCGGCACAACCGCTGCCGCCCGACGCTGATTGCAACACACTGCAATGTATGCCTATGAACGAAATAGTTGAACGCTTCCTACAATACCTGCGACTCGAGCGCAACCTCTCATGGAGAACCGTCGATACCTATCAGCGGGACCTGCGCCAATGGGAGGAATACATGACCCACGTGGGGCGCCCGCTGGATGTGACGTCAGTCACGGCGAGCGACATCAGGGCATGGCTCATGGAGCGTGCGGCTATAGGCGACTGTGCGGCAACATTGCGGCGCAGGGTGCAGGCCCTGAGGGCCCTCTACCGTTACCTGATCAGGAAAAGTCTTGTTGCAGCCAATCCCGCTGCTCAGGTCGAACTTGCCAAACTGCCCAAACCTCTTCCCAAAATGGTCCGCGAGAAGACCGTCGATGCCCTGTTGGACGACGAGATCGACCTCGAGGACTTCGCCCAGGTGCGCGACAGGCTCATCGTGATGCTCTTCTATGAGACGGGGATCCGATTGAGCGAGCTCATCGGCCTGCAGGACGCCGCTGTCGATACCGTCAAGCGGGAACTCAAGGTGCATGGCAAGCGCGACAAGGACCGTGTCGTCCCCTTTGGCGATGAGCTGGTGCAGTGGATAGGGCGGTACCGCGCGTTGCGCGAGGCCGTGAGGCCCGAGTGCGACAACCTGCTGGTGACCGCCAAGGGGCGGCCGCTGTATCCGTCGCTTGTCTATCACGTCGTGCATGACGGCCTGGTTCGTGCCGGTGGCACGGGCAAGCTGAGTCCGCACGTCTTGCGCCACACCTTTGCCAGCACCCTGCTCAACCACGGTGCTGAACTCAACAGTGTCAAGGAGTTGCTGGGGCACGAGAGCCTCGCGGCAACCCAAGTATATACTCACGTTACTTTTAACGAACTACAACACAATTATGAACTCGCCCATCCACGGGCACTAAAAAAAGGAGGTTAATATGGAAATTAAGATTAATGCCATCCATTTTGAAGCAACCGAGAAATTGAGTGACTTTATCAACAAGAAAGTTGAGAAGTTGGGTAAGTACAACGAGGAGATCGCCAATGCCGAGGTTGTCCTCAAGGTTGTGAAGCCGGAAACTGCCATGAACAAGGAGGCGTCAGTGCGCCTGAAAGTACCCCGCAGCGAGGACTTGTTCGCCAGCAAGGTGTGTGATACCTTTGAGGAAGCCATTGATAACTGCGCCGACGCTCTCAAGAAACAGCTCGAGAAGGGCCGCCGCGACCGTTAACACATCACATTAAATAATAAATAAGAGACATAACGCCCCCTGTCCGCAGCCTGTTGCGCGGCAGGGGGCGTCGGTGTGCCGGGAGGTGTACTCCCCCTCTCCTGTTTTCCGCGCTATCATTCTGCTATAAGAGATTGTGCCTGATATTCAAGGAATTAGCGTATCAGATTTTCCAAAATGGCGTGTCCCATGCTGTTTTTTCTGATTGAAAAGGTCGAAAGACCTTGACAAGGCCGTAGGCCTTGAATTATGGTAACCCCATGGCGCACAGGCCGATAGGTCTGTGTGGCATGGGGAAAGGGTGCCTAAAGGAAAAGGGCCTCGAAGAGGGCCACGCACTACAGGCTTAGGAAATGTCGCAGTTAGTGGCCCCATTCTGGGCCCATCATGAGTAGCGTTCGAGCCACCACGCCACAAGGACCTGCGGCCCTTGCGCCGTGGTGTTAACTCAAGTCAAGGCCGCTGGCCTTGTGCAGCAATTCGACCTGCTTGGACGCACCAAGGGCTCTGAACGACATCATGGCATGTCCCAATGCAGAAAACAGGAGGGGCGTCGGTGTGCCGGGAGGCGGACTCCCCTCTGGTTTACCTCCCCATGTGGTTGACGTTTTTGGACCATTATAATATAATGTGAGCCATTGCGCAGCAAAAATGCTGAAAATGGCATGAAAAATGCAGTAGGTTTTTTATTATGTCTATTTATTTGTAAATCAGTGTCTTGTGCTGATTTTTGAGAGATAGTTGAAAAGTTTTTTGAAAAAAAAGTGAGAAAAAGTTTGTCAGTTTAAAAAATGGTCGTAATTTTGCACCCGCAATCGAGAACGCCCCGTATCTCATTGCACAACGATAGACGCCTCTTTAGCTCAGTTGGCCAGAGCACGTGATTTGTAATCTCGGGGTCGTTGGTTCGAATCCGACAAGAGGCTCAAGTAACATAACACAATGGGTAGATTCCAGAGTGGCCAAATGGGGCAGACTGTAAATCTGCTGCGTCATCGCTTCGGTGGTTCGAATCCATCTCTACCCACAT
>CACYGX010000012.1 GCA_902774055.1 uncultured Bacteroidales bacterium
CGTGATTTCGCTTACAATACTTAGCTTTTCTTCAAAACTGTACTTCATAAACAAACTGCACTCCAAAAGTTTTGTGTCTAACTTTTGGGGTGCAGTTCATTCCTTGATTTTTAACAACAAGAAATACAAGAAATACAAATATTATTATATATAAAAATTGTCCTTCTTGTTTTTATTGTCTTTGTTTTAAAGAGGGTGTGGATGCCATCAGAATAATCAGATTTATTAGTTGTTTGTCAATTTGTGTGCTGATGCTAACTAAAAACTAAGGACTGAGGACTAAGGGCTTAAAAAATATTACTACCTTTGCGATGATAAAAACAAGATTTTTAGTGTATATGAAAAAGATTATTACTACCGCTCTGATTGCTGTCATTGGCTTGTTGTCAGGCATGGCTTCGGCAGCCAATTCAGCTCAAGGAAATGACGAGATTATTCTCCACGCCTGGTCGTGGTCGTTCAACACCATCAAGGAACATCTGTCCGAGATCAAGGACGCGGGCTACACGATTGTGCAGACGTCGCCCATCAACGAGTGCGTCGTGGGCGAAGGCGGCGGCCGCCAGCTCTTCGGCCACGGCAAGTGGTATTACCATTATCAGCCCACCGACTGGACCATCGGCAACTACCAGCTGGGTAGCCGCGACGAGTTCAAGTCCATGTGTGACGAGGCCACCCGCCTGGGCCTGCGTGTCATTGTTGACGTGCTGCCTAACCACACGGTCATCGACCGCACGCAGATCAACGCGCGCCTCGACAGCGCCGTGAATGGCCGCGAAAACCTCTTCCACGCCAACGGCCTGTGGCCCATCAAGGACTACAGCGACCGCTACCAGTGCACAACGGGTGAGATGGGTACGCTGCCCGACGTGAACACCGAGAACCCCGACTTCCAGTACTACTACATGCAGTATGTCAACGATGTGCTGGCTTGTGGAGCCCGCGGTTTCCGCTACGACACAGCCAAGCATATCGGCCTACCGAACGAGATGTGCGACCCCAAGTCGCCCGAGAACGACTTCTGGGACGTGGCCATGGGCCGCAAGCCCGTCAAGGGCCTCACGCTGGCAGTGCCGCGCGAGCAACTCTTTATCTATGGCGAGGTGCTTCAGGACCGCAATGTGCCCGAGCAGGGTTATGCCGAGTATATGGACCTCACGGCCAGCAACTATGGCTGGGTGCTACGCAACGTGCTCAACAAGCACGATGCCCGTGCCGACAATCTGTTGACGTGGCACCACTCGGTGGATCCCGCCCACCTGGTGACCTGGGTGGAGTCGCACGACACCTATTGTAACGAGCACGCCTCGGCCGGCATGAGCGATGAGCTCATCCGCCTGGGATGGGTCTTCCTGACCGCACGCCAGTATGGCACGCCGCTGTTCTACTCCCGTCCTCACGGCAGCACCCGCGAGAACTATTGGGGTGACAACGAGATTGGCAAGGTGGGTAACGACGAGTTCAAGCACCCCGTGGTCAAGGCCGTCAACGAGTTCCGCCACCGCAACATCAATCAGCCCGAGAACATTGTCTATAGCGAAAACGGCAAGCAGATTATCGTCGAGCGCGGTACCCGTGCCGCCGTGGTCATCAACCTCGACGAACAGCCCAGCCAGGTGGCCATCCCCGTCACCCTGAGCAATGGCAAATACCGCGACGCGGTGACCAAACAGCGCCTGCAAGTCAAGAAAGGCGTCCTCAAGGCCACCCTCGCCCCGATGACTGCATACATCCTCTACAAGTAACCTATTCAATTCATCAAATTCAATAGCTTAGACTTTAGAGTGTACAGTAGCATCCGCATTCCAACTGAGGGAGTGCGGATGCTATTAGTTTAATTCGTGTAATTCGTTGTTTATTAGTTCCTAGATGGGTGTGGCACCTAGCATGCGCAGGACGGTGTGGAGGCGGGCGGTGTGGTCGCCGCGCACGATGACGTGGTGGTTGCCGATGCTGCGCTCCAGGAAGTAGTCCAGCGGCTCGTCCAGGCGCAGGTGCAACTGGGTGCGGCACATGTTGGGATTGGAAGTGCATTCCAGCAGGCGTGCCTTGCTGATGAAGTAGCGCTCCATTTGCCTGCCACCGCATTTAACTACTGTCATGTCCATCGGTTCGAAGACACCCTCGACAGCGACACCGCTCAGCGACTCGTAGTGGTCGCGCACGATGTAGAAGTCGGTCATCGCGGGAGCGATGGTGCAGTGGGCAAGAACAATTTCGTGGGCCGCATTGTCCAGAATCTTTGACGGGTTGGCCATGAAGGTCATCTCGCCCGTAGTGGCCTGCACGGTAAGCATGGTGAGCAGGGTCTGCTCGTCGCCTTCACAGCCTGCGGGAATGCCCTCCTGGTTGAGCAGAGCCAGTGCCACGCAGCCCGTGGTTCGGGTCGTGGGTATGAGGTCAAAGCAGTTGAGCGTGAACGCATCCAGATGGTAATGCTCCACGATTTTCTTTATGGCCTTGTAGAGACGCATGGCCTTAACTACCTCGTCGCGAGACGGCTCCTTGATGCCGAAGGCTTTCTTGATGAACTCGTCGGTGATGTCTTGCACCTCGTCGTCTTTAACCGCCTGATAGCCGCTAACGACCTCATCGAGGGGTACGTCCACCATCACCACACCCCATCGCTCGCGCATGGTCTGATAGTCCACATTACTGGCGATAAGCCACCCCGAGGGCTTGCCGATGACGCCCACGCGCTTGCCGTTGAGCTTGTCGATGGTGTCATGGGCGATGGCGTAATCGTCAATGCCCTGCATGATGAAATCGGTGGGACCGTGCAATACACGCCCGTGGCGGTTGTTCAGGCGCATCCACGACAGGATCTCGAGTGATGCGGCCAGCGAGTTTTTCAGACCGTCGGCAATGAGTGTGACATAGGGCGGCAGGCGGTCGATATTGGCCTTGACCATTTCCTCGACACCACCGCTACCGACAAGCACCATCGTGGGGCCTTCGGGCAACTTGGTGTCCAGATCTTCGGGAAAAATATACTGCACGTCATATTTCTCGGCAATAGCGTCAAGCAGTTCGTGGTGGTCGGTGAAAATCGACTCCCTCGTCGCTAGTGACGAGGCGAATGTAATCAGGTTCAATTTCATCATGATGAATGGTTAAAAGATTGTTTTGATAGTGCAAATGTAGTGATAATCTGCGATAGTCACAAATAAATGCTGATTGATGTGGTTTTTCAATCCCCCTTGTGTGTCTAAAAGGCAAAGAACATTGATGGATGACTAAACACTACAATGCTACAAACTGGACGGGGTCACTCCATCTCACATAGGACTTTTGTCATCTCGTTGAGGGCAAGGCATTCCTGTCGTGTGAGAGTTTGGGTCGTCGAGCGGTTTTCCCAAGGAGCGAGGATGAGCAGGTGGCCTTGTGAACAGGCCTCAATGAACTCGCCGCCAGGTTTGGTGAATGGCGTGAAACTCATGGGAGAAATGAAGATGAGCGGCAGGTGAGCATCAAGCGCGGCTCTCATGACCGCCTTTTCGCCTGGGCTGATAGAGGGTGATACTAACACGACGCCATTACGGGCTTCCTCAAGATACTGCCTCACAACATCGTTGATTTCTTGTTCATTTAAGCGGCGTGAGCATTGCACTGGTCGTTTCATGGGATGATTGAGCAGGAAGCGGTTGCCGATGGCGGCATAATTTTGCCCTGCAATGTGCAAGCCGAACTGCACTCTGAACAGGTCAGGGTGTTCACGTTTGGCCAACAAGCGACGAGGGTTGTCTGCCAGGTAGCTGAGCCAGCGTTCAAGTTGCCCTTCTCGGAGCAGAATACGGTCATTATATCCACTGGCAAACAGGAGGCCGTGCTTGCGGTCGTAGCACGAGCGTGGTGGTCGTGGGCGTTCGGTTTGTTGACTTGCTTGTTGTCTTGCTTGCTCTCTTGCTTGTTGTGGCAATGCCACAACACACGGGACGGGGTGCTCGAGGACGGGGTGCTCGAGGACGGGTTGCCCGAGGACGGGGTGCTCGAGGACGGGTTGATTGAGGACAATGCGGCGGTAATCCTTGTTGCAGCCGGCTTTGAAGCCTGAGATCGCCTGCCCGATGTGCTTGTCCATCTTTTCTCTCACAAAGATGACGCCATGCAGGTGGTCAGGCATCATCTGTAATGCGATGACATGGATCTCGGGGTGTCGATTCTCTATCGAGAAGAAGTTGCGTTGTACTGCCTCTCCCGGTTCGCTTAATAAGATGCGGGGTTCTTCTTGACTGCCTTTCTTGGCATTACTTTTTCCAACCAGTTTCCCGAATAGTGGCCGTCGTCCCTCGGTGACAAGAGTGATGAGATAGATACAGCGCCCTTGATAATCATGGTCGATACAGCGACGAAGCATCGATGGCTTGCGCTCTCCAGCGAATGGTTGCTGCTTCTCGAAGGTCTCTCTATCCATTTCTCGATTCCTGTTTTGATGGTTATCATGTGGGTTGTGGCGATGCCACAACATACTGGACTATTGTTTACTGGACTATGGTTCCTCGTTTTCCTCTTCTTGGGGGTTGAGGGCGGCGGTGACGTCGTCGAGGGCGGCAGCGGCGGCGTTTTGGTACTGGTCAAGGGTGCGGGACTTGCGGATGGCTTTGAACAGTTTGTGGGCCGTGCCGGGGAGGAAGGTCTGCCAGATGTCTTGCAGGTGGCGCACTAGTTGAGCCTCACCGCCGTTGAGTTGGTCGGTGTAACCATCCACCAGCAGGTCGTGGAAATGGCGGTAGTCGTCGGGTGTGGCATCAGGGACCAGCATGCCGGGGTTGGCGGCCAGGCCGCTGCCCACCATCACAGCGGCAAGGGTGGGGTAGCGATGGATGGTCTGCTCAATGTCCTCGACAGTGTGCAGGCTGCCGTTATAGATGACAGGCCATGCCGAGGCTGCCAGCAGTGCCTCGAACTGCTCGATATCCAATTCTCCCTTGTACTGCTGCTTGCCCGTGCGTGGATGTACGGCGACATGCTCGGGCTTGATGATGTCCATCAAGGGGAGGATGTCACGCCACTGGTCGTTGCGGTCCCAACCGATGCGCATTTTCACGCTAAACTTGATGTCCTCAACACTCGCGAGCGACTTGAACAGCGCCTCGACGAGGTCTGGATGGGCCAACATGCCCGAGCCCTTGCGATGCAGGGCGATGGGCGGGAAGGGGCAGCCCAGGTTGATGTCGATGCGGCTATAGCCCATCTGCTTGAGGGCGTCCACCATCATCAGTGCATGCTCGGGCTGGCAGGCAAGAATCTGAGGAATGAGCGTTGTGCCCGCGTTGCGCTCGGGTTCCACATCACGCAGGTCTTTGCGCCTGACCTCGCCATGTTCCACGCGCATGAAGGGCGCATAGTAGGCGTCCACGCCGCCAAACACCTCGTGTTGGGCCATGCGCCACACGTTGTCGGTCACTCCTTGCAGCGGTGCCGCAAGCACGGGTATATTGATGTCGTTGCTGTTCATAGTCATATTGTCGCTTTTTTGTTCTTGTTCGTCCCACAAAGATAGTCTTTTTTCTTGAGATGTTTCCCAACTGATTGATATCGGCGAAATAATGTGCTGTTTTTACAATTTTTTATCCAGAAATTGGCTGGAAACTGAAATTTGCCTGTATATTTGCCGCCCAGAACTTATCATGTTTGACTATGAAGGTTATTATTTACGGCGCCGATGCCATTGGAGCGCATCTGGCCGAATTGTTCTCCAAGATTAAGCAGAACATCATCGTCATTGATGAGGACGAGGCAAAGTTGGAGCGGGTTTCGTCGGACAGTGATCTGTTGACGATTCATTCTTCATCTAGTGCGCCCATCGAGACGTTCAAAGTCGCTGGTGTGAGTACGGCCGACCTGTTTATCTCGGTCAAGCGCGACGAGAACTTGAATTTGAATCTGTGTGTACTTGCCAAGTCGATGGGTGCCAAACAGACTGTGGCAAGAGTTGAAAATGTCGAATATACCCATCCGCAGTTCATCGAGGCCTTCAAGCGGGCAGGCGTCTCATCGATTATCTATCCTGATGACCTGGCTGCTCAGGACATCGTTGCCGGGTTGGAACTGTCATGGGTGAGTCAGCGATGGGAGGTGTATAATGGTGCTCTCACTATGCTTGGCGTCAAGATGAGAGAGCAATGTGAGGTACTGGGGCATCCACTCAAGGACGTCTGTAAGCCCGACACCCCCTATCATGTCATAGCCATTAAGCGTGGCGCTGATACGATTATCCCCACGGGTAATGATATGCTCCTTCCAAACGATTACGTTTATTTCATGACGACAAAGGAGTTCATTCCCGAGATGAAGCGGATTGTCGGCAAGGAGGATTATCCTGAGGTCAAGAATGTCATCATCGTGGGTGGTGGCAAGACTGCAGTGCGTGTGGTGAACCGCATGCCGAGTGGGGTGAAGGTCAAAATCTTTGAGGCAAGCACCGCGCGATGCGAGGAACTCAACGAAATCATCGACAAGAAGCATGTGATGGTCATCAATGCCGATGGCCGCTCGGTGGCCAACCTTCTCGAAGAGAATGTGAAGCAGGCTCATGCGCTGGTGGCCCTGACCGGCAATGCCGAAGCCAATATCCTCACCTGCATGACGGCCCATGAACTGGGGGTGCACAAGACTGTTGCCATGATTGAGAATATGGACTACATGGGTATAGCCGGCAATGCCGACATCGGCATCATTATTAATAAACAGGCCCTTACGGCCAGCTACATCTATCAGCTGCTGCTCGACGGCGATGTGCGCAATATACGCAGCCTGCTCATGGTCAATGCCGACGTTGCCGAGTTTACCGCTCGCGAGGGTTCACGCATCACTTCCAAGCGGGTGTATGAGCTCAATCTTTCCAGGCAGATTGAATTGGGCGGACTGGTGCGCGATGGCGTGGGCATGTTGATTAATGGCAATACTCAAATCCAGCCCGGAGACCATGTCGTGGTCTTCTGTCAAGACACCAATATCAGCCAGATTGAGAAATACTTCATTTAACCCATGATTAACACCAAACTCATATTTAAGATATTAGGAGCCTTGTTGAACATCGAGGCGGCTTTCATGCTTCCGTGCCTGATATTGTCGCTGTTGTATCGTGAAAGCGATATGGTGCCCCTGGCCGTGACTGTTGGTGTCACGGTCGCTGTGGCGTTGCTGTTGAGGTTCTTGGGCAGAGGTGCATCCAATGCGCTGAGCAGGCGTGATGCTTACTTTCTTGTGACCTTTGTCTGGATAGCATTTGCAGCCTTTGGTTCACTGCCGTTCCTGTTGGGCGGTTATATCTCCAATGTCACCGATGCTTTTTTTGAGACCATGTCGGGATTGACGACGACAGGAGCCACCATTATCGATCAAGTGGAAGGGCTGCCTCATGGTGTGCTCATGTGGCGGTCGTTGACGCAGTGGATTGGCGGCTTAGGTATCGTGTTCTTTACCATTGCCGTTTTGCCATCTTTTGTCGGAGGCTCTATCAAGGTTTTTGCCGCAGAGGCCACAGGCCCCATACAATCCAAACTGCAACCTCGTCTCACGATGAGCGCCAAGGCATTATGGGGCGTGTATCTCGTGCTCACGGCGGGTTGCGCGCTGTGCTTCTTCTTGTTTGGCATGAGCCCGTTTGATGCCGTCAATTATGCCATGACGGTCACTGCTACAGGCGGTTTTGCGACCCATGATGCCAGCACAGGATATTTCAATAACCCGGCCATTGACTATACAGCCATTGTGTTCATGTTTTTGTCGGGTGTCAGTTTTGCCATGCTATATGCTGCGATGTTCAAGGGCCAAATCAAGAATTTGTTCAAGAATGCTGAGTTTCGTTTTTATTCGATTCTGGCCTTGTCGTCGACTGCCATCATTACAGCATTCCTGTTGCGGTTTAACGATTATTCGGTCAGTGATGCTATCAGGGTATCGCTGTTCCAGGTCGTATCTTTCCTGACGACAACAGGTATGTTCAATGAGGATGCCGCTCAGTGGCATCACATCACATGGGTCGTGCTGAGCCTGTGCATGTTCTTTGGCGGATGTGCGGGAAGTACGGCTGGCGGTTTCAAGTGCGCCCGTGGTGTTATCGCACTGAAAATCATGCGCAACGAGATCCTTCAACGACTTCATCCCAAGGCCATCCTGCCGGTAAAAGTCAACAACTCGACAGTGCACTCGTCGGGCCAAATCACCTTGATGGCCTTCTTGATGGTCTATTTCGTGTTGTGTTTCATTGCCTACTTCACCATGATTCTGGTGGGCGTTGACAGCACCAATTCGTTTACTATAGCCTTGAGTTGTGTCAGCAATGTGGGACCCACGCTGGGCCTGGAAATCGGTCCGACCATGTCGTGGAGCGTTTTGCCCATGTTTGTCAAGTGGATTCTCTCGATGCTGATGCTCATGGGACGTCTTGAAATTTTCACGGTATTGGTCATCTTCACGCCTGCTTTTTGGAGGAATAATTGACAAAAAACAACTTTTTTGAAAAAAAATTTGGTGGGTAAAGGAAATGGTTGTACCTTTGCAGTCGCTTTAGAAAAAGGATGGCGGGATAGCTCAGTCGGTTAGAGCGTCGGATTCATAACCCGGAGGTCCTGAGTTCAATTCTCAGTCCCGCTACATTCAAGGGGTCGCACCAGATTGGCGCGGCCCCTTGAAGTTTTAGGTCCAGTATTTAACCCCATTCGCCTACATGTAGAGCTTTTGGTTCTCGAAGTCCACTTCGCGGTCGAGCAGGGAAACAAAGTCATCGAGGACGTCGCGATCGACGTCGCCCAGGGTATATTCATTCTCAGCATCCTGGCGGATGAGCGAAATCCACTCGCGGCGAGCGGTGACATAGTCCTGGTGGATGCGCTCCACGGCCTCGTCGGTGAGGGCGTCGATGCCATAGTAGTCCAGGATGATGCGGTAGCTCCATGCCCATCTCAACTCGTTGTAATTAGCGTCGATATTCTTGAATCGTGCATTGACGTCCTCAATGGTGTTGAGGCGTCCCGAGATGATATCGTCGATAATTTGCTTCTCGGCGCTTTGGGGCATGAGCAGGCCTGCCAGGTCAATCCAGTTGCCTTCGCCCTCGGTCGAGGCGGGAGGCACGGGTTTGTGGCGCTTGAGCACGGCACCCATATAGATGCGCAGCGCCATGTCATAGAACTTGATGCCCTTGTGCAGGAACGGAGCCTTGATGACATACTCGTGGTAGTTGTAGGTGCTCACGTTGTCGCCGCTGGCGGCCCGCAGGTTTTCCAATATCTTTTTCCCGCGCAATACCTCGCTGATGGTGAACGGGCTGAGCCAGTCGAAGTTGACCACGCTCTTGCGCACACCTTGCGGGCGCTTGTCGCGCTTGGGCCACTTGCGGATGTCGCGGTACAGACCCACGGTGGCAAAGTTGCGTCCGGGCTTCAAGTACATCGTGTCGCCGTAGGCGATGAGGTAGGAGAAGGGCAGGTCGCTCGTGTCGGGGTGGTACATCAGCTTGCCGAACAAGACGCTGAAGGCGCCAACATTGGCCGGCAGCAGCAGATAGGCACCGCTGGCGGTCTTGCAACCGCGCTCCAGTGTGCCATAGTGCATGGGACCCATCTTGTAAGCATGGTTACTGAAGTTGGTCGCCGAACCGGCGTTATAGAACGAGAACATCGCACCAATGAGCAGTGAACTCTTGTGGTGGCTTACGGTGAACGGGCCGCAGAAGGCAGCACAAGCCTCACCGTTGGACATGTAGCTGTTAGCAAAAAAGACGCTGCTCGCAGCGGTGAAACCGTTCTCGAGATGGCAGGATTCGCCCACGAAGCAGTCGCTCAACTTGACGCTGCCGACAAGGTGTGAACCGCCGCTGATGATGGTGTTATCGCAGATGACTCCCGTCCGGATGATGATGGGATTCTCCACTGTGCTGCTGATGGTGCAGTTCGTCAGGCGTGACACGCCGCACAACTGGCAGCCGTCATCGATGATGGAGTTGATGATGACGCCCGTGTTCACTATCCTGACCTGGTTGCCGATGGTACTGCACTCGGGACGGGATTTCTCGACAGTCTCTGCCACCATTCGTTTGATGGCTTCCATCATCGGCTTGTTGTCGCCATGCTTGACCATGAGCGCTGCAAGCTGGCTGTTGAGTTCGCTGAGCAGCATCAGATTGCCGTCTCCCACCTCGTTAAGGACAGCAATGGTGTGTCCCTGACCATAATTGGGGTGGCCCTGGGTGTCGATGGTGCTCACGTTAGAAATATAGCATCCGTCACCGACGGTGACGTTGTTCATGTAGTTGCCGATGTTCTCGATGAGGCATCCGTCACCGATGGTGACATTGCGCAGTGTCGCGTTATAGATGCCACAATTCTTGACAAATCCTTCAGTAATCTCGACTGTACCTTTGCCGTTGCCCAATCGCGCCCAACCGTAGAATTGAACACGATGACAGCGACAGGCGTCAAAGTCGTCAGTTACCAGGATGTCGTTCCAGTCTTGTGCCCAGCAATCTTTTTTCTTCAAGGATTGGATTTCTTGCTCGGTCAAGTGTCTGTATTCTTTCATGTAATTGTCGTTTTTAGATTAATAATCAGGCAAAAGCATCACTTTTGCCAAATGTGGGGCAAAGGTAGTGCTTTTGCCATGTAATGAACTACTCTCCCTGCTATTTTAATATTTGATAGGAATTGTAAATAATTTTTTCGAAAAATTTTTACCCTATTGTTTTAGTCCAGGCAGTGGATGAGCAGGTCGGTCTTGCCCTTATCGATGAGGTGAATGATCAGCTCGCCGAAGAGCGTGTTCTGCCATGCAAACCAGGCTCGGGTGTAATGGGTGGCATCGTCCTTGTGGAAAGACTCGTGCATGAATCCCATTCCGGCGTCGGTGGTGAGCAGTTGACGTAGGCAATAGGTGATTTCCTCGTCGTTGTCAGCCGTGAAAGCTTTCATCATGATGCTCATGGGCCAGATGAGGTTATAGGCCGTGTGCGCTCCACCGATGCCTTCGCCCGCCTTCCCCTTGAAGAAGCAGGGGTTGTCCTCGCTCCAGACAAAGCGGCGCGTGTTCTGGTAGATGGGGTCGTCCATGGGCACGTCGCCCAGGTAGCCCATGGCCAGCAGGCTGGGCACATTGGCATCGTCGGCCAGTACGCGTCCACCCCAGCCATCTACCTCGTAGGCGTAGATTTTGCCGTATTTGGGGTGATCGACGATGGCATACTTGTGCAGGGCGTCTTCGACCTCTTGAGCCAGGTCGCGGCATTGCTGGGCCATCGCATCGTTATGGTTTACTTTCTGAAGGATTTCGCCAGCCTTGCGCAACGAACTGACGGCCATGAAGTTGCTGGGCACGAGGAAGGGCAGAACCGTGGCGTCGTCGCTGGGACGGAAGCACGATACAATCAGCCCCACGGGATTGACAGGAGGCCCCCAGCCATACCACGTGAGTGACGATTTGGCATCAATGTCGCGGCGCATGAACTTGTACGGGCCCTTGTCACCGCCTTTGCGCTGCTGCTCCTTGAAGGTGCGCAACACCGCCTGTATGGCCTCGGTCCACAGGTCGCCGAAGATGCTGTCATCGCCCGTCACGAGCCAGTACTCATAGGCCAGGCGGATGGGGTAGCATAGCGAGTCAATTTCATACTTGCGCTCATGCAACTCGGGCTTCATGTCCGTCAGGTCGTTCTCCCACTGGCTGCCTGTCGGTCCGTCATTGAAGGCGTTGGCATAAGGGTCCAGCACGATGCACTTCAATTGGCGCAGAATGACGCCGCGCAGCATGTGGCGCAGTTTCTCGTCCTGGTTGGCATAGCGGACGTAGGGCCACACCTGTGCTCCGCTGTCGCGCAGCCACATCGCATGGATGTCGCCCGTATAGACAAAGGTGTCGTCCTCGCCGTTCTCGTCCATGCGGTAATGCACCGTGCTGTCGAGCGTGTTGGGAAAGCAGTTCTCAAACATCCAGGCCAGCCGTGGGTTGCCTTTGATCTTCTTCAGCACTTCCTGGATGCGCTTCTCGATAATCATGCTTGTGAACAGGCGCTCCTCGGCGGGCGGACGCTTGGTGACATAGGACGTGGTGGCGTCGCTCACCACAGTCGTGTAGCGCTCATGCACGTCGGCAACGGCGGGCAGAGAACACATCACCGCCACGAGACTCAACAGTAAAAATTTTGGTTTCATCATGTCTTCATGTCATTAATATATGTGGCAAAGGTAGTCACTCTTCTTTTAAAAAACAAGTTCAGATGGCCGTGAAACAATGAATTGGTCATTTTTTGTTAATTTTTTATAGGTATTATCAGAATTAATGTTTAACTTTGTCACCTGCAACCAAATTGAATTTGGAGCCTATGAGTATAAAAAGCATCATATTGAGCCTGCTGGCGTGCTTCGCGCTGGCCGCATCGTCACAACCCGTGCAGGAGGCGGCCGAGTGGGAGTGGTACCTCGATGAGGTGGTGAACGATACCTTTGTTGGGCGCAACTACTTTGAGTACTACTACTCTCCTAGTGCTGCCGACATGGAGCAGCAGCGCAGCAAGGGCGAGGTGAGTTACTTCCTGAACAGTCCCGAGGGCCTCACCTGCAAGAAAGTGCGTGACAAGATTGACCGCCTGATGGCCAGTTATGACGACATCAAGGCCGTGGGCGACTGGCACATGACCACAGGCACCTATTGGAAAGAATTCCGCTACGAGAAGAATAAATTCCGCTTCAGTGTCAAGCGCAAGGCGCTGGACGATGGCACCTACTATGTGAGCGTGACCGAGACAGCCGATTATTACAAGTCGTTGGGAAAAAACAAGAAATCTGAATCTGCGACTAAAAAAAGTGCTAAGACGTCTGAACGCAGGTCCACAAAACGCAGCTCACGCCATGACCGCCATCAAGTGGTTGACCCCGAAGAAGATGGGGGCGTGAGTGAGAAGCTCGCCGACGTGCCTGACGAAGAGAACGATGAGGACGTTGCCCCAGTGGTGAGCGAGAGGGAACGGCGTCGTGCTGAGCGCGCCCAAAAAGAGGCGGAACAGATGGCTGAGCGTGCCCGCGTGAAGCGCGCCCAGGAGAAACGGCGCGAGGAGGCCCGCGCTCTGAAGGAAGCCGAGAAGCAGAAAAAGGCAGCGGCAAAGCAGAAAAAAGAAGAAGAGAAACGGCTCAAGAAAGAAGAGGAGCGGCAGCGCCGCGAGGAGGCTCGCAAGGAACGTGAGCAGGAGCGCCGCGAACAGGCAGAGGCCCGCAAGCAGGCTTCCGCTCCCAAGCCTGTCGAGAGCAAGTACCATTATAGCGACATCGCCCTGTGGCTGAGTGAGAAATATGACTTCACCCAAACGGCAGCCACCGAGTCGTCATGTACGATGTACTCCACTGCTGTCAAGGACGTGGAGATGGCTAAACTCGCGATAAAGAATGCCCTCAAGGGCAGCAATGCCCGCATGGCTGTGCCCTGGCGTGTAAACGGTGGAACCCAGGCCATAGAGACTGGCTATACCGTTGACGGCCACGTGCTTGTGTTCACTATCGACAAGAAAGAAGAAGGGCGGGTTTCCTTGACCATTACCGAGGTGAGTGACGAGGAATTTGAGTCATTCAAGCAGGGTTTGGGATATTAATAGGGCTATAAGCTCTATTGGTTATAAAGATTGGCAACAAACAACAAAGAATATTAACTACTTAATACATTTATTAATGAGATGAAAAAGATATTTTTAACTTTAGTGTTACTGCTGGTGGTTATGACCATAGGCTGCAAGCCCAAGGAGCATCATGCCACCCCGGTTGGCAGTGGATTTATTGTGCCTGAGGTCGCCGATGTGGTGATGTATCAGGTCAATCCCCGCGTGTTTGCGCCATCCAATTCGTTCCAGGCCATTATGTCCCGTCTGGATTCTATCCAGGATTTGGGAGTGAACATGCTGTGGATTATGCCCATATATCCCATCGGAGAGGAGAAGAGCAAGAACTCGCCCTACTCGGTGCGTGACTACAAGGCCGTGGCGCCCGAGTATGGCACTGTGGATGACCTGCACATGCTGGTTGAGATGTGCCACGAGCGCGGCATGGGTGTCATCCTCGACTGGGTGGCCAACCACACCGCGTGGGACAACGTGTGGGTCAAGGAGCACCCTGACTGGTACACCCACGATTCAACAGGCACCATCATTTATCCCCCTGGCACCGATTGGACCGATGTCGCAGACTTGAACTATGACAACAAGGAAATGCGTGCCGCGATGATTGATGCGATGCGTTACTGGGTGGACAGCGTTGGTGTTGACGGTTTCAGGTGTGACGTGGCCGACCAGGTGCCCGTGGACTTCTGGACAGATTGTATCAACGAATTGCGCGCCTCGGCCAAGCCTCGCAACCTGATTATGCTTGCCGAGGGTGCCAACCCCGATAATTTTACCGCAGGCTTTGACTTGAACTACGCATGGGAGTTCATGGGAGCCATTGCCCAGGTGATGAAGGACGGGGCAAGCATCAACAAGTTGCTCGCTGTGGACAAGAACGAATATAAGGATTTGCCTCCTGGCAAGTTCAAACTGCGCTTCACCACTAACCATGACGAGGCAACCAAGGCTTCGCCCGTGACCCTCTATGGAGGACCCAAGGCCTCGATGGCGGCTTTTGTGGCAACGACGATGTTGCATGGCGGTATGCTGGTGTATGGCTCTCAAGAGGTGGGTTATCCCGAGCCCATTAACTTCTTCAAGTATGTGCCAGTGGACTGGAATGCCAATCCCGCAATGCGCAACGAGTACAAGAAGCTTATTGCCATCTATAACGAGCATCCTGCATTGCGCAGTAGTGGTAAAGTGCTCCCCTTTGACGATGATGAGAACAATGTGCTCATCGTTGACCGTGTGCTCAATAACGACAATGTGCTCGTGCTGGTGAATGTGCGTGACGCAGCCCACAATGTGGAGTTGCCAGCCATGTGGAACAACAAGTCGGTCATTAACCTGATGAACGGTGAAGAAATGGTGCTCTCGAAGCATATTACCCTGCAACCCTACCAATATCTGTTGCTTCACAACCATCAGTAAAAGGGATTTGTAACTTTTTAGACACAAAAATGGAGGGCGCGAGGCAATGATTCTCGCGCCCACATTGTGTTTTATTAATGTCCGGTAAATAGCCCCGCGAGGGATGACCAGATCCATAGTAAGTCCTTGATGCCCTCATTGCTCCTAACGGAGCTTTCTCTAGACGAAGAATATCTAGAGAGCGAGGCGCAGCCCCAGGCTGTGGTTCAAGCTTGACGGTGAGCGGCTGAGCCTGAACGTCACGCGGCAGTATTCAGCAGTGGTGTCCCAGCTACCACCTCGGGATATGCGGGTAGAGCCCGAAGACGGCCCCTGGGGATCAGTCTGCCCCTCGGCGTCAGTATAGCTGTCATACCAGTCATTACACCACTCAAATACGTTACCCGACATGTCATACAGCCCCAACTCATTAGGAGCCTTGGTGGCTACTGGATGGGTCTTGCTGCTCGAATTACCGCGATTCCAGGCGACTTCATTAATGTCGTTACCGCCGGCAAACTTGTAGTCCATGCTCTTGTTGCCGCCACGGGCTGCAAACTCCCATTCGGCCTCGGTGGGCAAGCGGAAGGTTTTGCCTGTCAACTGGTTTAAAGTGCTAATGAATGTCTGACAGTCGTTCCAATCAACACACTCCACAGGGCGGGTAAGGTCGCCAGTGAATCTGCTTGGGTTGCTGCCCATTACGGCCAGCCACAGCGCCTGTGTCACCTCGGTCTCACCGATACTGTAACTCGATAGCGTCACCTCGTGGGCAGGCTTCTCATTGTAGTAAGCATCCTCATCATCATCTGATGCTCCCATCGTGAAAGTGCCGCCCTCAACCAATACCATGGCGAAAGTCACATCGTTGACGGTAAAGGTTTCAACCCAGGGCCAGTTGCCTGTGAGTAGGTAGTCGATGAGGGTCGATACGTCGGCGATGGTGATTCCATCAATGCCGTTGCAGTCAGCATTCTCCAGGTTGATGCTAGTGGCATCGCCGGTCAACAGGTAATCGATGAGGGCCGACACATCGGCGATGGTGACCTCGTTGTTGCCGTTCACGTCGCCCACCTCGGCATCGGCTGCAGCAGGCACCATCAAGGCCGCCAGCAGCAGGACTAAGGATTGTAATGTTTTCTTCATGTTTCTTGTATTATTTGATTAATAATGTCTTTCCATCCGCAAAGTTAGCGATTTATCAGAAAAATCAAAATTCTCATTAAAGCAGCAAAGAGAACTATAATTTTAGCAGAGAGATGTGTTTTTTGATGAAAAATGGACGAATTTGCGCTGAAAATCTGTGAACAAAAGTTAAATAATAGTTAAAATTGAGATTTTTTGTTGAGGAATTATGTTTTATAACATAAAAACGCTTACCTTTGCACCCGATTTTTCATCAGGACAAAAAATCGATGCCGTGAGGCATGAGGTTATTGTTAGAAGGTTAAGATTTAGTTTTAAGGTTTATGTTAATGGTATTAGAGGTTAATTAGATTTTTTTCAAATGATCCGCGGCGTGAGTCGGGGATTTTTTTTTAACGATATATCAGTTGGTCTTGAAAGTTTTTTTAATGCGTTTTTCGCGAATTAACCAAAGCTTTGTACCATTCGTAATGTATTAGATAAATTCGTGTAACCCATTGGCGGAATTATTTGAATAAGTAGTGACTGCGTGAAAAAGTAGAGTTGACTTACTGATGGCAAAAACGCCCAAAGGGCGGTCATTTGAATCACCCACGGGATCGCAATACTATCTCCGTCGCTGTAAGCGACCCCGATTGTGCCAGTCCAAAATGGTGGGGTCGCCTTCAGCGACTGTTCACGTTTCAACACACCCCCGATGAATCAGCCACCTTCGCATTGCTCAGTTGCCTGATTTATCGGGGGTTATCCATAGGCCACCCTTCGGGTGACAATTGACTGGCAATTCGTAATGTATCAGATAAATTCGTGTAATTCGCATTAGCCCCGAAGGGTCTACTGCCAGATCACTGCCTTTATTTATTCTTTGAAGTCGTCGCCCATCAGTTCTTTGAGCTGGTTGTACAATGTGCGTTTCATGCCCTTGTGGAGCGGGGTTTGCAGGCCGTCAAAGTCAGGTCTTGAATTGGCCTCAATGACTTCAAGGTCGCCGTTCTCCAGAATGGCGATATCCCATCCGATGAAGAAGTGCTTCACCTTGGGGGCCGCATTCAGGCACAATGCAGTGATTTTGTCCCAGAATGGGATAGGAAATCCCTTGAACTGTATCTTGGAGTCGGGATGGCACAGGTGGTGTTTCCCCTCGGTGTCGATGCCGTCACTCTCGATAATTCCCGTATTGATGTCAATCTGGGCATACAGTCCGCCGGCATGGGTGTTGTCAACCACGGTGCCGCCGCATCCCACGCGCAACATGCCGCCAAACAGCAGCGCCCGTCCATTATAGGACACGGTCATGACACGAACGGTGTTCAGCGATGCGGGATGGAAGGCTTGGGTGACATGGTAACCCGTGATGCACTCTTCGACCACGGTCAATTCTTTGACACATTTATCATACAGTTCCCTCACTTGTGGCCCTTCCTGCTTGTTGACCTTGTAGATGCCGATGCCCCATGATGTGTCGTGGGGTTTCATGATGCAATCACTGGAGGAGAGCAGGTCGGCGAACTCCTCGAATGTGGATTCCGGGGCATAGAGCCACCGGCGGTGGCACAGGCCTAGAGAAGTGGCAAAGCGCAGGAATTTCTCTTTGTCCTTGAGCAACTCCATGTGGTCGTGCTCGGGATACTTCATGCGCAGCTTGAGCACCAGCGCATGGTAATCGACGTAGGACAGGAACTCTTCCCGCTCGGCTTTGGTCTTTTGATACAAGTTGTACTGGTACAGGTACTCAGACAAGTTCATGTGCTGCGTGTGGTTAGCCTCGATGAAGCCCTCGCGTGAAGCCCCTTCTGGCAGATCCATGCCATTGTCAATGAGTTGAAGCCCCTCTCGCAGGGCGTCGCGGGATTTCTTGACTTTCAATAGGTAAGCCGCTAGGGATGGGCAAGCATGGAAAACCTTATCTACCAACTTGGAAGCCGATTTATTGTGCCTGAGGCGTTGTGCGAACTGCATGAACATAGTTGTAGTCTTGTCGGAGTTTTTATACGCTGCAAAGATAGTGCAAGCCGAGTACAAAAAAAAGAATTCATTCATTTTTAATTACATTGCTGTCTCAAATGGTGTGCTTTCACTCCCCGCACAGCCTTAATCTTTTAACAATATATGTGTTAAATTAACGTGATTTTCACGCGTGGGTGTTAGGTAAAGATGTATTTTTGCACCTTGTAATTTAGCATTTTGATAGACATTATATTGAAAAACAATATTGTTATGGCAGAAACAGTCAATATCAGGGAGTTAAATGACCTGATTGCAAGTAAAAGTAATTTTGTAAATCTCATTCGTCAGGGTATGGACCAGACGATTGTGGGCCAGAAGCATCTCGTGGATTCGTTACTTATCGCGTTGCTCGCCAACGGGCATGTATTGCTCGAGGGTGTACCCGGTCTTGCTAAGACCAAGGCCATCAGCACACTGGCATCGCTGATTGACGCACGCTTCTCCCGCATCCAGTTCACCCCCGACTTGCTTCCCGCCGACGTGGTGGGTACCATGATCTACAGTATCAAGAAGGAGCAGTTCGAGGTCAAGAAGGGCCCGGTATTTGCCAACTTTGTTCTTGCCGACGAGATCAACCGTGCCCCTGCCAAGGTGCAGAGCGCCTTGCTCGAGGCCATGCAGGAGCGCCAGGTGACCATCGGCGAGCAGACCTTTAAACTTGACGACCCCTTCCTGGTGCTTGCAACACAGAACCCCATCGAGCAGGAGGGCACCTATCCCTTGCCCGAGGCTCAGGTGGATCGTTTCTTGATGAAAGTTATCATCGGTTATCCCAGCAAGAGCGAGGAGAGCGACATCATCAAGATGAACATCGCTCCCGATCCCGTTGCAGTGCGTCCGATGCTGACTCCCGCCGACATCATCGACACCCGCAAGGTCGTCCAGCAGATCTATATCGACGAGAAAATCCAGAAGTATATTGTTGACATCGTGTTCGCCACCCGCTTCCCGGGTGACTACGGCATGAATGACTTGAAGAGCATGATCTCGTTTGGCGGTTCGCCACGTGCTTCTATCAATATGGCACTGGCGTCGAGGGCCTATGCCTTCCTGCGCAACCGCGGCTACGTCATCCCCGAGGACGTGCGCGCCGTGTGCCACGATGTGATGCGTCACCGCCTGGGCTTGTCCTACGAGGCCGAGGCCAACAATATCACTGCCGATGAGATCATCAGCAACATCCTGGACAAGATTGCAGTACCTTAAAATGAAGTTAGAAGTTAGGTGTTAGGCGAGATTGCTCACCATGGTAATCCATGCCAACATCTCAAAACTTAAAACCATAGATGGATACTAACGAACTGCTACGCAAGGTCCGCAAGATAGAAATCAAAACCAAGGGCCTGTCGCAGAACATATTTGCTGGTGAATACCACTCGGCCTTCAAGGGCAGGGGAATGACCTTCAGCGAGGTGCGCGAGTACCAGTATGGTGACGACGTGCGCGACATCGACTGGAATGTCACCGCGAGGTATAACCGCCCCTATGTCAAGGTCTATGAGGAGGAACGCGAGCTCACCGTGATGCTACTGGTTGACGTCAGCGGCAGCAAGGACTTTGGCGCTGTGGGTATCGCCAAGCGCGAGATGATGGCCGAAATCGGTGCCACCATAGCGTTCTCGGCCATCCAGAACAACGATAAGGTGGGAGTCATCTTCTTCAGCGACAAGGTGGAGAAATTCATCCCGCCCAAGAAGGGGCGTAAGCACATTCTGCTCGTCATCCGAGAGTTGCTCGACTTCCAGCCCACTGGCACTGGCACAGACATCAACATGGTGCTGGAGTACATGACCGGCGCCTTGAAGAAACGGTGCACGACCTTCCTGGTGAGCGACTTCATCGATGAGCACGATTACAGCAAGTCGTTGTCTATCGCCAATCACAAGCATGACGTTATCGCGGTGCAGGTCTATGACAAGCGTGATGCGCAGTTGCCCGATGTGGGCCTGATGCGCATGCGTGATATCGAGCGTGGCACCCTCAAGTGGGTCAACACCAGCAGCAAGCGCGTGCGTGATGCCTACAGCCGCTGGTGGTACAACCAGCAGCAGGCTGTCAACGGCACGCTGCAGCGCTGTAACGTCGATATGGCCAGCGTGGCAACCGACGAGGACTACGTGACTGCCCTGATGGGACTGTTTAAAAATCGGGGAGTCAGATAATAACCAGAATCTAGAGACAAGAAACAAATAGTAAATGTCACAGAACGTGAGACATATCGTGATGACCGCTATTGTGCTGCTGGCAGCTACAGCCACGGCATGGGGCGGTAACATCACATTCAAGGCCAAACTCGACAGTGCCACACTGCTCATGGGCAAAACCACGACATTGCATCTCGAGATCACTCAGGATAAGGATGCCCGCGGTTTTTTCCCCAATGAGCAACTGGACACCCTCAGCGCGATGATTGAGATTGCTGAGCGCCCCGCTGCCGACACGACCGACTTGGGGAACAATCGCATCCAGATCAACCGCGACCTCATCATCCAGAGTTTTGACTCGGGCATGTGGATCATCAAGCCCATCCCCTATGTGATTCATGGAGATACCGCTTATTGCAACCAACTCACCTTGAAGGTCCTTCCTGTTGATGTGAGCCAGATGAAGGATATCCACGACATCAAGCCTGTCGAGGACGTGCCCTTCAGCCTCTTTGATTGGCTGCCAGACTACTGGTGGGCATGGTTGCTGGGATTGCTGCTCATCGCAGCAGGCATCTGGGCTTATCACAAGTATTACAAGAAAGGCATCAATCCGTTGAAGCCTAGCAAGAAACGTCTGCCGCCCTACGAGGAGGCGATGATTAACCTGCAGAACCTCAAGGCTGCCCAATTGTGGCAGAAGGGTCAGGAAAAGGAATATTTCACAGGTCTGACCGACATCCTGAGGGTGTATATCGACCGCCGATTCGGCATCAATGCCGTGGAGATGACCTCATCGCAGATTATCGACACGCTGAAGAAAAACGATGAGACCAAGGCGGTGAACGAGCAACTGGAGATGATTCTTGAGGTTGCTGACATCGTGAAGTTTGCCAACGCCCGTCCGCTGGCTGATGACAATGAGGTCGCTTACCAGCGTGCTGTGAACTTTGTCGAGGCCACGAGGCCTGTCGAACAACCCGAAAAGAAGGAGGAGGTGAAGAAATGATGAATCTTGCTCATCCCGGATTGCTGTGGCTGTTGCCGGTGTTGTTGATACCGCTCATCGCCTGGTATATCTATAGCCAAGACAAGAACGAGCCCGAAATGAACGTCTCGTCAACACGGGCTTTTGATGGCATGGGTACCAGCTGGAAGTTATGGCTCAAGCATCTGTCATTTGCGCTCAAGTTGGGTGCTCTGGCATGCCTCATCGTTATCCTGTGCCGCCCGCAGACCAAGGACAGTTGGTCCACCAGCGATGTGGAGGGTACTGATATCGTCTTGGCTCTGGACGTGTCCACCAGTATGCTTGCCAAGGATTTCTCTCCCAACCGCTTCGAGAGCGCTAAGCGTGTGGCCACCCAGTTTGTCAGTGGACGCGACCACGACAACATCGGTCTGGTGCTTTTTGCCGGTGAGAGTTTCACCCAGGTCCCCATGACCATGGACAATGCGACCCTGATCAATGCCATCGCCCAAACCGAGATGGGCGCGCTGGAAGATGGTACTGCCATTGGCGACGGCATCGCTACTGCCATCAACCGCATTCGTGACGGCAAAGCCAAGAGCAAAAGCATTATCCTGCTCACCGATGGCTCTAACAACACGGGTGTTGTGGCTCCTAATACCGCTGCCGATATCGCCCGCAAGTATGGCATTAAGATTTACACCATCGGCGTGGGCAGCAACGGGACGGCTGAATATCCAGTCGCCATCGACTATGCTGGCAATATCCAGTACCAACGCATGCCCGTCGTCATTGACGAGACCACGTTGAAGAATATCGCTGCCACCACGGGCGGAAAATACTTCCGTGCCACCTCGGGCAATGTGCTGAGCAATATCTTTAAGGAAATCGACCAGTTGGAGAAAACCCACATGGACGTGCAGCGTTTTACTCACACCGAGGACCATTATGAGCCGTGGGCAATGCTCTTGCTGGCATTGTTGCTGCTGAGTCTGTTGCTGGATTACACGTTATTGAGGCACATCCCTTAAAAAGAAGAAACTATGATCAATTTTGCTCATCCGCAATATTTCTATTTACTGCTGCTCCTGCCGGCATTGGTACTGCTGTTCCTGTGGAACCGACGTGACCGCAGTCGCCGCTTGCAGCGTTACGGAAAGCGTGCGTCCATCGAGCCGTTGATGCCCGAAGTGTCGCGTTACAAGCCATGGATACGCCTGGTGCTGGAGCTGCTGTTGCTCACGATGGTCATCGTGGTGCTGGCGCGCCCCCGTGCCGGTTCCAACAAGACAACCACCCAGGTGCACGGCATCGAGGTTATGGTTGCCGTCGATGTTTCCAACTCGATGAACGCATCGAGTACCGATAATCCTCAGGATGTGAGTCGCTTGCAGCGCTCCAAGATGATACTGCAGAAACTGATAGACCGCTTGGATAATAACAAAGTGGGTCTCATCGTGTTTGCAGGCAATGCCTACATGCAGATGCCCATGACGAGCGATGCGGCCTCGGCTAAGTTGTTCCTCAACGGCATCAACACCAATATGGTGCCCACCCAGGGAACCGCCATCGGCGCTGCCATCAATCTGGCTCTCAACGGCTTTTCCCAGAGCAAAAAGTCGCAGAAGGCCATCATCATCATCACCGATGGTGAGAACTTTGAGGACGATGCCGTCAGTGCCGCCAAGAATGCCGCAAAACTGGGTGTTCACGTTTATGTCATCGGTGTGGGTTCCACAACAGGTGCCCCCATTCCTGTCGAGGGCGGTTATCTGACCGATGATAGCGGTAATCCCGTGACCACCTACCTCAACGAGAAGATGGCTCAGGAGATTGCTGACGCTGGCGACGGTGTGTATATTTCGGGAACAGCATCCGATGCCGTCTCCACGCTACAGGAGACGCTGGACAAACTTGCTAAGAGCGATTTGGCCGTTGTTTCTTACACCCAGCACGACGAGCAATTCCCGGTATTTGCCACGATAGCCCTGCTATTGTTGTTGGGCCTGCTGCTGTTGCTCGAGCGCAAGAACCCGTGGCTCAAGAGGTATAATTTCTTTACTAAGGACAAGAAGGAGAATTTCGTTAAAGATGAAACCGTTAAGGATAAGAAAAACGATGAGAAGCAGCAGTAGGCAGTTGCTCCTGTTGTTGATTGTCGTGTCAACGATGGGTTTTACTGTTCAAGCCCAGAGCAAGGCTCCCAAGATGACCAAGCAGGAGAGGGTTTGCCTGCGTAATGGCAATAAACTCTATGAGCAGAAACGTTATGCCGAGGCCGAGGTCGAGTACAAGAAGGCCCTACAGGCTAATCCCAATAGCGAAAAGGCGCAGTTCAACCTTGCCACTGCCTACATGCGCCAGGGTAGTGTGACGGCCCAGCAGGACGATAAGAACAATCCGATGAACCAAGCCGAAGGCATCCTGACCAATCTGGCCAAGGGTGCACAGGACAAGCAACTGCGCGGCAAGGCTGCTTATGACCTGGGCAATATTGCCTATGGCCGCCAACAGTATGACCAGGCGGTAGAGTGCTATAAACAGGCTTTGCGCTGCAATCCTAATGATGAGCATGCGCGTCACAACCTGCGCTTGGCCCAGCTCAAGAAGCAGCAACAGGATAAGAACAAAGACAAGAATAAGGACAATCAAGACAAGAATCAAGACAAGGACAAGCAGAATCAAGATCAAAATAAGGACCAGAATAAGGACCAAAACAAGGACCAGCAAGATCAGAATAAAGATCAACAAGATCAGAACCAAAACAAACAGAATCAAGATAACCAGCAGAATCAACAACAGAACCAGCAACAAAAACAGGAGCAAGGCGGCATGAGCCAGCAAAATGCCGAACAGGTGCTCAAGGCCATGCAGGATCGCGAACGAGCCACTCAGCAGCGCATCAACGCTCAACAGGCTCAGCAGCAACGACATGAGCGCCGCCGTACCAACAAAAAGTGGTAACTGGTTTTTGACTACTGGCAACTGAAAAATGAATGAGGCAATGAACCGCATCATCAACATAGTAATCCTGCTCTTCACCGTTGTGATGGCTCAAGCGGCGACATTCTCTGTCAACGCTCCTCACCAAGTGGTCGCAGGCGACAAGTTCCATGTCACGTTTGTGCTCAATAACGGCAAGGGTTCCAGTTTCACGGCGCCCGAGGTGAGCGGTGCCCAGCTCATCTACGGCCCCAGCGTGTCCCAGATGCACAGCGAGTCGTGGGTGAACGGCAAAAGAAGTTCGGAATCCACAGAGGAATATACCATGGTCTATAAGGCCAACACGACGGGCAAATGTCACATTGGAGCCGCATCGATTGTGGTGGATGGCAAACGCATGACAAGCAGGCCGTGTACTATCGATGTGGTGGCGTCGGGAAACCATTCCAGCCAGTCCCAACAGCAACAGCCGCGCACCCCTGGTGCCCCCACGCCCTACAGCGACCCGATGACGCAGAGCGCAGGCCAATCGGTGAAAGGCAATGACCTGTTTGTGCGCATCGAACTGTCCAAGCCGCGTGTATATGAGCAGCAGGCTGTGGTGTGCACCATCAAGTTGTATACGAAGTATCAGATTTCGCAGTTCATTCCCACAATCCAGCCCTCCTTTGACGGCTTCCTCATCGAGGAACTCCCCGTGGAGACCGCTCTCAACAAGGTGGAAACGTTAAACGGAGAGCGCTACATGACGGCTGTTCTCAAACAGTGCATCCTGTATCCGCAACAGAGCGGCAAACTGACCATCACATCGGGTAACTATGACGTGACTGTGGTGCAGTTCGATACGTTCCGTAGCATCTTTGGTCCCATTTCGCAGCCTGTCGAAAAGGAACTCAAGTTGTCTAATAACAAAGCCACGGTCAACATCCTGCCCTTGCCCGAACCCAAACCCGCTACATTCACGGGCGCGGTGGGCAAGTTTAATGTGACCACCGACCTCAAGCCCGCAACGGGCCTCAAGACCTATAGTGCAGCAACCTATCGCTATATCATCAGCGGTACGGGTAACATCAAGTACATCAAGGCGCCCGAAATCAATTTCCCCGAGCAGTTTGATGTCTATGACCCCAAGACCGATGCCCAGGTCAATGAAGGATCGGGCGACATGAGCGGTCGCGTCGTGATGGATTATACCTTCATTCCGCAGTATGCCGGCGAGTTTGATATCCCCGCGAGCGAGTTCTCATATTTTGACCCCGAGGCGGGCCAGTATGTGACGGTCAACGTGCCAGGCCGTCACCTCACGGTTGCCAAGGGAGAGGGCCAGCCCAGTAACCATTACCGCATGAAGAATATGGACATCCGTCCCATCAAGACCGGTGACCTGGGCTTGAAGAAGTCCCATAGCTTTATCGTGGATCATTGGGCCTACTGGCTGTGGTTCCTCTTGCCTCTGGTGGCTCTGGCTGCATTGTTGCTGTATTACCGCAAGCAACTCAAGGAGCGGGCCGATGTGCGCCGCATGCGTTCTAAGCGCGCCAGCAAGGTGGCTCAGCGTCGCCTGAAGGCCGCCCGCGGCTTTGCTTCGCGAGGCGATCAAGGAGGCTTCTATGCCGAGATGCTCAATGCCCTGTGGGGCTATATGAGCGATAAGTTGTCCATTCCCGTGAGCGAGTTGAGCAAGGATAATATCAACGCCGAACTCGAGCAATATGGCATCGACGAGAAACTGCGCCAAGAGTCGATAGCATTGATCGACAAGTGCGAGTTTGCGCAATATGCCCCCGAGTTGGCATCGGGTGACATGAACGCCGTGCTCGACGAGGCTGCGGGCGTCATCGACCGATTGGAAAGTGTTAAACGCAAGAAAACAACCAACGTGGAGTCATGAAGCAAGTCATTTTCATCATACTTTTAACAGTGTTGGCATTGCCTGTTATGGCCAATAATGCCAATATTGACCGTGCCAACCAGGCCTATAAGCAGGAACTCTATAACGAGGCTCTGAAACTTTACTTCCAAGAAGCCGAGCAGACGGGTGTCTCTTCATCGCTCTATTGCAACATTGGCGACACCTATTACCGCTTGAAGGACAACGTCCATGCCGTGCTCTATTACGAGCGTGCTTTGTTGCTCGACCCGTCGAACAGTGACGCAAGGTTCAATCTGGAGTTTGTGCGCGGTAAGATGCAGTTGCCCGACGATGCCGGTGACTCATGGTTCAGCAACTGGGTGGATCAGACAGTGAGCCGTCTGTCAAGCAACACATGGGCCATCATCGCCATTATCACCTTCCTGTTGTTCCTGGCGGGTGTGGCTGCCTATCTGTTTATGGACAACGTGCTCGTGCGCAAGATCGGTTTCTTTGGCGGTGCTGTGATGATTGTGCTGAGCATCCTTGCCAACCTAGCCGCCTTCCATGTCTATCACAAGGCAACCAGTGGCAACGGCGCTATTATCATGCCTGAGAGCGTCACCCTGAGTACCGCTCCACGCGCACCCCGCGACAAGCAAGGCGAGGCCTTCAAACTGCAGCAGGGCACGCGTGTCGAGATCGTTGATTCCATTGTCGATAAAAGCACTGGAACATGGCTCCAAGTATCCACTGCTGGCGGTCACAAGGCTTGGATCAATGCCAAGGATATCGAAGTGATTTAACGCTAAATGCTGAACCATTTCCTCTAACGTCATAATGCGCTATAACGATGTTTGAATACCTGAATGATATAGACTCTGATGCCTTGCTGGCCGTGAATGGCTTGCACGATGTGTTCCAGGATGCCTTCTGGTGGATGCTCACCGCCAAATGGTCCTCGTTGTTGCTTGTGCTGGGCCTCGCATGGGTGCTGATGCATCAGAACCGTCGTCACGCCCTTCTCCTGCTGGGAATGCTTGCCCTCACCGTGCTGGTGGCCGACCAGGTGTCATCGGGCCTTATCAAACACCTTGTGGAGCGCCTGCGCCCCACACACGACCCGTCGCTAGAGAACGCCGTTCACGTCATTAACGGCTATCGTGGTGGCCTGTACGGTTTTGTGTCGAGTCATGCGGCCAATTTCTTTGCAGTGTCCACCCTCGTCGCTCTTGTCATGCGCCATCGGGTAGTGACCCTCGGCCTGTTCACCTGGGCTGTGCTGCAGTGTTACAGCCGTGTGTACCTGGGTGTGCATTATCCAGGTGATATCTTGGGCGGAATTGTTGTCGGTGTTCTCGCAGGCTTGCTTGTCTGGTTCCTGATGCGCTGGATTGAGCGCCGCTGGCACATCCCTCATGGCCTTTACACTCGAGTTGATGCCAACATCATTGCTGGCTCCGTTGCCGTTACTATTCTGGGCCTGCTCACCGCTGCAGCCCTGACAGCGCTGTAACAGCCAATGATTGTGTGTCAAGGTGGCGAAAAAATGAAAAACCGCTTTTTTCGCTTTTTATTTTGTGGATTGCATGAATTGTCGTATCTTTGTGGAAATAACTGAGATACAACAATTACACTATATAAAAAGTATCGCTTATGTCAAGAACCATCTCATTCAATGAACTGCGACGGATAAAGAACCGTCTGCCTGAAGGTTCCATTCACACGATCGCCGACAAACTCAACCTGCCGGTTCAGTCGGTGAGAAATTATTTTGGCGGGTCAAATTATGAGTTCGGAACCAATATGGGCTTCCATTTGGAGCCAGGCCCCGATGGCGGGCTTGTCGTGCTTGACGACCCTCAGATTCTGGATATGGCGCTCGAAATCTTAGAGAAAAGTTAAAAGCAATTATAGAATCGTTAGCATCCAACCACCTTTTCACATCTAACTCCTAAAACGCTATGGACAACAAGAACAATAACGACCCTAACCGACTGATTACTGTCGCCATCCACACGTTTGATCGTGCGGTGGAGTTAAAGAACACCCTTGAGGAAGAAGGGATTGAGGTGAAGTTGCATAATGTCAACCTCGATGAGAAAGTCCTTGGCTCGGGTGTGAGGGTGCGCATTCGCGAACGCGACCTGCCCCAGGCGCTGCAGATCATAGAGTCGCCCGAGACCACAACCAGCGACAAGCGCACCGTGCTGTTGCCCGTGGACTTTGGCAAATACTCGCTTAAGTCGGTGAAATTGGGCATGGAATATGCCCGTCGCAGCCGTGGCAAGGTCCTGTTGCTCCATAGTTACATTAACGAGCGCCACACGATGTCGTTGCCTTTTGGCAGCGACCGTTATGAGAGCCCCGAGGACAACTTCAAGGCCATTAAGAAGAATGCACGCGAGCAGATGGACGAATTTGTAAAGATGCTCAAGGAAAAGATTGCCGCTGGCGAGTTGCCGAAGGTGACGATTGAGACCAGGGTGACCGAGGGCATCCCCGAGGAGCAGATTCTGCATTATGCCCAGAAGTATGACGTGTCGCTGATCGTGATGGGCACTAGCGGCACCAATCGGCGCCGTCAAAACCTCATCGGCAGTGTAGCAGGCGAGGTGATGGATGCTTGCAAATTCCCCATTTTCACGGTCCCCATCGGCATGCCCGATGTCGGCTTGACCGATATCACCCATGTGGCGTTTTTCTCCAACCTCATCCAGCAGGATTTGATTTCGTTTGACCGCTTCGCGCGCCTGTTCAACATGCGTGGTGTGGAAGTTTCCATTATTCCTGTGGTCGATAAGAAAGATCGTCGCCTGGTGGACCAGTCACTGCAGCAACTGGTGCAGTACTGCCGTGAGCACTACCCCGAGTGCACCTTCAGGACCAAGCGCATCGCTGCCAAGACGTTTATGGAGAGTTTTGCCCAGTATGCCAAGGATGAGAACGTCCAGCTCATCGCCGTGCCCAACAAGAAATCGAGCATTTTCTCGCGTCTGTTCAACCCCAGCATCGCTCACCGCGTGCTGTTCCAGACCGACACCCCCATGCTCGTCGTTCCCGTTTGATTTATAGCCTTTCCTTGATACGTTCCCAGGCATGGGAGCCAAACAGGAAGCAGTCGTGCATCGTGTCCAGCATCACGGTGAAACGGCTCATGGGAATGGTCAAGCTCAATTCATCCTTACCGACCCAGGGGCGTACCGACGGGTCAAACAGCCCGAGAAAACAGCGGTGTCCACCGCGAGCGTTCTCGACCACCGTCATCGAGACCACCGTGCTGCATCCCGAGCCGAATTGCGCCACGACAGCGTCGGGCTCGTTGCTGTCAAAGAAGGCCCAGCCACATAAACCCGACAGCATATCGGGTGTGGCATAGAACATCACGCCCTCAAAGCCGTCTAGCGAATCGGCCTGGTCTGCCCTGACAAAGTTCAGATAAGGCTTTGCGCTGCGGCTCATGTTGAGCCCCTTCACGTAATCCGCTACCATCTCGGGTGTCTTTTTGTACTTCTCGACAAGCGAGACGAAGTTGGGCACCCGCTCCGGCATGTCGCTGAAGCCCGTGTAGAGTTTTCCGCCTCCACACCCGATGACCTCGGCGCTCAAGCTCACGGGAGAGCCCTCACGTGCTGCCTGCAGTCCCTTGAAGAAACAACCGCCAATCTTTGCAGTTGGTGCAACAGGTTCGCCACTATATCCGAACAATAACGGCAGTTGTGCCTTTTCACCGAAGGCTTCACGATAACTCTCAATAAATTCTTTCAGTTCCATGTTAAGCGTCTGTTAATGGTTACTTCATGTGCTTGAGCATTTCAGCCTTATCGACAACGACCCAAACGGTATCCACCACATGGCCTTGGCCGCCCATGTGGCGTAGAGGATTGGCAAAGTCCTTGTCAAGGACCTCAACATCATCGACAAAGTAGTCGGTTTCGCCTCGGTTACTGAAGACATTCTTGAAGCCCCACACGGCGTGGTATTTGAGTTTGACCTTCCATCCCTCGATTTGAGCCTGATAGAGCAGCTGCACCAGCGAGTCCTGATCGTTGCGGTCGTTGTCAAATGAGAACTGGAACGGCTCTCCGCTCGTGTTCATGCCCGTCTGCGTGAGGTTCATGCGACCTTCCCAGGAATCCCAAAAGACCCCTTTCTTGGTAAATTCAATCAAGTTGCCCACTTTCTCGCCCACCGAGTAATTCTCCTTACATCCACTCAGCGGCATAATCAGCATGGCGATAAAGCACAAATACAAAAGTCGTTTCATCTTTAATAGGTACGTTATGAGTTATTTTAGTGATGAGAATGTTGTTCAGAATCAGTATTCTTATTATTTTTGCATCTATCTATTAAATAAACGGATTAAAAATCAGAATATTATGGCAAAGGATTTGAAAAGATTTGTTTGGCGGGAGTCTGAGGGAATTCTTAAAGAAACCAGGATTATTGTTGACACTCATACCGGCGTAAACTACCTTTTTGTGCATGAAGGGTATGCTGGCGGTTTAACCCCGCTACTTGACGAGAACGGCAAACCCATCGTCACCCGTGTCATCGTCGAGGATTAAGACAGAACCAGCAGGTATTCAACAAAAATAGCACGAGCCAATGGATTGTTGGTTCGTGCTATCGGTTTTATCAAATCTATTGATTCAGTAAGATCAAATCCAGCCCATCGAGTGATAAAGGAATGCGATGAGGTAACCGGCTATACAGGCAACGAGGGTGTGAACCAAGCCGGGCATCATGAACGAGTGGTTCAGCAGGTACTTGCCGATGACAGTGGTACCCGTGCGGTCGAAGTTCACCGTGGCGATATCCGACGGGTAGTTGGGGATAAAGAAGTAGCCATATACCGAAGGCAACACGCCCAACAGGATCCAACCGTCGATGCCCAGTCCATAGGCCAGCGGCAGCATGGAAACCACAACTGCGCCCTGGGAATTGACGAGTACCGACACGAGGAAGAATGCAAAGGCTATTGACCACGGGTATTTCTCAACCAAGCCCGCCAGCATGTTTTGGATTTCGCCCAGGTAGTTAGCGAAGTAGGTGTCGGCCAACCAAGCGATACCATAGATGGCCACTACGGCAACCATACCGCTCTGCCAAACGGGACCAGCGATAGCCTTTTTGGGTGAAGCCTTGCAGAATATAATCATCAGCGCAGCGGCGGTAATCATCACAATCTGGATGACAAGGTTCATCTTCAACGGGGTGAGGTGCATTTTGGTCAAGCCGTCAACAGCGATGCCCAACTTGGCCAACTGGTCGGCAGTGATGGTCACGCGCGAGCCGATGAGTTCGACGGTAGCGTCACCGTCAATAGCCTTGATGGTCTCATAGGAGGGCAACAGTTCCTGGAAAATAGCGAAGAACACAATCACCAACAGGGCACCGAAGAAGATGTAAACGGCGCGCTTGCTCTCGGGGGCAATCTTCTTGTCGAGGGTGGTGGCGTTGCCGCCATAGATGTACTCGCGCTGAGCGGGATCGGCAATTTTCTTCTGGAATTCGGGGTCTTTGTCCAGATCCTTACCGCGGCGGTAGGAAGCTACCGATGCGAAGAAGATACCCAACAAGCAGGCAGGAATGGTCACCATAAGCACCTTGGGGATGGTGATGGCATAGCCATTGGTACCTGAGATGGTAATAAACGCTACCACCGCTGCTGCGATGGGCGAGCAAGTGATACCAATCTGGGACGCAATGCTGGCGATACCGCAGGGACGCTCGGGGCGGATGCCCTTCTTGATGGCGATATCGCAGATGATAGGCATCAGCGTATATACCACGTGACCCGTGCCGACGAGCACCGTCAGGAAGAAAGTAGCTAGCGGGGCGAGGAACGTGATGCGGTCGGGGTGCTTACGCAACAGTTTCTCGGCTAACTGGATGAGCCAGTCCATACCGCCTGACGCCTGCATGATGCCGGCGCACGTGACGGCCGCGATAATAATGTAAATGACATCGGTGGGAGGCGTGCCGGGTTTCATGCCAAATCCAAACACGAGAATCGCGAGGCCAATGCCCGAAATCGCTCCCAATGCCAGACTGCCGTATCGGGAGCCTAGCCACAGTGCTGCAAGAACGATGCAGAGCTGTAAAATCATGAGTAGTGACATATCTTAATTTTTTTAGTTTTTAGTCCTTGGTCCTTAGTTTTTAGTCCTTAGTCCTTAGTCCTTAGTTTTTAGTCCTTAGTTTTTAGTTTTGGAATTTAGTAGCGGATGCTCACTTGCACGAACACGCTGCTATAGTCAGGCTTGGCCAGGGCGCGGTCGTGGGTAAAGCAATACTCGGTCTGGACCTCAAGGTATTTACAGAAGCGGTAGTTCAGACCCACCTCATAGTTGGTCTTAGCATCGACCGATGATGCCGTGGGGCGGTAGAGGTCATAACGGGCTTTAGCCATCAGTTTATCCTTCACCAGGGGAACGATAGCGAGGGCATAGACACCATCACTCTTGTTATTGACGACCTCATTGCCGTCTTTGTCGGTATAGGTCTTAATGGTCAGGTCGCTGGCGTTACCCGGGTTCTGGTAGGTGGTGGCAAATCCGTAACCTGTCGAGTGGATATACTCGGCACGCAGTTGCAGGTCACCCTTCTTGTACTCGGCACTGAAGGCATAACGGTGCTGGCGCAGGCTCTCCGTCTTGCCGCCGCTCTTGCGGGCGTAGGAACCTTCCCATCCAAAGGCGCCCAGGCGCATACCCGCGATGGGCATGACCCATGCGCCGCCAATGATGTCTTTACGCTCGTCCACATCCTTGACATTAATACCCTGGCCGTTGAATACACCCACTTGATAGTGCAGCAGGTTGCGTCCACCGCTGCTCTTGAGGAAGTCGCCCTGGAATTGAAGACCGATGTCGCGGCCGTTGCTCGCGTGCATACCTGTTCGGTCGCTGAAGCCCGCCAATTTGCTGACCGGCTGTGAATAGCTCATGAAGCCCTGGTCGATGGGGTTCATCGGGTTCTCGTAGGTGAACGGGCGCTTGAACTGACCTAACTTCACGCGGAAGAAGTCAAACTTCTGCCACTCCATGAAGTAGTCCACCAGTCGTGGGCTACTGCCCAGCGTGCTGGTGTTACCGTTGATTTGGCCTTGAATCTTGTAGTAGAAATCATTCAGGATTCGGCCCTCAATCGATGCCCTGACGAGCCTCAAGTCAAACGAGTTGCTATTGTTTTTGTCCTGGAATGTGGCTTGATAGGAAGCCATAGCAAAGCCGCTGAATTTGGGCTTGGTGAAAATCGCATTATTGCCATCGCTCTCGGCCGCCAGTGCCGTGAGCAGTACTATAGACCCTAGCAGGGTCAGCATGAGTCGTTTTATCATTGTCGTCAAATGTTTGGAGGTTAATTATTCTAATAATTGGCAAATGTACGCATTTTTTAACAAAACTTCGCAAATTTGCTCCGAAAAAGTGTAATTTTGTGCCGAGAAGTTATGGAAACGTCATCATTTACTACGGCTTTATTGGACTGGTTCGCGCAATATGGGCGCGAGTTGCCCTGGCGCGGCATCAGTGACCCCTATGGCATCTGGGTCAGCGAAGTGATCCTGCAGCAGACGCGCATCGAGCAGGGGCGTGACTACTGGTTGCGCTTCATGGAGCGCTTCCCTACAGTCGAGGCCTTGGCTGCTGCCAGCGAGGACGAGGTGCTGCTGCAGTGGCAAGGGTTGGGCTATTACAGCCGTGCCCGCAATATGCATGCAGCGGCGTGCCAGATCGTGGAACAGGGCGGTTTTCCTCGCACCATCGAGGGCTTGCGTGCCTTGAAAGGGGTGGGGGACTACACGGCAGCGGCTGTGGGGTCGATGGCGTTCAATCTGCCTGCGGCGGCCGTTGACGGGAACGTCTATCGGGTGCTCTCGCGACATTATGGCATTGATGTGCCCATTAACACGACAAAGGGCAAGCACACGTTTGAAGCCGTGGCCCAGCAACTGCTGCCCGAGAACCAAGCCTCAATTTTTAATCAGGCGATGATGGACTTCGGTGCGACATGGTGCACCCCCAAGTCGCCTCGTTGCCTGGACTGCCCGTTTGCCGAGACCTGTGCGGCTCTGCGCACGGGACGCGTCAATCAGTTGCCTGTTAAAGAGAAAAAACTGAAGATACAGGAACGCCACCTGACTTACATTTATATCCGTCATGCTGGCATGACCGCAGTGCGTCGCCGTCCCGCAGGTGACATCTGGCAAGGCTTGTGGGAGCCGCTACTGATTGAGGATGCCCCCATGCCTGATTTGGGCTGTCCCCTCACATTGCTGGCTCATGACGTGAAACATGTGCTGACACATCGTGTGCTGATGGCCGATTTCTATCTTGCCGAGCCCCAGTCGCGCCCCAAGTTGCCTGATGGATACATCTGGATAAAAGAGCAGGACCTGGGCGATTATGCCTTGCCGAGGTTGATTGAGAGATTATTGGAGCGTCTTCCTGCCTCAAAATGAAATAAACATTTTGTGTTGCGCTGTTTTTGTACTAACTTTGCACTAAAATGATAGAATTTTAAAATATGATGAAAAAATTGTTTCTTCTCTTCACTGTTGTGACCATGGCATTCTCCATGAGTGCCCAGTCAACGACAAGTCCCGTTATCGGGAAGGATGGATCTGTATCGTTCAGTATTAAGGCACCCAAGGCCGACACTGTGCGCCTGGTGATTGACACGCGCGTGGACACGCTCATGCAGCGTCAGGGCGACAAATGGACCCTCACGCTTCGTGACCTGGAGCCAGACCTGTACATGTACTATTTTTTGGTCGATGGCATGAAAGTGCTCGATGTTGAAAACGCCCACACGCTGCGTGACGTCATGAGCGTGATGAACACGTTTGTGCTCGACCCCAAGGGTGACTGCGCAATGGCGGTGCATGAGGTTCCCCATGGCGAGGTTAGAGCCGTGTGGTATGATTCGCCCACATTGGGCATGAAACGCCGCATGATGGTTTATTTGCCTGCTGGTTATGAGCAAGGCCGCCAGCGCTATCCTGTCTTCTACCTTCTGCATGGATCGGGCGGAGACGAGACCGTGTGGCTGGAGCAGGGCCGAACCGCCCAGATTCTTGATAACCTGATTGCGAGCGGCAATGCCGAACCGATGATTGTCGTCATGCCCAACGGTAACGTGGACGAGAGCGCATCATCTGATATGAGCGACAAGGGCAATGTGCAACCCACATTCAGGCACAAGCACTGGATGGACGGTGAGTTTGAAAAGAGTTTCATCGACATCATGAATTGGGTGGACAATAACTACCGCACGCGCGCCGCCAAGCGCTACCGTGCTATCGCCGGTCTGTCGATGGGCGGTTACCACTCACTTTACATCAGCGCTAACCAGCCCGATGACTTTGCTTACGTCGGCCTGTTCTCTCCTGCCATCAAGCGCATGGATCAAGGCAAATGCCCGATCTATGACGACATCGAGTCGAAACTCGTCGCTCAGTTCAAGCAGCGCCCCAAGGTGTACTGGCTGGGCATTGGCAAGGACGATTTCCTCTACAAAGATAACGCCGAGTTCAGGGAACTGCTCAAAAAGAATCACTTGCGTTTTACCTATCACGAGAGCGGTGCTGGCCATGAATGGGCCAACTGGCGTGACTATTTAGAGATTTTCACTCAACTGATTTTCAAATAAGCCGTCGGATGGGCGCAAGTCATTGCGTTTCGTCAATACATTAGAACGATGCTTGACACGTTAATTCATTTCTTTACCCAATGGGGATACTTGGGATTGTTCCTGGGATCTTTCCTGGCAGGTAGCATTGTCCCGTTCAGTAGCGAGGCCCTGGTCATCGCCTGTGTGGGACCATTGCACATGAATCCAGTCAATAGCCTCTTGGTGGCATTGGCAGGAAATGTCAGCGGTGGCATGACGTGCTATTATATCGGCCACCTGGGTAAAATAGAATGGATAGAGAAATATGCGCGCGTGAGCGAGGAAAAACTTAACCGCGCCCTGCACTTCATGAAGAACCGTGGCGCATGGATGGGCTTCTTTGCCTTTATTCCCATGCTGGGAACAGCCATCAGCGTCGCCCTGGGCTATGTGCGTTCTAATGTGTGGATCGTGTTGTTGACGATGACCATTGGCAAGCTGTTGCGCTATGCCGCCATTATTTGGGGTTCCCTAAAACTCATCGATTTATTCTAAAACGCTCTCTAATCACTAATCACTAATCTTTAATCTCAAATCTCATCATGACACCTATCGAAATCCATAACGAGCAACTGGCAAACCGTATTATCAAACATCTGGAACGGCGCAACTTCAAGGCCCACTATTGTGCCACCGCCAGCCAAGCTATCGCCCTTGTCAAATCACTCATGCCCAAGGGCAGTAGTGTCACTTGGGGCGGCTCACAGACCATCCGCGAGATGGGTCTGACACAACAACTCATTGACAGCGGCGACTATAAGGTCATTGATCGTGACCTTGCCGAAACGCCCGAACAGAAGCGCCAGTGCTACCTTGATGCGATGGATGTGGACTATTTCCTGACCAGCGCTAATGCCATTACCCAAGATGGCGTGATCGTCAACATTGACGGCCGCGGCAACCGCGTCGCCGCCATCACATGGGGACCGCACAATGTGATTCATGTCATCGGCATCAACAAAGTGTCGCCCACCATCGAGGCTGCCTTGGCGCGTGCCCGCAATGTCGCTGCCCCCATCAACACGGCACGCCTGGGCTGTGACACGCCTTGCAAGATTGACGGGGTGTGCCACAACTGCAACTCCCCGCAGTGTATCTGCAACTACATCCACTTCACCCGCAACAGTTTCCCTGCTCACCGCCACACCGTCATCCTTATTGGCGAGCCCTGGGGCTACTAATGCAATAAGATGAACGCTAATCATCTAGATACAGTCATACAAAAAGGATATGGCTGTAGATAGGCTTACCTTACCATAATAATCATATCATAAAAACAAATATGAACGAGAAAGTGAGTTTTATTGGGATTATCCCAGCGAGATATGCATCGACGAGGTTTCCAGGCAAACCGCTGGCGATGTTGGGTGGAATGACGATGATAGAGCGGGTTTACCGCCAGGTGAGCAAAGTGCTTGACCGTGTGGTGGTAGCTACCGACGACGACCGCATCATGGCGGCTGTAGAGGCCTTTGGCGGTAAGGCGGTGATGACGAGCACCGAGCACCGCAGCGGTACCGACCGCTGTCAGGAGGCATATCTGAAAAACGGCGGTCATGAGGATGTCATCATCAACATCCAGGGCGATGAGCCGTTTATTCAGCCTGACCAGTTGCAAGCCATCATGTCATGCTTTGATGACCCGACAACCGACATTGCCACGCTAGTTCGCCCGTTTGACCCCAGTCGTCCCTATAGCGAATTGGCAAATCCCAATTCGCCCAAGGTAGTGCTGGACAGTCAGATGCGTGCCCGCTATTTTTCTCGCTCGGTAATCCCCTTTGTCAGGGGGCGTGAACCTGAGGAATGGCCCAAAGCCACGCAATACTATACCCACGTGGGCATGTATGCTTACCGTGCTGCCGTGCTCGAAGCCATCACGCGCTTGCCGCAGTCTTCGCTTGAACTTGCCGAGTCGTTGGAGCAGTTGCGCTGGCTCGAGAACGGTTACACCATCAAGGCGGGTGTGACCACGACTGCTACTATCGGTATCGACACTCCTGAGGACCTCGCCCGCGCTGAGGAATACCTGCGCAACTCCTAATTCTTGTATTTTGATAAGATGAAACCTGCAATTCTCACGATGCTGTTGCTGGCACTGACTGCTGCAGCACAACCCGCTGGTGACGAGTGGATGAACCTGCAAGTGAACGAAATCAATCGTCTGCCAGTTCACACTTCATTCACGGCCTATGATATCAATCCTACGGCATCGAGCCGATTTGTTTCGCTTGATGGTGACTGGAAGTTCCACTGGGTGGCTAACCTCGACGAGCGCCCTGCCGACTTTTATCGCTCCGACCTTGACGATAGCGGCTGGGCAACGATGCCCGTGCCGGGAATGTGGGAGTTGAATGGATATGGCGACCCCGTCTATGTGAACATCGGTTTTCCCTGGCGGGGAAACTGGGAGAACGACCCGCCCCGTGTGCCAGTGCAGGATAACCACGTGGGTTCTTATCGCCGTCACATTACTATACCAGCAGACTGGAACGGAAAGCAGGTCATTGCCCACTTCAGCAGCGTGACCAGCAACATCAGCCTGTGGGTCAATGGCCAGTTTGCGGGTTATGCCGAGGATAGCAAAACAGCCGCCGAATTTGATATTACACCATGGCTCAAGGAGGGTGACAACCTGCTCGCTTTTCAGGTGATGCGTTGGTGTGACGGCACTTACAGCGAGGATCAGGACTTCTGGCGCCTGTCGGGCGTAGCCAGGTCGAGTTACCTGTATTGCCGCGACAAGAATAACCACATCGATGACTTGCGGGTAACCACAGGTCTCAGCGATGACTTGAAAGATGGCACCTTGATGATTGCCCCGCTGATTACAGGCAAGGGTGCGATGAGTTACCAACTACTTGATGCCCAAGGCCGCGAAGTGAACATGATGCCCGCTGGTGATAATCGCTGGTTAGTACCTGGTGCCCACCAATGGACGGCTGAGACGCCCTATCTCTATCGTCTCGTCGCCACACTCACTCCTGCCGATAAAAAAGCGAAAGGCGAGGCTACGAGCATCCAGGTGGGTTTCCGCCGTGTGGAGATCAAGAATGGCCAACTGCTGGTTAACGGCAAGGCCATCTATATCAAGGGCGCCAACCGTCACGAGTTGGATCCCGATGCAGGCTATGTGGTGTCGCGTGACCGCATGATTGCCGATATCAAGGAGATGAAACGCATGAACATTAATGCCGTGCGCACCTGCCACTATCCTGACGACCCACAGTGGTATGACCTGTGTGACGAGTATGGCCTGTATGTCATCGCCGAGGCCAATCAGGAAGGTCACGGTTTCCACTACGATCCCAATACAGCACCCACCTACAAACCGATGTTCGCTAAACCCATTTTGGAGCGCAACCAGCACAACGTGAGCGTGCAGTTTAACCATCCCAGTGTCATCATCTGGTCGCTGGGCAACGAGACCTGTGACGGCCCCAACTTCACGGCCGCCCGCGACTGGATTCGTGCTACCGACCCATCGCGCCCCATCCATTGGGAGCGTGCCGAGGGGGGCGAGAATAGCGACTTGATGTGCCCGATGTATGCCGCCCCCGACTGGTGTGAGCGTTATGCCAGCAATCCAGGGAGCAAGAAGCCGCTCATCCTGTGTGAGTACAACCACACGATGGGCAATTCGGGTGGAGGGCTCATGGAGTACTGGGACGTCGTGCGCCGTTTGCCCAAATTCCAGGGCGGCTTTGTTTGGGACTTTGTCGATCAGGGACTGCGCGTCACCGGCAAGGACGGCAAGACCTACTTCTCCTATGGTGGCGATTACAATACCCACGATCCCAGCGACAATAACTTCAACTGCAACGGCCTCGTGAGCCCCGATCGAGTGTGGAATCCCCATGCCTATGAGACCGCCTATTATTACCAGAACGTTTGGGCCGAGGATGTGAATGTGCGTCAGGGCGATATCGCCGTGAGGAACGAGTTTTTCTTCCGTGACTTGAGCAACGTGAAGATGCGGTGGCAACTGCTCGTTGATGGCTTCCCGATACTCAATGGCGAGGAAAACGACCTCAATGTCGCTCCTCTCGGGCGTCAAATGTTCCACCTGCCTATCGCTAATGCTATAGCAGCACTTGACCCCTCTCGCGAGGTGATGCTGAATGTGGATTTCACCTTGAAGCAAGCAGAGCCTCTGATGGAGAAAGGCCAGCGTATTGCCTATGCCCAGTTACCTGTCAATGTCGTGGCAGTTCATGCAGCAAAACTATCAGATGAAAAAGTAAAATATCAGGTCAAAAAACTGCCCGATGGCACATTATCAATCGCTGGCAACGGCTTCAACCTTGGTTTTGATGCCAAAACCGGTCTCTTGAAGGATTATTCGGTCAATGGCGTGAATCTGTTGGGCGAGGGCGGCACTCTGAAACCCAACTTCTGGCGCGCTGTCACCGACAACGACATGGGCGCATGGTTGCAGCAAAAACTGAGGGTATGGCGCGATCCCGTAATGAATCTGACCTCGTTGCGCGTTGACAAGAAGGCTTCGACCAAGTCGCAGGTGGTGGTTGTCGCATCTTATGACATGCCCGAGGTGCATGCAACGCTCACACTCACTTACGAATTACATAGTGCAGGTGGCATGTGTGTGACCCAGGGTATCGCATTTGATGACAGTTATGTCGAGATTCCCGAGATGTTGCGCTTCGGCATGGTGATGGAAATGCCCTACGAGATGGAGAATAGCGAGTTTTATGGTCGCGGTCCTATCGAGAATTATGCCGACCGCCGATACAGCCAGCGTTTGGGCATCTACCGCCAAACTGCCGACGAGCAATTCTATCCCTACATCCGCCCGCAGGAGACGGGCACCAAGGGCGACATCCGCTGGTGGAATCAGTGTGATGGTGCTGGAATAGGTATTAAAGTGACAAGCGACAAGCCGTTCTATGCCAGCGCATTGCATTATGATATTGCTACGCTGGACGAGGGCGACGAGAAGCATCAGCGTCATCCCTCACAGCTCGAGAAATCACATTATACCATTCTCACCCTTGACGCGGAGCAATGCGGTGTGGGTGGCATTGACAGCTGGGGCGCTCGTCCGCTAGAGCAGTATCGCCTGCCCGCCATCGATCGCACTTGCACGTTCACCATCTCCCCGATGTAACGTTCTTTCAACAGGGATTGATATAATAACTGAACAGTCTGCTAGTTCTGGGACATTTCCGTTAGAATTATCAGGCTGTTCAGTCGTTAACTGTCAGTTATTCGCTGTAATTGTGATCGATGACAATTGAGACAGTGTCGCCGGGGACTAGAGGCTGCAGTTCGGCTTTCAGCTCCTGGATAAAGGCCGCATCGTCGTGGACGGTGATGTCAGGCACAATGTCGATAGAGACACGGCGCTCGTCCTCAAAGTAGTAGAGGCCGTGAACCTGTTCGACGTGGGCGTGTGCGGCAGCAGCCTGCATCAGGGTGTGCTGCAACTGGGCCCGTTTGTTGTCACCCGTGGCGACAGCATATACTCCCACAGTCATGATGATGCCGTGACGGTCAAACATCTCCTCACTGATGCGGCGCGTGAGGCCATGAATCTGGTGGGCATCCATTGTGTCCATGACGTTGATGTGCAACGAGCCGATTTGCACATCTGGGCCATAGTTGTGAACAATGATGTCAAACACGCCATGCACACCGTCAAAGTCATTGACTTCCTTCTTGATTTGAGAAAGCAGCTCAGGCGAAATCTTGGCACCGAGCAACTCGTTGACGGGCGAAGCGAGCATCTCGATACCAGCCTTGATGATGACCAGCGAGATGAGGGCGCCCAGGATGCCGTCGAGCGAGACGCCCCAGAGTAGCATCACGCCCGCAGAGATTAGCGTTGCCAGCGTGATAATGGCGTCAAACAAGGCATCTGATCCTGACGCGATGAGAGCGTCACTCTTGAGATTCTCACCTTGTTTTTTCACATATTGCCCCAACACCAGTTTCACGACAATCGCCACGATGATGACGATGAGCGTGACGGTGGTGTAGGTTGGAGTTGTTGGCTCGATGATTTTTTTGACCGATTCAATAAAGGAGGTCACACCCGCCGAGAGCACGATGACAGCAATGATGATGGCACTGAAGTACTCGATGCGCCCGAACCCGAAGGGGTGCTTCCTGTCGGCGGGACGCTGCGAGAGTTTGGTGCCCACGATGGTGATGACGCTCGAGAGCGCATCGCTCAAGTTGTTCACCGCATCCATCACGATGGCTACCGAACTGGCCAAAACGCCTACTCCTGCTTTGAAGGCTGCCAGCAACACATTGGCGATAATGCCAATCCAACTGGTCCTGATAATTTGTGAAGAACGATCCATATTTGGTTTTTAGTCCTTAGTCCTTAGTCCTTAGTTTTTAGTTGTGGATTGCGAAAAAAATCGTTGCGAAATTTTTCGCAATGCGTAATTAGTTGTTTTATAATTGGTTGTTTACAATCCATTGCTTGAAAAATGGGTCTTCAATTTCATATTTCTTGTCTCGTATTACATATCCCATCTTCATCAATCGTTTTATGGAGCTGAAAGATGAACTGGTTGGTAATTGTCTATTCTGTAATGGGTTTTCGTTTTTACATAAAATCCTTAGAATCTGTTTGTCCATTCGGTTGAATTTTAACCAAAGGCGTTCAAAATCAAGGTCATGAATGTCCACAAGTCGTTCAATGGCGACGTTCACCACATCGTCGCTGATATTCTCATATTTAGCCAATTCCCATACCTGTGATGCTAATTGCTGGGTATAATAGGGATGGCAATTGGTCAGAGAGAGGATTTCGTTGCTAATTGGATCGCTCTGACCTGGGAGGACGTTGGACAATCGCTCGTTGACATAATCAAAAAAGTCTTGAAAGGGAATTTTGTTTAGCCGCATTAATAATCCAAAGTGGTAGAATGGTGATTTTTTGCGTTCAAATATTTCAGTCATCATAGACTCCTGACTGCCTAAGAGAATGTAATTCAGGCCTTTCTGAGTTTGCATGATGGCTCGTAAATGCTTGTCAAGCCCCTTGGCAATCTGTAAAATTTCTTGAAATTCATCAAAGATAACAATTAGTCGTTTTTCCGGCGTCGAGACTTTTTCAAGCAGAGCCATTGCGTCTTCGAGCAATACATTGGAGTCGCTGGTGGGTTGAAACGAAACATCAATTCCGTTGGTAATGGGATTGGTGGAAATAGTGGGCACAAAATGAAAATGAGTCATCAGGTGTTTTACTTTTTCCCATGTGTAAAGCTTAAAAATCCCTTTAAGTATTTTGGCTGCAAAGTCTTGGGTGTTAATCACACTTTGCAGATTGAGTAGCAAGTAAGGTCGGGCAACCTGTTTGGTTGCCTTGATGACGAGACTTGATTTGCCGAAACGACGGGGACTGATGAGAATCAAATGGTTCTCACTATTCATCACTCGTAAGATGGTTTGAAGTTCGCGAGTACGATCGGTGAAGTACTCGTCCTCAACGATAGTGCCAAATTTAAATGGATTTCTCATGTTGCGAATTTTTTCGTTGCGAATTTTTTCGCAAAGATAGGCAATTTGTTGGTTCTAATCAACAAAAAACATCAAAAATTGTTGATTCCAATCAACAATTTTGGTGGGTTTTTAACACTTCGATGGGTTTTCTGGAGGTTGCCACAAGAATAGGCCTGCGGCGGATGCCAGCTGGCGGACCAGGTCGAGCAGGGCGGGGGAGGGGTTGTAAAGGGTCATATAGATGTCGCCGCCTCTAGCGGTAATCAGGGCGTCCTCGGCTTCAATCAGGGCGTACATGTCGCCATGCCGCAGACTAGAGGTCAGCCACTTTTCCAGCATCCCCGGGTCGGGACTGAGCCATTCGTCACCGCCATCGAGGCTCACGAGCATGTCGTAGTAGCAGTTCAGCTTCAACAGCACATCGGCAAACTGGTGGCACAACCGTTCGTAGCGCGCCCCCTCCAGATAATACTTCTCCACGGCGAAGAACTGCCCGCCGCTGTCCTTAGGCACCTGCCTCGGCAAGAAGTCAATCACCCAATACGGCGCTTCGAGCAGCCGTTCCACTATTCCGTCAAAAACTGTTTCCATATCTATCCGCAAAATTAGCATTTTTTTCAATGTCCGAAAAAAACAAGTCACTGATTCTTGTTTTGCCCTTAATTTTCATTACCTTTGCAGATTGTAACTAATTATTGAATTACCGTGAGCAATAATAACGACAACAATGCAAGCGGATTCGACCGCTTTCGTGATCGCCATCCCATCTTGGTGAACTCTACACTGATGGCGTTGGCATTAGTGGCATTGGGCTATATCGCCCTGCTGTTTATTGACGTGTTTACCTCCCATGGCCAGCAGGTGCAGGTGCCCGATGTGCGCAACATGCCTCTGGAAAAGGCTATCGACATCCTGGAGGATGCGGGCCTGCGTTGGGAAATCAGTGACTCAAGCACTTTCTATGAGAACTACAAGCCTGGAACGGTCATTGACCAGGATCCCAAGGCCAAGTCCTATATCAAGAAAATCCGTATCATCTACCTCAACGTGAATGCGATGCATGCACCTATCATCCCGTTCCCCAAGTTGGTTGACTTGCCTGGACGACAGGGAATGGCGACCCTGAAGGCGATGGGCTTCAAGCATGTGACCATGGATAGCGTTGCCAGCGAGATGGATGGCCTTATCCTGCAAGTGTCTGTTGATGGTCACCACGTGACCCCCGGTAATCCCGTGAGTGTGAATGCTCAGATCAAGATCACTGTGGGCGACGGTTCGATTGTGGACCTTAATCCCGAACAAATCATCGATCCCGAGTTGATGGACTCTATCGATGAAGCCAATTATCAGGATGCCCAGAAGACCTACGAGGAAGAGATGAAGGCTGCCCAAGCCCGTGCCGAGCAGGAGCGCAAGGAACAGGCTGCCGAGGAGAATAAGAGCCAAAACAACAGGGACAAAGACAAGGATAAGAAAAAAGAACAAGACAAGAAAAAGGATCAAGACAAGAAGTCGGACAAAGATAAGGACAAGAAGAAAAACTAACCCGACATGGCGCTGGACGACGAGCTGCTCGATGCCGAACTGGAGGAGGGCGGCCACGAGATTCAATATGACTACAGTGAGCCCGATTTCACCGAGGACGGGCGCGACTACTGGGAGCACTACCACTATGTGGTGGAGCCAGGACAGGTGTTGCTGCGCATCGACAAGTACCTTGTAGAGCGCATCAAGGGCACCAGCCGTAACCGCGTCCAGAATGCTGCCGAGGCGCAGTGCATTCGCGTGAACGGGCGCCCCGTCAAGAGCAATTACAGGGTACATCCCGGCGATGTCATCAGCGTGGTGATGGACCGCCCCCGCTATGAGTGCGAAATCGTCGCCCAGGACATTCCCTTGAACATCGTCTATGAGGACGCCAGCCTGATGGTGGTCAACAAGCCTGCCGGCATGGTGGTGCACCCGGGGCACGGCAACTTTGACGGCACGCTGGTCAATGCCCTCGCATGGCACTTCAAGGACAATCCCGACTATGATGTTACCGACCCCCGTCTGGGCCTTGTACACCGCATTGACAAGGACACCAGCGGCCTGCTCGTTATCGCCAAGACGCCGAATGCCAAAACTTCTCTCGGCGCCCAATTCTTCAAGAAGACTACCAAGCGCCAATACATCGCTGTGGTGTGGGGCGAGATGAAGCAGGAAGACGGCACCGTGACAGGCAACATCGGACGCGACCCGCGCGACCGCGTGTTGATGAAAGTCTTTCCCGACGGAGACCAGGGTAAACACGCCGTCACCCACTGGCATACGGTAGAAAACCTCGCCCATGTGGCCGTCGTGCGCTGCCAGCTTGAGACGGGACGTACCCACCAGATACGCGTACACATGAAGCACATCGGTCATCCGTTGTTCAACGATGCCCGATACGGTGGCGACCAGATCCTGCGAGGCAACCGCTCCTCCAGTTACGCCCAATTCATCCACAACTGCTTTGAGCTGTGCCCACGTCAAGCCCTGCATGCCAAGACCCTGGGCTTCGTCCACCCCGAGACTGGCGAGCAGATGGACTTCGATAGCGACCTTCCAGCCGATATGGCCGCCCTTATCACCAAGTGGGAAGACTATGCCCGCAATCTCGCTAATAAATAATTGATAAACAGTTAATTATAATAGTATTATGAGACGACTGATTACCTGCCTGATGTTATGTGTTGCCCTGTTCTCGATGAGCCAGGTAGCCTATCGCCAGCACAACAAATACACTGATCGTGATGAACTGTTTGATCGCAGCGGGACTAAAATAGGCTATGCCGTTTATGACAAATACACCGACCGCACCGAGTATCGCGACCAATACGGTAAAATCGTGAAATATGAGAAGGAAAACCGTTATATGGATCGGATAGACATCATGGATGAGAGATACAACAACATCGGGTACAAGAAATGGAATAAGTATCAGGAGCGCTGGGAGATCTATGACAAATACGGTAAAATGACCATGTATTATACATGGAACCGTTACATGGAGCGTTGGGAATATCATTAAAGAAAAGCGGTTGAGTTACCGCAAAGGTGACTCAACCGGGCATGCCTTGAAAAGACAGGGGAAATGCGTCAACCGAAGCAAGCAAAAACCAAATACATCAACGGCCAGGCTTTCTTTAAATCCCTACCTGTCAAATTGTATATCAGGCCAAAGAATATGGCTAAAGCAAAGGCGATGAGTGCTATGTAAACATTACCTTTTGTAATAAAGTGGCCCAGACCCCATGTGAGTCCTAATACCAGTCCTCCCCAAGGGAACATATTTCGTTTGCCTGAAAAGGCCGTGATTGCCTGTTGAGACAAACTGATGATTAAGCCACTCAATAGCATTTCAAGAAGGTAATAGACATACTGTAAGGTAAAAAATGTCGAAGATGCAGCTTTGAAAGTCTTCACAAAGCCAGGTCCCCCACTGATAATCGACAATACCACAGCAAATATCACAGGCAGTGCAACACCAAGAATCAGTTGCCACCGGGAAGGTGTGGAATGTGGCTCAAATACATTGAATGAACAAAGTCTTTTGCTAAACAAGATTACTAAAATGGACACTATCAGCCATACTGGAATTATGATTTGCCAATGTTGAATCAGCTGACTAACGCTGAATTGTGCTATATCTATCCCATTGATATGCTGCTCTATAAGCATCAATACAAATTCTGCACACAAACCCAGAAAAGCCAATGGAGCTAACAAAATAAAACCTATGTTCTTTTTGAATGACATCATCGTTTTCTTGCTTTAATTGACATTTAACAGTTACAAAGGTAGGCATTCTTTCGCGACCTACGTTTTCTTTTCGTTTGTTTATTGTTCATGAGGCGCGGGTGCTCGTCCAGCGCTTTTATCATTTTGGTATAAGTACTCCAACCGATTAGACCTAGAAAAGACGCAACGATAAATTGGAATTTACAAACTATTCGCCAAAGGGACGGATGTGTCTTTTCTTTCTATATACTCCCATGTTACACAATGTAATGCACCTCCTCCATCTTGACCTTTTATGAGAGGTTTTGCATAGATAGGTATTATCTTTAAATTAGGAAATAAACGTTCGAAATAATTCAAAGCTGCAATATCATCTTTACTATCATAATTCTCAGAAAGACAAGGAAGCAAAATACCCTCAGGAACACGTAAATAATTGAGATAGCACCACGAATCTTTATCGCCATTCCATGCAGGAAGTTCTTCTACTTTAAAATGTGCATCCAAAATTTTCCTTAGTCTTCTATGAAATGGTTTATCTTGTTCCTTCCAACATCCATTCAATAGTATTTTCCCATCCCCAAGATCTGCAACCATACCGTCAGCATGACCAAATGGGTCTTCCATATCCCAAGGAAGCAAGATAATATTAGCACAAAGTGCAATTTGCAGATGCTCAATCAATTCGTGAGCTGGCCACTTAGGATTCTCGCTAAATATTTTGTCAGTCATAATGACCTTAGTTCCACAACGAACATAGTTTCCGCCATCAAGAATAATATTCATGTTCATAGGTGCGTATAAATTGAGTCCTTTACATGCATCTTGCTGATTAGTTTTAGAATTACGCCATTTCTTATTTTTATTTTCAACCAAATAATCAGGATTATATTCATATTTTGCATATGTACCATCATCGAGAATCATTACTGGCATATAATCGCGACACCAATAATCTTGCGTGTTTTTTAACTCACGGTGTTCAACATGTAGTTTATCGAGAGCAGCAAAGATAGCTTTTGCTACGCACTCGGTCTTAGGTTCTTTCCTAAGACGTTCGGACGTGCATATAATAGGTGTTGTCATTTCTGTGTTTTAGTTGTTATACTTGTTCTTTTCTCGTAAAACTCCATAGTCGTTCGCATTTTTCCCCCTCTATCTTTTCATATACATATTCGCTCTTCGATTTGAATACATTCTTACGATTCCTAATTTCCAGTTCTATCTTCTGCATTATAGGGGCATCGACCCATTTTACATCATTGCTTATGCCGAGTGGAAAACCGTTTAACAAATAATAGAGATAAGTGGATTGGGTATTATAGTCGTAATTTTCAGATTTCATGAACATATCCTTTTTCCATTTCAAATACTTTCCATCCTTATCTTTCACCTCGAATGAACGAATTAGCGCAGAAGATCTATATTTTCCAACTTCACTTTCAAAAGTAATATCATAGCCAGAAGTGTGTGCATGTAAAGACATAATTGGGAAGTATGGAACTGTTTCAAGAATATTGCCCTCCTTGTCTCGTATATTTCGATGATAAACAATAGGGTCATGTATTCCATCTATTTCTTCACTATGAAAGTAAAACTCTACGGTGCGAATATAGATTCTATAATCATTTCGCACTTGAATATACCCACCATAAAGAAAACCTTGCGCTAACTCATAAAAAAGAATCTGGAGGTCTTCCTCGTTAGTAGCTCCTTTGAATTTGAATAATAATTTTTCTAAATACATACAAATTCCGATTTATCTTTCAGTAAACGCAGACAAAGGTAGCGAATTCATTCCGCTAAGCACTCATTTTCTTTTAGATTTCGGTGATTTATTATTCATGAGACGCTGGCGCTCGTCCTGAGTTTTATAATTTTGGAAAAGTTGCTCAACTGATTAGGCCTTAAAAAGACATTGTGCACTAATTCTGCGGGACACGCACAGCACGGACACTGCAACCGACGGCGCGATCGTAGGGGATGTTCAAGGACATGTCCCCCGAAAAGAAGTACAGGATGTAAGCGAAGTCGGAGACGATCGGGTAGAGCGTACGTGACCAACAGCAGCCGTGCGAGCCCTCGCATTGGAACGAACGTTCATCTATGACCCAGCCTGCGGCGGGCAAGAAGATGGTGTTGCCGTTAGGGCCGGTGCCTTGCTGGCCATACACGCCGTTACGGGTCGTCCATTTCCAGGTGCACTGTTCTACCAACTCCCGCTGCTGCTCATGGGTCGGCATGCGCCACGACGGCCCCCAATTTATGTATGCAGCATCGTCCTCAGGGTCCAACTCCGTCTTGTCATCTGGTGTTACTACTGAAACGTAATTACCCGAGTCATCGTAATACCCCGACGAGTAACTCTGATTGTATTTCGTATAATACATATCGTCGTGGTTATACCACTTGTAAGTGTTCAAGTCATAGTTGTCTTTGGGTTTGGTCTCACCCCAGGCGAAGTAGTCGCCGTAGTCCTCGGGAGCGTTCGCCCCCACGTTGCACGTCGCCCACAGCGTGCCGCTGGGCAGTCCCAGGTCAACCCACTCGTGAGTATCAGGATTCTTGGGTTCGTCATCTTTACATGATGTAAGATATGCCAGTCCTGCAACAAGCGACAATAATAAAAAAATTAGCTTAATTGTTTTCATTGTGTAAATCATTAAATATTAAATTGTGAATTCAAATTAAATGATACCTCGTTTATGTATCATTGTACATTGCAAAGGTAGAAAAAATTATTGCGAAATACTCATTTTCATCTAGATTTCGGTGATTAATCGTTCATGAGGCGCTGGCACTTGTCCTGTGCTTTATCATTTTGGTATAAGTATATCAACCGCCTGTGGCTATAAAAGACGTTAGGATTATGCACAAATGATTATAAACTCAATCGATTCTTTAATTGTTCAACAACATTTTCTGCATTCTCCAAGTCGTTACCCATGGGGACTTCAATAGTTTTAATGTCTTTGTCAGATAAAGTTAAAACCAAATGATACTCTTTATCCATATAAGGAACTTGTGCATTGTAGAATGATGCATCAGCTATGCAATCTCGCATAATCGATTTACCCTCAACAATTATTACCTCCTCATAGACTAAAACAACAGAATTGAGGTCGTTGGCTCTTATGCTGCCAAGAACAAGAATTGTTTCGGGTTCACCATGAATTGCAATATAATCATCAACAGTTGTTGCTCGATGAGAGATTTCCTTGTCCCACTTATCACCTTTAGTTTTGTGGTTTACATATAGTGCAAACAAAACAAGCACAACAATTATAGCCACAAACAAAATGCCTAATGTTTCAGGAGGCACATGATTTTGTAGTAAAACCATATCGATATAATTAATTTATTAATTCTTATTTAACTATTATTTTCTACTCTCGTTTATTCTTGGGTGATTATTGACTTTGTCTTCAATGCTCACGCTCGGCAATATTCATGTAAGCATGACATTGCGCTCAATTACTCGCATTGGTGTTCATGAGGCGGTGGGACACACTCCGCGACGATCATGCTGTCTCCATTTCGTGGTAAACTTGCAGGATTGGTGCTTGCAGCGATTCCTCTATAGCAACAACAGTGTCAATCGTGAAGTTGTGAGTGCCACGCATCCACTTACTGATTTCGGCTTCACTCTTACCTAACATCATAGCTAGATCTTTTTGGCGAAGGCCACGAGCGACAAGAATTTCATGTATACGGTCAACTATTTGGAACGAGAGAGCTACCCGTTCTCTTGTCTCTGGATTAACGTGCTTGCGGCGCTCGTCTATTATTCTACTCCGTTTCATCTCTACTAAAGTTTAAATCACCTATAATCTCTTTATCCACCAAAACAATTGTGCCGTTCTTAATCCGCGATGAAATGAATCGGCTCGTGTCAATAAGTAGTTTAACGTATGGTGCAAGTTCCTTGCTTTCTTCCCAAGTGGGGGCATCTTTTACTCCACCGTTGCCAAACACAAGAATCTTGTCAGAAAGTCTCAAGCAGTACAACCGCACTTTGTTGCCTACATCTATCGGAATCACACCCACACCATCGCCATAACGACCTTCTGGACGGAAATAACGTTCAAGCGCACCTGACTCGGCTATCTTGTCAAGCCAGGCTACGATGACATCAATTTCATCGTCATATTCACACCCTATCGGGAATTTCTCGAAAAACCTTTCTAGTTCAGTCAGTTCCTCATCCTCCAAGCGGATGCTGTAGAAATTCACATTAGGATATTCTTCAACTAGTTCTATCTGATAAAACTGTTTCATTCTTAACTTTTAAGTTATCTACGTGCAAAAATAAAGCCAATATCTGAATATGCCAAATAAATTAACTTAAAAATTAAGTTTGGTCATTACTTTCTATTCTATTTGGTGATTATTGCTTCCTAAGGCCCTACAATCATGGTAAGGAGGTGGTCATTGTTCAGAAAATTTCGATGAGTTTAGAAATTTTCAGCACTAATAGATAAATGCTCGCTTTCTTTTGGATTTAAATAGGGGGCGAAGGCAGCTTTGGAATGGATGCACATGGCAGGGGTGTAGGAGGTGCATTGTTGGTGTTAGAGGCCCGTTATTTCATCTTATTTCTTGGGTTTTTTATAAAAATTGTTAGGAAGAGGTGGATTTCTTTTGGAAAAATGTTATCTTTGTGGGTTAAAGAAAAAAGAAATTAACCTGAGGGGCGTTGAGACGTCTCCACTAAATCACTCAAATCACTATGATAGAGAACGAGAACATACCCATCCCAATTGAGTATCAGGACATTTGCCCGATTCCCGACAAGGACTTCCAGACGGCGATGACTATTTTGGTGCAAGAGCCAGGTTTCCAGAAGATTGTTGCTTTGGCGTTGCCTAACTACAAGTACTCGGAGTTCAAGCATGTGCTATTAAGCATCAACACCAAGCATGAGTTCCAAGTGAAGGTGATGAAGCCCTTCATCGAGGGTCTGATGGCCAAAACGGGCACCACCCTCACCACCAGTGGTAACGAGAACCTGGACAAGGAGATGCCCTACACCTTTGTCACCAATCACCGCGACATCGTCCTTGACTCGGCCCAGTTGAGCTATCTGCTCATCAAGGGCGGACGCGACGCCTGCGAGATCGCTATCGGAAACAACTTGCTCATCTATGACTGGATCACCAAGTTGGTGCGTATGAACAAGAGCTTTATCGTGAAGCGCAACCTGGGCCGCATCCAGACGCTGACTGCTGCTGTGCAATTATCGGGATATATGCACTTTGCCGTTGAGCAGAAGCGGGCCTCGCTGTGGATTGCCCAGCGTGAAGGACGCTGCAAGGACAGTAACGACCGCACCCAGGAGAGCCTGATCAAGATGCTGGCCTATGGCAACCGCGACAAGCCCTTTATCGAGAGCCTCAAGGAATTGAACATCGCGCCCATCTCCATCAGCTATGAGTATGACCCCAACGACTATCTCAAGGCCAAGGAATTCCTGTGCAAGAGCAAGAACCCCAATTGGCGCAAGGCTCCCGAGGACGACCTCATCAGCATGAAGACGGGTATCATCGGCCACAAGGGCGAGGTGCATTATGCCTTCACGCCCTGCATCAACGAGGAACTCGATAAGATTCCCGAGGGCTTGGACAAGTTCCTGGAGGTGGACCGTGTGTGCGCTATCATTGACCATGCCATCCATCAGAACTACAAGATCTTCAAGACCAATTATATCGCCCACGACATCCTGTTTGATGACAAGCATTTTGCCGACAAATACACCCCCGAGGAGCGCGAAGCATTTGAGCACTATCTCTCGAGCCAGATCGACAAGACCGAGGGCATCAAGTTGAGCGAGGCCGACCGCTTCTACATGTACAACAAGATGTTGCAGATGTACAGCAACCCGCTCACCAACTACTTGGAGGCAACAAAGTAAGAGACATCAAACCGGCTTGTTGGTGACGTGAGATCTCGCGTCTCCATGTGAAAAAGTCTAAACCGAGATGCAGCATACATTGTGTCTCTAGAATGAACTCGTAATGAAGATACATTGGTTAGGGCTTATCGTTGTGGCGGTGCTGGGCATCGCCATGGACGTTTATATCTGTAGGCGATTGAAGCGCAACGGCTACCGCTGGGCCATGTTTGTTAATGCCTTTTGGGCCTTATTGACAGCGGGGCTCGTCATTGCCATCGGCGTGTTGCCCATGTCGAGTGCATCGATGTCCAATAGCTCCTTTGTGGCGGGTCAGTACATGCTCTACACCTTCTTCTCCATCACGGCGCCCAAGGCGATAGGCCTGTTCTTTTATGGCATCCTGCGGTGGATGAAGCGTCGCTGGGCGGCCCTGTGTGCCTATATCGTGGCCGCGCTGATTTTCGGCGTGATGTGGTGGGGGGCGATAGTCACTCCAGGCACACTTGACGTGCAGGAGGTCGAACTTGAGTTTGACCGCTTGCCCGACGCCTTTGACGGCTACCGCATTGTGCAGTGGAGCGATGCCCATCTGGGAACCTATAATGGCCGTACCGCTATTGTCGAACGGCAGATTAACGCCATCAATGCGCTGCACCCCGACATAATTTGCTTCACGGGCGACCTCGTGAGCCGCGAGACCAACGAGGCGGAGCCTTACCGCGAGCTCCTGTCCCGCCTGCATGCTCCCGATGGCGTATTTTCGGTGCTTGGCAATCACGACTACGACAACTATGTGACATGGGTTGACGAGAAGGAAAAGCTCGCCGACCGTAAGGCCCTGTGCGACCTGCAAAAGGAGGCGGGATGGCGCCTGCTCAACGATGAGTATGCCTTGCTCAAGCGAGGTGATGACCAGATAGTCATCATCGGCACCGAGAACTTCGGTGACCGCGTTGGTGAGAAGCGTGGCAACCTGCTGCGGGCCTATCCTGGCTTGAACGACCGCAATTTCAAGATCCTGCTGCAGCACAACCCTTATGCCTGGCGTGCCAACACCTTGACCAATAGCAATATCGACCTCATGCTGGCAGGACACACCCATGCCTGGCAGTTCATGCTCAAGTTGGGCAAGTGGCGCTGGTCACCAGCGAGCATCCACTATCCCGAGTGGGGTGGGGCATACCATGAGGGCGACCGCTGGCTCTATGTCAACATCGGCACGGGCATGGTGGGACCGCCCATGCGCATCGGTGCCACACCCGAGATTACCGTCATCACCCTCAGGAAGAAAAGATAATCCACCCTCCACAGTAAACCCAGTATATCCAGCAATACCAATTATGGCAACTCAAATCTCAACCCTCATCTCCCAGGAGCTCAATATCCCCATCAATCAGGTGGCGGGCACAGTCAATCTGCTTGACGATGGAGCGACGATTCCTTTCATCAGCCGTTACCGCAAGGAGGTGACAGGCAATCTTGACGACTTTTCCATCCAGTCCATCGACCAGCGGTTGCGTTATTACCGCGAGCTGGAAAAGCGTCGTGCCACCATCCTCAAGACCATCGAGGCCCAGGACAAACTCACTCCCGAGCTGGCCGACCGCATCAACAACTGCTGGGATGCCAACACGCTCGAGGACATCTATTTGCCCTATAAACCCAAGCGCAAGACCCGCGCCGAGGCCGCACGCCAGCTGGGATTGGAGCCCCTGGCCAAGATCATCATGTCGCAGCGTGGTGGCAACATTGAGGAACGTGCACGCCAGTATGTTGACGGCGACAAGGTGCCTGACACCGATGCCGCTATTGCTGGCGCTCAAGACATCATAGCCGAGTGGGTGAGCGAGAACGAGGCGGTTCGAGCCGCCGTCAGACGAGGTTTCAAGTATGACGCGCGCCTGGTGTCGCATTTTGTCAAGGGTAAAGAGATCGAGGGTCGCAATTATGAGAATTACTATGATTTCTCGACGCTGCTCAAGCGCATTTCTTCTCACCAGTTACTGGCAATCCGCCGTGGCGAGAAAGAGGGCTTCCTCAAGGTGGGCATCGAGATTAACGATGAACGCACGCTGGACAACATCGCTCGCATTGTGGTCAAGGGCAATGGTGAGGCTTCACAGCTTGTCGAAGAAGCCGCCGAGGACAGTTTCAAGCGCCTGGTCAAGCCCTCTATCGAGACAGAGTTTGCTGCCGCAGCCAAGGAGAAAGCCGACGATGAGGCTATCGAGACGTTTGCCCAGAATGTGCGTCAGCTGCTGTTCGCGCCGCCCTTGGGCCGCAAACGTGTGCTGGCCGTTGACCCTGGATTCCGCACGGGGTGCAAGGTGGTGTGCTTGGACGAACAGGGCAACCTGCTGTATAACGACGTGATTTATCCCACCGCACCCCACAACGACATCGAGGGCGCGACCAAAAAAATCCACACCCTCACCGAGTCCTATAAGATCGATGCCATCGCTCTGGGTAATGGCACGGCAAGCCGTGAAACGGAGCGCTTCCTGAAACGGATTCGCTATCGCAGGCCCATCGACGTGTATGTCGTGAGCGAGAATGGCGCCTCGATTTATAGTGCCAGCAAGATTGCCCGCGACGAGTTCCCCGACAAGGATGTGACAGTGCGCGGCGCGGTCTCTATTGGGCGCCGATTACTCGATCCGCTCGCCGAACTGGTCAAGATTGACCCCAAGTCCATCGGTGTGGGGCAATACCAGCACGATGTGGACCAGACGAGGCTCAAAGAGGCGTTAGATTTCACGGTGCAGAGTTGTGTCAACAGCGTGGGTGTAAATGTCAATACGGCCTCCAAGGAGTTGCTTACTTATATCTCTGGCATGGGACCCACACTGGCCCAGAATATCGTGGACTACCGTGCCGCGAACGGCCATTTCACTTCACGTCAACAGTTGCTCAAAGTGCCCAAGCTGGGGCCCAAGACGTTTGAGCAGGCGGCGGGCTTCCTGCGTGTCCCCGAGAGCGACAACCCATTGGACAACAGTGCGGTTCACCCCGAGCGCTATGCTCTGGTGGAGCGAATGGCACGGGATTGCGGATGCGGCATAGCCGACCTGATCAAGGACAAAGCCCAACGCGATAAAATCGATGTTCAGCGCTATATCTCACAAGATGTGGGAGAACCCACCCTGCGCGATATCATGAGCGAGTTGGAGAAACCGGGACGCGACCCGCGTTCGACGGTGCGGGTTTGGGAATTTGACGAGAATGTGAATGACATCAAGGACCTGCGTGAAGGTATGGAACTCAACGGCATTGTCACCAACGTGACACAGTTTGGCGCCTTTGTTGACCTGGGCATCCACAAGGACGGGCTCGTGCATGTCTCCCAGATGCCCAAGCGTGGCTTGCCGCCCGCCAAGCAGGTTCATGTCAGCCAGCACGTGCGCGTCATCGTCACTGGCATCGACATGGAGCGTGGCCGTATTGCCCTGTCGATGAAGGGTATCGAGCAACCTAAATAGAAGAACAATAGTAGTTTGACGTCTATACAGATATGGAAAAGAAGGAGAACAATCGTGTGGAAGTGAGCATGGGCATGAAACTGTGCCGTGTGATTGGTGTTTTGCTGGTATTGGCTGCGATAGCCTATGTCGTGTGGCATGGCGACTTTGATGATAAAGGCATCGTGGGTTATGTGGACGATTTCATGCTCTTCATGGCTGCGTTCACGTTTGCCCATGGGAGTTTTCAGCGTCCTGAGCGCAGATATATCCGCCGCCAGTTGTACATGCTATCCTCGCTATTTGCCCTGCTGGCCCTGTGCTGGGTGATTATGCTGGCTTTCATCAAGTGATATCAACACAATGGGTCGCGACTGTTTGCCGCGACCCTTTGTTAATTCTGTCATGAGAGTGGGAATGTGTTATTCCACTATCTCCTCTTCGTGGGGATTGATGTTGAAATGATAAGTCTTCAGGTTCACGCTTTCCTTAATCAGACCATTGATCCTGACGGCACGCTTCAAGTGAATTAGTGCTGTCAGGTTATCGTCATTCAAATCCTCATAAAGACTCACGTAGTCCTTGTAGGCCTGGTCACACGCGGCAAGCACGGCTTGGTCATTACCTTGCGGGTTAGGGGTGGGGTAGGCTTTCTTGATGGCATCCTGCATCAGTGGGATGGGATTTTGATACATAGTTGTTCCATCCTTGGAGCCATTAACAAGAAACTGTTCCTCCACTTCGAAGTAGTAGTCGATAGCGTTGGTTTTGTCGTCGTCATCACCACATGAGGTGAACACACCCAACCCGCTGACCACGATAATGGCCAGCAGCAACAGCCGCCAAGCACTCTTTTGTCTTGTCATTAGTGACGTGGATTTCATTTAGCGTTATTTCTGTTGCTTCTTCTCCAGGCTGCGATCAATGGCCTCGCTCACTTCGCTGATGTTGGGCGTGGGAGGCTCATTGTCAAGGATGTCGTTGATGATGGCGTCCACGCTGGCGGGCTTTTGGGCCGGAGCCTTGTTGATGCGCATCTCCTCGAGAGCCTCATCGATGATAACAGATACATCCTGGATGGTAATCACACCATCGTGGTTGGCATCGAGGTCGGTTGCCATGGCCTTGGTGGGAGCCACCTTGCCCAGCAGGACATCGATGCACTGGTCAACGCGGTCGTTAGCACTGGCTGAGAGCGCCAAGGCTACAACGCAAAACAGTAAAGTAAAGATTTTCTTCATATCGTTTCCTTTTTTAATGAGTAATAATCGTTTTGTTGATGCAAAGGTAGTTCATGAAAACCAATTTTGCAAGAAAGAGTCCTAAATAATATTTTCGGGAATTCTTAATCCGGCTATTGGCCTGAGTCCCAAATAAACTAGAACACTGGCGGAATATAACCAAAATGGTACACCCTCAAGCAGGTGCTGCTGCGGATGATTCCATCGATTCTATAGACCCGATACAGTGTGGCGACACAAATCGTGTTCTTTTCCAACTGACCAAACTGTGCTTTGTAAGAGTAATAGATATCATCGCAAGCGGCCCCTACCTTGGAATCATCGCCTTGGGTGGTAGGAACGGGATAATTTTCCCGAATGGCAACCCTTAAATCCTCAATGGTTCTGGCCAGGACATTGCTGCCCGCACTCATGGTGCCTTGCTCCTGGTCAGTTGAAGAGATGCTGATGTCCTCCTGTGAATTGATGTGCAAGTAGTAGTCAATCAGGATTTCATCATCATTATTAGAACAGGCGCTGAAGGCGGTAACACATCCTACGAGCAATAATGCCACATAGAGGGTCCGCAATATGTACTGTTGGCATTTTTTGTTCATAATAATAAGCATTTAAATCATATTCATCGATGCAAAAATAATGATTGGAAATGAGTTATGCAAGAAAATGGTCAAAAAATGCCGACTTTCCATCTAAAATATTTAACTTTGCAAGTTAAAACTCATGACAAGAAAAAGGATATGGCAAAAGAAAAAGTCAAAGCGGTGACCGATTATGGTTTTGTTCGTGTGGCGGCCGTTGTGCCACAAGTGAATGTTGCAGATGTGGAGAATAACTTGACCCACATCATCGAGAGCTTGGAACAGGCGATTGATGCCGGAGCCCACATCGTGGTCTTTCCCGAACTGTGTGTGACGGGTTATACTTGTGCCGATTTGTTTGGTAACGAGTTGTTGCTCGATGCGGCCGAGCAGGCATTGGTCACCTTGTGTGACCGCTTCAAGGATGCCCCGGTCATGGTTGTCGTTGGGGCACCCCTGCGTTGCAGTGGCCATCTGTTCAACTGCGCTGTCGTGATTAATGACGGTGAGATGTGGGTGGTCCCCAAGACCTATATCCCTAACTATAAGGAGTTTTACGAGAAACGCTGGTTTACCACGAGCAATATCACCGCCATTGCCGGCAAGGACACCATTATGGTCGGCGACATGAACGTGCCTTTTGGTACTCACATGATTTTTGATGCGGGTCGTGCTCGGGTGGCTGTTGAGATTTGCGAGGACCTGTGGGTGCCCGCACCTCCCAGCAGCATTGCCGCCATCAATGGCGCCAATGTGATTGTGAATCTGTCGGCCAGCAATGAACTCATCGGCAAGCACACCTATCTGATGGACCTCATCAAGCACCAGAGTGCGCATTGCATTGCTGCCTACGTCTATGCCTCGTGTGGCTATGGCGAATCGACGACCGACCTCGTGTTTGGCGGGAATGCCGTCATTGCCGAGAATGGAAAGATGCTCGCTGAGGGGCAGCGCTTCACCACCGAGCCCCAGATGTCGATAGCCGATATTGATGTGGCAGCTCTTGAGAACGAGAGGCGTATCAATGGCAGTTTTGCTGACAGCATGGTTCAGTTCGGCTCGCCGTTTGAACACATCGATATCGCGGTGGCTGGTCTGCTGGACTATGAAAAGCAAGAGCTGATGCGTCCTATGCGCCGACTTCCTTTTGTCCCTGTTGAGGATGACCGCCTGAATGCCCGTTGTGAGGAAATCATTGCTATCCAGACCGAGGGCCTGATGCGCCGACTGGACTTTACGGGCATTCCCACGATTGTCGTGGGCGTGTCGGGAGGACTGGACTCCACTCTGGCGCTGCTGGTTGCCGTGCGCGCGTTTGACAGGATGAAACGTGACCGCAAGGACATCCACGCCATCACGATGCCGGGCTTCGGGACCACCGACCGCACCTATACCAACGCTTGTGCGATGGTGCGCGCCCTGGGTGTGTCCTTGCATGAAATCAGCATCGCTGCTGCCGTGACCCAGCATTTCAAGGATATTGATCATGACCCGTCGAACCATGATGTCACCTACGAGAACAGCCAGGCCCGCGAGAGGACCCAGATACTCATGGACTTTTCCAACAAGGTGAATGGCTTGGTACTGGGAACGGGAGACTTGTCAGAACTCGCCCTGGGCTGGGCTACCTATAACGGTGACCACATGTCGATGTATAATGTCAATGTGAGCATCCCCAAGACGCTGGTGCGCCACCTGGTGCGCTGGTTTGCCGATGCGCTCAATGACGGCACCTCCAGCGGCAAGGCGATTCATGAAACCTTGCTGGATGTGTTCAATACACCCATCAGCCCCGAATTGACGCCTGCCGCCGGCGATGGCACCATCTTGCAGGTAACCGAGGACATCGTGGGACCCTATGAGTTGCATGATTTCTTCCTGTTTAACATGCTGCGTTATGGCTTTACTCCTGCCAAATTGTATATGCTGGCGCGCAAGGCCTTTGCGGGCGTGTATGATAACGCGACCATCAAGAAGTGGTTGCGCACGTTTGTCAAGCGCTTCTTTGCCCAGCAATTCAAGCGTTCCTGCTTGCCCGATGGCCCCAAGGTGGGTAGCGTCTCTCTGTCGCCACGCGGTGACTGGCGCATGCCCAGCGACGCCTCGTCACGCCTGTGGATAGCCCAGTGTGATCAGCTGCCCGATTAAGAAAATTAAACACCAATTTACTGTATCGGGTCAGTTGTGGCATTAATTTTGCACATGGTGATGGCAATGAGATAACGAAATGAATATCCCAAGGGGTACATATAACGTCCTGCGCAGTGTGGTAGTGACCGCACTGGTGGCGGTCGTCGCTGTGGTGGCATTGCTCTACCTGCTGTTACTGCTGCCGCCGGTTCAACAGCGCTTGTGCTCCGAGGGTGAAAAAGCATTGGGCGAGTTCCTCAACACGCAAGTGGATATCGGCTCGGTATCGATAAGGCCGTTTAACCAGTTGGAACTCAACGACGTGCTGATTAACGACCAGCAGGGCGACTCATTACTGACCATCGACAAATTGGGTGCGGGCATCAGTCTGAAACAACTGATTGCCGAGCGGCGCATTGTGATTACTTATGGTGAGATTATCGGTCTCGACGGGCATGTGACCCGCCCCGACAAGCAGAGCCCCACCAATATGCAGTTCATCATCGACGCGTTTAAGCCCAAGGAAGACAAGCCTCCCAAGCCCTTTGACGTGCAAGTCAACACGGTTGTCGTACGCAAGTCTAATCTCTCCTATGACGTGCTCGATCAGCCTCGCAAGCCCGGCCGACTGGATGTCAACCACCTGGCTGTGAGCAATATCAAGGCCGACTTGACCTTGCCCCGCCTAAAGAATAATGACTTTGAAATCAAGATAAAACGCCTCTCGTTTGATGAGGGCAGCGGCTTGTCACTCAAGCGCTTGGCGACTAATGTCCATATTACCGACAATGCCCTGGATGTCCAGGACATCAAGGTGAAGTTGCCAGCGAGCGATATCGTGCTTGACGATTTGCATCTGGAATACTCGTCGCTCAAGAATCTGGGCAGCGAGATCGCACAAATGCCTTTGCGGGTGAGCACACCGGGTATCACGGTCACTCCCGCCGACTTGTCGGCCTTGGCGCCGCAGTTGGCAAAATTTACCGAGCCCATGCGCGTCGTGGCGACCGTCGTGCGCGATGGCAACCGCATTGAGTTCCCGACGCTCAACGTGAACGCTAACAACGGTGGACTCTCACTGAATGCGCGTGGCGGCCTGTCATTGCCCACCCCGGGCGGTTATGCCACTGTGGATCTGGATCATATCGTCCTCAATGCATCGGCTGGGAAGATCAACCAACTGATGACTGCCATTCCCGGCTTGACCCCTAAGGCTCGTGATATCATTGCCCGTTGTGGCAATGTGGCTCTCGATGGAGCCTTGCACGGCAAGCCCGGCAAAATGAGTTTTCACGGCAAAGTGGGCACCGCGCTCGGTCATGTTGACCTGGACGGTACCTTGGCACGTCAGCAGGGCGACTCACGGTTTGTGGGACACGTCAAGACCGACGGCATGGGCGTTGGCACCTTGCTTGCCAAGCGCGAGTTGATCGATCAGGTGGCCCTCGATGCCCAGGTGGACGCTGTCTTGCGCAATGGTGACGTCTCGGGGCGCTTGGATGGGCACATCCCCTATGTGGATTTCAAGGGAAAACGTTATCATGACATCACGGCCAATGTTGACAAGCAAGGAAACTCTTTCACGGGCACGGTGGCCATGAATGACCCCGATGGGCGTGTCAGCATCGACGGAACGGCGGTGCTCGATGGCGCAAATTCGACCTACGACATCAACATTTCTACCGAGGGTATGAACCTCGCCCGCATGGGCCTGCTGAACAAGTATGCCGACCATCGGTTGAAACTGACTGCCACTGCATCGTTCTGGGGCAACTCGCTCGACAACGCGTCGGGTCATGTACAGGTTGCTGACTTCAAGTTCATCGACAGTAACGATAAGGGCTTGAAATTCAACATGCTGGACCTTAACGCCGACAATTCTGACGGGGAAAAGGTCATCAGCATCGAGAGTGACCACATTAACGGTTATATCTCGGGACAATACGATTTCAAGACCATTGTGCCCACCATCAAGCACATGCTTGCCAAGGCCTTCCCGCAATATCTGGGTAATTTCGCTGATTATAGTCATGCTGGTGCGCCTAATGACGTGAGCTTCAATTTGACCATCAATCCTGATGAGGAGTTGCATGAGATGCTGAAGTTGCCTGTCAATCTGGCTTACCGCACCATCATTGAGGGCAATATCAACGAGACCGATACCACCTTTAACCTCGTTGTTGATGCACCCCTGTTGATGCAGGGCAATAAACTCATTGAGCAGACGCGCCTGTTTGCCGAACTCGACAGTGTGACCAACAGGGTTGTGCTGAATCTGCAGTCGCGCTATCCGGCCAAGAAGGGAATGATTGACCTTAATCTGGATGCCAGCGGACAGGACAACCGCATTGACGCCAACTTGGGCTGGAGAATGCCTGGGGAGCATGACTTCCATGGCAACCTCAACCTGAATGCGATGCTTGACCGTGGCGACGATGGAAAAATCAAGGCCGACATCGACTTGAACCCTTCACAACTGATTTTTAACGACACCATCTGGATGGTCGAGAAAGGGCACATCAATGTGGGCAACGGCGTGATAACGGTTGACAACATCGCTGGCGGACGCGGCGAGCAGTTTATTCGCATCAACGGCAGGGTGTCGCATGATCCCGACGATGAGTTGTGCTTGGAACTGCAGGATGTGAACCTCGACTACGTGTTCGAGACGCTGGCGATTGACCATGTGGACTTTGGCGGCAGGGCGACCAGCAAGTGCTATGCGAGCGACCTGTTGTCGGGAGCACCGCGCCTGTACACACCCAGCCTGTTCATCAAGAATATCTCTTATAATGGCGCTGTCATGGGCGATATCGACATCAAAGCGTCGTTTGACAACGCATCGCGGGGCGTACTCGTTTCGGGCGACATTGCCCAGACCAACGGGTACCACACGCTGCTCGATGGCGGCATCTACATTGCCGATGACTCGCTTTACATCGAGTTTGATACCGACCACGCCAATGTCGAGTTCCTCAAGCCCTATATGGAAGCCTTCACGGGTGACGTGCAGGGTGAAATGTCGGGCAAGGCAATCCTCTTTGGTGATTTCCACACCATCAACCTGAAAGGCGATGTTGTGGCCGACTCGTTGAGTTTCCTCATCGACTATGTGAACTGCTATTACACTTGCTCCAATGCGCCGATCCACATGGTGCCTGACTTGATCGAGTTCAAGGATATCCCTATCCATGACCGTGAGGGCCATGAGGCGAAATTCGGCGGTTGGCTCAAGCACGATGCCTTCCACGATCCCGAGTTCAGTTTTGCGATTACTGGTGCCAGGAACTTCCTGTCCTATGACACCAACCCGACGATCAACCCCGATTGGTATGGCACCATCTACGGTAATGGCTCATGCTTTGTCGAGGGAGGCCCGGGCATTGTGAACATCAGGGTGAACATGACATCGGCACCTCGCAGCAAGTTCACCTTCGTGATGAGCGACAATAAACAGGCCGACCATTACAATTTCATCACATTCCGTGACCGCAATGCCGCTATGGCGCCTCCAGTCATCGAAGAGGTGGACTCGGTTGCATTGATAAAAAGCATGCTCACCAAGAAGGAGAATCCGCAGGAGAACTCCGAGCCCAGTGCCTACAATATCGACCTGCAAGGAGACATCACCCCCGACCTGGCGTTGACGGTTGTCATGGACCCCGTGGGTGGCGACCAGATCAAGGCGACCGGCAATGGCTCGCTGCGCATGACCTACAATAACAATGGCGAGCTGGAGACCTACGGTAAATACACGCTTAACAAGGGTACCTACAACTTCTCTCTTCAAGACCTGATTCTCAAGGATTTCACAATCAGGGACGGCAGTAACATCAGTTTCCAGGGCGACCCCTATGCCGCGGTGCTGGACCTCGTGGCGGCCTATTCGCTCAATGCCGACATCCAGGATCTGGACTCCTCGTTCAGTCAGGATCAGGACTTGAAGCGCACCAATGTGCCTGTCAATGCGCTACTGCATGCCAGGGGTATCATCAGCCAGCCCGAAGTCTCGTTTGACCTGGAATTCCCGTCGCTCACCACCGACGCCTATCGCAGGATCAAGAGCATCATCAACACCGACGAGATGATGAACCGTCAGATCATCTATCTGCTGGCTTTGAACCGATTCTATACGCCTGAATATATGGGCGCTGCCAACAATCAGACCGAGCAACTCATCAGTTCGGTGGCTTCATCGACCATTTCGGCACAGTTGAGTTCTATCCTTGGAAAAATGGCCGATAACCTGTCCATTGCGCCAAATTTCCGCTCCAAGAAGGGCGACCTCAGCGACATGGAGGTGGATTTGATGCTATCCAGCCAGTTGCTCAACAACAGGCTGCTGCTGAACGGTAACTTCGGTTATCGTGACAACACCTATAACACGAGCAACCCCAACTTCATTGGCGACTTTGACATCGAGTACCTGCTCAACAGCAAGGGCACCTTCAGGCTCAAGGCCTATAACCACTTCAATGACCAGAACTACTACCAGCGCAGTGCCTTGACGACCCAGGGCGTGGGCGTCGTCTGGAAGCATGACTTTGACCGTCTGTTCCGCAAGAACAAGAAGACGCTGACCTTGGCACCCGCTCAGGACAGCATTCCCCGCCGCGCCCCCTTGCACAAAGATGATGCTGACAGCAGCCTGTGGAAACCTGTGCCCATGGTGACGCTGCGCTCGGCCAGCCACGATCAATCCCCACAACAAGAGTAATCCCGTATGATAAAGCGCCTGGTCATATTGTTCTTGCTGGCTTGGATGGGGTGCCACTCCATTCAGGCTGGGAACTTCGAGACCCCTGGCGATACCCTGTCGTTACAGGATACGGTGGCTCGCGTGGTGGAGATGCCGCTCGACACGAGTGCCATCGTTGACAAGAACGCTTGGAAAAAGAGAATTTTCCGCCGTGGCTGGAACATCAACGACACGTCCATTGTCTATCCTCGAGTGCTGAATTTCGGCGTGCGCTCCTATCGTTGGCTCAACCACGCCTTAAACTACTACGACACCGCCTACGTTGTTAATCCCGGCAAGACTAGCGGCAAGAAGTGGAAAATCATGCTCAAGAACAACAACTGGCTGGATTTCTACTCGGGCCACTTGAGCATGTGGAACACGCCGGTGCAGCTGAGCAGTGACGTCACGTCGTTGTTCGGTTTCCAGATTTGCGGCATGGGGCTCAGTCTCACCTATATGATCAACGTCAGGGACCTGTTGGCGGGCAAATTCATTCACAACCGCCGTTTGCAGTTCTCGTTCACCACTTCGCGCATTTTTATCGAGGCCTATTACCGCAAGAACGACCAGAGTACCGTGCACCTGAATATGCTGGGCAAGTGGCAGGGCAACGTCATCTTCTCGGGACTGAAGCGCGAGGGCTACGGCCTCGACGCCTATTACATCTTTAACCACACCCACTATTCCCAAGCCGCGGCCTACTGCTTCTCCAAGTACCAGAAGCGCAGTTCCGGTTCGCTGCTGGCAGGTATCTACTTGAGCCATCAGGACGTGGTCATGGACATGAGCACGCTGAGCGACGAGATGCAGGCCTACCTGCCCGACAAGGTGACCGACTACCGCTTTCGTTACCGTGACATCGGGGCGATGATTGGCTACGGTTATAGCTGGGTCTTCCACCATGGCTGGCTGTATAACATCACGGTAGTGCCCAGTATAGGCTACCGTCACAGTTTTCCCAACTCCATCGACGGGAAAAAGAGCCTGCTGTCAACCAACCTGAACGGCCGCATGGCGCTGGTACGTACCGCTGGCAACTTCTTTTACGCCTTCAACGTCAACCACGAGGGCCACTGGTACACCAGCACCCGTCACAGCTTCTACAACAGCTACAACACCTTCGACCTCACCGCCGGCTTCCGCTTCTAACGAATTAAATAAGATAAATTTGCATAATTCGCATTTAAAAGTAGGGTTTGGGCAACAAATGATGAAAAATGGGCTACTTTATACCATTATGTGGTAAAAAATGCCTATTTTTGCATTTTCACCTCATTTCCATTAAATTAGCCAACCAACAAACCAAATAAAGCCTGACCGACAATGAAACACCTTATCAAACTCGCCTTCCTTCTGCTGGCCCTCCTCCTGCCAGCCACCGCCACCGCCCACGACTTCGAGGTGGACGGCATCTACTACAACATCCTCAACGACAACGAGGTCGAAGTCACTTATAAGGGAACATCTTATAATTCATATTCAAATGAATACTCCGGCTCGGTGGCCATCCCCCCATCGGTTACCTACAATGGCAAGACTTACTCCATTACGACCATCGGCGGCGCAGCATTCGATAACTGCAGCGGTTTGACTAGCGTCACCATCCCCAACTCTGTCACTTCCGTCGGTTCTAGTGCGTTCTATGGCTGCAGCGGCTTGACTAGCGTCGACATCCCCAATTCCGTCAATACCATTGGTTCTTTTTCGTTTTATAACTGCAGTGGATTGACCAACATCGACATTCCCAACTCCGTTACCACCATCGGCGTCTCTGCGTTCTCTGGCTGCAGCAGTTTGACCAGCATTGAAATCCCCAATACAGTCACCACTATCGGCATTGGTGCGTTCTCTGGCTGCAGCGGCTTGACCAGCATAAATGTGGCAGGTGAAAACACAGTTTATGACTCTCGCAATAGTTGCAATGCCATTATTGAAACTACAATTAACAAGCTGATTACAGGCTGCAAGAATACAATTATTCCGAATTCCGTCACTTCCATCGGCGGCGCAGCATTCGATAACTGCAGCGGTTTGACTAGCGTCACCATCCCCAACTCTGTCACCTCCATCGGTGACCATGCGTTTTATGGCTGCAGCAGTTTGACCAGCATTGAAATCCCCAATACAGTCACCACTATCGGCGTCTATGCGTTCTATGGCTGCAGCAGTTTGACCAGCATTGAAATCCCCAATACAGTCACCACTATCGGCATTGGTGCGTTCTATGGCTGCAGCGGACTAACGAACGTCACCATCCCCAACTCTGTCACGGCCATCGGCGAATCTGCGTTCCGTTATTGCACTGGCCTGATCAGCATCGACATCCCCAACTCTATCACCTCCATCGGTGGCCATGCGTTCTATGGCTGCAGCAGTTTGACCAGCATTAAAATCCCCAATACAGTCACTACTATCGGCATTGGTGCGTTCTATGGCTGCAGCGGCCTGACCAGCATAAATGTGGCAGGTGAAAATACAGTTTATGACTCTCGCAATAGTTGCAATGCCATTATTGAAACTTCAACTAACAAGCTGATTACAGGCTGCAAGAATACAATTATTCCGAACTCCGTCATCTCCATCGGCAACTATGCGTTTTATGGCTGCAGCGGCCTGAGCAGCATCGACATCCCCAACTCTGTCACCTCCATCGGTGACCATGCGTTTTATGGCTGCAGCGGTATGACCAGCATCATCATCCCTAACTCCGTTACATCCATCGGCATTGGTGCGTTCTCTGGCTGCAGCGGCCTGACTAGCATAAATGTAGCAGGTGAAAACACAGTTTATGACTCTCGCAATAGTTGCAATGCCATTATTGAAACTACAACTAACAAGTTGATTACAGGATGCAAGAATACAATTATTCCGAACTCCGTCATCTCCATCGGCAGCTATGCGTTTTATGGCTGCAGCAGTTTGACCAACATTGAAATCCCCAACTCCGCCACCTCCATCGGCATCTATGCGTTCTCAGGCTGCAGCGGCCTATCCAGCATAAATATCCCCAACTCCGTCACGACCATCAGCGAAGGTGCTTTCGCATACTGTATCACCCTTAATGAAGTTTACAGTTCCATTGAAGACTTATCAAGCATCTCTATGGAAGATGATGTCTTTTATCTTTATCGCGATCCAGCAAACTATAGTGACCGCACGTTGTATGTTCCTAAAGGAACATCTGCTGATTATCAAGCTGATACAAGATGGAGTCAGTATTTTGGATCAATTTTTGAAATCGATAACTATTTGTCGGTGAATGATACTATTGCATTTCGTCATGAAGTGATTGTGGTTCCAGTTAAGATGTTTAATGAGGCGGATGTTATTTTTTCGTTCCAGACGGATATTTTCTTGCCGGAGGGGTTGGAATTGTTGCAGGAAGATGGGGAATATATCATCGACCCGTCGGAGCGCATGACGCGCACACACAGCATCATGAGCGATAACGTGTCCAACGGCTCGATACGCGTGCTGTGCTATTCGTCAAATTATAAGCCCTTCACGGGTAACAGCGGCGACGACCTGTTCTACCTTACCTTGAAGGTGGCCGACGATGCCGAGGGCGATTACACCATTCAGCTGAAGAATACGTTGCTGACCAATACCGACTTTGTGGATATGCCCGCTCCCGATGTGGCTGCGACCGTTAACGTGAAGGCCTACATCCTGGGTGACGCCAACAACAGCAGACTGGTAACCGTGGGTGATGTGGTCGCCACGGCCCAATATGTGCTGGAACAGAATCCGCAGCCGTTTATCTTTGAGGCGGCTGACGTGAACTTTGACGGCACCATCACGGTGGCCGACGTGTCGCGCATCGCCTGGATGGTGCTCAACCCCGGAGCAAAGGCACCACGCCGCGCGCCCGCCGTGCTGAACAGCAGCGACCGCATGAGCGGCGAGGGCATCAGCCTGATGCCGGGCGAAACCCGCAGGGTGAGCATCGCGCTCGACAACGCGATGGACTACAGCGCCTTCCAGCTCGACCTGAGTCTGCCTGAGGGCTTGACTGCCAGCAATTTCGCCTTGACCGACCGCGCGGGCAGCCACGCCTTTGACGTGAACACGCTGGGCGGCGGCAACATCCGCGCCCTGTGCTACTCGCCCGCGTTGACCGCCATCAGTGGCCACGAGGGCGCCCTGCTGACCTTCGACGTAACCGCGAACAGTGCCGTCACGGGCGCCATCACGGTAGATGGCATCGAACTGGTAACGACGACCTGCGAGAGCATAAGGCTGGACGGCTTCGCCATCGATGTGAACAGCACCAGCGGTGTCAACGAGCAGGTTGCAGGCAAGACCGTGGCCCGCGTGGATTACTACAACCTCGCCGGCCAGCAGATCGATTGTCCCGAGACGGGTGTTACCCTCGTTGTGACCACTTACACTGACGGCACCCGCGCCACGGCAAAGATCGTCCGCTGACAAAAAACTCGAGTCCCCATGTGAGCGATAATAACAATCTAACCACATCTGCATGACTGGGGGCTCGCCTGTGGTTGTTGGGCCTCGCCTTGGCGTGGCCGTTCGGATAGCGTATGACTGTTCTTGATGCGGCCACGCCAAGGCGAGGCCCTACGTTCGCAGTGCAGCATTTATTAACGGCGGCTATGAGAATTATCAAGTGCGAGATGGGTGTTGGCTCATGAATTATTCGTACCTTTGCGGCCAGTTTTTAAAAAGGAGAGATTAACCGTGAGTGTAACGATATTAGGTATAGAATCGTCGTGCGACGACACGTCGGCAGCGGTGTTGCGCGACACCGTGCTGCTGAGCAATGTCATTGCCAGTCAGCGGGTGCATGAGGCTTATGGCGGCGTGGTGCCCGAATTGGCCTCGCGTGCCCATCAGCAGAACATCGTGCCCGTTGTCAGTGAGGCTATCCGCCAGGCAGGCATCGACCGCAAGGACATTGACGCCATCGCCTTCACGCGCGGACCCGGCCTGCCCGGGTCGCTGCATGTGGGCACCTCGTTTGCCAAGGGGCTGGCGCTGGCGCTCGACATCCCGCTGGTGGATGTGAACCACCTGCATGGCCACGTGCTCTCGCACTTTGTCAAGGAGGACGCCGATGCCGAGGTGCCCGAGTTCCCCTACCTGTGCCTGCTCATCAGCGGTGGCAATTCCCAAATCATTAAGGTCAACTCACCCCGTGACATGGAGGTGCTGGGCCAGACCATCGACGATGCCGCGGGCGAGGCCTTCGACAAGTGCGCCAAGGTCATGGGCTTGCCTTATCCCGGAGGCCCCGTCATCGACCGCTTGGCCGCCGAGGGCAACAACAAGGCCTTCAAGTTCGCCAAACCTCATGTCGATGGCTACAACTACAGCTTCAGTGGCCTAAAGACGTCTTTCCTCTACACCCTGCGTGATGCGCTCAAGGAGAATCCCAATTTCATCGAGGAGAATAAGGCCGACCTGGCCGCGTCGTTGCAGCGCACCATTATCGAGATCCTGATGGACAAGTTTGGCAAGGCCATTAAGGACACGGGCATCAAGACCATCGCCATCGGGGGCGGTGTGTCGGCCAATAGCGGCATGCGTGCCGCCGTCGAGGACTATGCCCGTCGCCACCGCCTCAAGGCCTTCATTCCCAAGCGCGTCTTCACGACCGATAACGCCGCGATGATCGCCATCGCCGGCCACTACAAGTACCTGGCAGGCGACTTCTGCGACATCACCACGCCCCCCTTCCAGCGCGTCGTCATTTAGGAAACCTCAAGCGCTGTAAATGCCTACTTGCGGTATTTCCTGCCGTTTTGTATATAGATATGGCCTTCAATCATGTGTTGTGGTGCAACGCGGTGCCCTTGCAGGTCATAGATAGTGTTGTCGTGCAAGCCTGTGCGATCCTCTACCTCTATCGTAACTGTCGAGACTTCATCATTCAGCGTTTCTACCTCGGCCTCGTATTGTTCTCCCTTGGCAAAGTAGCCATACATGCAAACCGCAGGGTAATATTTCATGCAGATTCTGATTATGTAGATTCCGTCATCCCATCCCGAAATGTCGATGCGCTCATCCCTCTCGGGAGTGAGCTGCTCAAATGAGTAGTTATTGATTACGGCGTAATCGTGCAGCTGGTCGGTTATGCCCACTTCCACATCATTGTAGGTGACTTCGGTACAGATAAGAATTGAGTCGCTTGAGACCCACACCTCAAGTGTGCCTTCATCTATTGAGAGTGTGTCACTGGTGGCATCTAACCTGGCCCATGCCTTTTTATTGGTTCGCACATGGCGGTACTTCTTGTTAGGGCGCTGTGTGGCTGCGGCCACAAGCACCGTGCCGATTAGGATAAGAATGATAAAACCTAAAATCTTCTTCATTGTTCAATTGATAATTAAAGGGTGCTGATGAATTCATGGAACAAGTCGGCAGTTCCTTTTCTTTTAAAGAGTTTGTAATAGAGCCTTGAACGCATCATGCTCAAGGCATTGGGCTCCATGCCCAGGAAGGCGCAGATCAGTTTGTTGGGAACTTTGGCTTTTTCAAGCATACAAAGCATAATCTCTTTGTCCTTGAGTTTGCCATTGAGTTGCCTCACCTTCTCGATGCAACCGTCATAAGTGGTATTGAGCGCGTCTTCAAGAGCATTATAGTCAGCCAACTTGGGCACAAATCGGGGATCGTGGAAATTGGCGTAAAGCGTTGATTCAGAAAATTCTCGCGCTCCTTGCACTCTGCTAGGTCGCGGTTGCTGCTGCGCTTCGCGCAGTTCTTGCATCAGTTTGTCTGCTTTCTCGCGCTGGAGTCGGTTGAGCAGGTTTTTATGCTTGATAGTAAAATAGCCAAACAGCATTATGCCAAGCAAGAAAAGTGACAGAGCGATAATAATCAGGTCTTGTCTGCGCAATTCGGCATCCTGACGGCGTTCATTGTCCAACTTTTTGTTGAGTGTGGCAATCAGATTGGCATTCTGTCCCTTTTCCACAGCCGTCAGCGAGTCATCATGGGCAATGCTCCTACTCAGTAGTTCAAATGCTTCACGATATTGCTGACGTTCGGCCAGAATGTCGGCCGAGTTGAGCATCGCATCCCGCTGCACGTAGGGGTTGTCAGCGTCAAGTCCCTGGCGGAACAATATCGCAGCCGAGTCAAGATTTCCAATTGCCAGATAGTAGTTGGCATACTGATTGGTGAGGATGCAACTATCGGTTGTCTGAAGGCTCTGACAGGCATCGAGCGATGCTTTCATCCGGGGCAAATCATCCAGGTTAAGGTATGTGTCCGAAAGCTCCACTTGAATGGTCTGGAACGCCTCTGCATTATCGCAGTCAAGTGCCCTCTGTGCTGCTTTCTTGAACATTGCGACACCTTGCTCATATTGCTCGAGTGCCACATGGCTGCGAGCCAGATTGCGGAGAGCGAATATTTGAACCACTGTATCGCCAGCCAGCTCTCCAAGTTGAATGGCCTTCCTGAAGTGGGGCTGGCTCTGACGGTACAAATCCTGATACATATTCACTTGCCCGATCTGATTGACAGCGCGTGCCCTGATAGAAAGGACGGCACTGTCGGTCGATAGCGTGTCGGTGGCCAGTGAATGGTTATAGGCGTTTAAGGCATCCCCCGTGAGTTGCATCTCGTCATAGACGCGCCCCAATTCAAACCAGGCAAGCGCCCTCTCTTGAGATGAGCCGTGCTTGTTGAAGTAACGAACCGCTTCTTGCATGGCCGAGTCGTTGTCGTGGAGGATATGACATTTCTCCTCAGCCCTGTTCCTGAGCAAATAGTACTGCATACGGTCTTCCCTGGGCCATGTTTCGGCTTCGGCGGCTATTTCGGCAAGCAGTAGCAATGCACTATCGGGGTGGTCGGTGATCAGACTGTCGGCCGTCAATAGTGCAAACGGTTGTGAGTGGTGGTTGCTGCCGCATGAAACAATTGTCAGCAAACAGCAACACGCGATCAAGAATTGTACGCATCGTTCCATGCTGCAAAGTTAGTGTTTTTCAGCAATATTGCTGTCGTAGCAGCGGTATTTCATGCGTCCTGTGAACATTTGTGAACACATTGTGAATAGTTATGATTCGGTGTGCTTGAGGTTCACTGGGGGCTCTTCTACTTTTGCACTGCAATTTTAATTCTGACAAATCATGAAAGGAAATCTACTTTTTAGAACATCAGTGACCCTGTGCTTGTGGCTAACGGTTTTGACAGTCGCTGGGCAATCGGGCACACTGCCAGTGATGTACATCGAGACCCGAAATCACCAGCCTGTCACTTCCAAGACAGTTTACGTCCCAGCAACCTACTACCTGGTTGACAATCTGAATCCAGACATGAATATAGGCAATAAAGATAGCCCAGAGCAGCTTGAGATACGCGGTCGTGGAAACTCCTCATGGAGGGATGCCAAGAAACCCTATAAAATCAAGTTGGCGAATAAAACCTCGTTGCTAGGAATGAAGAAGAACAGGCATTGGGCATTACTTCATTTTCATCTACCGACAGTGGCAGGAATGCAACTCGGCAACATCATGGGCATGGAATGGAATCCATCGACCAAACCTGTGGAAGTGGTGCTCAACGGCGACTACGTCGGCTTGTATCTGCTCACCGAGACCATCCGCATCGGCAAGAACCGTCTTAACATCTATGAGCAGCCCAACTGGAATGAGGATGGGAGCACAATACCATACGGTTGGCTTGTGGAGGTGGACAATTATTACGAGGCCAATCAGATTTATTTGCCTGAGAATGACCAATGGGGAATCAGAATCACATATCACTCTCCCGATTCGCTTTCCAGCGCACAAAAGAGTTGGTTGACCGATGAGTTCATGGCAATCAATACGGCCATCTATGATGGCGACAAAACCAGTGGTGCGTGGGAGCGGCTGATTGATGTGGACGCAATGGCGCGTTATTTCATCATTCAAGAAGTTCTTGACAACAGCGACGGGTTTCATGGCAGCTTTTACCTGCACAAGGATTGGGTGGATGATGCCCGTTGGGTGGCAGGCCCATTGTGGGACTTGAATTGCAATCAACGAGAGAAAACCGATTATACCTTCCGCATGAAAGCTTCTTACGGATTCACACCACACTGGATTGGGGAATTGATAAAGGATGGTGACTTTTGTGACGCTGTTAAAGACGCCTGGAATCAATTTTACCCTGTACAGGTGCAACCGTGGATGGAATATATCGATGAAAATCTGCTGCATTGCGGCGATGCACTCTATCAAGACAATATCCGATGGAACCGCAGCAATACTGAAAGCATCAGTGATAGAGTGGAACGAATAAAAAGCTCGTTAATTGCCAATATGGAATGGTTTGACAAGTATCTGCCACTTGCCGCAGGCCTTGATCATGTCACCGACCCGGGAGAGAAAATTGTTGTCAATGTGAAATACATCAACTTGGCGGGAATGAGCAGCGATAAGCCGTGGAATGGTGTCAACATCAAGCTGACAACCTATGGCGATGGTAGTGTTGAGGCTGTCAAGGTGTTTCCTACCAGTTCTTCAAGTTTCCATTGTGGCGCTGCCCCGTTAAAAACTGCAACTGCTGGGATATGGGTCGCTGGCAGAGCTACGGATGGCGCGGATGCGTTGGGCTAGGGTGGGGTGGCTGTAGCTGAACCACACGACGAGGGGATGGGGTGTGAGGTTGCTCAGGCCGTGGCTGGCGAGTTTCTTAAGGCCGCTGATGAGGTTCTCGCCGTGGCCATGACTGGCGGCGAAGGCGTCAGCACGATATTCGGCACGGCGCGAGATGGCGTTGCTGGCGGGGTTGAGCAGCAGATCGATGGGTGAGAACAGCAGCGAGAAGGCCACGAGTGCCAGGATGAACGATGGGGCCGTGCCACCCAACGCTGCAGGCAGGTCAGGATTGCTTACCAGCAGTGAGAAGATAAACAGATTGACAGCCACCATCGCAATCGAGATGAACATGTTCTTGAAGGTGTCACGGTGCTTGTAGTGCCCGAACTCATGGGCGAGCACGGCGACAATCTCGTCGTTGGTCATTTGGTCCTGCAGGGTGTCATAAAGCACAATGCGCTTCTTGGGGCCGAAGCCCGTGAAATAGGCGTTGGCCTTGGTCGAGTGCTTGCTGCCGTCGATGATGTAGATGTCCTTGAAACGTGAGCCAAAGCTCTCGACAGCGCTGGTGATGGCATCGCGCAGTTCGCCCTCGGGCAAGGGCGTCTGCTTGTTGAACAAGGGCACGATGAGGTTGCTGTAGAACATCGAGAAGAAGATGATGAACACGGCACACACCAGCGTCGCCCAAATCCAGAACTGCTGTCCAAAGGTCTGGTACAACCAGTAAACCACTCCCAGCAGCACGGCACTCAAGACGGTCGATACCATGAAGGACTTGACCGTGTCGAGCCAGAAGGTCTTGTGGGTCGTGCGGTTGAAGCCGAAGCGCTCCTCGATGACGAAGGTCGAGTAGTAACTGAACGGCAGGGCAATGACGGTATTGAACAAGTTGAAAATGACCAGGAACAGAATCACCTGCAGCACCGGCAAATCGGTCCACGTCTTGCACTGGTTGTCGAGCCATCCCAGCAGCCCAAAAATCAAAATTACCAGCGTGAGACCAAACGACACGCATCGCGCGATGAGCGACACCCGCTTGTTGGTGCGCATGTAGTCCTGTTGCTTGCGGTATTTCTCGTCATCGTATAGCCCCTCCAGTTCGGGTGGGACGGGATGGGTCATCCACCGGGTATTCAGCCACGAGAGCACGCTGCTGATGATGAAATCCAGCGTGACAAATGCGATAATCAACAATAACAAAGTTTTCGCCATATTCCTTTTCCATTATTTACCACAAATATACATTCATTTTCGAGAATTCGAAGTATATTTGCCGAGCAATTACAAAAATAAATAATAATGAGTACTATGAGGCAGATGAAACTGTGGATGCTGGCCGCCATCCTGCTATGCGGCGTTTCTTGTTCGACTTACAGCAATGGTAATGCCAACACCGAAAAAGAGGGCCAAGATAGCGTGGACCTCGTGGACGTAACAGGGAATTTTGATTTCATGCCCGCACTGGATCAGTATCTGGTGGACTCCGTTGGGTCACATTATGCTCCAGGCGAGATGTGTATCCCTTGCGCCACGATTGTTGCCTGCGACCAGTCAACGCCCGACAGCGTCATGGTTTGGGGCGACTTCTGGGTGTTTAACTTCAATGTGGCTGGTGACACGCTCAAGACCGTTTCGGGCGGTGACCATCCGGGCCTGATGTGCCTCAAGAAGAACGCAAAGGGCGAGTTTGAGGTCATCTCATTTGAGCAGGTCGAGGACGGCCATGGCAACCTGGAAAGCGCCAAGCGCATCTTTGGTGACATGTATGAGGCATTCCATGGCATCAACAGCGATGAAGAGACGCGCGAGGAGGCCCGCAGCCTGTGCATCTCCAGGTATGTGAAGGCTCACAACCTGCCCGTGAAGTACTATCAGGACTACGGCTGGCCCGCAAAGGAGATTCCTGAGAAATTAATGAGGCCAAAACACTAAAAATACTACCATCAAATAGTGAAATACAGTATTATCGCCATCGGTGACGAATTGCTTATCGGGCAGGTCACCGACACTAACTCTGGCTGGATTGCCCGTCACATGACGCCTCGCGGTTGGGACGTCAACACCGTGCAGGTGGTCCCCGATGATGCCCATCAGATAGAACTCGCTATAGACCACGCCTTTGCCCAGACCGACGTCGTGTTGATGACGGGTGGCCTGGGACCTACCAAGGACGACATCACCAAGCCCACCCTGTGCCGCTACTTTGGCGGCGAGATGGTGCTCGACAAGGATGTGGAGCGCAACGTCATGCAAGTGATGGAGCGCCGCCACCTCAAGCTCAACGAGTACACCCGCCTGCAGGCGATGGTGCCCTCGTCGTGCCGCGTTATCCAGAACGAAATGGGTACCGCGCCGCTGATGTGGTTTGAGCGCGATGGTAAGGTCCTGGTGAGCATGCCAGGCGTGCCCTTTGAACTGCAGGGGATGATGGAGCGTGCCGTGATTCCGCAGTTGCTTGCCCGCTTTAACGACGGTGAGGACATCGAGTTCCGCACCTTTGTTGTAACGGGCATCATCGAGTCGGCCCTGGCAATGGAACTTGACGAATTTGAGCGCAACCTGCCCCACGGCATCCACTTGGCCTATCTGCCCGAGGGCGGCATCATCCGCCTGAGGCTGACGGGCTCCTCGACCGATGCGGCTCAGATTAACGATGACATGGAACGCCTGTCGCGCCAGTTGCACGACATCTTGGGTGGCCACATTATTGCCGACGGTGACAAGCGCCTGCCCGAAATTTTGGGCGAGCGCCTGCGCGAGCGGGGTCTTACTCTCTCCACTGCCGAGAGTTGTACGGGTGGTAATATCGCCCATCAGATCACCAGCATCGCCGGCAGCAGCGACTACTTCAAGGGCGCTGTGGTGAGCTATGCCAACGAGGTGAAAATGTCGCTGCTGGGCGTGAATGAGCAAGATATCATCGACAATGGCGTGGTAAGTGAGCCCGTTGTGCGCCAGATGGCCGAGGGTGCTTGCCGTGCCCTGAACACCGACTGCGCCATCGCCACCAGTGGCATTGCAGGCCCTGGCGGCGGCACGCCCACCAAGCCCGTGGGAACCGTGTGGATGGCCGCCAAGTGTGGTGACCGTGTTGTCACGCAACTCAAGCAGTTGCCCGGTGACCGCGACCGTATCATCACTCGCGCTACACTCGAGGCTCAACTGCTGCTATTATCATTGTTATAAATAACAGGCTATAGTTATATAATGAAGAGATTCATATTGTTGCTGATGGCCGCGCTGCTTATCGCTCCGATAGGGATGGCAAGCATAACGCCCGACGATGATGACAAGGACCCGAGCATCAAGCCAGGCATACGTCGTCTGCACCCCGAGCGTGAACGCGCCAAGGCAATCAAGAAACTGCAAGAACAGATGTCGCGCAAGGCCGACCCTAATGCGGACCCCTGGGACACTGCCGACGAGATGTGGGGCACTGTTGACCTGCCGCCCGTCGCCATCAAGGACAGTACAGCCGTTGAGGGGCGCCGCTTGAACGGTACCTCTAAAACCGCGGCCGAGCAGACCGCCCTTGACGAACTGCTCAACACCGATTATTCCATCAAGGAGTATGGCATGGGCATTCGCCGCATGGTTTGGCATGACGAGCCCGTCACCGCCACGATTGAACAATTGTTGCCCTATATCACCACCGACGGCGGTGAGTGCTTGTCCAAGTATGTCAATCGCGAGAAAACGAGCAACGAGGCCTATTTTGTCTTCACGTTTCAAGACAGCGTGGTGGGCCCCTTGCGACTGTGCGTGCAGTATTGTGCCGATGACCCACTCAACTATGACGAGTTGACCTTCAATATCGATGGCTTCGATTATATGCTCTACCCTTCGGACCCCCAGCGTGGCAAGCTTGATGGCAACCTCTATTGGGAGATGAGCGATGACGAGTTGCGCACTGCGCACAAGGATTTGGTCTATGCATTGGCTCACAGTCACTGGGTCATCCTTAAATTGAAAGGCGAAAGCGGCATTAGCCATGTGAAAATGTTATCAGATGGCCAGCGCGACGATTTCGCCCATATTTGGGCCCTTTATCGCCTCCTGGGTGGCGAAATATGAACCGAAAAAGAACTTATTGACGAGTCCTTTATGAAAAAAGTTATGCAACACGTTGCATAACTTTTTTCAGTCATTTGCACGACTTTTTGCATAATTTCTTGTGTTATAATTCAAAAAACACTTACCTTTGCCCCCGATTTTAAAAAATCTATATTAATTATTGATTGTTTTATTTAAGGTTTAAATTTATGAACGCAGAAAACATTGGTAACTGGGCTGGTCTCGTGTGGAACGCCCTGAACGATGCTAAGAAGGGTCTTGGTTTGAAGGACCTTCGCAAGGCTTCTAAGCTGAAAGTGAACGAATTGCATTGCGCCCTGGGTTGGCTCGCTAAGGAAGGCAAGCTCAACTTTGAAGAGGGTAAGGACGACATCGTGGTATCTTTGCGATAATCACACAGAACAGTTCTCCTGATTTTTAAAAAAGAAATCAACTTTCCTATGATAACAGTGATGGCGTGGAAATTTTTCCACGCCATCACTGTTTAAAACGGTAGCATGAATGCACCTCATAAAAAAGCGAAAAACCCGGAAACAATCCGGGTTATCGTTCTGTAAAACAAACCATTACTAAGCACTTAAAGTCATTCGCTTGGCTTCACAGCTTGCGATAAACAATTTTACATTCCATAGCTCATGAATTTGCTTGAGTGCACAAAGGTAAACAGTTTTTTTGAATTTACAAAACAAAATGCTGAAATTTTCAAAAAAAAATTTATTTCGTTCTGTAAATAACAAATTCTGCTGACATTTGGATTCTTGCGAGACGTTATTGAGAATCATCTTGTTATAAGACATGAGGATATGAATTGACCAGATATTGAGATGTCGATGACAAGTAAGGGGTCGCCTCCAGCGACATGGATTGTTCATGCTTAACCCCTGGTAACGCAATCCACTTCGCTATCGCTCAGCGAATTGCGTTACTAGGGGTTACTCAGAGGCCACCCTCCGGGTGTTCTTGCGACACATTTTGGTGCGGTTGCCCTGCATTTTTGAGACAATAATGGTGTGTAATTGAGCCTTTTTCAATATATTTGCAACGAGAAGCCAGATTCGGCTTCAAGGTAACCTTCAATTAACTAAATTATTACAATGATGAAAATAAGGTTTTTACTTTTATCGATGATGATGCTTGGGGACCTGCTCGCATGGGCCAACCCCGTCATTGAAGCAAATGTCGACTCGGTGCAGTTCGGTCAAGTGGATGTGGGATATCCCGTGTCAAAAATCATTAGGGTGACAGGTTCAGACCTTGAGGGCAACATCAATCTCGCCGTTGAGGCTCGCTTTGCCGATGAGTATAGCGTGTCGCCCAAGACCATTACTCCCGAGGATGCTGAGAGAGGCGTATTTGTCCAGGTAAAATATAGCCCTAGCACCACCTGGTCAGACTGGGCAAACCTTGTCTTGACCAGTGAGAATGCTGCCGATCTGGTGATACCCATCACGGCTGACCCTCAGCGTAACCCAACCATCTACGGTTACAATAATCAGCGTTCTTATTCCACCCATGTCGGCAAGACAGCATCTTCTGTCGAGGTAGCTTACTTTGCCGATGCCGAGGTTCCGACTGATCCCAATCAACCCGTGGTGCGTAGCCCGATGAATGCATCCTTCAACGTCTTTGATATTGAGGATGATGATTTCATCGTCTATAGCGACATCTATCAGCTCTCGATTGAGGGTGATGATTGTTTCAGTGCAAAACTTGTGAGGGCAAGCTCAATTGCTAACACCTGCACAGTGCGCATCAGCTACAATCCCATGACCTGCGGGACACATCATGCGGTTCTCAATGTCACATGCAGCACGGCTGGAGCGCCACTGATTGTGGTTAACCTTGATGGCGAAGCTTTGCCAAATGCAGATGTGGATGGCGATGGTGAAGTTTCTATCAACGACCTCTCCAGCTTGATCGATTTCCTGCTCGATATGTAGCAGTGATAGCATTGGGCCGTCTGGACTCATCATCAGGGCGCTTTCTCGAGTGGGAGAAGCGCCCTGATTGACATCTGCGTTAGACATGCAATCGGCAAAAAAATCACTAAAAAGTGTTGGAAATGTGTTGTGTAGTTCAAAAAATGTATCTATCTTTGCAGCCGATTTCGCGGCACATGTCTTGCTGAGCCTGATGCTCATGCGTTAGTCAAGTCAAGAGTGTGACACTTGATCGTTGAAACTTCGATGTCAAGGCTATGATGCTAAGTGCCTGGCAGTCAAGCGTAGGACGATATTAAAACGAGCGAGACACCCAACTGTTGTTCAACCCCCTCTAGATGCCGGTGGGCTTCTCACACCGGTGGGGGAGAGCGCCCTCTCCACGATTGGATGTCCACACGCTATATTGTGCTGCGCCTGTGTTTTTCTGTGTACAGGCAAGCATGTCGCGCGAGTCGACCGATTGAGAATGTAAAACAAGAACAATAACTAAACAAAAATTAGAAACTATGTCTAAAGTTTGTCAAATCACCGGAAAGAAGGCGATCACTGGTAACAACGTGTCGCACTCCAAGCGCAGGACGAAACGCAAATTTAACGTTAACGTCTTCAACCGCAAGTTCTTCTGGCCCGAGCAGGGACAGTGGATCCGCTTGACCGTATCGGCTTCAGGCTTGCGCAATATTAACAAGATGGGTCTCGACGCCGCTCTGAAGAAGGCTGCCGAGGAAGGCCACCTCACTGAAATCCAAGTTATCAACAAGTAAGAAAGGAAGCGAATTATGGCAAAGAAAGCAAAAGGCGATCGCGTGCAAGTCATTCTCGAGTGCACCGAGCAGAAGGGTACTGGCGTTCCCGGCATCAGCCGTTACATCACGACCAAGAACCGCAAGAATACCACCGAGCGTTTGGAGCTCAAGAAATACAACCCCTATCTGAAACGCATGACCGTTCACAAGGAGATTAAGTAATAGTACAACCACCATTTAACGACTATATATTAAGTTATGGCAAAGAAAGTAGTTGCAACCCTTCAGACTGGTGAAGGACGCTCATGGAGCAAGTGCATCAAGATGGTTCGCTCCGAGAAGACTGGCGCTTACGTGTTTGAGGAGCGCATGGTCCCCAACGACAAGGTACAGGACTGGCTCAAGTAATTTATTGAGACCAACCACGATATCGCCTGCCCGCCCGCTGACAAGTCAGCCCGCGGGCAGGCTTCGTTTTGTAAAAGAGTGTCGCGTGTGCTGTGGTTTGAAGCAATTTCATTATCTTTGTGGCAGATATCAAAACTGTGGACGATGAATCACGACAAATACATATTCACACTGGAAATTGCGGTGCGTGACTATGAACTCGACAGCGAGGGCATTGTCAATAACGCCATCTATCTCCATTATCTGGAGCACACGCGTCACGCCTTCGTCAAGCAGGAGGGCATCCCATTCGGCAGCCTCACGAGCGACGGGCTGGTGCCTGTCGTTCGGCGTATGGAAATCGACTACCACCAGCCGCTGCGCACGGGTGACGTGATGCTGAGCCGCCTGTGGATAGAGCGCAAGGGGGCACGGTTCATCTTCTACCAGGACATTTTCAAGAAAGAGGGTGGAGATCTCGTCGTGAGGGCCGTTGTCACCATCGTGTGCATGGACAAGGCCGGGCGCATCAACCGTGGCGATGAACTGGCTGAGCGCATCGCCAAATACCTGAAAGAACCATGAGCACTAGCGGTTTCACACCATTAACTTATCGCATCGCCTTTGCCAGCCTGCAGGGCATGGGCGTGGACTTGGCGCGCAAACTCATCGATGTGGTGGGCAGCGAGGAGCAGTTCTTTGCCATGAGCGAGAAAGACCTGCGTGCCCTCACCCGAGGCCGCAGCAAGATTTACTCCGACAAGTATCGCAGCGAGTGCTTGGAGCGGGCTGTCAAGGAGGAGGCATTTGTGCGAGAGCATGGCATCGTGGCCACCTATTTCAAGGATGAGACCTATCCCCATCGCCTTATCGAAGCTCCTGACGCTCCGGCGATGATATATACCCTGGGCAAATGTGACCTGGAAAGCCCTCATGTCATCAGTGTGGTCGGCACGAGGCATGCTACGCAATATGGCGTGAAGTTTTGTGACACGCTCATTGGTGAATTGGCCCAACGCCTTCCCGACCTGGTCGTCGTCAGCGGTCTGGCCTATGGCATCGACATTGCCGCACACCGCGCTGCCCTCAAGCATGGCGTGCCCACGGTGGCCGTCCTGCCGCGTGGCCTCAACCGCATCTATCCCTCTATGCACCGCAACGATGCCATTGCCATCGCCAAGCGTGGCGGCATGCTCTTGACAGACTATACCAGCCAGGACGTGGTGCAGAAGAGCAATTTCCTGGCTCGAAACCGCATTGTGGCGGCGTTGAGCGACTGCACAGTGGTTGTCGAGTCGGCCGGATCGGGTGGAGCGCTAGTGACAGCATCGTTGGCCATGAGCTATGACCGTGACGTGATGGCCGTTCCCGGTCGATGCGGTGACGAGTTCTCGGCAGGCTGTAACAAGCTCATTGCCACCAACAAGGCGGCTCTGATTACTGGTGCCGACGACCTGTTGGCAGCCATGCGCTGGGAGAGCCATAGCAGAGCTCCGCAGCAACTCAATTTGTTCCCCGAGTTGACCAAGGAGGAGCAGGCCGTCGTTGATGCCATCCGTGACCAGGGCGAGGTTCACCTGAATACCCTCGCCGACATCCTGCACCAGCCGGTTTATAAATTGATGAGCGTCCTGGTCGAGCTCGATTGCAAGAAAGTGATCGCTACCTTGCCTGGCTGCCGCTATATAGTTTTGTAATCTCAATGCGGCAAGTCATTTTAGCATTTTTTAAGGTATGTGGTTTTGTCGAATTGCAATAAAGCAGTACCTTTGAATTTTCATTCTTAATTAAAAACGAACATTAAATTTCAATACGATATGAATACCGACAGAATCCCCGATTCAGAGTTTATCATCAACGATGATGGCTCTGCGTTCCACATCCATGTGAAACCCGAACAGTTGACCGACAACATTATTGTGTGTGGCGATCCGGGCCGTGTAACCATGATAGCCACCTACTTCGATACACGTGACTGGGAGACTTCCAGCCGCGAATTCCACGCCATCGGCGGAACCTATCATGGAAAGCCCATCATGGCACTTTCTCATGGCATCGGCCCTGACAATATCGATATCGTGATGACTGAGCTTGACGGTCTTGCCAATATCGATTTCAAGACCCGCACCCCCAAGGCCGAGCACCGCACGCTCAATATCGTGCGCATCGGTACCTCAGGAGGCTTGCAGCCCTTCGTGCCCGTTGGCACCCCCGTGATTGCCTCCAAGGCTATCGGCTTTGACGGCGTCATCAACTACTATGCCGACCGCAACAAGGTCGCCGACCTTGACTTCGAGAAAAAGTTCTGTGAGTTTGTGAAGTGGAACCCGACATTTGCCAACCCCTATGTGGTGGATGCCGACCCGTGGCTGGTCGAGAAAATCGGCCGTGACGACATGGTGCGCGGTTACACCATCTCGGCCGTGGGCTTTTATGGTCCCCAGGGACGCCGTGTGCGCCTTGACCTTGCTGAGCCCGAGCTGAATAGCCGCATCGAGGCGTTTGAGTACAATGGCGGCAAGATCACCAACTATGAGATGGAGAGTAGCGCATTGCAGGGCATGGCCCTCATGCTGGGTCATCGTGCGATGACCGTTTGCTCCATTATCGCCAACCGCGTCGCCACCGATGTCAACCCCAACTACAAGACAGCAGTCGAGGACTTGGTGAAAACCGTCATCAAACGCTTGACCGATGATTAACAGAGAGTAATTTTTCATAAGCATTATAATTTACATGTGAGGGCCTTGCTGCTATTGTTTAGTCGCAAGGCTCGTTTTTGTCAGTCACATCGACTTTTAAAGATTATACGAATTAAATCAAAAAAAATATTAAAACGAAGGTCCAGTATAATATTCGATAATAAGATTGCGTTATGAAGATGAAACAATTTTAAAACAGTACTGCCTATGCACAAAATGACTACTTCTTCTAAAAATGACAATGACGTTATGACTGCAATTAAGCGCCCCAAGAAGGCAACGATTGAATTTATTAAACAGTTTGCCAGAGCTTATCAGTATAACGCCGAATTGCCGAGAGGACTGGAGTCGATGATTGTCAATTGAGACAATGCCGCCCCTCTCCCCAAGGAAATGGAAGCCTTCCTGCACGACACGATGCTCGGGAAGGCTTCGCTATTGTAAATGGCACCGCAGGCACTGGCATGATGAGCTTTTTTTTCAACTGTAGCCAGTGGTGTTGCTCAATTCGTGATAAAATTGTACATTTGCACCCAGTAAAAGATTGATTCATGATAAATCTGATTAAACGCATCATCTCGGGCGCCGTCTATATCGCTTTGATTGTTGGCGCTATCTTGTTGCTCGACAACTCGCCAGTGCTGTATCTGGTGGTGTTCCCGCTGTTGATTGTGCTGGGAATCGGGGAAATGGTCACGATGGCCAAGGACGATGCCTCCCAGTCATGGCTGGTAAATATTATCGACATGCTGGGCGGTGTGGGCTTGTTTGCGGCATTCTACCTTCACTACGAGGGCACGACAATCCAGTCCCGCGCCCTGTGGCTGTTGCCGATAGCCATCTACCTGATTGTGCGCACCATAGTTCAGCTTTATCGTCCGCAGCAGAATGCGCTGCACAGCCTTGAGCGCTCGTTTTTCTCTCTGGGCTATATCGCGTTGCCCGTGGCTATGCTCAACTGCATCATGAGTATTACTGCCCCTAGACTGTTGCTGGGGATGTTCATCTTCATCTGGCTCTATGACACAGGTGCTTATTGTGTGGGCATGTTGCTGGGCAAGCATCGCCTGTTTGAGCGCATCTCGCCCAAGAAGTCGTGGGAAGGCGTTATCGGCGGCATCGCCGCTTGTATTGCGGGCGCCTATGCCACCCACTACTGGTTCGATGAGTTCTTCCAGGTGCCTGAGTTGACGACATGGGTGGGCCTGAGTGTGGTTGTTGCCGTGTTTGCCACCTTTGGCGATCTGGTGGAATCACTCATCAAGCGCACCGTGGGCGTCAAGGACTCGGGGCACATCCTGCCCGGGCATGGCGGCATTCTTGACCGCATCGACAGCCTGCTGCTTGTCGCTCCCGCAGTGCTCATCTACTTGCTTCTCATCATTCCCAACACTCACTGATATACATGAATAACGCTATGCGCGGCATTATTCCATCGTTGATACTGGTCTTGCTGCTCTCGCTCACCTTCTCTTGCGGTGGCAAGAAGCAGGACAGTGTACCACAGCACAAGTTGCCCGACACGCTCATGGTGGGAACCTTATATAGCCCTACAGGCTTCTTTATCCTCAAGGGTGACACGATGGGATATGACTATGACCGCATCTGCGACTTTGCCCGGGCCAAGGGTATCACCCTGCGCTTCAAGGTGGCACGCAGCATGAACGACCTGCTGAAAATGCTGGATAAAAAGACCGTTGACGTCCTCGCCTGTGAGATTCCTGTCACCGCCGAGTACAAGTCACGCGTGCTGCATTGCGGCGCTGTCAACGAGACCCATCAGGTGCTCGTCCAGCACAGTGGCGCAGGCATGATTCACGACGTGACTGAACTCATCGGTCGCGAGGTTTATATAGAGAAGGGTTCCAAGTATGAATCGCGATTGCGCAACCTTGACAACGAGGTGGGGGGTGGCATCATCATCCACACCGTGGAGGGCGAGGCGGCGTTGCCTACCGAGCTGATACAGAAAGTATCACGCCGTGAGATTGATTTTACCATCGTGGACAGTGACATCGCTCAGATGAATCTCACATACTATGACAGCATCAACATCCAGTTGAGGGTGGGATTTGAGCAACGCTCGTCCTGGGCCGTTTCCAGGCGCAATCAGTGGTTGGCCGACAGCATCAACCTGTGGGCTGCCAGCAGCAATGCGCAGGAGTATTCCAAGCAGGCCCTGAAGCACTACTTCGAGATGAATCGTGGCCCCAAACCCGATTCGGTCAAGGTCGATACCCTGGCCGTCACCCCTCCTGGAGCCATTTCGCCCTATGACCCCATTTTCAAGCAATATGCGCAGGAGATCGGATGGGACTGGCGCCTGTTGGCCGCGATAGCCTATTCTGAGTCGGGATTTGACCCCAATGCCACCTCGTGGATGGGAGCCCGAGGCCTGATGCAGGTGATGCCACGCACGGCAAAGTCCTTTGGTGCCCAAGAAAACGAATTGAGCAATCCCGAGGTGAGCATTCGCATCGCTTCTAAGATTCTCAAGGAGCTAGATGCCATCATGCGTAGCCGCACCGGCAAGGCTGACCGTATCAAGTTTGTCCTGGCGGCTTACAATGCTGGCTCTGGCCATGTGACCGACGCCATCGCCCTGGCACGCAAGTATGAACTCGACCCCCGTGTGTGGAGCGAGAACGTCGAGCAGGCCATGCTGTGGAAGATGGATCCCGAGTACTATAACGACTCGGTATGCACCAACGGCTATTGCCGCGGCACCGAGCCTGTGGACTATGTGGTCAAGGTGCTCAATTGCTATGATAACTATAAGAAGAATTACAAGAAATAACTACAAAACAAGGTAAAAGTCAATGAAAAAGAAACATTTGATTATCGCTACGGTTGTAGCGCTGTCGGCATCGACGATGATGCAGTCCTGCATCGGCAGTTTTGCTCTGTATAGTAAGGTGAAGGATTGGAATGACAATGTGGGAAGCAAGTTTGTCAACGAGCTGGTTTTTGTCGCTATGTGGATACTTCCCGTGTATGAATTGAGTTTTGCTGCTGACCTGCTGATCCTCAACAGCATTGAGTTCTGGTCAGGATCCAATCCCGCTCTGGCTCAGACTAAAGTTGTCGATGGCAAGGATGCGCAGTACCTCGTTGCAAGCAACGAGGCTGGCTATACCATCACCAACCTGAAGACTAAGCAGAAAACCCGCTTTAACTTCAATGCCCAGGATAATTCGTGGTCTATCGAGAACAACGGCGAGGAGGTGAAGCTCTTTAACTTTGTTGACGACAACCACGTCAACGTGCTCACCCGTGACGGCAGCTATTCGACCGTAGAACTGTCACACTCAGGCGTGTTGGCCTACCAGCAACTCATCGGCATCGGCGCTCCCGCCCTTGCCCTGAAGTAACCCTCGATATTACTGGTTGGTAACCATTAGTGTCCAGGAAAAAACATCGGAGATGTTGGCGGTTCGAAGAACCGATTTCAATGATAAAGACCATGCAAGAACATCGGAGAGGTTCGCAGCTTGGTCACAGTACTGAATGCTGCATGTGCCTCGAAGAGGAACTTTTTTGATTGGCTGGCCTTTGACGGATTGAAAGTTCGTCTTCGACGCACTTTTCACTTGTTATCATGGTCACCAAGCTGCGCCCGTCATCGACGGGCTTGGCATTGCCTTCCTCTGTCGCGACTCGGTAAAGTTCGAACAAGTTTAACTTTACGCTCACTGCTCCATCGGTTGCATGGTGTTTCTCTTAAAAGTCGAGTCTTCGACCCGACCAGCCTCTTCGAGGCAAAAGTCAAGCCCATAATACAGCAGGGGCAATATTTGTCTTATTTTCAGATTATCACAAAGCATCGGTCTATTTCCCTGGACATCAATAGTCGGAAACCAGATATACCCCAAGGGCGCCCATGATGGTGATTTGACAAGTATTATCTGAAAAATTTGCTGTGGCGGATGAAGAGATATCCTATTGCCATCAGCAGCAGTGAAATGGCAATGGCAAAGGGGAAACCGAGCCACCAGTCTTCCATGCGATTGGGAACATTCATGCCGTAGTAGCCTGCCACCACCGTTGGTATCATCAGCAGGATGGTCACCACGGTGAGCGTTTTCATGATGCGGTTCAGGTTGTTCCCGATGATTGATGAGTAGGTCTCTTGTTGGCGTTCCAGGATGTTGTTGTAGATCTCGGCGGTGTCAATGGCCTGTTGGGTCTCAATCTCGACATCATCCATCAGGTCATCGTCATGGGGCAGTGTGCGTAAGCGTTTCTTGAGGCGTGTCAATACCGTCATGTTGCCCTTGAGCGACGTGATGAAGTAGATCAGGAATTTTCCTAATCCCATCGTGCGCATCAATTCATCATTGTCCATCTTTTGTTCCAGGCGATCCTCGGCTGCGTTCATCATCGCGTTCATCTGCTTGAGATACTTCAGGTACCACACCGATGCTGACAGCATCAGCGACAGCAACAGGTCATAGCCCTTGCAGTTGTTGATGTGGCGCTGTTTGCTCCAGCGGATAAAATCGTCTAGTACCTCGGTATCATAGTAGTTGACCGTGATGAACACGTCATCACGTATCAGGATGGCCATCGGAGCAGTGGTGAAAATGGTGTCGCCGTCCTCATCGGTGCTCTTGTTCGGCACGCGCACAAACACTAGCGACCAGTTGTCTTCATGGTCAACACGCGGGCGTTCCTCGATGTCCTCGGCATCGTTGGTGAAATTGGGCACCGCAAAGCGTTCTTTCAACAGCGCCAAGTCCTCAGCCGTCGGCTTAGTCACCTTAACCCAGCATCCTGACTTCCACTGATGAATCTCGCTGAATCCATCCTTGCATTTCCAATAACTGATCATAGCCTTGCCCTTTCATGTTTAATCATGCAAAGTTAGTGCATTTTTTGAAACCCCCAACGTCTGAGTTTAAGAAAAACATTGAGGGTGGCGGTATTGCAAGTACCGCCGCCCTCTGCGTTAATTCAACAAGATGATGGATAATCTACGGGTTTTACTTCACTACCTTGATGGTGGCGGTGGTGCCGTTGCTGTAGGTGGCGCGCTGCAGGTACAGCCCTGTTGCGGGAGCCGTGGGCAGTTCGCGGCCCGTGATGTCATAGTAGCGGGTGTCAACAACCTGTGCGCCCGTTGTGCATTCATTGATGCCCGAGTGGGAGGGATTGTTGACCGAAATCACTTCTGAGCGGTTCACTTCGTCACCGGCAGTGTAGATGCTCTGAACGCCAACGATGTCATAGTCGGTAGCGTAGAGGTAAACCGTGTGACGGCCGTTGCCGCCGATGTAGATGTCAAAGTTGATATTGTCCTCAAACTTGTAGGGGATGTCGGTCATGGGGCTTGACAGGCCGATGTAGGTCTCGGGGTCAAACGTGAATACCTCGCCGTCAAGGAGGATGTTGTAGTACAACTTGTTCTCGTTGAGCTTGTTGCCATCAACGTCAGTGGTGGGGATGGTGAAGTGAAGCACGGTAAATCCTGTTGTGCTGTTGACCGTGATGTCCTCGACGGTGAAGATGGGATTGGCGGGCACGGCGGGAACTTCGTCAAATGCGACCAGACCGGGAGCCACATAGTCGTTGAGGATCGACAGCGTGTTGGGGCCGACGTTGGTAATCATGGCGGCGGGCCACTCGGCAACGATGTTGCGGGCATCCTCATCAACGGTGAAGACGATCTCGTCGTTGAGGTTGTAGTTGAACACGGGACTGCTGTAGGTCTCGGTGTCCACATAGGCATCGCCGGTGAGCACATAGATGTGGCCGTTGTAGTAGGCGTCAGGACCCAGATACTGGCGAGTGGGGAAGGTTGCCTTGCCATCAACGAGTTGACCCTTGATGTAGGAGTCGGGGTTATTGTTGTTGAGGTGCCCCATATAGATGTCCTCGCCATCGATAGCGACACTGACGATGGCCTCCTTGGTCTTGGTGAGGTCGGTGGGGTCGGACAGATAGGTCATGGTGTAACTTTGTACATACATGTCCTCGGGCAGGGTGGTGACTTCATCGGTCTGGGGAGCATAGACGATATGCTGATCGGCCATGTAGAACCAGTCGGCGGTAGCGTCACACAAGCCAATGAACTTGTCACCCAACTGGGTGAGTACGCCGTCCTGCCAGGTAAATTCGATTTCGCCCTCTTCCTCAACGACGGGCATGCCTTCGTCTTCATCATAATGCATGCAGTAGGCATAATAGGGATCGCCCACATCGATAATGTAGAGCTGTGGCAGTTTCACCACATACTTGCCGTCGCCTGCCGGCTCGGCCTTGATCCAGGGCAGGATGGAGAACCAGATGTAGCCCTGTGAGATGGGATTGTAGATGTAGAGGTTGCCGTCGGTACCCTCTACCACCTTGCCGATGCCGCCATCCACATCCTGGATGTAAATGTCGCCCCAACCCAGGCCATAGGCAAACGATGTGGCATACATGTTGTCATAGAGGGTGCCCTCAGGCTGGTCCATGATGGGTTCTTCCTCGGCACGTGCGGGAGCAGCGGCGGGAGCCTTGAATTGTGACAACCTCATGCCGCTCTTGGCAGGCATGCGTTGAGCGCTGGCCATGCTCGGGATGAGCAGTGCAGCAACAAGTGTGATGAGTGTAATGAGTCTTTTCATAACATGTATTTTTTAAAGAGGTTAATACTAAACGGTTTAACGTTCGCAAATGTACTGATATTTCCACGAAATTACAACCCACAATGTCAGTTTTTTTTCATGATTACCTGCTTGCCCATAACGGCAAGACACAGGAGGAAAGAACGAGGGCTGCGGCAATTGATGCTGCAGCCCTCTGTTGGTTTCTCGGGGAAACGTCTGGCGGGATTAGCCGAGGCGCTTCTCGAGGTTGGTGCGGATGGCCTTGATGAACTCGGCGCTGTTGACAGCCTTAGCGTCAACACCTTCCATCAGGTTCACGAGGTCCTTGGTAACGATACCGGCGTTGAGGGTGTCGAAGCAAGCGCCCTCGAGCTGGTCACCAAAGTTCATGAGCTCCTTGATACCATCCTTCTCACCGCGCTTGCGCAGGGCGCCGCTCCATGCAAAGATGGTAGCCATGGGGTTGGTGGAAGTCTCCTCGCCCTCGAGATACTTGTAGTAGTGGCGGGTTACGGTACCGTGGGCAGCCTCATACTCGTAGTTGCCGTCGGGGCTAACGAGCACGCTGGTCATCATAGCGAGTGAACCGAAGGCGGTGCTGACCATGTCGCTCATCACGTCGCCGTCATAGTTCTTGCAAGCCCAGATGTAACCACCCTTGCTGCGGATCACGCGAGCAACAGCGTCGTCGATGAGGGTGTAGAAGTATTCCAGACCCAATTTCTCGAACTCAGCCTTGTAGTTCTGCTCGTAAACCTCCTCAAAGATGATGCGGAACTGAGCGTCATACTTCTTGCTGATGGTGTCCTTGGTCGAGAACCACAGATCCTGCTTGGTATCGATAGCATAC
>CACYGX010000013.1 GCA_902774055.1 uncultured Bacteroidales bacterium
CCTGACGCTCCCCAGGCTTCACAGACCTCCGGCCTGTGCACCCTGGGGTTTGTGCAAGTCAAGGCCGCTGGCCTTGTGCAGGCCTTCGACCTGCTTGGATACAACAATCGCCATGAATGACTTCACAGCGTGCCCCAATGCGGGAAAATAGGATAAACAATGTCGCGCGACTCCTGAATAAGGGGGTCGCGCGACTGTTTTTTACTGCGGGAAGTGTGGTTAGTTGCCGAGCAAGAAGTCGATAAGGGCCGAAACGTCCTTGATCGATACCTCGTGGTCTTGTGACATGTCGGCATTGGCAAGGTTGACGCCCTCGGTGTCACCCGTCAACAGGTAGTCGATAAGCGCCGAAACATCCTTGATGTTGACCTCGCCGTCACCATTGACGTCACCCGGGAGCACCTCGGGCTCGACAGGCTCCTCAGGAACCAGCTTGTAGAGCCACACGCGCTGTTGGTTATCGCTGTTGTAGTTGATGATGCGGAATCGGCTGTTCTGATAGTCATATCGCACCGTCATGAAGTCGCTCGATGCGCCGCTGGCCTCGTTGAAGAAGCGCACGAGGTAGTTACTCTCGTTAGTGCTCACAAACATGCCCGCGCGGCACAAATCGGTGCAGCTCTCGCTGACAATGACGTTGTTATTGCTTGTCGTCAAGTAACCGTTGCCGTAACTCAAGAAGGCGTTGGTCCTGGCCCCTGAAGTGGCGCCGTGCCTGATGGTGTCGGGGTTGACTGCCGTCATCTGGATGAAGCAGGCCTCATCGTTGACCCTCATGATGGTCTTGTCCTCGTCGAGCCACTCTGCGACATCGGTGGTGCCAAAGGTGGCTTCTCCCTGCTGGTGGAATTTCATCACCTTGTCATAGTACTTGGTGGCGATGACATAGATGCCGCCCTCGACAATGCTGTCGCGTGTGGTGACAAGTGCAAACTTGCTGCCCGTGGAGCGCGAGAAAACGATATCGACGTTGACATCACTGTTGGGCATGGAGAAAGTAAACTGGCCATTGCCGCTATCGGTGACACTAACGGCGCTTTCATCAGCAGCTGTGACGGTTACACCCTGACACTGCCAGCCCACGTTGGGCTTGGCGGTAATGGTAACGGTCTCGCCTGTAGCAGCCATGGTGGCACTCACGAACATGCGGCCACCAGCCTCACTGTTCTGAGTAGCAGTGATGTTATGGCTTGCTAACGCCGTTGCAGTGATGATGACATCATCGGCGGGCATCATAAAGCTATAAATGCCTGTTGTGGCGTTGTGGTTGAGCGTCACGGTGTCTCCAGATGCTGTCAGGGCTTGTACTCCAGTGATCATATAATTCTCGTTGGGAGTCACTGTGAAAGAGACCTTTTTGCCGACTTGAGCCTCTCCGTCATTCAAGCCTCCCGTGAAGGTGATGATACCACCCTCGGCGGGAATGACCTGTGCCGTCACCTGATGGGTCTCGACAGGACCTGTGGGGAAGTTAAGGGTGTACCACCTAGTACCAGAGCCCACAGTCTCGCCATTGCTGTAGTAGTACAGGTAGCAGAAGTAGCGCCAGCCGTCAACAAGGTCGTGGTCAAAGTCAAATTGGAGGCTTGTGGACTCTCCTGCAGCGAGAACAAGATGCTGTGTCTGGTTCTGGAGTTCAGTACCCACATTGGTGTCGCTGTTGTTGATGCGGTACAGGCGCACCGAGAAGTCCTCGTCATAGGTCGTCGTGCCCGTGTTAGTCACATCGACAATGATGCTGTAGTGGTCGGCAGTGATGATGCGGTTGTCCTCATCGGTGATGCCCTGGATGCGGTAACTCACGTCGAGCGTGGCACTGGGCATGGTGGCGATGGAGACCCTGTGGGTGTAGAAGGGCGAAGTGCCGTCCTCGTTGAGCGAGAAGCTGAGCGTCTTGTTGCCAGCGGTAGCGGGCGTGAAACGATATACCACGTCGCCCGACTCGCCCGCAGCGATATTGGCAAGCCCCATCGCGTTAAACGTGCCGTCAACAAACATGTAAATCAGGTCGTTGGTCGAGGTTCCGGCATTCTTGAGGTTGAGGTTCACAATCACGGGTTTGCCGTGGTTCAAGGTGCCCTCGGTGGTGCAGCTGTTGACCGTGTATTTGGTCGTTGAGCCGGCGGTGCCGTAGCCCTTGATGGAGCAGGAATATGTGCCGCCAAAAGTAACCTCGATATAGTTCACATCCGAGCCGATGCAGGGCTTGTAGTCCTCGCTGGGGTAAATGGAGTAGATGGGCAGGATGCGATAGGTTCCACTGGTGATATCGGCACCGAAGTTTAACGCCCTGGAACTCACCGAAACATACTCATTATTGGCCAGAGCACTGGTGGTATTACGTATGAACAGTACATCGACCAACTCGCCGTCTGAGTTATAGAGACCCCAACCCTGGCGGAATTGAGAGGTGACATTGGTCTTATTGATGAATTTGCCCGACACAGTGACCGAGAAATTGCTCGATGCGGCGCTGCGCGTGGTGTTGGTGGAATTGATGGACAGATCCTCGAACGAGAAGGCTGCTTCGCCATCGGTGCCATCAGCTGGCATGATTCCGACGGCTGCTCCCTGACCCTTGACGTAGCCATAGGCCCCTGCGGCACTGCCGATACCCTCGGCGCTGGGGTTGAGCAGGTTGAGCAGGAAGTAACCATTGCTCTTGCCATTCCATCCCCAGTTGATGTGGAAACGGCCCTCGCCGTCATATCCATCACAGACAAAGGCGTGGCCTGCCGACTGCTTGTTGCCGCCATAGGCCACAGGGCGACCCGCAGCCAGCTCGGCATAGATGGTCTCCTCCCAACCCTCGGTGCTGAAATTCTCGCGATAGATGTAGTGGGCAGAGTTCTTATAGCCGAAGAACTCGATGAGAGTCTCGGGAATCTTACGGGTGTAGCTGTTGGTGGCCGTGAGGTTGAAACTGGACTGGAGGGCGCAAGTGCTGTAGCGCATCAGGTTGGCGACTGCAAGACACTCGGTGCTGGTGCTATCGTTGATGTAGTAGGTGTTTTGCATATTCTCCCAGTCAAAGTCCATCGGGGTGAGGGCTGGCATCGATACCTCGTAGGTGCGGCCTGGATAGGACGTATAACTGGGGATGGTCTTTGTCGCCCGTGTGGGATGCTGCCAGTAGGACATGACCTGTGCCATGGCAACAGCGACACAACCGACATAGGCGTGGTCGTTGCTGCTGCCGTTGATGTGTGGCAATAGCACATTATAGGGCAAGCCTTGGCCCCAATTCACGTTAAGCATGGGGGCAATGGCCTCGCGAGATGTCGAGCGCTCCTCGGGTATGGCACCGAGGGCAATAGCCTCGATTTGCGCGGCATAGCCATCGAGCCACTCCTGCATGGCTGCGGGGACGTCTTGGGCGTCGAAAGTCCCCGTGTCGCTATAGCCCAACACTGCGGGCACGCGATCATCGCCAGCCACAATGACATAGCCGTGGCCAGCACTGGCGTTAAACACATAGAAGGCCGCCTGGTCGCTGCTAGTGGTAGCAGAGGCCTTGAGAGGGGCCTTGTGGGCGGTTGTGAGGTTGGCCGCCGGCATGGCGTGGCTCGCCATGAACCGTGTGGCGGTAGCACGCGCTTGACGCTCACTGACGGTAGCAGCCCAAGCCGTACTCACTGCTGCAAAGCAGAAAAGAAACAGTAGAATGCGTATTCTATTCATAAGAGTTGCTATTAGGTTAATAATTCGTTTGAAAATGACAAAGGTAGTGAAAATCTGCCAAATAGCACGAATTTCACTACCTTAATCGGTTTATTTGGATCTTATCAGTTCTCGAGCAAGTAGTCGATAAGCGCACTGACGTCGGCGATGGTGACCTCAGAATTCTTGTTGACATCGGCGTTGGCCAGATTGATGCCTGTGGCGTCACCCGTCAGCAGGTAGTCGATCAACGCCGATACGTCCTTGATCTCGATTGCACCGTTTCCATCCACGTCTCCCGGCTTCACCTCGGGCTCATTCGGGAAGACAATGGTATAGGTATAGGTGGTATTCAGGTTCACTTGATTACCCTCGCTATAGTAGTAAGACTTGGCGAAATATTTCCAGCCATCGATAACGTTGTCCATGTCGAATTGCATGGTAGCGCTCTCGTTGGGACCTAACACGAGGCGTTGGTTCAAACCCTGGACATTGGTGCCGGTGTTGCCATAGATTTTCTTGAATAAACTTACCGAAATGTCCTCGTCGTAGGTGGTTGTGCCATTGTTGGTGATGGTGAGTTCGACACTGAACTTATTGCTGGTGATGATGTCGTTCTCGTTGTCAGTAACATTGAGCACCTTAATGGTAGAACTCAGCGAGGCGGCAGGCATCGGGTTGATGGTGATAATGCTCGTCGCGATGGGGTCACTGCCATTCTCGTTCCATGACCAGGTGATGGTGTAGTCGCCAGCGTTATCAAACAGGTAGGTGTAATGAATGTCGCCGGTCTCTCCCGTTTCCATGCCCACATAGCCAACAGCGGCAAATGTTCCGTTGATGAACATGTACAGCAATTCGTTGCTCGACAGACCGTTGTTAGTCATGTTGACGTCAATGTTGATAGGACGGCCATTGTGCATGTAGCCCACCATGGCAATGTTGTTGATGTTGTAGTTGGGTAAACCAGCGGTGCCATGACCGGTGAAGGTGCACTGATTGCCATCGATGGTCAACTCGATGTAGTTGCGATCGGAGCCGATGCAAGGATGCCAGTCTTCGGTTCCATACTTACAGTACATGGGCAGGATGCGATAAGTGCCGGAAGGCTTATTGGCGCCAAAATTCAGATTAATGTTGGTCAAGTCGTGGTAGTGACCGGGTTCGAGATGATCATCATATCTGCTGTAAAGCGTCTCGATGAAATTACCATCCTGGAAGAGGCCCCAACCAAAGCGCACGTCAAGCGTGTCGCTCGTGTAGTTGCGGAACTCGGTAGAGACATTGACCCTGAAATAATCAGTTGTGTTTTCGCGTGTCCCGATGTAACTGTTGAACTTGAATTGGGTGGCCGTGATTTCAAGGCCGTGAGTGCCGCCCTGGTTGGGCTGGAACCCCACGATGGCAGCCTGCTCCATGATGTAACCATAGGCGCCGTCGGCACTACCTGTTCCCTGCTCGTCGGGATTGAGCACATTGAGCAGGAAGTAACCGTTGCTCATGCCATTCCATCCCCAGTTGAAGTGGAACAGCCCGTTGCCGTCATAGCCGTCGCAGATGAAGGCGTGTCCACCATCCTTCTTCCTGGCACTGAAGATGACAGGGCGTCCAGCCGAAATTTCGGCGTAAAGGAGGTTGAACCACCCCTCTGAACTGTGGTTATGGCGACTTTCCATGTGGGCGCGGGCATCGTAGTCAAAGTATGTGGCAGCCTCGCAAGGAATGCCGGCTGTGGAGGCACTCGATGAGTATTTCTTGAAAGTCATCTGCATGGCCTGGTCGCAATACAGGTTCAGCGTTGCGGCTGCAAGGGCCTCTGGGCTCTCGGTGTCGTTTGTCAAATAGGTGTTGTGCATTGCGTCCCAGTTAAAGTCGACAACAGGCAGTTCGGGCATGTCATACTTTAACGTGTCCTTGGTGTTGCCGTTGCTGGTGATGGAGAGGCTGGTGTAGGCCGGTATGGACCTAGTGGGGCGGGCAGGCCATTTCCAGTAATGCATCACCTGGGCCATAGCAGTGCCCACGCAACCCACATAGGCGTGCGAGTTCGAGGGCAGGATGGGCAGCAGGGTGTTGTATGGGCTCCCTTGGCCCCACGTGGCCTTGAGCAGCGGGCGAATGGCAGCGACACTCTGCAACTGGAGTGCAGGCTTGGCGCCATTGGCCAGGGCCTCGATTTGTGCTGAATAGCCCTCGAGCAGGTCTTGCAGGCCCTCGGGCACGTCCTGATTGTCGAAGGTGCCACGGTCGCTATAACCCAGCACGGCGGGTGCACGGTCGTCACCAGCGATGATGACATAACCACGCTCAGCGCTGTTAAACACATAGTAGGCGGCATTGTCCTGAGTCGGGGTGCCGCTCAATCGGGTAGCCTTGCGGGCCAGCTTCAGTTGACTTGACGGTATGGCCTTTTGTGCCATGAACTTGGTAGCAATGGCACGTGCCTGCCCCTCGCTAATGCTAGCGGCCCAGACCGTACTCACAACGGTTGCGCAGATAAAAAACAGTAGAATTCGTAATCTATTCATAAGTGCTATTTAGGATTTAGTTGATTATTGTTACGACAAAGGTAGTAAAAATATGCCATATAGCACATTCCTACTACCTTAAATTCTGTTTATTAATTAATCAGTTGTCGAGCAAGTAGTCGATGAGCGCGCTGACGTCGGCGATGGTGATTTCGCTATTCTTATTGACATCTGCATTGGCCAGGTTGATGCCAGTGGCGTCACCCGTCAGCAGATAGTCGATCAGCGCCGAAACGTCCTTGATGCTGATCTCCTTGTCACCGTCCACGTCGCCAAACATCACCTCGGGTTCCTCGGGGAAGACGAGCGTATAGGATGTCGTGCCCTTGAGGTCTTGTTGCTTACCCTCGCTGTAATAGTAAGACTTGGAGAAATAGTACCAACCCTCGATGACATTGTCCATGTCGAAGCGCATTGTGGTGGTCTCGCCAGGAGCCAGCACGAGGTGCTGGTTCTTACCCTGAACATTGCTGCCGCTGGTTCCCTGGGTCCTCTTGAACAGTTTTGCCGAGATTTCTTCGTCGTAGGTGGTTGTGCCGTTGTTGGTGATGGTGAGTTCGACACTAAACTTGTCGCTGGTGATGATGCGATTGTCGGTATCAGTAACATCGAGCACTCTGATGGTCGCACTCAGCGAGGCGGCAGGCATTGGGTTGATGGTGATGGTGCGAGTGGCGATGGGATTGCTGCCGTCGTCGTTCCATGACCAGGTGAGGGTGTGATCGCCAGCCGTGTCAAACAGGTACTTGAAGTGAACGTCGCCCGTCTCACCAGGCTCCAGTCCCACATAACCAGTTGACACAAATGTTCCATCGGCAAACATGTACAGCAACTCGTTGCTGGAATTGCCGTTGTTGGTCATGTTCACATCGATGTTCACGGGGCGGCCGTTGTGCATTGTGCCCTCATAAGTGATGTCGTTGATGGTGTAATTGCGCTCACCAGCCGTTCCATAGCCAGTAATGGTACAGTTGTTGCCGTTGATGGTCACCTCGATATAATTGCGGTCAGCACCGACACATGGGCGCCAGTTATCGGCACCGTACTCGCTGTACATGGGCAGGATGCGGTAGGTGCCGCTGGTGATATTGCTGCCGAAGCTCAGCTCCTTGTCCTTTATATTCAGGTAAGAGCCGGGATTGAGTGAGGTGTTATAACTGCTATAGAGATTTGAAAGCATGGTATCACCCTGGAAGAGTCCCCAGCCGAATTTGACAGGCATCACCTGGGATGTGTAATTATGGAACTGTCCCGATACGTTTGCCTCGAAGGAGAAACTGTTGAACCATCGCGAGTCGCTGTAACTGTTGAGTGTAATGTTGGCAATCGTGAGTTCAAAGGTGTCATGTCCACCCTTGTTCGGCTGAATGCCCACGATAGCGGCTTGACGATAGATGTAGCCGTAGGCACCGCTGGCACTGCCCGTTCCCTGTTCATCAGGGTTGAGCACGTTAAGCAGGAAGTAGCCATTACTCAGGCCGTTCCAGCCCCAATTGATGTGGAACATGCTATTGCCATCATAGCCATCGCAGACAAAGGCATGTCCGCTTGAACTCTTCCTGCCGCTGAAGATGACGGGGCGGCCAGCAGCCAATTCGCTATAGATGACATCTGCCCATCCCTGGGTAGAGTAGTTGGCGCGGTACAACGTGTGGGCGCTCTTGTCGTAATCAAAGTAGGTGGACAACTTGAGAGGTATGCGCGCGCTAGTAGCGCCCGAAGAAGACTCCTGGAAATCCATCTCTACCGCCTGGGCACAGTAGAGGCTCAGAGTAGAGGCTGCCAGTGCGGCAACGCTCGTGGTGTCGGTGGTCATGTAGGTGTCTTGCATCGCCTCCCAGTTGAAGTCAATCACGGGCAATTCGGGCATCTCGATGTTCAGGCTGGAGGATGTGTAGGCCGGGATGGGCATGGTGGCGCGAACTGGCCATTTCCAGTAATACAACACTTGGGCCATCGCGGTGGCTACACAGCCCACTACTGCATGCTTGCCTGATGTCACATAGGGGAACAGGATGTTGTAGGGATTGTTCTGTGACCATACTGCAGGTACCAGCGGACGGATAGCCGTGCCCGATGATGCTAGTTTATCCACTTGAGCGCCATCGTTGAGCGCTTGGATTTGGGCAGCATAGCTTTCCAGCAGTTCCTGCATAGCCTCGGGCACGTCATTAGCATCAAATGTGCCGCGGTCGCTATATCCCAGCACGGCAGGAGCCCTGTCATCGCCAGCGACGATGACATAGCCGCCTTGATTGCCGTTGAATACATAATAGGCGGCTTTGTCGGGGGCAGCATTCAGGCTGGGAGCCTTTTGTGCCATAATCAGATTGGTTGACGGGATGGCGTGGCTTGCCATGAACTTGGCAGCAACCCGTTGGGCCTGTTTCTCGTTGATAGCCCCAGCAAGGCCGGTGAACGTCACCGCCACACACATCAGTAATAAAAGGAATTGGTTCTTTTTCATGAATGAAAAAATGTTATTGGGTGATAAAATTGATAATTTTGTGCAAAGGTACATCTTTTTTATCATTCCAATACTCCAATTCATGGCTAATCAGGCAAAAGTGCGATTAGGGCCGACTTAGCAGCAGTAGGGTACGGGCACGGTGCAGTCGCCATGCTGTGCCGTAGATGCTGTCCTCGTCGCCATAGAGCGACATGAGCGTGTAGTTGGCCAGTGCCGCGATGATGGCGCGTTTCAGGTCATCGGCCAGCGAGAGCAGCGGTCGATGTTCCACCGCCAACGTGAGCATGATGTTTTGACTCTCGATGTTGAAGTTGATGTTCTTGTTGACAATGTAGCCACTGATGCGTGACAGCAGGTCGTCAAGGCCCTCGCGCACGCGGCGGTCAACGATGGGTTCATTACTCGGGTTCACGCCCCATGCGGTAGCGTTGTCAGCGGGGTGCCAGGTCCCCTCGGTGTAAATGGCTTGCTGGATGTCGTCCAGGTTGATGGCGATTTCAATGCGGTATTTCATGGTTTCTCAATTTTTTAAGTTTTAGATGTTGGTTTTTTTAGCGCAACGCGCGGGTGCGGACGCTGGGGCAGATTTTGGTCAGCGCCGTGGCGGGAGAGATAAAGAATCGCGAGGCACGGCAGTGGTCCAGCACGTGGTCGATGGCATTCTCGATGCTCATGCCGCGTGTGGCAAGTGATTTTACTTGCTGGGTGATTTCATACCACATCTGGCGGCGAAGGCGGCCATGTGCCAGATCCATGTCACCGCTGTTGCGATAGGTGCGCGAGCCGTTGCCTCGTTTGTCCTCGGCCTGGAGCAGATGGCACACGCAACGGTAGGCGCGCTCATGGTTCACGTGATAGTGGGGACGGCCGTTGGCGATGGTAAATTCAACTGCGGCGCGGCGCGCCTTGCTGGGACTCATGCCCTGATCTAGCAGAGCATCCAGGGTGGGGCGGTACAATGCGAGAAATTCCTGGTCTCGCCGCTGGCACAACTCGCGGTGTGCATTGTCATTAAAAGTGTTGTTCATGGTAAAAAAATATGATAAAATGGTAAAACAATAATTTTGACGTTGCAAAATTACAATATTGTTGGTAAAAGTCAATACTTTTCCCCGATTTTTTTCAAAAAAAGGAAATGCTATAGAGAGATATGCTAAAAGTTTTTAAAGCGAATTTCGCTAATGAGACGAATGTAAATGGTTGGTATATAATGAGATGTGTTTGTGAAATCCGCAATAGTTCCGCAGCCTTTGGGGTAGCGGCTGAAGAATTTATCCCTTTTGGTATTGTGTAGGTGTCAAGCCAGTTATCCGCTTGAAAAACTTGGTGAGGAATGAGGGGTTCGGGAAATTCATCTCGTCACAGATTCGAGCGATGGTCTTGTCGGTGTGTTTGAGGTCGATTTTGATGCGGGTCACCAGGGCGTCGTCAATCCATTGTTTGGCACTCTTGCCGCTCACCTGCTTGACGATGGTGCTCATGTATCGCGGCGTGAGGCATAGGCGCGAGGCATAGAAGTCGATGGTGTGGTGCACTGGCGCATGCTCACTGACCAGCTGAATAAATTCGGTGAATAACCGCTGTTCGCGTGATTGGCTCTCAAGTTCGCTCTGCTCCTGTCGGTTCCACAGGTGGTCCACATACCACAGGAAGGCGCTCACCAGATGGAGTGTCACTTGGCTGCTTCCCTCGTGCTGGCGCATGTATTGATAGATGAGTTGGTGCAACTGGTCCAAGTATTCCAAATCCTGCTCCTGCAAGTGCAGTTGAAAGTCGCGCAGGTGGCCATCAAACGCCTTGGGAATGCGGTTGCCGATGGCCAGCGAAAACAGTTCGTCGCTGATCGACAGCCCAATGCCCTGTATCTCGCTCGAGGGGTCAGGATACTGTATGATGCCGTTACTGCTCAGGAAGATGAGATCCCCGGCCTCGAAACGCCGCTCAATCATGTTGATGACAGGCGTTGCACAGCCGCGTTGCACGATGAGGATACGCATCTCGGGAAGGAGCGTCGGCTGGTCGAAAACCTGATCCTTAATCAGGTCAACCTTCACATTGCGGGCAACAGCGAGGTTGCGCGAGATGTAGTTGTTGGTCAGATGCTTGTCGTTGCCCTCGATGAGTTGCTTGAGTTGGGCGAGATTTAATTGTCTTAATTGAGCCATAATCGTGACGATTTTGGACGCAAAGATAGAGAAAATGGGCCTAAAAACGAAATTTTTTCGGGGATTTTGTACAAATAGAACATATCTTCCTTTTTTTAGATAGCAAGGTGGCCAATTTCTTGCTTTATCTTTGCGATATCAAATCAATCATTGAAGTTATGAACAGGATTCTTGTGATATTCGCTTTAGGTCTCGCCTCGCTCATAATGCGGGGACAGACCCTTGAGCAGTGCCAGCAGGCCGCCGAGCGCAATTACCCGCTCATCGTCCAGCACGACCTTATCGCCCGCACCACCGATCTCACTGTCGCCAATATTCAGAAGGGGTGGCTGTCCCAGGTGACGGCGACAGCCCAGGCAACCTACCAGAATGCCGTCCCAGCGTGGCCCGACGAAATGAAGGGAATGATGCAGCAGATGGGCGTGGACATGAAAGGCCTGGCCAAGGACCAGTACCGCGTGGGCCTGGATGTGCAGCAGACCGTGTTTGATGGCGGTGCCATCAGTGCCCAAAAGCAGGTGGCGCGCGAGCAGGGTGCCGTGCAGCAAGCGCAGTTGGACGTAAATTTATATAATGTGCGTCAGCGCGTCAACGACATGTATTTTGCCCTATTGCTGCTCGAGGATCAGATCAGGCTCAACCGTGACCTGCAAGAGCAATTTGCCGCCAGCGAGAATAAACTCACCTCGATGGTTAAGCACGGCACTGCCGCCCAGTGTGACCTGAGCAACATCACAGCCGAACGCCTGAACGTCGTTCAGCAAATCACCACGCTGGAGTCGCAGCGGCGTGTGATGATGGCGATGTTGGGCACCTTTTGCGGTATTGAGGTGAATGCGGTGAGCAAGCCCCAGCCAGTCGAAGCCCGTCAGGGCAATAATCGCCCTGAGTTGCACCTGTATGATAGCCAGTTGCGACTCGCCGATGCCCAGGAAAAAGCGCTTAACGCCGCCCTGCTGCCGCGGTTGGGCGTCTTTGCACAGGGGTACTATGGCTATCCGGGCTATAACATGTTCAAGGACATGATGGGCCGTGACTGGTCATGGAATGCCATGGTGGGCGCGCGACTGACGTGGAACATTGGCGCCTTGTACACCCGGAGTAACGACAAGGCCAAGATACAGCTGCAGCGCGAGACCGCCCAGAATCAGCGCGACGTCTTCCTGTTTAACAACCGCTTGGAGCAGATGCAACAGGATGAGGCCATCGACCGATACCACAAACTCATCGCCCAGGATGAGCAGATCATCACCCTGCGCCAGCAGGTGCGCAAGGCTGCCGAGTCCAAACTTTCACATGGCATCATCGATGTGAACGACCTGGTGCGTGACATCAACAGTGAGAATGCCGCGCGTGTTCAGCAGTCCATCCACGAGATTGAAATGCTCAAGCAGATGTATGACTTGAAATATACCACCAACAATTAATCAAACAACATAACGATGAAAAAGTCAATAATCATGGCAAGCGTGGCACTGATGGTGATGACCGCTTGCGGGAAAAAGGAGAAGGAATATGATGCCACCGGTACTTTCGAGGCTACCGAAGTGACCATCTCGGCTAAAGCCACAGGTGAGTTGAAATCCTTTGATGTTACCGAGGGCCTGACTATCGACGAAGGCGTGCAGGTGGGGCGCATCGACACCTACCAGCTGGTGCTGAAAAAGCAGCAACTCGAGACCCAGCGCTCTCAGTTGGCCGCCAGCAAGCGCCAGTTGTCGTCCAACCGCTCGGCAACCAGTAGCCAGCAATTGGACTTGAACAAGCAACTCTCGTCCCTCCAGCAGCAGGTGGCTAATGCCCAGCGCGAGCGTCAGCGCTATGCCGAACTGGTCAAGGACGGCGCCGTGCCACGCAAACAGCTCGATGACATCGATAACCAGATCAAGGTCTTGAACCGTCAACTGGATGCTACCCGTGACCAAATACGTAGCGCTAACGCCAGCCTAGCTGAGCAAGGAAAAGGCATCAGCGCCCAGATGGAGGGTATCGATGCCCAAGTGGCAGGTATTGACGCCCAGCAGCGTCAACTCGATGACCAGATCGCCAATGCCGATGTCGTGATGCCCTACAAGGGCACCGTGCTCGAGAAATATGTCGAGCCGGGTGAGTTCGTCTCCACGGGCAAGCCGCTGTTCAAGATGGCTGATGTGGACAACATGTTCATTCGCGCTTATGTCACTTCGGCCCAGTTGCAGCATGTCAAGGTGGGGCAGACCTGTAAAGTGTTCGCCGACTATGGTGACGGGCAGAAGAAGGAGTATGGCGGCACAGTCACATGGATTTCCAGTCGCTCGGAGTTCACGCCCAAGACCATCCTCACCGATGACGAACGGGCCGACCTGGTCTATGCCGTCAAGATCGCCGTCAAGAACGATGGCTACTTGAGAATCGGTATGTATGGCGAAGTGAAATTCTAGAGTGATTGCAGCAATGGCCTCAATTACAGATAATTGACAATGAATGCAATCGAGGTAAATAATGTCTCCAAGTCCTATGGCTCGGTCAAGGCGCTCGATGATGTGTCGTTCACCGTGGGCAAGGGTGAGGTGTTTGGGCTCATCGGCCCTGATGGTGCCGGCAAGACGTCGATGTACCGCATCCTGTGCACCCTGTTGTTGCCTGAAAGCGGAACCGCGACGGTCGATGGCTTTGACACCGTGAGGCAGATGAACGAGATTCGCCGCAGGGTGGGGTACATGCCTGGCAAGTTCTCGCTCTATCAGGACTTGACCGTGCAGGAGAATCTGGAATTTTTCGCTACCCTGTTCGGGACGACCGTTGAACAGGGATATGATACCATCAAGGCGATTTATAGCCAGATTGAGCGCTTCAAGGACCGCAAGGCAGGAGCGCTGTCGGGTGGCATGAAACAGAAGTTGGCGCTCTCGTGTGCCCTGGTGCATCAGCCCAGCGTGCTTTTCCTCGATGAGCCCACCACGGGCGTCGATCCCGTGAGCCGCAAGGAGTTATGGGAGATGCTGGAAGCCCTCAAGGGACGTGACATCACCATCGTGGCCTCAACACCCTATCTCGATGAGGTGCGCCGTTGCGAGCGTGTGGCGTTCCTGGACCAGGGCAAGATAAGAGGTATCGGCACACCTGACGAGATTTTGACCCGATTTGCCGATATTTTCAATCCACCGGGCATTGAGCATTCCCAGGGCGGAGAGGTCAGTGGCGAGAATGTGATTGAGGTGGAACATCTGGTGAAAGCCTTCGGGTCCTTCCATGCTGTTGACGACATCAGTTTTACCGTCAAGCGTGGCGAGATTTTTGGTTTCCTGGGTGCTAACGGTGCCGGGAAGACTACGGCCATGCACATGCTCACGGGCCTGAACCAGCCCACGAGCGGCACAGGTCGTGTGGTGGGCTATGACATCCGTACCGAGCATGAGGAGATAAAGAAGCACATCGGATATATGAGCCAGAAGTTCTCGCTCTACGAGGATTTGACCGTTGCCGAGAACATTCGCCTTTTTGGCGGCATCTATGGCATGAGTGACGAGGACATTACCCTCAAGACGGCCCAGTTGCTCGATCGCTTGCAGTTTACCGAGCATAAGGACGCTCTGGTAAAGAGTCTGCCCCTGGGGTGGAAGCAGAAATTGGCATTCTCGGTTTCCATTTTCCATGAGCCAGGAGTCGTGTTCCTTGATGAGCCAACAGGGGGTGTGGATCCCGCCACAAGACGCCAGTTTTGGGAACTCATCTATGACGCGTCAAGCAGGGGCATCACCGTGTTTGTCACCACCCACTACATGGACGAGGCCGAGTATTGTGACCGCATCTCGATCATGGTGGACGGCAAAATCAAGGCGATGGGCACCCCTGATGAACTAAAAAAGAATTATAACCAGCCCGATATGGACCACGTGTTCACTTATCTGGCACGACAAGCCACCCGTTCAAGCGATTGATATGAAACAATTCAGATCATTTGTCATCAAGGAAGCGAAGCACATCCTGCGCGACAAGCGCACGATGCTCATCCTCTTTGGCATGCCGCTGGCGTTGATGCTGATTTTCGGTTTTGCAATCAGTACCGATGTCAAGAATGTGCGCACTGTGATTGTCACCAGTTCGATGGACCACTTGACGCAACAGGCAGTGGACCGACTCGCTGCATCGGAGTATTTTATCATTACCCAAGTGGCGGCAACGCCACGTGAGGCCGAGCGCCTGATACGTGGCCAGAAGGCAGACATGGCCATTGTCTTTGGGCCTGATTTCGCTTCCAAGCGCAGCGGGGTGCAATTTATCGTTGATGGTGCAGACCCCAATATGGCCCAGCAGTGGACCAACTATGCTACGGGAGTCATTACCAACATGGACGGAGGCCCCGCCAATGTCAAAATGCTCTATAACCCGCAGATGAAGTCGGCCTACAACTTTGTGCCCGCCATTATGGGTATGCTGTTGATGCTCGTTTGCGCCATGATGACCTCGATCTCGATTGTGCGCGAGAAGGAAAAGGGCACGATGGAGGTGCTGCTCGTGTCGCCGGTGAAGCCCATCATGATCATTATCGCCAAGGCGATTCCCTATCTGGTGCTGGCATTTGCGATCTTGCTTATTATACTGTTGATGGCGCGGTTTGTGCTCGGAGTGCCCCTTGCGGGCTCATTGGGGTGGATTCTTGTCATCTCAGTCATCTATATCCTGGTGGCGCTATCGTTGGGCTTGTTCATCTCCAATATCGCCAACACCCAGCTGGTGGCGTTGCTGCTCTCGGCCATGGTGTTGCTGTTGCCCATCGTGATGCTCAGTGGCATGCTTTTCCCCGTGGAATCGATGCCCACGATACTGCAGTGGATATCGGCCATCGTTCCGCCTCGTTACTATATTGAGGCGATGCGCAAACTCATGATTATGGGCGTGGGCATTCATGAGGTTGCCAGGGAAGTCATCATCCTTGTTGGCATGCTTGTGGTGCTGATGACCCTGGCCCTCGCCAAGTTTAATAAACGACTGGAATAACAACACATTGCCATGACACTGAAATATCTCATACAGAAGGAGTTTATACAGATTCGCCGCAATGCGTTTCTGCCCCGACTCATCGTCATGTTCCCCATCATGATCATGTGCGTCATGCCCTGGGTGATGAGCATGGAGGTGAAAAATATCAAGGTGGCAGTGGTGGACAACGACCGCTCGACACTGTCGCAGCAACTCGTCCACAGCATCGAAGCCAGCAACTATTTCGTCTTCAAGGGGCAGGTGCCCACCTATCGGTCTGCCCTGCAACAGATGGAGAAATCACAGGTCGATGTGGTCATGGTCATTCCACAGGACTACAGCAAGGATGTGGCGCTTGGCCATCAGCCTCAAGTCCTGATTGCCGCAAATGCTGTCAACGGCACCAAGGGGGCCATGGGCGGTAACTATCTGACCCAGATTGTCACCCAACACGTCAATCCTGACATCGCCTCGATGCAGTCCAGGATTTCTACCTTGTTCCTCTATAATAAACACTTGAATTTCAAGTTGTTTATGATTCCCGCCCTGTTTGCCATCGTGATGATGCTGATGACGGGTTTCCTGCCCGCCCTGAACATCGTGGGCGAGAAGGAGGCGGGCACCATCGAGCAGATCAACGTCACCCCTGCTAGCAAGTGGTCGTTTATCCTGGCCAAACTCATCCCGTACTGGATTATTGCTTTGTTTGTCATTACGGTGTGCCTGTTGCTGGCTTGGGCGGTCTATGGCATTACCAGTGCCGGACCATTGGCACTCATCTATCTGCTGTCGATGTTGCTGGCTTTGTTCTGGAGTTCCCTGGGGCTTGTGATATCCAACTACAGCGACACGATGCAGCAAGCCATCTTTGTGATGTGGTTCTTCGTGGTGATGATGTTGTTGCTCTCGGGCTTGTTCACTCCCACGCGCTCCATGCCCTCGTGGGCCTATGCCACCACCTACGTCAATCCCATGAGTTACTTCATCGAGGCGATACGCACCGTCTTTATCCGAGGCGGCGGCATTTCCAGCATCTGGCACCAGTTGCTGGCCCTGTTGGGCATCGGGAGCGTCATGGCTGTTTGGGCCGTTTTGAGTTACAAGAAGAACAGTTGACCCTGCCATGTTGAGGCGCGTGATTTGTCCCATTAAAAAAGTTGATGTATTTTTGCGCCGTAAAACTTATTCCTGAGACGATTATGAAGAACGGTCTGATATCATTATTGCTAATGTTGCTGGCGATGAGTGCCACGGCCCAGCACAACGGGATCTATATCGAGAATTTTGAGATTGAGCCTGGCTCAACGATAGTTGTTCCAGCCATATTTTATGGCAGTGAGGCATCGCGTGGCCTGCAGTTCAACATGACGTTGCCATTGGGCATGACGATGCAATCCTATGAACTGGACGAGGTGGTTGCCGACAAGTATAAAATGCGTTCCTACGAGCGATGCAATGCTGGCGTGTGGACCATAGGCATCTATCCCTATGGCCGCATCTGCCTGCCTGCCGACTCCGCCATCGTTGTCATGAGGATGACGCTGGAAGCCGCCCCCGACTTTGCCGGTGGGGACATCCACTTCTGGAAACAGCGAGGGGCACACATGGACAGCGCTACAATCATCTTCGGTGATGACACGACAACTGTTGCTGTTCCGCGGCCTTCGGTCTTGGAGCAGGGGAACAAGGAAGATTCCTTATGGCCAATGCGCCCCTAACACGGCGTGTTAAACCTTGGATGGGTTTTGTGGTCTAAAAGGAAAATTTCTTAAAAACAACAGTACGATGAAACAATTACTGACCATAGCATTACTGGTGGCATCGATGATGCTCCCGCAGTCGTTAACGGCCAAGGCCTTTAGCAACGAAACCCTCAACTACGAGATTGTGTACCACTGGGGCATGATCTGGAAGCATGCCGGCGATGCCACATTGAGCCTGCACAAAACCAATAGCGGATATAACGCCCAACTCACGGGCAAGACCCGCTCGTGGGCCGACAAGGTCTATCCCGTGCGAGATACGCTCAAGTGCACCATGGACAAGGACCTGAGGCCCTTGCGCTATGAGAAGTTGACCCACGAGAAGGATTACTATGCCCGCGATGTGGTTAAGTTCTCCTATAATTATAGCCATACCAGTGCCAAGTGCACACGCTATCGCTCGAGTGGAACGACGACCATCGACTTGAGCGCCAAGGCTCAGGCCTATGACATGCTGAGCGTCTTCTACATGCTGCGCAATCTGGACTACGACGAGTTGAGCCGCAACAAGAACTACACGACGATTATTTTCTCGGGCAAGGAGAAAGAGTACCTCACCATCAATTACAAGGGTGTGGAAACGATCAAAATGCGTGACGGCAGCAAGCGCAAGGCTCACCGCATCAACTTCAAATTCACGCAGAAGGGCGGTAAGCAGTCCAGCGACGATCTCTCGGCTTGGATGTCAACCGACGATAGCCGTATCCCCCTGCTGCTGGTGGGCAAACTCCCCGTTGGCGAGGTAAAATGCTACTACGTGAATTAGGCTAAAGAAAAACATGATATTGTAAGACTGTTCCAAATTGCACCAATTGTGGCCTATTTGGGACAGTCAATTTTTTTCTTATTAGAAGATGTAGTATATTTGCAGCGATAAAACAGACCTATTTTCTTAGAGAAACCATGCGAAATTTAGTGCTTATCGCGCTTTGCGCTATCTCGGTAGTGGCATCGGCCCAGGTGGTGACCTTGGACTCGTGCCGCAACATGGCGTTGCGCAACAATAAGGAAATCCAGCAGGCGACGCTGGCCATCGACAAGGCCGGCTACCAGCGCAAGGAGGCTGCAGCGGCCTATCTGCCACAATTTGACCTCACAGCGGGTTACATCTACAATTCCCGCAAGGTCTCACTGGTCAAGGAAGATCAGATGCTGCCCACCAAGTCGTTCAACCTGCAGACGGGCACCTACGATTACAACCTGGTCATTGACCCCCGAACTGGAGCACCCCTTCAACTCGAGAACGGCCAGTATGTCCCCTCGACGGTAGCCCTGCTGCCCAAGAGCGGCCTCACCTATAACATCCACAACCTGATGGGTGGTGCGCTGACGGTGACCCAGCCCATCTACATGGGTGGCAAAATCACGGCCATGAACCAGATTACCGACCTGGCACAGCAACTTGCCCGCGAGATGCGTGAGAGCAAGGTCGAGGACGTCATCTATAACGTGGATGCCGCCTACTGGCAGGTGGTCTCGCTGTGTGCCAAGCAGAAACTGGCCCGCAGTTATGTCGATCTGGTGCAGAAACTCGATGATGATGTCAAAGCGATGGTCAACGAGGGAGTCGCCACGCGAGCCAACCAACTCGCGGTTGACGTGAAACTCAACGAGGCAAACGTCGATTTGACCAAAGTGAACAACGGTGTGACCTTGTCGCGCATGTTGCTGGCTCAATTGTGTGGCCTGCCCGTGAACACCATGATGACCCTTGCCGACGAAGGCAAGGACGAGTTGGCGCTTACCCTGGCACCGTCCAACTTCAACCTGGATGAGGTTTACAACAAGCGCCATGATGTGCGTTCGCTGGAATTGGCCACTAAGATCTATGACCAGCAGGTCAAAGTCGCCCGCAGTGAGATGATGCCCAAGCTGGCAGCTGTCGCCGCCCTGCATGCCACCAATCCCAACAGTTACAATGGCTTTGAGAACCGTTTTGCTGGTGCATTCACCTTTGGTGCGACGCTCAGGATGCCATTGTGGCACTGGGGAGGTCTTAGCAACAAGGTCAAAGCCGCCCAGGTCGAGGCCAACGTCAAGCGTCTGGAACTCGATGATGCCAAGGAGAAAATCGCCTTGCAGATCAGTCAAGCCGCCTTCAGCTACCAGGAGGCCTTCAAGACCTTTGAGGCCACCAAGGCTAACCTCGCCCAAGCCGATGAGAACCTGCGCATCGCCGGCATCGCCTTCAAGGAGGGCATGGGCACCGTTGACGAGGTGCTGGGCGCACAGACCGCATGGCTCAAGGCCAATAGCGAGAAAATCGACGCCGAAATCAATGTGCAGCTCACCCACGAGTACCTCAGCAAGGTCATGGGAACGATGAGCTATTAAAAGGGCATAACTCAGGACTTAAAACTAACAACTAAGATATGGAAAAAGACGAACAAAGAACTGTGGTCCGCAAGAAGGACAAAGCGCTGCTGGCAGCGCTGGCAGTATTTGCGCTAGTAATGGTGAGCATCGCCATTGTGGGCATCCTGCTCATCCATCCCGCCGACACCATGACCCAGGGACAAGCCGACTGTGACGCTGTGCGCGTTAGCGGCAAATTGCCCGGCCGCATTGTGCGCTTCTATGTCCACGAGGGCGACTCGGTGCACAAGGGCGACAAGCTGGTGAGCATCTACTCCAGCACGGTCGATGCCAAGTACTACCAGGCCAAGCAGATGCAAGAGGCTGCCGCGTCACAGAATCAGAAGGCTGAGCGTGGCACCCGCGAAGAGTTGAAGCAGGGCGCCTACAACATGTGGCAACAGGCTGTCGCTGCCCAGACCATCGCCGAGAAGACCTATCAGCGCGTGGAGAATCTCTACAAGCAGGGTGTGGCCACGCAGCAGAAGCGTGACGAGGCCAGGGCCGCCTATGATGCCGCAACAGCACAGGTCAAGGCCGCCAAGGCCCAATATGACATGGCTGTGAAGGGCGCTCAGCAGGAAGACAAGAATGCCGCCAAGAGCATGGCCAACGCCGCTCGTGGTACCGTCATGGAGGTCGAGAGCCTGCTCGAGGACCAGGTGCTTGTGGCCCCGTGTGACGGCGAGGTGAGTGAGATTTACCCGCAAGAGGGCGAACTCGTGGCGATGGGAACCCCAATCATGTCGATTGCTAAACTCGACGATATGTGGGTCAGCTTCAGCGTGCGTGAGGAGATGTTGAACGACCTGCCCATGGGCAAGGAAGTCAACGTGCGCATCCCCGCATTGAACAACATGCAGACCAAGATGTCGGTCTACTATATCCACGACATGGGCAGTTATGCCGTTTGGCAGGCCTCCAAGGCCCAAGGCCAGTATGACAGCAAGACCTTTGAGGTGAAGATGCGCCCCGTGAGCAAGGTGCCCAACCTGCGCCCCGGCATGTCGGTGATTTTGGAGAAATAAAGTGTAGATGTTCTAGAATCTCTAGAATCTCTAGAATCTCTAGAATATCTAGATTGACTAGAATGACTAGAATGGCTAGTTGCAGAAAATTATGATAATGAGATACATAGGGCAATCGTTCAAGCGCGGGTGCATCCAACTCGTGCGCAGGCCCATGTATTTCCTGCTCATCGTCATCATGCCCATCTTGTGCTGCTGGTACTTGATGGACCTTATCAAGGGCGGCAGTGTGCAGCGTGTGCCCGTGGGCATCGTCGATTTGGACAACAGCATCATGTCCCGACAGGTGTTGCGCACGCTCAATGGCTTGCAGCAGGTGAACATTTGCCACCGCTATAGCAATTTTGCCGAGGCACGCGACGCTGTGCAGCGCGGCGAGGTGCTGGGCTTCTTCCTCCTTCCCGAGTATCTTGAAGAGGAGGCCCTGGGTGGCCGTCAGCCCATCGTGAGCTACTATGTGAACTATGCCTACTATGCCCCGGCATCGATGCAGTACAAGGGCTTCAAGACCATGTCACTGCTGGCCAACGGAGCCATCGTGCAGACGGCCTTGCGCACCGTGGGCGTGCCTAACCAGATGATTGCCGCTGCATTGCAGCCCTATCAGACCCACGTCCACATGCCTGGCAACCCGTTCATCAACTATGACTACTACCTGAACTCGACTTTTGTGCCCTGTTTCCTGTCGCTGTTTATCCTGCTGGTAACGGCATTCTCGCTGGGCATGGAATTGAAGTCAGGATTGAGCCGACAGTGGCTCAAGACATCGGGTGACAGCATGTTCCTGGCTCTGGTGGGCAAACTGGTGCCCCAGACGGTGCTCTTTACCGCTGTGGGCTGGTTTATCCAGTGGATGATGTACCGCTGTTATGACTTCCCGCTCAACTGCAACCCGTGGAATATGCTCAGCGCGATGTTCCTGCTTGTAGTTGCCAATCAGAGTTTTGCAGTGCTGATGTACTGCTTCACGCCCAACTTCCGCTATGGCACGATGTTGTGCACGCTGCTGGGCATGGTATCGTTCTCGTTTACAGGTTTCTCATTGCCCCAGGAGGCCTTGTACCCTTGGGTTGAGGCTTTGGGCTTTGTGATGCCCGTCAAGTACTACTTCCTCATCATGGTGGATCAAGCCCTGAATGGCATTGATGTGTATTATTCACGCTTCTACTATGCTGCGCTCCTAGGGTTTACAATCCTGCCCATGTTGCTGTCTTGGCGCTTGAAGAAAGACTGTCTAAATCCCGTTTATGTGCCCTGATGATATGACCGAAAAAGTGAAACATAGCAGATTGTTCCTGTGGTTCATCCAAGTGCTGCGGGTGTGTGGACGCGAGTTGTTGCTTGTGTTCCGCGACGAGGGCGTGGTTATTTTCTTCCTGCTGCTCAATGCGGTCTATCCAGTGCTCTATGCCCTCATCTATAATCCAGAGGTAGTGCGCAACGAGGCCGTGGTGGTGGTTGACGACAACCGCACCGCCATGAGCCGCGACCTTATCCGTCGCATGGATGCCACCCAGGAGGTCGCTATCGTGGGCTATGCCGCCAATATGCAAGAGGCCCAGGAGGCAATGCACCGCAAGGCTTGTTATGGCATCCTGTATGTGCCGCGCGACTTCAGCCAGAGCGTCACGCGCGGTGAGCAGGGGCATGTGTCGCTCTACTGCGACATGAGCGTGATGATGCGCTATAAGGCCATGTTTACTGCGTTGACAAATGTTACCCAGGCAATGGGCGGAGAACGCCTGGCCGCCACCGTTGAGCCAGTGCTCAACATGAGCGGCAGTATCATCGAAAGCCGACAGGTGCCCGTGGGCAATCCCGCGATGGGTATCGCCAGCGCTGTGCTGCTGTTCATCCTGCCGCTGGTGCTGCAACAGAGTATGATTCTGGGTATCGCCATGCTGCATGGTGGCAGCATCGAGCGTCGCCGCCGCAACGGTGGTCGTGACCCGATGGCGATTGAGGCCGGCGTGGGTGCCACCATCATCGGCAAGATGATGTGTCATCAGATCATCTACATCATTCCGGTCATCTATGTATTGCATTATGTGCCGTTAATGTTCGGTTTTCCGCAATATGGCAACATCCTGCACATCATCTGCCTGGCCGTTCCGTTCATTATTGCTGTCTCGCTCATGGGGCAGACGTTGCAGGCCTTTGTCAACGAGCGCGAGAGCGTGTTCTTGCTGTTCGTCTTCTCATCGGTCGTATTTGTCTTCCTCACGGGTGCTTCGTGGCCGCGCTACCTGATGTCGCCGTTGTGGTATGTCGTGGGCGACTGTGTGCCTGCCACGTGGATGAGCAACGGTTATGTCCTCATGCAGACCAATGGCGCCACCCTCTATCAAGTATCCCACCATTACTGGATGATGTGGTTGCAGGTGCCCGTCATGTTCATTCTTGCCTATCTGGTAGAGCGTTTTGTGAACCGACGCCGCTACCGCTCCTGGATTGCCGTCAGCGAAGACAATCCCAAAGTCCTTACCCGAATCGACCTGGCCAAGAATGGCGTAGGTTAAGCATCCTTCACTTTCCCTTTTGAGGGCAAAATGCGGCACAAGCGATGATTGTTCAAGAAATAACCTATCCCGATGGCTCTCAAGTGCTGGTGTGGCGCCTTGATGAAGACGCGCCGCAGTTGCTGGCGTTGTGCCTCGAGGCGGGCATAACGGTCGACGATTTGGAGATGTCACCAGCCAAACGCCAGCGCGAGAAGGCTGCCGAGCGTCTGTTGCTGTGCCATGCCCTCGGCCATCCCGTGACTCTGGCCCACACCGAGCAGGGCGCGCCATGTGTCGTGGGGCAGGACGTGAATATCAGCATCACCCACACGCCACACCTGGTGGCCCTTGCAGTCAATCACCGTCAAGTCATCGGCTTGGATGCCGAGCAGCAGGATCGCAGTCAGGTCTTGCGCGTGCGGGACAAGTTTCTCAATGCCAGTGAGAAACTTTTTATCGCCCCCGACGACTTGACAGCGCATGTTATCGCATGGACGGCCAAGGAGGCCATCATCAAGGCCGAGCGCAATAGCGCCATCGATTGGACCGATGGCATCGTCATCGCCCCCTTTGCCGTAAATGCCGATGAAACCGTCCTTAGCGCCCATTGTGGGGACAGGGTTTACCGCTTGGTTTGCCGTCGGGTTGAAGGGCACTACATGACACTTGCCACTGCCTGCCTGTCGTGATTGTCCACCCCATGGGCAATAAAACGCTGAAAATATCGTTAATAGGGTAGATACATAAAACGATGAAAAAGATGATGAAATATTTCGTCCGCGTGGCTGTGCCCTTTTTGGTACTGGCCTGTTGTGCTCTACACGCGAATGCATTGGATAAAAGTTACTATGCGCAAACCAGCAAATTAGATTCTGGCCAATGGGTCAAAATCTCGGTCACTGAGAGCGGTATCTACCAGATTACTGCCGATGATATCCGTAAATGGGGTTTGGGCAGTGATTTGTCGGCGATTCATGTGTTTGGCTACGGTGGCGCGCCGTTGAGCGAGCTGATGGTCGGTGACAACTATGCCGATGACCTGCCCCAGATGCCTGTTGTGCGCAATGATGACCGCATCCTGTTCTATGCCCAGGGTCCAACGACTTGGGAGTGGTTTAGCAGTGATATAGAACACATGCAGGTGCAGCACCCCTATGCGACCTCAGGTTCCTATCTGGTCACTAACAACAGCCGTTACCAGGACATCGATGTCGCGGTGGCGACCAACGTTCCAACAAATAACGGTAACGTTGTGAGTACTTATACCGAGCGCCTCTTTCACGAGCAGGAAATCATCAATCCTGGTGAGACAGGACGTCGATTCTTGGGCGAGAGTTTTACTTCAACCAAGAGTCAGACCTTCAATTTTACCATCGATGACAAGGTTGAGAACACGCCCGTCAAAGTTGTTACCCGATTTGCAGCTAAAACCTCTGGCGCGACAAGTACCATCTCGCATTACTACAACGGTGATACCCTGAGCGTGCTGAACGAAGATGTAATTCCAGAGACCAAAGACCTGACGCATACACACTACGAATATAAAACTGCTGTCAAATCATATGACTTGAAGAATGCCACGGGATTGAACTGTACGTTGAAGTACAGTTGCGGCGGCATGGTTTATTTAGCCCGATTGGACTATATGACCGTCAACTATAAGCGATTGTTGAAACTCAGGGACGGAGTCTTGGCTTTCGGATTGAATAATGCCAGCACGGCATACAACTACCGTTTGAGTAACTGTGGAAGCGGCACCCTCGTGTGGGACGTGACGCGACCCTTCGCTCCTGTTCAGCTCAAGACCACTGCTGGCGAGGGCACTGTCACCTTCGCTCCCGCGGCCGATGGACGGCGCGAGTTTGTGGCCTTTGACCCTGACAAGACATTTATGTCGGTACCGTCTTATGAACCCGTTGCTAATCAGAATATTCACGGAGAGCCCACCCCCGACATGATCATCCTGGCACCGAGTGCCTATCTTGACCAAGCTTATCGTGTCGCTGACCTGCATGAAGATGAGGACGACTTCCGTGTGCTCGTGCTCGACCATGAAAAGGTCTTTAACGAGTTCTCCAGTGGCACACAGGACATTATGGCCTACAGGAGGTTGTGCAAGATGTTCTATGACCGAGGCGCCAGTGAGGATGGCCACAAGTTGGGCTATCTGCTCTTGCTGGGCAGTGGCAGTTATGATAACCGCTTGATCGGCACCAATGCCAGTGTGCTCAACTTCCCCCATCTGCTCACGTGGCAGACCTTGACCAGCAACACCGAGGATGATTCCTACACCAGCGATGACTATTTGGGTGCTCTTGCTGATGGGGCTTCGGTATATGTAGAAGACAAGTTGAGCATTGCTGTGGGCCGCATGATTGTCAGGAACGTGAGCGAGGCTCGTGCCGTTGTCAACAAACTGGTCAAATATGTCACCAATACAGACTATGGCTCCTGGAAAAACCAGATCATGTTCTGTGCCGATGATGAGAACGAGGGCGTCCACATGATTCAATCCAATACGATGATTGATAGAATCAAGCAATATGGTGGGCAAGACATGGTATTCAATTACGTATATATTGATGCCTTTGACTACGTGAGTGAGGGCGGTTCCCGCCACTATCCTGATGCCCGAGTCAAGATGTTCAACCGCTTGAACGAGGGCACCCTGTGGTGGAATTACATCGGTCACTCCAGTACTCAGAACTGGACTGGCGAGGGCTTGCTCATGCGCTCGGACGTCGAGAACAACTTGTATTACAAGCGTTTGCCCGTGCTTTATGCCGCGACCTGTGAGTTCTGCCGCTTTGACAACTCGGTTACCTCGTCGGGAGAGCTGGTTTATACCAACCCCAATGGAGGCGCCATCGCCGTGATTTGTCCCCCACGACTGGCATTGACAACTCCCAATGGCACGTTAAGCGCTTCACTGGCCCGATTCATCTTTTCTCGTGACGAAAAAGGGCAGAATCGTCGCATCGGCGACATGTTGATGTTGGCAAAGAACACGCTGACGACCTCGTCGAGCAATATGCGCCGTTACTTTGTTTTCGGTGACCCCGCCATGAAGTTGGCCTATGCTCCATATTCGGCTCAGGTCAAGACCATTAACGGCAAGCCGGTCGACAGCGAGAATCCCCCCGATTTCAAGGGTAGGGAGACGGTAGAGTTTGCCGGAGATATTGTAGATATTAAAGGCGAATTGGCTACTGACTTCTGCGGCTCAATCGTTTCAACACTCTATGGCCCCGAAGAGTCAATCACTACCCACGGTTACTATACCGACCCTGAAAAACCGACAGAGGGTAAAGAAGTGACCTACTTGGACCGTCCTAACCGCCTCGCGATCAATGTGGATAGCGTTACTAACGGACATTTTACCGTGCGCGTGGTTATTCCCACCGAGGTCGATAACGTGTACGATGACTATAGTCAGGCGTTGCTTAACCTATATGCCTATGACAGTCGCAATAACCTCGAGGCCAAGGGCGCCAATAGCGATTTCCGCATCTACGGTTATGAAGACGAGGAGGTGACCGACACTATCGGTCCCGACATCATCACCATGGGACTCAATACCGAGATCTTTGCCGATGGGTCGGATGTCAATGAATCACCCTTGCTGCTCGCTACTGTGAGCGACAAGAGCGGTGTGAACTTCTCGTCGGCAGGCGTGGGTCATAGCATGACGCTTACTCTCGATGGAACAATCAGCTACAATGACCTGATCAGCTATTATACACCCATGTATGCCAATGAAGGTACCTTGGGCAGCATCAGCTATCAGTTGAAGGACCTCACGCCAGGCCTGCACGACTTGAGGTTGCGCGTGTGGGACGTCTATAACAACGTGAGCGAGAAGACCATTACGTTCAATGTCGTGAATGGCCTTGCACCCGATATCGCAGACGTATATTGCCTCGGCAACCCGGCGTCGGACGAGACCGCTTTCTATGTGAAGCACAACCGCCCCGATGCGGTAGTCTGCATCACCATCGAGGTCTATGACCTGATGGGCCGCAAGGTGTGGGGTACCACCCAGTCGGGCCGCAGCGACATGTACACCTCGACCCCCGTCACATGGGACCTCATTGATTCGGGCGGCCGCCGCGTGCCTCGAGGCATCTATGTCTATCGCGCCACCATCTCGACCGATGGCATCAAGGAAGCCACTAAGTCAAAGAAACTTGCCGTCACCGGAGAGTGATAGGCAGTAACCAACTGTTAACCGCCAGCCTTGGGGAAAGCGTCCTCGCGGCTGGCGGTATCTTTATTTCTTTACTTATCGCAATCTGCTGATTAATAACCATTAGGGTGTCCAGTAAACAGCCCCATCGGGGCGACAGACTGCCGCCCCGATGGGGGTTGAATTGGTGCATTTTATTGCTGGAGTTACCACCTGCCTATGCTCTGTCAGCCTTACGGGCTTTAAAGAAGCCCATTCATGTGTAACCATCATTACTGTGCCGCAGCGGCCACGCCAAGGCGAGGCCCTACGTCCTGTACAATCTACAATAGTGCCGCATTTTTAGGGCAGACATCATTGGCTTTTTCGGCGGTTTCGGCGGGATGGCATAGCGGCGAAATAACAAGTTGCTAGTGCCTGATTTGTGGGGATAGTTTCTTAAACACATAACAAGTGTTAAAAACCTACCAAATTTCACGAAATTAGGAGCGAAAGTGCTTGATATAAGAAAAAATAAGGTAATTTTGTAGGTTAATTGTATCCTTATACGATGAGCATGACCAAGAATAACGAGAACCGGATAATTCTTCCCGAGCCCACCATCAGGCGATTGCCGTGGTATCTGTCCTATGTGCGTATGCTTGACAATATGCAGGTCGAGTATGTGTCATCGACTCAGATATCCAATGAGTTGAATGTGCAATCTTCCCAGATTGCCAAGGACTTGTCATTTCTCAACATTCGTGGCAAGACGCGCATCGGCTATGAGGTGAAGAGCCTTGTGACCGTGTTGGAGGACTTTTTGGGCTTCAACAGGCATCACAATGCGGTGGTGATAGGTACCGGTAGCTTGGGAACTGCCTTGATGCAGGACCATGGTCTGGAGAATTATGGCTTGAACATCGTTGCTGGCTTTGACGTTCGCAGCGAGGTCATCGGCAAGGAAATCGGCGGCGTTCCCGTCTATGACATCGACCAGCTGGCCGATTGGCGTCAAAAGAATGACGTGTCGATAGCCATCCTCACGGTTCCTGTTGAGCGCGCCCAGGAAACTGCCGATCTGGCCATTGCCAGCGGCATGACGGCATTGTGGAATTTCACGCCCTACCGCATCAAGGTGTCGGACGATGTGATTATTGCCAACACCTCCATCTATGCCCACTTGGCGATCATCTATAACAGGATGCATGGCAACGGATAGTAAAGACAAACCAATAGCAACGATAAGGTGTGCTGAATAGCACTGGAGGAGAGAAAGAGGAAATGAAGGTGATAGGTTTCACAGGCAATTATGACAAGGCTGCAGGCGTTCCCGCTGCCTTTCTCATGGCCGATTCCTCTATCCTGTACACGGGGCGTCCCTTCTTCGTGCCAGACTTTGCTCAACGCTTTGTCGCCACGCCGACCATCGTCGTGCGCACGGGCCGCTTGGGAAAGTGCATCGCCACGAAGTTTGCCCATCGCTATTGGGATGCCTTTACCGCTGGATTTGCAGTCCAGGCGGTAGAGGGCGACGATGAGCGCTTGACGGTGCTCGATCGCGCCTTTGACGGCGCCGCCATCATCGGCGACTGGGTTGAGACCGCTGCGGTTGATGACCCGATGCATGCCATTGTCGAGGTGAGGGTGGGGGATACTGTGGTATCGGCCCATAGCCTTGCCGATATGCATCAGTCCGTTGATGAGCTGTTGTCGGCCGTGAGTCGCCGTTGCAGCATCAAGATGGGCGACCTGTTGCTCACAGGAGATGCTGGAGCGGGGCACACGCTTGCACCGGGCGATCACCTCACTGCGAGCATCGCAGGCAGGCAGGTGCTTGACGTGAAAGTGAAACTATAATAGAAATAGTCTTGAACAATCAAGTTGATAATAACTAATTCAATAAAAGATATGCGCAATCTGACAAAAATTCAACTGGTATTATGCACTGCGGTCATGATGCTGATAGGTGTTAGCCAGCAGGCTCTCGCGTTTGATGCATCACGCTATGCGACCAACTCTAAGCTGTCCTCGGGCAAGTGGGTGAAAATCACCATTCCCGAGACAGGCGTGTATGAACTTACTGATGCCGAACTCAGGAGTATGGGTTTCTCCAACCCTGCTAACGTGAGGTTGTACGGTCACGGTGGATACCGCATCAGCGAGATTCTTAACGGACGGGCCATCGATGACCTGAATCCCGTGCCCGTGATGCGTTATCCCGGTAAGATCTGTTTCTATGGCAACGGTCCCATCCGTTACACGCTGTCCAACTACACGTCAGTTCCACGTTTCACACGTGAGTTCAATCCTTATTCCCAGGTGGGTTGTTACTTCCTCACCGAGGAGAGTTCGTCGGAGGTCCACATGGCCAACAAGCCCGTCGTTTCTGTCGGCTCTTTTGTTGACAAACCCGTCAGCCTGGACTTTTTCTATCACGAGAAGGAACTGAGCTCCATCAGCAATTCGGGAAAGGAAATGGTGGGTGAAGAGTTTGCCAACGTTCCCTTGCTGATTGACTACTACCTGCCCGAGCTGGCCGATAGCACAATTGTTGTGAATATCTGCCTGGCAGCCAATGCTTCGGACATCAGTTATGCCAACGCTATCCTCCACAGCGGTGGAGTGAACGATACGACGGTGTACTCGCTGAGTTCATCGCGCATCTACGTGCCCTCTAACGACATGGTGTTCTATAACTACGCGTCACCCTTCGGCAAGTTGAAACTCACTCATCCCATGGAGCGTGGACAGTTAGAGCCGCTGCTGGTTTCTTCCTCAACCGATTTTACAGCCGAAATCGCCCGTCTGGACTATTTCATCTTGACCTATACCCGCAATAACATCCTGCCCGCTGGCGGTGATAACCAGATCAGGATGTCCTATGCGGCCACCAACGGCAACGAGCGCTTCATGCTGCCCGGTGCAACTCCCACAACCGCTGTGTGGTGTATCAATGACCTGTATGCCCCCACAGTGGTGCCCCTCTCCTCCTATGACGACGCCAGCGGTGATGGCTATTGCTTCTATGCTACAGCCACGAGTCACTCCGACTATGTGGCCTTTGATCCCGCCAAGACGCTGAAGAAGATTTCAGCCTTTGAGCCCATCGAGAACCAGAACTTGCACGGCATGGCAACTCCCGACCTGCTCATTATCACCGACAAGATGTTTCTGGATCAGGCCGAACGTGTTGCCGACATGCACCGCTCGATTGACGGGCTGGATGTGATTGTTGCTGACCAGCAACAAGTGTTCAACGAGTTCTCCAGTGGTACGCGTGACGCTATGGCCTATCGCTTGTTCTGCAAGATGCTGTTTGACCGTGACAATACCAAGTTAAAGAGCCTGTTGCTCTTTGGCCCCGGTACGCTCGATAACCGCGAGGCACTGGGTGAACATCCGGGCAACCTGCTGACCTATCAGAGTGATAACAGTAACTACGAGGATTTCACTTACACAACCGACGACTTCTTCGGCTTCCTGGAGGACAATTCCGGCGGTAACCTTTCATCCGAGCGACTCAGCGTGGGTGTTGGCCGCATCAACAGCGAGGACCCCGCAGAGGCCCGCAGCGATGTGGACAAACTCATTGAGTACTATGCTACGCCCGACTATGGCGTTTGGCGCAACAACACCTGTGTATCCTCGGACTCTCCCGATGACGGTGTGTATATGTTCCAGGCCGAGGGTTACAAGAACCAGATTGACAACGATCTCAACACCGGTATGCACGTGACATCAGTCCACAACTCGCAGTACCCGCGTTCCACCCTCCAGCCCAACTCTCCGATGGACCGTAAGGATGCTACTGTGGCCAAGCAGTTGTTGACCGAGTTGTTCAAGAGCGGTGTTTACTTCATGACCTATGTGGGCCATGCCGGCTCTATCGGTTTGACCAAGTATAACAACCTGTGGATCACCACCGACGTGTTTAACACCGACTTGACCCATCTGCCCATCGTCTCGACGGCTTGCTGTAACGTCGCCCACTTTGATGCCGACACGCGCGGTATCGCCGAGCAGATGTTCCACTACCGCAATGGTGGCGCTATCGCCCTGTTGACCACATCGCGCATGGTGTTTGCTGCTGGTAATGACCAAATCAATACCTACTTCATCGATGCGATGTTCAGCCGTGAAAACGGTAATACGCTCACCCTTGGTGAAGCCGTAAGGCGCAGTAAGCTCGCCTTCCCGTCGGCTAATACCAACAAGCTCAACTTCTTCTTGCTGGGTGACCCCGCCATGAAGATTAATTTCCCCGAGTCGCGCTTCAACATCATGTCGGTAAACAACACCGACATGACCGACACCATCAACGCGCAGATTAGCCCGTTGCAGAGGTTTGATATTGTCGCTCATGTGATGGATAAGAACGGCAACCTGGACAGCGGCTTCAATGGTGATGCTACCGTGACGCTCTATGACAAGCAAGAGCTCTTCACGTCGTTGGCATTCACTGTGACGGTGAGCAACGAGAGAGTCACCCGCGACATCTACTTCAATCGCGCTAAACTGGCCGAAATCACCGGTCGCGTTGTCAATGGTGTCTTCCACGGACAAATGATTGCCCCCAAGGCTCCCAATGCCAGCAACGAGGATGTGTTGCTGCGTGTGTATGCACACCAGGACAACAGCAGCGTGATGGTGAACGGACTGACTACTCAAATCACCATGCTCCCCTATGACGAGGACTTGGCTATCAACGACCAGCAGCCTCCTGTAATCACCTCGATGTTTATCAATGACGAGGAGACCTTTGTCAACGGTGCAGTGGTTGCTCCCGATGCTGTGCTCTATATCACGGCTACCGATGACCAGGGCATCAACTTGCAGGCCAATTCGGTTGAAGGTGGCATGACCCTGTTGCTGGATGCCGGTCGTCCCTCCTATAGCGACGTGTCCTGCTACGCCACCGCTGGCGAGAATGGCAAGTCGGTTTATGTCGAGTACCCGTTGAAGGACCTTGTCGAGGGCGAGCACACGTTGACCTATACGGTATATGACCTGCTGGGCAACAGCACGACCCACACCATCACCTTCATGGTGGGCCAGAACAGTATTGCTAACCTGGTTGCCGATAAGCTGCCCGCTTATCTCGACGGAGATGTAAACTTCGACCTGGATACCTATCTGGCACGCACCCCCGAGTTTACCGTGCGCGTGACCGATGCTACAGGCAAGCTCGTGTGGAAGACCAACGCTAGCAGCTTCCCCGTGAACTGGGATATGAGAGACATGAATGGTCAGAAGGTGAAAGCCGGCCTGTACCGTTACTATGGCACCTACAATGACGGTATCAATTATGGTGGTACAGCCATCAATAAGCTGATCGTGCTTGATCCCCTCAAGGTTAAACAATGAAAACAAACCAATTAATCGATATGTGTAAATTGAAAAACTATCGGCTCGCATTATGCACTGTTGCTATGGCATTGCTGGGCATTTGCCATGCGGGCGCATTTGATGTGTCAAAATATGCCACACAGTCAAAACTTTCCACCGGAAAATGGGTGAAAATCTCTATTCCCGAGACTGGAGTTTATGAGTTGACTGATGCCGATCTGCTGGAGATGGGTTTCTCTAATCCTGCCAACGTGAGGCTGTATGGTACTGGTGGATATGGCATCAGTGAGATTCTCAACGGCAAGGCAGTCGATGACCTCAAGCCTGTTCCCGTCAAGCGATATCCCGGCAAGTTGTGTTTCTATGGCAATGGACCGATAAAATTCACGCTTGCCAGCTTCAGGGTGGTTCCGCATTTTGTCAGGGAATTTAACTCCTATTCACAGGTCGGTTGTTACTTCTTGACCGAGGAGACCACTCCCGAGACCCAGATGGGCATCCGCCAGACAACTACGGTTGTCGATTATGTCGATACTCCGACGGGCATGAACTTCTTCTACCACGAGAACGAATTGTCATCTATCAGCGGTTCAGGTAAGGATCTGCTGGGCGAGGATTTCAAGGATGCTCCCCTGCTGATTGACTACTACTTGCCCGACCTCTCGGACAGCACGATTGTCGTGAGCGAGACGCTTGCCGCCAGGACACCTGCCACCACTTATGCCGAGGGGGTGTTGCACAGTGGCGGTGCTACCGACACGACGGCATTCATCATGAATATGGCCAGGATTGATGCTATTCCCAGCGATAATGATGCGGTGTGGTACAATTCATCCTCACCCTATGAGCGCTTGAAACTCAGCCATCCTGCCGAGCATGGGCAATTTGAGCCCTATTTGCTCAATCCCACCGACGCTAATGTCACGATAAGCCGTTTGGACCATTTTACCCTCACTTATTTTCGTGACAACATCATCAGGGAGGATATGGATAACCAGATGATGATGGCCTATGCGATGACGTCTGGTAAGGAGCGCTACATGTTGCCCAATGCCAGCTCGACGACGGCAGTTTGGTGCGTCTATGATGTGTATGCGCCCACAGTGGTGCCCCTCAACACCTATAACGATGCCAGTGGCCAGGGTCTGTGCTTCAGCACCATCGCGATGACTCATGTCGAGTTTGTAGCCTTTGACCCTGCCAAGACGTTGAAGAAAGTGGCATCTTTTGAGCCGATTGCTAACCAGAATCTGCACGGTATGGAAACTCCCGACCTGCTGATTATCACTCACAAGGATTACCAGGACCAGGCCGAGCGCATCGCCGACCTTCACCGCTCGGTTGACGGCATCGACGTTGCTGTGGTGGATCACGAAAAGATCTTCAACGAGTTCTCCAGCGGCACGCGTGACGCTATGGCCTATCGCCTGTTTTGCAAGATGCTCTATGACCGCAACCCGTCCAAGTTCAAGAACCTGTTGCTGATGGGTACTGGTTCGATGGATAACCGCGAGTTGCAGGGTGCGCACCCTGGAACCTTGCTCACTTATCAGAGTGCAAATAGCAATCAGCAGGACCAGACCTTCACGACCGATGACATCTTTGGCTTCCTGGGCGACAATTCGGGCAGCGATGTGACATTTGAGCAACTCAAGATTGGCGTGGGCCGTATCACTTGCTCCGATCCCGAACAGGCACGCAGCGATGTGGACAAACTCGTCAAGTACTATGCCAACCCCGATTATGGCGTGTGGCGCAATAACACGATGGTCGTCAGCGACGCTCCTGACAGGGGCGAATACATGTTCCAGGGCGAGGGTTACAAGAACTTGATTGATAACAACCTCAACACGGGCATGCACGTCACGACTGTTCACAACATACAATTTCCGCGTTCCAACACGCAGCCCAATACCCTGCTTGACCGTAAGGAGGCTAATGTGGGTAAGCAACTGATGCGTGAGCAGTTCAAGAGCGGTGTGTTCTTTGCCACCTATGTGGGTCATGCCGGCCCCATCGGCTTTACCAAGTATAACAACATGTGGGTGACCAGTGATGTCGTTAACACCGACATGCCGCACCTGCCCATCATGTCGACGGCTTGTTGTAACGTGGCACGCTTTGACAGCGGCACCTGTGACATCGCCGACTTGATGTTCCATTATCCCAATGGTGGTGCCATCGCCTTGTTGACGACCTCGAGAATGTGCTATTCGACACCTAACGATAGAATTAACACCTACTTCATTCGTGAGTTGTTCAAGCGTAATGCTGCTGGCAACTTGCCCACATTGGGACAGGCTTACATGGAGAGCAAGAATGCCCACAATGAACCGGATAACAATAAGATGAAATTCTTCTTGTTGGGTGACCCCGCAATTCAGATCAATTGTCCTGTATCGCGCTTCAACATCACGAAGGTGAACAATACCACCGTGACTGGCGCTCAGTCGATGGCTCAAATCAGGCCTCTGGTGAAGTTTGCGGTTGATGCTCAGGTGGTTAATGAAAATGGCACTCTGGATGCCAATTTCAATGGCGACGCCACGGTGACCCTTTATGGCAAGAATGAATATTTCTCTACAGTACCAAGGGTTATTGGCAATGACACTATCAATCGCCCGATTTACTATAACCGTGACAAGCTTGCCGAGGTTACCGGTCGTGTGATTAATGGCGTCTTCCATGCCGAGATGATTGCTCCCATGGTGCCCGAGGTGGGCGACGATACAACGCCCAACACCCTGTTGATGCGTGTATATGCCCACAAGGACAACAGCACCGTGATGGTCAACGGCTTGACCGAGAAAGTCTCGTTGCTCCCCTACGATGAGTCGATGGCCATCCAGGACAATGCAGGTCCTGTCATCAACACGATGTTTATCAATGACGAGGATGCCTTTGCTAACGGTGCCGTTGTTGCTCCCGAGGCCATCCTGTATATTACCGCGAGTGACGACTTTGGCATTAACGTGCAGCCCAACTCGATCGATGGCGCTATGTCGCTGCTCCTGGACGATGGCCGCTCAACGATGGCCGATGTCTATTGCTACGTTTCTCCTGGAGAGGATGGCAAGAACATCAGCATCGAGTATCCGTTGGCTAACCTTGCCGAGGGTCAGCACACGTTGACCTATACCGTATATGACCTGAGAGGCAACAGCACCACGCGCACCATCACCTTCACGGTGGGTCAGACCTGCAGCTCCAACCTGGTGGCTGACAAACTGCCCGCCTATCGCGACGGTGAGGTCAACTTTGACCTGGAAACCAGTCTGGCTCGCACGCCCGAGTTCATTGTCAGCGTGACCGATGCCACGGGCAAACTCGTATGGAAGACCGAGACCCGCAGCTTCCCCGTTGCTTGGGACATGAAGGACAGGAACGGCAATACTGTGCCCGCAGGCCTGTATCGCTACTATGGCACCTATAATGACGGTACCAACTACGGTGGTACTCCCATTAACAAGCTCATCGTGCTTGATCCTGTCAAGACCGCTCAGTAAGAGCCATCGGGTTTTGTAAAACCCTACGTTAACTGATAAATCAGGGCACTAAGTGATTGTGAAAACAAAACTTAGTGCCCTGGTGTGTTAAAAAACATGTCAAAATCAAAATCTTTATCCTAAGCGGGAGCGGCAATGAATCTTTTTTTATTATCTTTGCCTCATGCTAGTGATGGCCCGCTCTTGTCTGGAGAGTGAGCTCGATGGTGTGTATGGGTAACCGCTATGTCAGTTATCCAATTAATTAACGAGTCATTAAATAGCACGATATTAAGAAGATATGCATAAACTGATAAAACTTCAAGTGGTTGTGGTGGCATTGATGGCCCTGTGTGGCATCGGTGTAGCCAACGCGTTCAGCTCGTTTCACTATACTGCCCATTCCAAATTATCCAGTGGCAAGTGGGTGAAGATTTCAATTCCCGAGACGGGCGTTTATGAAATCACCTATGACGAATTGCGAGAAATGGGATTTAACAACCCCAGCCAGGTGAGACTCTACGGTGCTGGCGGAGCCCGCATGAACGAGAAACTTGAGATGTCGGCGGTAGATGACTTGAAACTTGTTCATGTCATGCGTGTGGGCGAGAAACTTTGTTTCTACGGCATTGGCCCCGTCAATATGTCATTGACGGGCTCTGAGAGCACCCCGCATTATGTGCGCACTTTTAACCCCTATTCCCTGGTGGGGTGTTACTTCTTGACCGAGGAGAGCCGTGCCGAACTCGGAATCGATGCCATGCCCCAGCCGACCGTGAGTGACTATATCAACACGCCAGTCAGCCTCGATTACTTTTTCCATGAGAAGGAACTGGTGTCAGGCTCCCAGACGGGCAAGGAAATGCAGGGTGAGAACATGATGGACACGCGTGTGATGGTCGATTACTACCTGCCGCAACTGGCCGACAGCACCATTGTCCTGAACACGTGCATCGCGGCCAATTTGAATTATAATGCTAACAACGGAAGCGCTGTCGGTTACGTTGTGGGTATCATCCACAGTGGCGGAGCCCATGACACCACTTCCTATGCAGCAAACTCGGCACGCATCATGGGCACCACCAATAGCCATACCTTCTATAATTCGGCGTCGCCCTATGCTTACATGAAACTTAGCCACCCGGCTGAACGTGGCCAGTTTGAACCTTACTTGAAATTATCTTACACGACCGAACCCACAATCCTGCTGAAGGCGCTGGATTACTTCATGATTACCTACAAGCGCAAGAATATCATCGGCAATAGTCCCGGCAACCAGATTGTGATGGGTTATGGTGCCAGCAATGGCAATGAGCGCTTCATGTTGCCCGAGGCCACTTCAACCACTATGGTGTGGCTTGTTACAGACCCGACTAACCCCATGAGCGTGCAGCTGTCCCCCTATAATGAGTATAGCGGCAAGGGTTACTGCTACTATGCCAATGCGATGACCGATGCGATGTTTGTGGCGTTTGACCCGAACAAGACATTAAAGAAGGTCAATGTCGTCGGTCCTGTAGCCAACCAGAACCTGCACGGTATGGCAGCTCCCGACCTGCTCATTATCACCGACAAAATGTATCACGAGCAGGCAGAGCGTGTCGCCGAGCTTCACCGTGCTGTTGATGGTATATCTGTAGCTGTCGTTGACCAGGACGAGATTTTTAATGAGTTCTCGAGTGGTACCCGCGACGCTATGGGATACCGCTGGCTGTGCAAGTTGCTCTATGACCGCAACCCTGGCAAACTCAAGAACCTGCTGCTCTTTGGTACAGGATCGCTCGACAACCGCGAGATTTTTGGTAAGGTAGAGGGAAACCTACTCACTTATCAGAGTGATAACAGCAATATTGAGGACTATTCCTACACCAGCGATGACTTCTTCGGCATTCTGGCCGACAACTCTGGCGCGAATCCCGCTGGGGAGAAACTCTCAATCGGCGTTGGACGCTTTACCTGTACCAGCGTGGCCGAAGCCCGTGATGACGTGGACAAACTTGTCGAGTACTATGCCAACCCCGATTATGGCGTGTGGCGCAACAATGCGCTGGTGGTCAGCGATTCTCCCGACAAGGGCGAGTATATGTTCCAAGGAGAAATCTATAAGAACCTGATTGATAATGGGCTGAATACAGGCATGCATGCCACTACCATTCACAACTCCCAGTATCCGCGACAAAATCCGGCCATCCACAAGGTCTATGAGGACAGGGTTGCTTATTATACGTCTGACGTTGCCAAGCAATTCCTGCGCGACCAGTTGGAGCAGGGCGTGTATTTTGCGACCTATGTGGGACATGCAGGCTCCATCGGTTTCACCAAGTACAGTAATTTGTGGGACAATAACGACGTGCTCAGCACCAGTTACAAGCACCTGCCCATCATGTCAACATCTTGCTGCAATGTAGCCCGCTTTGACGACGGTTCACACGGTGTTGCCGAGTTGATGTTCCACAAGCGTGACGGCGGAGCCATTGCCCTGCTGACAGCGAGCCGAATGGTGTACTCTAACCGCAACCATGCCTTGAACACCAATTTTATCAAGACCTTCTTTAAGGCGAAGAATAACGGTGTGATGCCGACCCTGGGCGATGTGTACCGACAGACAAAGCTGTTGTTTACCAGTGCCGATTACAATAAGATGAAATTCTTCCTGCTGGGCGATCCCGCCATCAAGATTAACGTGCCACTGCCTCGCTTCAAGATCACCAACATCAATGGCACTGACATGAGCGACTCTACAGCCATGGCGCGTATCAATCCGCTCCAGCGCTATACTGTCAAGGCTCAGGTCGTGAATGCTAGCGGCAATCTCGACCAGACCTTTAATGGCGATGCCACCATGACCCTCTATGATAAGGCCGAACTCTTTATGGGCGGCGACAGCACAGCCTACTCGACCGCTAATGTTTACTTTAACCGTCCTAAACTTGGCGAAGTGGCCGGTAGGGTCCAAAATGGTATCTTCGTTGGGCAGATGGTGGTTCCTCGCAGCCCCAAGGCATCAGACGAGACCGTCGAAATTCACCTCTATGCCCACAAGGACAACTCCACCGAGATGGTGAATGGCGTGACCAATCGCGTGACCATGGCCCCCTATGATGAATCATCGGTGCTCAACGACAGCCAGGCACCCGTCATCAATGCGATGTTTGTCAATGACGAGACAACGTTTACCGACGGTGCCATTGTGGGCCCGAATTCCATCCTCTATATTACGGCTAGCGATAACGATGCCGTCAATATGCAGGCTTATGACCTCTTGAACGCCACGAGGCTCTTGCTGGATGGCGGCAAGACATCGTGTTCCGACCTCATGAGCTATGTGACAGCGGGTGAAGACGGCAAGTCATTGCATGTGGAGTATCCGCTTGCCAACTTGACTCCTGGGGTGCACACGGCAACGTTTACCATCTGTGACCTGATGGGACTGACGTCATCGCGCACAATCAATTTTGTCGTGGGACAGGACAATAGCGCGACGCTGGTGGCCGATAAGTTGCCCGTTTACCTCAATGAGAGGATTGTCAACTTTGATGTCAATCAGCACAACGTGAAGAGCAATTCCGAGTTTGTGGTACGCGTGACCGATGCTTTGGGCAATCTGGTATGGAAGACCACCACTACGGCATTCCCCATAGCTTGGAACCTCACTGACCTCAATGGCGAGGTGGTGAAGCCAGGCCTGTACCGCTACTACGGTACCTATAGCGACGGCTTCAACTACGGCGGCACGTCAATCAGCAACCTGATCGTGCTGGATCCCATCAAGACGTCCAACTAAGGAACAGCCCAATAGGGGAGGGCAATAAAGAAATATTGCGGCTGCATCCATGAGGATGTAGCCGCAATATTTTAGATGAATTGTAGCTGATATTATTCGCCGGGAGCGATTGCACCAGTGGGGCAAGCGTCAGCGCAGGTACCGCAATCCAAGCAGGTATCGGGGTCGATCGAGTAGATGTCGCCTTCCTTGATGGCGTCGGCGGGACAAACTGACTGGCAGGTTCCACAAGCTACACAGCTATCAGAAATTACATAAGCCATTTTAGTGTGATTTTAAGTGAATTGTTAATAATGTAAAAAGTAAACAGTGCAACAAAGGTAGTGCTTTTATTTGATTCAATAAGCATTTTTTGATGTTTTTTCTTTGAAGACCTTATTTTTTTAGTGTTTATGTGGTTTTGCCACATGAATGTTGAATTGAAGTTGAATTAATGAGGTGGCGTCTCAACAAAACCAAAACTTTTTTTGCTTTTGTGTTCGACTTTCATTAATTTTGTACCTTTGATAATCGAGAACCAGAAAAGTTTAATTGATCTATTTTTTTTCTTATTGATATGAACTCCGTTGACTGGAAAGACGCGCTGGGCAAGGCCTTTAACATGCCTGTCCCCGACAATGACGATAGTAATCAGGCCGAGCAGCAGCCCGAGGCCAAGGGCGATGCCCTGCAGCAACAAGGCAAGACCCGTCTTGACATCATCCTTGAGCGCAAGGGGCGTGCGGGCAAGCAAGCGACCATCGTGACGGGGTTTGTGTGTGACGAAGACGCCCTCAAGCAGGTGGCATCGCGACTCAAGTCCTCGCTGGGCGTGGGCGGCAGTGCCCGCGGTGGAGAAATTTTGATTCAAGGCGACTTCAGGCAGCGGGTGCTTCAACTCCTCCTGGAAATGGGATTCAAGGCGCGCATCATCTAGTATTTTAACCCATATTAAGTAAAAAACACAGCAGGCATATATCATGGCAGCCACTACCAATAATCATCCCCGCAACATGCTGGTCATGAAGGCATCGGCGGGCTCGGGAAAGACCTATAATCTAGCCTTACAGTACATCAAGCACCTGTTGTTCACTACCGATGAAACCGGGCGTTTAATCCCGCGTCGCGGCAGTGGTGATGACCGCATCCTGAACGCCCATCGCCTGTTGCTGGCCATTACCTTTACCAATAAGGCCACCGACCAGATGAAGGGGCGCATCGTCGATGAACTCTACAACCTGGCGAGCGTGGGCAAGAAGAGCAAGTACCTGCAAGGCTTCATGAATGAGTCGGGGCTGCCCGAGGGTCGCGTTCGCGAGTTGGCGCGTATGGCCTTGAACGAGTTGATGCTCGATTACAGCAACTTCAACGTGAGCACCATCGACTCGTTTTTCCAGTCCATCTTGCGTAACTTCGCACGCGAGTTAGACCGTGATTTCAACTACGACATCCAACTCGAAGCCAAATATGCGATACGGGTGGCTATCCACAACTTCATGCTCTCGCTGGGACAAGAAGACAAGCCCACCGATGTTGATAGATGGGTGCATGACTATCAGCAGCATCAGTTGCGCGGTGACGCCGAGACCAAGAGTTGGCGCTTCTTTGAAGACGGGGGAACCTTTCTCAAGTTTGCCAAGGAGATTGACAGTGAGTTGTTCCGCAGCCGGATGAACAAGGTGCGCGACTATCTGGGCCATGTGGATGAGAATGGGGACTTCAAGAGCGATTTCAGAAAAATACGTGAATTTAATAAATTCTTGACAACGGTTATCAACGATTGCAATCAAGAGAAGGAACCGCTACGTGATGATATCGTGGCCTGCTTGCGGCCTTTGCCGTCCGACGCGCTGTTTGGCGGTAGGATTTTTGACTCGATAATGAATAATGGGGCCGACCCCGATACAAAACTCCCTGGCCTGGCAAGCGACAAAGTTGCCAACCAGTTCAAGCCCAAGAATATGCCCGATGCCAGCGTCATTGACCGGCTCACTCAACTGGTAGATAAATACCAGCGCTATCACCAGAGCGTTTTGCTCATGGAGTATGTCAAGGATAGGCTGGGCCTGTTGGGCATGCTGGGCATGATTGACGTGTATCTGGAGCGCTTCCGTCACGAGACCAACTCAATCCTGATTGGAGATACCAACGAACTCATCGGCACGGTGCTGGAGAGCGGCTCGGCCTTTGTCTATGAGCGCGTGGGCACGTTGATATCCCACTTCATGATTGATGAGTTCCAAGACACGAGCACCAAGCAATACGAGAACTTCCATGGCTTGTTGAAAGAGAGCCTGGCTAACGGTAACTTCAATATGCTCATCGGTGATGCCAAGCAGTCGATTTATCGTTTCCGCAATGCCGACCCGACCGTATTCCGCGAGAAGGTGAACCGGGATTTCGTGAATGATATCTATGAGCCGCCGGTAAAGCCTGGCGCTCCCTCTTCGGTCAACTATCGTAGTTCGCGCCGTATTATCGAATTCAACAACGCGTTGTTTGCTTTTGTGGCGGAACAATATTCTGATAATCAGCCGGTAGCGACAACTTTTGGCGATGCAACCCAGGGAATGCCTCCCACTATTGACGAGGATAAGGTGCCAGGATTTGTCAGGATTGTGACAGACAATTACCAACTTGTTGTGAATCCAGGCCAGCCTGTCAAAAAGCCATCGACCGGCAAGAAGGACAAGAAAGAGGAGAAGAAAGAAGAGAAGAAAGTCACTGTCCTCGACGTGCTGCCACAGTACTTGCTGCAGCTGCATGAGCGCTTTGATTGGGGCAGGATAGGCATTCTTGTAAATACCCGCAAAGAAGGCAACAAGATTGTGGAGTGTATCCTGGATCACAACAGGAAGTCACCCGACAAGCACATCAGTATCATTTCGGGTGAGTCGTTGTTGCTTAGTAATTCGCCTATAGTGAGGCGCATCATCTCGATGTTGCGGTTTATAGACATCAGCCAGTATGGTGTTGTTGATGACGATGATACAGAACCCGACGAGGAGCCTAACACCCAAAATGCTCAACGAATGGCCAAGAAGCGCATCAGCGACCAGCGCATGTATTCAGCATTGAATGAGTTCATCAAGCGCATGGGAACCGAAGGCGACGCCAGTGCCGAGGCTAATGGAGCCCTGCTCGAGCAGTGCCTGGACGCGACATCAACAGCGGCTCCCGATGCTCAATCCCAAGATGACCGCTTCATGCAGTTGCTCGAGAGCCTCCTGCCCAATGGCAACGAACTCACCACGCTGGTAAACATCGTCGAGTCGGTGATTGCCTATTTCCGTTCTAGTGATGTCATGTGCAAGGAGGTGGACCGTGAGGCTGCCTTCCTGCTGGCCTTCCAGGACACGGTGATGAAGTTTGCGTCGATGCGCAACGGTGGCAGCCTGAGGGAGTTTCTCAAGTTCTGGGATGAGAAAAAGGACGCGCTCGCCGTCAACACCCGCGCCAGCAGCGACGCTATCAACATCATGACCATCCACAAGGCCAAGGGACTGGAGTTTGAATGCGTAGTGATACCCTTCGCCGCCTGGCAAATCAATGATAACTCCCGAGAAACGCATTACTGGATGCCGGGCGAGGCCTTTGTTGGCACTTTGCAGGACGGGCAGATGTGTGACCCGGCCATTGTGCCGCCACTCATCAATGTGAACAAGAAGGTGCTCGCAACGATGCGTGACAGCAACATGCTCAAGGACAAGGCCCTGCATTTTGTTGACGATCAACGCACGGCAGTGCTCATCGATAACCTGAACAAGACCTATGTTGCTATGACGCGCCCCTGCACCGAGTTGCACCTGTTTACCCAAGGCAGCACCAAGACCAACGACATGGACCAACTCTTGAAAGGCTTTGCCGAGGCCGACGGTAGCATCATGCGGGCGTTGAAGGATGTGCAGGATCAAGATACCGGATGGTTTGAGTATGGTGAATTGTCGTCGCGGGAGTTGATTGACAGCAAGCGCGAACAAGAGGTCGTTACTGCCCTGCAAGTGCCATTGACCCAATACCGCGTCAGTGCCATCCCCGAAGATCTCAAGGTGAGAGTGGATCGTGCCTCCAGCGCCAGCATCGATGCGGGACTCAGGCTGCATAGCGTGATGAGTCAGATTCAAGACGTCAACGATGTGGACCGCGTCATTAATCAGGGTATTAAGCACGGTGTCATTACCAACAATCCTGAAGACCCCTGCAGCATTGACAACGTCAAGAAGCACGTTTGCGCCCCGATCAAGGATCCGGCCAGCCGCGTTGCTGCATGGTTCGACCCCGCCAACAAAGTCTATAGCGAGCGCACCATTACTGCAGCCAGTGATTCCATCTGGGACGATGGCGGCATCCAGAACCTGCGTCCTGACCGAATTATTCTGCGCCCTGACGGCACAATGCTTGTCATCGACTACAAGAGCGGTCAGCGTGGCGACAAGCGCTACCTGCACAAGTTGAACCAGTATATGGAAAAACTGCGTGCCATCTTTCCCGGTGTCCCCATCTATGGGCGCCTGTGGTATGTCCTCGAGGACACCATCATCGACGAAGGCGGCAAACCGCTCAAGTAGCGGCATTGAAGGGCGAATGCCCAGTGAAAGAGACGCAAGATTTTGCGTCTCTACATTTTTTTTGTAATTTTGCGGTTTAAATCATTTAACAAGGATATACTATGTCGATAGATCAAATATTGGCCGAGGCTACCGCACAGGCGGTGAAGGAGTTGTATGGTGTGGATTTCCCCGCCGAGAAAATTGTTCCCCAGACGACGAAGAAGGAGTTTGAGGGTAACGAAACGATTGTCGTGTTCCCGTTCTTGAAGGCGTCACACAAGGCGCCCGATGTGACGGCACAGGAGATTGGCGAGCACATGCTGGCCCACTGCGAGGCGGTGGAGAAATTTAATGTCATCAAGGGCTTCCTGAATATCACCATCAAGCCTTCGTTCTGGACGGGCGTGCTGCAGCATGTGGCTTCAACCCCCAACTATGGTTTCACCGCCATGACCGACGACAGCCAGCTGGTGATGATTGAGTACTCGTCGCCCAACACCAACAAGCCCCTGCACCTGGGACATGTGCGCAATAACCTCTTGGGTTACAGCCTTTCTAAGATTATGGAGGCCAACGGCTACAAGGTGGTCAAGACCAATATCGTCAACGACCGCGGCATCCACATCTGCAAGTCGATGCTCGCATGGCTCAAGTGGGGCAACGGCGATACGCCCGAGTCTACTGGCAAGAAGGGCGACCACCTGATTGGCGACTTCTATGTGGCCTTTGACAAGCACTACAAGGCCGAGATCAAGGAACTCGTCGAGAAGGGCATGAGCCCCGAAGAGGCCGAGAAGCAGGCTCCCCTGATCCAGGAGGCGCACGACATGCTGCGTCGCTGGGAGGCAGGTGATCCCGAGGTGCGCGCCCTGTGGGAGAAGATGAACAATTGGGTATATGAGGGCTTTGACGAGACCTATCGCCGCATGGGCGTCTCGTTTGACAAGATTTACTACGAGAGCGATACCTATCTTGTGGGCCGCGACACCGTGCTCGAGGGACTCGACAAGGGCATCTTCTACCGCAAGGAGGACAATAGCGTGTGGGCCGACCTCACGCCTGACGGCCTCGACCACAAGCTGTTGCTGCGCAGCGACGGCACTTCGGTCTATATGACCCAGGACATCGGTACCGCCCAGTTGCGTTACAAGGACTATCCCATCGACCGCATGATCTATGTGGTGGGCAATGAGCAGAATTACCACTTCCAGGTGCTCTCGTTGCTGCTCGACAAGTTGGGCTTCAAGTGGGGTAAGGACTTGGTGCACTTCTCCTATGGTATGGTCGAGTTGCCCAATGGCAAGATGAAATCCCGCGAGGGCACAGTTGTTGATGCCGACGAACTCATGGACGAGATGATTGCCACCGCAACCGACATGGCTAATGAGCCCGGCCGCTTGCAGGGTGTGCCCGAGGACGAGCGTGACGAGGTGCTGCGCAAGATCGGCTTGGGTGCCTTGAAGTACTTCATCCTCAAGGTGGATCCGAGGAAGACCATGCTGTTCGACCCCAGCGAGTCCATCGACTTCAATGGCAACACGGGTCCCTTTATCCAGTACACCTATGCCCGCATCCAGTCGGTGCTGCGCAAGTGCTGTGAGGACTACAAGGCCATGGATATCAGCACCGTGGCCCCCAACGAGAAAGAGACGTCATTGATTCAGAAATTGGCCGACTTTAGCGCTGTTGTTGCCGATGCAGGACGTAATTACAGCCCTGCGCTCATCGCCAACTATACCTATGACCTGGCCAAGGAATACAACCAGTTCTATCATGACTGCAGCATCCTCAAGGAGCAGGATGCAGCCGTTCGCTGCTTCCGTCAGCTCCTGAGCGAGACCGTCGGCGATGTCATCTGCCGCGCGATGTCGCTGCTGGGTATCGAGATGCCCAACCGCATGTGATGGTATGAAACATTGGCATTGTAAAAACAGCCGCTTGGCATGGTTTTTGCAATGGATAACAGAAAAACTGAGAAGATTATGAACGATTGGAATAAATTTAACGAGAACGGCTATCAGACAGCCGTTCAAGCCGAGAATGAGATGACGTTGCAGCGCTATGTCGCTGGCGTGATGCGCAAGGTTTATGGTAAGATGACGCTGGGCCTGCTGGCTACAGCAGCCACTTCTTACCTGATGTTGTCGAACGAAGCCTTGAAGACAGCATTGATCGGCCACATGGGGCCGTTTTTCATTCTGTTTGCGCTGGAATTGGGATTAGTCATCTATTTGAGTGCCCGCATCGACAAGTTGAGCACGGGCGTGGCCACAGCGCTGTTCTACGTCTATAGCATCTTGAACGGTGTGACCCTGACACCGATTTTCATGGCTTACACGGGCGTGTCGATTGCCAAGACCTTTGCAATCACGGCAGGAACCTTTGGCGCGATGACCATCTTCGGTTATGTTACACGTCAGGATTTGTCCAAATGGGGTTCATACCTGTTTATGGCGCTGTTAGGCTTGATTGTGTGCATGCTGGTGAATTTGTTCATGCGAAGCTCCATGCTTGACTTGCTCGTCAGTGGTGCAGGTGTCCTCATCTTTGTGGGACTCACTGCATGGGACACCCAGGCCATCAAGCGCATGTGTGCCGAGGCCGACCCCTCGATGTTGGGCAAGGTCGCTACGATGGGAGCTTTGAGCCTTTACTTGGACTTCATCAACCTGTTCTTGTATCTGCTTCGCTTCTTCGGCAGCCGCGACTAACGCTTACAGACCACATCTTATTATATAACCCCGACAACCCCACGTTGCCGGGGTTAATTTTTGAATATCTCATTTCTTTCCAGTCAATTGTCACCCGAAGGGTGGCCCATGGATAACCCCCGATAAATCAGGCAACTGAGCAAAGCGAGGGAGGCTGATTCATCGGGGGCATGTTGAAGCGTGAGCAGTCGCTGAAGGCGACCCCTTGATTTTGAACTGGCGCAATTGGGGTCGCTTCCAGCGACGGAGATAGTATTGTCCTTCCGTGGGTGATGCAAACCACTTTGCTAAAGCTCAGCGGTTTGCATCACCCACGGTTATTCAAATGATCGCCCTTCGGGCGTTTTTGCCATAAGTGATGCGCCTCTACATTTTCACGCAGACGCTACTTATTCAGATAATTCCGCCAACTAGTTAATAGGATCATCTGATATATTCGAGTAATTCGCATTAGCCCTGCAGGGTCGGGTAAGATAGGCTGCGCCTTGGAAATGCTCAAATAAATTTGGCATTTCTCTCGGCTTGCACTATCTTTGCAGTTTATATGGAGGAGGAATTTGACATCAGGAGAGAGTCGTTGAAGACCGATCAGGACTTTGAGCGGGCGTTGAGACCCGTTCGGTTTGAGGACTTTGCGGGCCAAGATAAGATCATCGAGAACCTGCGCGTGTTTGTTGCTGCGGCCAAGCTGCGTGGTGAGTCGCTGGATCACGTGCTGTTTCACGGCCCTCCGGGCTTGGGAAAGACCACATTGAGCAATATCATTGCCAACGAGCTGGGCGTGGGTTTCAAGGTGACGTCGGGTCCCGTGCTGGACAAGCCGGGTGACCTGGCAGGCCTGTTGACGTCGCTCGACGAGAACGATGTGCTGTTCATCGACGAGATTCACCGCCTGAGCCCCATTGTCGAGGAATACCTCTATAGCGCGATGGAAGACTACCGCATCGACATCATGATTGACAAGGGCCCTGGTGCCCGCTCGGTGCAACTCACTCTCGCTCCGTTCACCCTCATTGGTGCCACCACCCGCAGCGGCCTGCTGACCTCGCCGCTACGTGCCCGTTTTGGCATCAACTGCCATCTGGAATACTATGACCACAAGGTGCTCGAGGGCATCATCCGCCGCTCGGCGCGTCTGCTGGCGGTGCCCATCGACGACAAGGCCGCCGTGGAGATTGCCCTGCGCAGCCGTGGCACGCCGCGCATCGCCAACTCGCTGCTGCGTCGCGTGCGCGACTTTGCCCAGGTGAAGGGTAGTGGACGCATTGACCTCGACATCGCCCGTTATGCACTCGAGGCGCTGAATATCGACAAATATGGCCTCGACGAAATCGACAATAAGATCCTGCTGACCATCATTGACAAGTTTGGCGGCGGCCCCGTGGGACTGAATACCATTGCCACGGCGATGAACGAGGATGCCGGCACCATCGAGGAAGTGTATGAGCCCTACCTCATCAAGGAAGGCTTCATCAACCGCACGCCTCGTGGCCGCGAGGCAACCACGCTGGCCTATAACCACTTGAAGCGTGAACGCCCCGGCGAAGTGGGATCAATTTTTTAATTAAGCGAATATAGCCAACGGCTAATTGCTAAAAGCTAAACTATATGGCTAACCTGAAATCTCTAGCTAAAGACACCGCCATCTATGGTCTCTCGAGCATTGTTGCCCGATTCATCAACTACCTGCTGGTGCCCATCCAGACGGCCCGTTTTGCCGCATCGGGTGGCGAATATGGCATTATCACCAATGTCTATGCCTATGTGTCGCTGCTCATCATTCTGCTCACATACGGCATGGAGACCACCTTCTTCCGCTTCATGACCAAGGAGGGCGAAGACCCCAAGCGCATCTACTCCACATCGCTGCGCATGGTAGGCTTCACGTCGCTCATTTCCATTGCCGTGGTGCTTGCCTTTCTCGCTCCCATTTCATCGCTTGTCGGTTATGCCGACCATCCCGAGTTCATCGCCGTGATGTTCACCACGGTGGCCATCGATGCCTTCACGGCCATACCGTTTGCCTACTTGAGGATACAGCACAAACCCGTCAAGTTCGCTACGTTGAAGATTGCCAACATTCTGCTGAATATCTTCCTAAATCTGCTCTACCTGGTGATCTTGCCCGAATTGAAGATTAACTTGTTTGGCATCTATGACGATCAGTTCACGCTCAATGTGGCTTTCGTCTTCTATATCAATCTCATCTGCACCCTGTTTACCCTGCTGTTGCTCTTTAAGGAGTTGCGAGGCATATCCTTCGGCTTTGACATGGCGGCTTGTAAACGGATGCTTACCTATGCTTGGCCATTGCTCGTCATGGGATTGGTGGGGCAGCTCAATCAGGCTATCTCGCAAATCATTTTCCCGTATTTCTTTGACGGCAGCCTGGCCGAGGCACGTGCACAACTGGGCATCTACGGCGCTTGTATCAAAATCGCCATGATCATGGTGATGCTCACCCAGGCATTCCGCTTCGCCTACGAGCCCTTTGTGTTCAGCAATAAGGATGCCGACAAGCGCGACACCTATGCCAGGGCCATGAAGTATTACGTCATTTTCACGCTGCTGGCCTTCCTAGCCGTGATGGCGTGGATGGGTGTGCTGCGCTACATCGTGGGCCGTGACTATTGGGAAGGCCTGCGCGTCGTGCCCATCGTCATGGCGGCCGAGATCATGTTCGGTGTGTTCTTTAACCTCTCGTTCTGGTATAAACTCACCGACCGCACCATCTGGGGCGCCTATTTCTCGGGAATCGGTGCCATTGTGCTTATTGCCATTGACATCTTCCTCATTCCGCGCTTCAGTTACATGGCGTGCGCGTGGGCTGGCTTTGCCGCCTATGGTGTGTCGATGCTCCTGTCCTATTTCATCGGCCAGAAGTATTATCCCATCAACTACCCGTTGCGCGACATTGCGCTGTACACGGTCGTAGCGGGCGTCCTGTTTGCCGCCATGATGCTTCCCATCGAGAACATGTGGCACGCACTGGCCTACCGCACCTTCCTGCTCCTGCTTTTTGTCGGTCTCATATACCGCAAGGAGCACCTCGGCCCGATGCTCGCCAAATTGCCCGTGGTGGGCCGATTCTTCAAGTGACAATACCGTTATTTCTTCAAGTTTCTAAAGTGGCGTAGCCCCTTTAAAACTTGAGTTTAAAGCATAAGTTTAAAGAACAGGCCTCAGATAGTGTTTGCAGGAAAACTATTCCAGATACGAAGTGATTTTTCATTAAACTTTAACCTTTAAATATTAAACAGTGAGAAAGTTAACAACTTTCGAAACTTAAATTAATAAATTATTACGTAACCATTATGAAAGAGAAAGTATTACAAGTGATGCGCGAGGCGGGCAAGCCCGTTTCGGCAGGTGAAGTGACCAAGGCGCTCGATGCCGACCGCAAGGAAGTCGATAAGGCTTTCGCCGAACTGAAGAAAGAAGGCGCCATCGTGTCGCCTGTGCGTTGCAAGTGGGCTCCAGCCTGAGTCAGCACCAAGTCCGTTTAAACAAGAAACCGCCTTCGCGAATTTGTGAAAGCGGTTTCTTGTTTGCTACAGTGGGATGTACTCGACTTAATAATACCTGAGGATGATGTCTATGAGGCAGTTGAGGTCGGCAATGTTGATCTCGCCGTCCTCGTTAACGTCAAATCGATCGCGAGGAAGATGAGGCGGACGAATATGCGACGTAATCTTCGTGGGGATAATCTGCAGACGACCCCTGTAGATCTCGATGAATCCCTCCACGTCATAGGGTTTGCCAGGATATGGCAATCCGTTTAGCGTGCTGGTATTGTAGTTATCGGGCAAACCATACAATATCACTTGGATCAACGCATTGATATCGGCAATGTTTATCTCGTTATCCATGTTTAAATCACAGTCGGGCCAATAGTACAAAACAGGTGCATCAAATCGGTCAAACACGACCATCTCACCTGTCTCGTCCTGGATGTGTGGTGAAATATCATCGTTGGTAAATGTGACATTAGGGATGCGCACATACCAGTGGACCATGCTTTGAGAAATTTCTTCGATAGGTAACTCAATCGGCTCGACAGGGTCGGTATTGCCAACAATTTCCCAATTACCGGTTGGTATCAATTGGTAAGCATCCTGATAGGTCGTCCATTTGGTGCCTCCGATGATTTGGTCACCATTCTCGAACGGGCCACCAGCATTGTTGCTGTACATCAGACCATATTCGTCGCAGGAGTCTTTCACATAGAGGTAACTGCCATTCTGGTAGATTGCCGTCAATGGACAAGTGAATAGTGCCGATTGTCCATTGTAATAGTTCTCATACAAGTCTGCCAGGCAACACACGCCAGGAGGTGGCGGTATAATACTGGGTATGTTGATGATAAAGAGCTGATAGATGATCTCGGTGCGTCCATAGGAGGTGATGATGGCAAAAATATCACAGGGCTTCGTCGGATCAACCTCATAAGGCAACTGCGGATAGTAGGGGCAAGTGTTGCCATCCTTGTCTCTAACCAACTTATTCTCTTGATCGATGTATACATCACGTATTTCCACATAGTGCGCCCATAACTGATGTCCCACTTGGGGAAGGGTAATGAGCATGGGGGTGGGAATCTCGTTGCGTGTAGCGGCTTGGAATCCTGTGGGATTCTTGATTTCGGGCTCTCCGTTCCAGGTGGTCTTGGTTCCACCCCAACCTGGGGGGATGACGTCGCCAGTACTGTAAACCTGATTTACATCGCCATAGACCACACCATAACCGCACTCGTCCATGAGGTACAGGTAGCGATTGTATTGATAAATCACATAGGCCTCGTGGTCGAATATGACGGGCACATCGTCAGGATACCCAAACATGTCACACAGGGTGATGGGCAAGGTGTTCATAACCAGTTTCACGGGTAGCAACTGGTAAATGGTGTTCTCTTTGCTATAGGAACCCACAACGGCATACATATCATAGGTCACGCTCAAGTTGGCCGGTGCCTGAACTCCCATCGACCCAAAGTAAACTGGATGCTTGTTGCCGAAGAGATCAATGGCAAAGTATTGATTGTCCTCTTGAACGATGGTCACACCATGCAGGACAACGTAGTGACCAAACATGTCATGCCCCACCAGTTCATCAATCTCCTCGGGTTCGACATAGACATTGCCACTAGCTGGTCTAAAGTTCTTGGGGTCGGTGAACTCGGGCTCGCCATTAAAGAAAGACTTGGTAAAGATGACCCCGCCAGGGATGATGTCGCCAGTGACATAAGACTGGCCGCAGTTGCCATAAATCAGGGCATAAGCCGTCTGATCCCTGACAAACAGGCGGTTGGCATGCTGGGCAAGTACGGTCAATGGATAGGGGAAGCAGATGACGGTGCCATCTTCGGCATTTATGGCATCTTGGAGGGTTTCAATACGGGAAGCTTCGACAAATTCATAGGTGGTAGTGGCCATTCTTGACACTTCGCCATCGAGGACGGCGATGGCTTTGATGGTCGCATTCTGGTTTAGCGTGAAGGGAGCACTATATTGAGTCGAGGCTGTGGTGGGATTGTCACCATTGGTGGTGTAATATATTACCGCATCGCTAGTGTTGCAGGTCATGCTCACCTCGATAGGCTGATAGTAGGTGCCACTGGCGGGTGAAATGTCAGGCATGGAGACTCCATCGCACTCATAGGTGACGATAATCTTAGTGATGCGCACCTGGTTTTTAGCGGCAGTGAATGTCACGCACGGGGCATTGCCCTCCCAGACTCCCGCATAGCCTTCATAGCTATAGGAGCCCACGTCCACGACAAAGTTGCCAGGGCCAAACTTTTCATCGTTCTGAGCCAAGCACTGGAACTCAATTTTCACGATGTCGCACTCGTTGGAACAGATGGTGATGTTTTGGTTCTTGTAAACACGGTAATGGGTCTCAGTAATCATACCATTAGAGATCATCACCCTAATGCCATCCTTCTCCAAGCAATAGGGCGGCTCGATGAAAACATCAGCTGCATCGACAGTGGGGTCAAAGATCACCACGTTGGCCCATGCCGCAGTGGTGGCCAACAGGCAAATCAACAGTAATAAGAACTTTTTCATCATCGGGACAAGTTTGATAGTTGCACTAGATTGATAGGAGAATAGCGAATAATGATAAACGCTATGGAGTGATTATAAAAAATCGGGACCCACGCAGTGTGAGTCCCGATAATCAGCAAATGTTACGGCACAGTGATGATGAAGCCTCCACTCCCCATGGGGAATAAGACATGCTCAGCATAATAGTATATGATAGGCATCGGTTTCATCGGCCGTAAGATTCTTTTTAGTGATTAACTCAGGATGATGTTGATTACCTCATTGACATCAGCAAGGCCAATCTCACCGTCCTCGTTGACATCGGCGCGAATCATCGTTGCCTCGTCGGCGTCAGCGCCCAGGATGATTTGGAGCAGTGCGTTAACATCGGCAATGGTTACCTCGCCGTCACCGTTCACGTCACCCTTGGGGAATACGGGCTTATTTACGGGGATGGGATACAACTCGAGCGTGCCTCTGTAAACGGTCAGGAAGCCTTCGATGTAGTGGGTCTTGGTCTTGTCATAATCGGCAATGCCAATATTGTACCTGTCGAACAACATCAACTCACCTGTCTCATCAACCATGTAGTAGTTGGTCCTGTCGCCCTCAGTCCTTTCAACGATGTTCACGTTCTCAAAGCCGAGATACCAGTGAACCATGTCTTGAGAAACTTCCTCGATGGGCATGATCACGGGGGCAATAGGATTGACGAAGCCACCAGGAACGAAGGTCGTGCTAACGGGTGACAACTGAGGATTGTCGTTATAGGTTGTCCAGCTGGCTTCAGCATCGTTGACGTAGTCACCATTAACGAAGGTACCATCTACATCGCCATAAACGAGGCCATACTTACCATCAGCGTCGATGATGTAGAGGTCTCTCTTCTCCTTGCTCTGGAAGATAGCGGTGAGAGGCATGGTGAAATGAGCCACCTTGCCCTTGGGCAACTGATAGAGCTCTTGCAGGTTGCGTACATCGGGCTTAGAGGGATCGGGTATGGGAGGCTCGTCGATGGACAGAGGCAGAATCTGATAAACGGTGTTGGGAGCCTTGCCATAGGAGGCTACAATGCCGTAAACGTCGTGAGCTTGACCGTCGCTAGGCATGTCAACGCCGAATCTGTCATAGTAGGCGCAAGATTCGCCATTCTTGTTCAGGGTCTTAGCACCCGTGTCAATTGTCACGCCCATGAGCACTACATACTGTCCCCAGATGTTGTGACCCACCTGAGCGGGGGTGATGCTATTGGGTGTCAAGTTGGCACCGATATTGCGCGTAGCGGCCTTCAAGCCATTGGGGCTCTGCAACTCGGGCTCGCCGTCCCAAGTGACCTTTTTGCCAGTGAAATTACCGGGAGCCACGTCACCGAAGGCGTAGGTCTGACCAGCACTGCCATAAATCAAACCGAAGCCGGTCTCGTCCATAGCATACAGGTAGCTGCCCTGCTGGCCTAAAACGGTGATTTCGTAACCCATCGTTACCTCAGTGTTGTCCTCAATTTCGGGCAGGTTGCCAAAGCCGACCAAGTCACCACCACCGCCAATCCTCTCGAGATCAACGGGCAGCAACTGGTAAACGGTATTCTCCTTGCCATGCGAACCTACGATAGCCCACAGGTTATAGGTAGCACCGTCAACAATGTCGTTATCCTTAACATTCATGTTGCAGTAGTAAGAAGCCTCACCGGCAGCATCCTTGACAAGCTTGTTTGTCTTGTCGAAGGTTACCTCTTCCAGGTAAACATACTGTGCAAAACGGCTTGCTTCGACCTGGGCTGTGGTGATAGTGGCGGGATCAACGGGAGAGTTGCTCGTAGCAGCCTTGAAGCTGGAGAGATTCTGCAGCTCGGGCTCACCGTCCCAAGTGGTCTTGGAACCAACGAAGCCAGCGGGAATCACGTCGCCATTCTTGTAGGTCTGTCCGCAGTCACCATAGAACAAAGCCCTACCGGTGTTGTCCTGAACAAACATGCGAGGGCCGCTCTGAGCCAGTACAGTCACGGGATTGTTGAATACCAGTACCGTGCCGTCGGCTTCATTCTGGAAGGCAGCGATGCTGTTCACGGCAGTAGCGGTGGCAAAGGTGTACTCGGCGCTAACCACGTCGCTCACCTCACCGTCCTTGGCCGAGATGGCTTTTACCGTGGTATTGCTGCTCACGGTAAAGGGAGCGGTAAACTGGGTGGAGCTGGTAGAGGGGTCGCTGCCATTGGTGGTGTAGTAAATCTTTGCACCATTGGTGCCGCAGGTGATGTTAACCTCGATGGGGGCATAGAAGGTGCCACTAGCGGGGTTGATGGTCGGCTTAGCCAGGCCAGCCTCGCCAACGGTAACGACAATCTGGGTGGCGCGCACCTGATTGCTCTCGGCGGTGAATTCTACACTCTCGGCCGATCCGACCCAAGTGCCCACATTACCCTCGTAGCTGTAGCCAGTTTGAGAAGCGAAGCAGCCGGGGCCATACTTCTCGGTACCACTAGCCGAGCAGGTGAACTCGATGCTGATGATGTTACCGATGGCCGAAGAAACGGTCGTCACTGAACCCTTGGCAAAACGATACTGAGGGGCTTTCAGGCCACCACTTGTCGTCGAGATAGTGATGCCGTCCTTTGTCATCGAGTCAGCACCTTGGGCTGTCTCATTGTTACCGGTGGTCTGGCCAGGGATGAACGTGATAACGGTTTGTCCCCAGACGGTAGCCGCCAGTAAGCACATGGTTAATAAAGTAAAGACTTTCCTCATTGCAATGAAAATATTAAATGGTTAATAATGATAAGTTCGACATCAATATAATTGGGCAAAGATACATTTATTTTCTGAATTGAACACATAATAGACTATATTTTTTTCATCTTTGAAAAACTTCTTGCCAGTGATAGGGATTCTGGATTTATTTTTGTACCTTTGTCAGTTGGATTGACAATTTTTAAAAATCATCATAAATAACAAAACATGGCAGAAGAAATCATTAATCAAGAAGAGACTACTAACCAGCCGCAGCGTAAGGAGGTCTCCCCCGAGAAGCTCAAAGCCCTGCAGGTGGCAATGGACAAAATAGGCAAGACCTTCGGTAGCGGGTCGATCATGAAACTGGGCGATGACCACATCGAGGACATCGAGGTGATCCCGACGGGTTCCATCGGTCTGGACAACGCGTTGGGCGTGGGTGGATATCCCCGCGGCCGCATCATCGAGATCTATGGCCCGGAGTCATCAGGTAAGACTACTCTGGCCATTCATGCCATCGCCGAGGCGCAGAAGATGGGCGGCATCGCCGCTATCATCGACGCTGAGCACGCCTTTGACCGCTTCTATGCCGAGTCGCTGGGTGTTGACGTGAACAACCTGTGGATCAGCCAGCCCGACAACGGCGAGCAGGCGCTGGAGATTGCCGACCAACTCATTCGCAGCAGCGCCATCGACATCATCGTCATCGACAGTGTCGCCGCCTTGACCCCTAAGGCCGAGATCGAGGGCGAGATGGGCGAGAGCAAGATGGGACTTCAGGCCCGCCTGATGAGCCAGGCGCTGAGGAAACTCACGGCCACGATCAGCCGCACCAACACTTGCTGCATCTTCATCAACCAGTTGCGCGAGAAGCTGGGCGTGATGTTCGGCAACCCCGAGACCACGACCGGCGGCAACGCATTGAAGTTCTACAGCAGCGTGCGCCTTGACATCCGCCGCACGAGCCAAATCAAGGACGGTGACCAGGTGGTGGGCAACCTTACCCGTGTCAAGGTGGTAAAGAACAAGGTAGCGCCACCCTTCCGCAAGACCGAATTTGAAATCCGCTTTGGCGAGGGCATCAGCAAGTTGGGCGAAATCATCGACTTGGGCGTTGAATTTGGCATTATCAAGAAGAGCGGTGCTTGGTTCTCCTACGAGGGCACTAAGCTGGGCCAGGGTCGCGACGCCGCCAAGCAGATGGTGGCCGACAACCCCGAACTGGCCGAAGAACTCGAGGCCAAAATCAAAGAGGCCATGAAGGCCAAATAAACATCGTCTTCATTTTCCTGTTACAACACAGCGGGCTGCCCAAGACTGGGTAGCCCGCTGTGTTGATTTCTAGAAAATCTAGAAGTTCTAGGTCATCTAGATTTTCTAGAGATTCTAGAGATTCTAGATTTTCTAGATGACCTTTCAGTCACCTTACTTCAGGTTGAATGTGGCCTTTAGTTTATCGACCATGTCGAGTTTCTCCCATGTAAAGAGCTCGACATCGATGTCGGCCGTGGTGTTGTAGAGCGACAAGAAGGTTTTGTGCACCGTCTTGCACTGGCGGCCCATGTGGCCATAGGCGGCCGTCTCGGTGTACATGGGTTGCAGCAACTTCAGGCGCTCGATAATGGCCTTGGGTCGCATGTCAAACTCATTCTTCATGCCCTTGAGCACGGCTGCAATCTCGGCGTCGCTCATCTCGACGTGGCTCGTACCGTAGGTGTTGACGTAGAAGCTCACGGGCTCGGCACGGCCGATGGCATAGGCCACCTGCACGAGCACCTCGTCGGCAATACCGGCGGCGACCACGTTCTTGGCAATGTGGCGGCAGGCATAGGCGGCACTGCGGTCCACCTTGCTGGGGTCCTTGCCCGAGAATGCGCCACCACCGTGTGCGCCGCGGCCACCGTAGGTGTCCACGATGATTTTTCGGCCCGTCAGGCCCGTATCTCCGTGCGGTCCACCAATGACAAATTTGCCGGTGGGATTGACGTAGAGTTCGGTATTTTCATCAACCAGCGCCTTGATGTCCTCGCCAAAATGTGCTAGTGTGCGAGGAATAAGGATGTTGCGCACGTCTTCCTGGATGCGCTCCTTGTCCACGTCCTCGTCGTGCTGGGTGCTCACCACAATGGTGTCGATGTGGACAGGGCGGTGTGTCTCGCCGTCATATTCGACGGTCACCTGGGCCTTACTGTCGGGGCGCAGGTATGGCATCAAATTCAAATGGTTGTGGCGGATGTCGGCCAGCTCCTGCATCAGTGCATGAGCCAGGTCGAGCGTCAACGGCATGTAGTTGGGGGTCTCATTGCAGGCATAGCCAAACATCATGCCCTGATCGCCGGCTCCCTGGTCGGTGTTGTCATCCTCGGCATTATTGACGCCCTGGGCGATGTCGCCGCTCTGCTCGTGCACGCTGTTGAGGATGCCACACGAGTTGGCGTCAAACTGGTACTCGCTCTTGGTGTAGCCGATTTTCTCGATCATCTCGCGGGTGGTGCGTTGCAGGTCGATGTACACATTGGTCGTTACCTCGCCGGCGATGATGACCTGACCGGTGGTCACAAGGGTCTCGCAGGCCACGTGAGCCTGGGGGTCAAAAGCCAGAAACTTGTCAAGAATGGCGTCACTGATCTGGTCAGCGACTTTGTCAGGATGACCCTCGGAGACGCTCTCCGAGGTGAATAAATAATTCTTACTGTTCATCATTACAAAAAAATCATTTTTTGGATAGAATGAACGCTAAAGAAATAATCAAAGATGTGATAGTTGATTATCGCATTTTAGCATTTTTTCAAGTGGTTGCAAGCAGCCCAAAACTATCCACTGTTAGTATATGTTATTAAAATCGGCTGCAAAGGTACATAAACTTTTCAGTATATCATTTATCGTTCCCAGTTTTTTTATTACCTTTGCAATCCATTTGTAAAGATGACCGATAATGATCGAGGCTCGAAACATAGTCAAGCGATATGGAGACCTGGAGGTGCTGCGAGGTGTTGACCTTGACATCGCCCAGGGCGAGATCGTGTCTATTGTGGGCCCCAGTGGCGCTGGCAAGACCACGCTATTGCAGATTATCGGCACCCTGGACGCCCCCCAACAGGGCGAGGTGCGCTACGAGGGCAAGAATGTGCTCACGCTGAAGGACAAAGAACTGGCCCACTTCCGCAACCGCAACATCGGCTTCGTGTTCCAGTTCCACCAGTTGCTGCCCGAGTTCACGATGCTCGAGAATGTCGCTATCCCGGCATTGCTGGGCGGTGACCCGCGCGACAACGCCTACACCCGTGCCCGCCAGTTGCTGGAGCGCCTGCACCTTGCCGACCGCCTCGACCACAAGCCGTCGCAGCTCAGCGGCGGCGAATGCCAGCGCGTGGCTGTTGCCCGTGCGCTCATCAACAGCCCCAAGGTTATCCTCGCCGACGAGCCGTCGGGTAGCCTCGATAGTCAGAACAAGCAGGAACTGCATCAGTTGTTCTTTGACCTGCGCGATGAGTTGGGCCAGACTTTTGTCATCGTGACCCACGACGAGGGCCTTGCCGCACAAGCCGACCGCACGTTGCACATGCGTGACGGCCTAATTGTTGACCAAACAACCCGTTCACGATAATGATGAAAATGTTGCGACACTTGCCCATACTGTTGCTGGCGGCTATCATGGCGCTCGTCTCCTGTGATAAGCAGGAGGACCTGAGTCGTGCCTATACCGACTACCGCTACGATATCGTGACCTATCTGGGGCAGAATGACCGTGGTGCGGTGTTTGAGTACCTGGGTCATGGCGACTCGGCGAGTATCAAGTTGCAATCCACGGTGGGTGTCAAGGACGTGAAGACCCATCATCGGGTTCTCCTGCGCTATGACTTTGCCGACAACAGGGCTGGCGCCGAGCGGGATATAACGGTGTATGGCTGCAGCGCCATCTTCAGCGACTCGTTGAGGCGCACCCCGACCTCGCCCGACAGCCTGCCGCAACATCCCATCAAGCTGCGCAGCCTGTGGCGCACCGGTGAGTTTATCAACCTGCACTGCCAGCTGGAATATACCGGCCAGACGCGCACCATGATGCTTGTTGCCGACGAAAGTACGCTCGAGCTGGACACCGTGGAATGCTACCTGGTGCATGACTTGAGGGGCCAGCAGGCGTCGTTCTGGAGGGACTGCTATGCCTCCTTCAATGTGGGTGTGCTGTGGAAGCGGGATTCCTTCAAGTGCCTGCGGGTACATCTCAATGACAAGACATATCCTGAAACCGGATATTACGATTTCAAGAAATAATCATTTAATATTAATTTATTTTAAAACACATAATCTAGAAATTATGGCAAACGAAAATCAAAACCAGAACCAAATTAAGATTGAAATTCCTAAGGAAGAGTTGCAGGGCCGCTATGCTAACATGGCAATGATTGCCCATGGTCCCAATGACTTCTTTATCGATATGATCCTGCGTGGTCCTAACATGCCCCAGGCCCGCGTTCAGAGCCGCATCATCATGGCTCCGCAGCACGCTAAGGAGTTGATGCTCGCCCTGCAGGAGAACATCCACCGCTATGAGCAGAACTTCGGCGAGATCAAGATCAACCGTCCCGCTGGTGGTGCCAACGGCAACATCATGGATTTCCCCCTGCCCAAGGGACAGGCGTAATCAGTTGATAGTTAATAGTTAATAGTTGGCATCCGCCTACAGCTTAGAACTGAAAAATTTTTGACGATGCAGCATCCACTGTTCATCTATAACACTCTTACCCGCAGGAAGGAGCATTTTGTGCCCCTGAACGAGCCCATGGTGGGCATGTATGTCTGCGGCCCCACGGTCTATGGCGACCCTCATTTGGGCCACACCAGGCCGGCTATCACCTTCGATGTGTTGTTCCGTTACCTGCAGCAGTTGGGCTACAAGGTGCGCTATGTGCGCAATATTACCGATGTGGGCCATCTGGAGCATGATGCCGACGAGGGCGAGGACAAGATTGCCAAGAAGGCGCGCCTGGAGCAGCTTGAGCCGATGGAAGTGGCACAGTATTACACTAACCGCTACCATGCCGCGATGCAGTTGCTCAACGTGCTGCCTCCCAGCATCGAGCCTCATGCCACGGGTCACATCATCGAGCAGGAGGAGCTGGTGAAGCAGATTATGGGCAATGGCTATGCCTATGAGAGCAATGGCAGCGTCTATTTCGACATCGAGGCCTATAACCGTGACCACCGTTACGGCGTGCTGTCGGGACGCAACTTGGACGACATCATGAATGCCAGCCGTGAGCTCGAGGGCGTTGGCGAGAAACGCAGCCAAGCCGATTTCGCCCTGTGGAAGAAGGCCCAGCCCGAACACATCATGCGCTGGCCGTCGCCCTGGAGCGACGGTTTCCCCGGTTGGCACTGCGAGTGCACAGCCATGGGACGCAAGTACCTGGGCAAGCACTTCGACATCCACGGTGGCGGCATGGACCTCGTGTTCCCGCACCACGAGTGCGAGATTGCGCAGGCTGTTGCCAGCCAGGGTGATGAGATGGTGCACTACTGGATGCACAACAACATGATCACCATCAATGGGCAGAAGATGGGCAAGTCGCTGGGCAACTTCATCACCCTGGAGCAGTTCTTCACGGGCGATCATCCCGCGCTCACCCAGGCCTACACGCCCATGACCATCCGCTTCTTTATCCTCCAGGCCCATTACCGCGGCACGGTGGACTTCAGCAACGAGGCACTGCAGGCTGCCGAGAAGGCCCTCGAGCGCATGCTCGACGGCTGGCACCGCCTGAATGCCCTCGCCGCCGCTCCACAGTCGAGCATCAAGCTCGAGGACTACCGCCAGCGCTGCGCCGACGCGATGAACGACGACCTGAACACACCGACGGTCATTGCCACCCTGTTTGATGCCTGCAAGGTCATCAACCAGGCCAACGACGGCAAGGCCACCCTCTGTCAAGCCGATATCGACGAACTGAAGAGCGTCTTCCAGACCTATCTGTTTGACGTGATGGGCATCCGCGACGATGCCGCGGGTGGCGACAGCGTGAATCTGGAGCCCTACCGCAAGGCCATCGACCTGCTGCTGGAGATGCGCCGCACCGCCAAGGCCAACAAGGACTGGGCGACGAGCGACCTGATCCGCGACAAGCTGAGCGAGTTCGGCTTTGAGGTCAAGGACACCAAGGACGGCTTTGAATGGAAAGTAAAATGATGAGTTAATAGTTAAGAGTTAATAGTTGCTGCCGCAATCATCTGCTGCTCAACCCTCTATTAACTCTTAACGACTTAACTATTAACTATTCTCTATTAACTATTAACTATAAAAGTTTCAGCACACACAACCTTAACTATTAACTTTTCACTATTAACTATTAACTAAAAAGCTAACATCATGGATTCGCTAATTTCAGTTATTGTCCCCGTCTATAACGTGGCGCCTTATTTGGACCAGTGCCTCGAGAGCATTGTGAACCAGAGTTATACCCATCTCGAAATCCTCGTCGTGGACGATGGTAGCACCGATGGCAGTGGCCCCATGTGTGACCAGTGGGCCAAGCGGGATCAGCGTGTCCGGGTCATCCATCAGGCCAACGGCGGCCTGTCGGCAGCACGCAATGCCGCCCTCGATGTGATGCGGGGCGAGATGGTCACGATGGTCGATAGCGACGACGTGCTGCATCCGTCGGCCATCCAGGTGATGCAGGAGGCCATGCTCAAGAACCAAGCCCAAATCGTCGTCGGCCGCTACACACCCTTTGCCGAGGACGCCCAACCCACCTGGCCCGAGCAAAAAGGCGAGCCCGAGGCCCTGCGTTTCACCCAGTACCACTCGTTGCTCAAGATGTTCTATCAGCAGGGGCTTACCCACTCGGCGTGGGGGCGCCTCTATGACGCGTCGCTGTTCGAGGACATCCGTTATCCCGTCGGGAAGAACTACGAGGACCTTGCCATCATATACCCCTTGATGCTCAAGTGCGGACGACTGGTGAAAATCGATTACGTGGTCTATGGCTACCGTCAGCGGCAGACCAGCATCCTGGGCGCTTTCTCGCCCAGCCGCGCCGTGGTGCTCGACATCCTCGAGGAACTGGAGCACCGCGTGATGCGTGAGGACGAGCGGTACGTGCCTGCCGTGCGCAGCCGCTTGCTGAGCGCCTACTTCAACATCCTGCTCCTGAGCAACCAGGACAAGACACACGACCATCGCCAGCTGCAGGACCGTTGCTGGCAGGGCATCAAGCGCCTGCGCCGCGACTGCCTGCGCGACAGCAACGTCCGCCCCAAGAACAAAAAGGGCATCCTGGCCTCATACCTGGGCCGCAATTTCCTGACTAACATCGTCGGCCGCAACTACCAACCGACCCCGTAACTTCCCAAACGGCGAATTATCTTTTTTTGAAACGGCGAATTACACGAATTATACGAATTATTTCTTTGATATTCAATTCGTTAAATTCGTTAAATTCGCATGAGCCCCCGCAGAGTCGTTATAAAGCGAATTTTTCTAATTGTAACGAATTAGTAAATAAGTAAAATTCGTGAAATTCGCATTTTAAAAAGGGTTTTGGCAAAAAAATGATGAAATAATGGGCTACTTTATACCATTATGTGGTAAAAAATGCCTATTTTTGCATTTTCACCTCATATCCATTTAATTAGCCAACCAACAAACCAAATAAAACCTGACCGACAATGAAACACCTTATCAAACTCGCTTTCCTCCTGCTGGCCCTCCTCCTGCCAGCCACCGCCACCGCCTACGACTTAATGGTCAACGGCATCTACTACAACATCAGCGGTAGTAATGCTACAGTGACCTTTCAAAGCTATTCAAACTACACCTTCACAAGCGATTACAGTGGTAACGTAACCATTCCCTCAACCGTTACCGATGGTGGTGCAACTTACTCCGTCACGACCATCGGCGACTATGCGTTCTGTAACTGCAGCGGCCTGACTAGCATCGAAATCCCCAACTCTGTCACAAGCATCGACAATTCTGCGTTCTTCAACTGCAGCGGCCTGACCAGCATAACCATCCCTAACTCTGTTACTAGGATCGGAAACAGTGTGTTTCATGGCTGCAGCGGCCTGACCAGTGTGACTATCCCCAACTCCGTCACTTCCATCAGCGCATATGCGTTTTATGGCTGCAGTGGCCTGACCAGCATCGAAATCCCAAACACCGTCACAACCATCTCACTCCGTGCGTTCTCTGATTGCAGCGGCCTGACTAGCATCGAAATCCCCAACTCCGTCACATTCATCGGATCCCGTGCATTTTATGGCTGCAGCGGCTTGACCAGCATCACAGTGGAAAGTGGAAACACAGTTTATGACTCACGCAATAATTGCAATGCCATCATTGAAACGGCTAGCAACAAACTGATTGCAGGTTGTAAGAATACGATTATCCCCAACTCCGTCATTTCCATCGGCCGCGAAGCGTTCTATCTCTGCAGCAGCCTGACCAGCATCGAAATCCCCAACTCTGTCACTTCAATCGGCAGTTCTGCGTTCTATGGCTGCAGCGGCTTGACGAACGTCACTATCCCCAACTCTGTCACCTCCATCGACAACCTTACGTTCTGTTTGTGTAGCGGTCTGACAAACGTCACCATCCCCAACTCCGTCACCACCATCGGCAACGATGCGTTTTATGGCTGCAGCAGTTTGACCAACATTGAAATCCCCAACACAGTCACCACTATCGGTAGAGGTGTGTTCTCTGGCTGCAGTGGCCTGACCAGCATAAATGTGGCAAGTGAAAACACTGTTTATGACTCTCGCAATAGTTGCAATGCCATTATTGAGACTACAACTAACAAGTTGATTACAGGATGCAAGAATACAATTATTCCGAACTCCGTCATTACCATCGGCGTCAGAGCGTTCTCTGACTGCAGCGCCTTGACCAGCATCGACATTCCTAATTCTGTCATTACCATCGGCGAATCTGCGTTCCGTGGCTGCAGCGGCCTGACCAGCATCACCATCCCCAACTCCGTCATTACCATCGGCGTCAGTGCGTTCTCTGGCTGCAGCGGCTTGACCAGCATTGACATCCCCAACTCCGTCACGACCATCGGCGACGATACGTTCTCTTCTTGTAGCGGCCTGACGAACGTCACCATCCCCAACTCCGTCACCACCATCGGCTACTGTGCATTCTATGGTTGTAGCAGCCTATCCAGCATAAATATCCCCAACTCTGTCACGACCATCGTCAATGGTGCGTTCCATGGCTGTAGCGGCCTGTCCAACATAATTATCCCTAACTCCGTCACGGCCATCGGTTTAGGTGCATTCGAATACTGTAGCACCCTTAATGAAGTTTATAGTTACATTGAAGATTTATCAAGCATCTCTATGGAAGATGATGTATTTGTTCAAAACCTTGAAAACTATGGTGACCGCACATTGTATGTTCCTAAAGGAACATCTGCTGATTATCAAGCTGATACGAGATGGAGTCAGTATTTTGGATCAATTGTTGAAATCGATAACTATTTGTCGGTGAATGATACTATTGCATTTCGTCATGAAGTGATTGTGGTTCCAGTTAAGATGTTTAATGAGGCGGATGTTATTTATGAGGCGGATGTTATTTCGTTCCAGACTGACATTGTCTTGCCGGAGGGGTTGGAATTGTTGCAGGAAGATGGAGAATTCATTATTGACCCGTCGGAACGCATGACGCGTACGCATAGCATCATGAGCAATCAATTGCCTGATGGCTCGATACGCGTGCTGTGTTATTCGTCGAACTATAAGCCGTTCACGGGCAATAGCGGCGATGACTTGTTCTACCTCACCGTCAAGGTGGCCGACAATGCCAAAGGCGATTGCACCATTCAGTTATGGAATACGTTGCTGACCAATGCGGACTTTGTGGATATGCCCGCTCCCGATGTGGCTGCAACCGTTAACGTAAAGATTCTGATGGGTGACGCCAACAACAGCGGACTGGTGACCGTGGGCGACGTGGTGACTACGGCCCAATATGTGCTGCTGCTGAACCCGCAGCCCTTCAACTTCGAGGCCGCTGACGTGAACTTTGATGGCAATATCACAGTGGGCGATGTGTCGCGCATCGCCTGGATGGTGCTCAACCCCGGTGTAAAGGCTCCGCGCCGCGCTCCCGCCCTGCTGAACAGCGGAGACCGCATGAGCGGTGAAGGCATCAGCCTGATGCAGGGCGAGACCCGCAGGGTGAGCATCGCGCTCGACAACGCATTGGACTATAGCGCCTTCCAGTTCGACCTGAGTCTGCCCGAGGGGCTGACGGCCAGCAATTTCAACTTGACCGACCGTGCGGGCAGCCATGCCTTTGACGTGAACATGCTGGGCGGCGGCAAGTTCCGCGCCCTGTGCTACTCACCCGCGTTGACCGCCATCAGCGGCCATGAGGGCGCCTTGCTGACCTTCGACGTGACCGCGACCAGCGCCGTCACGGGCGCCATCGTGGTAGATGGCATCGAACTGGTAACGACGGCCTGTGAGAGCGTAAGGCTGGACGGCTTCGCCATCGACGTGAACAGCACCAGCGGCGTCAACGAGCAGGTTGCAGGCAAGACCGTGGCCCGCGTGGATTACTACAACCTCGCCGGCCAGCAGATCGACCGTCCCGAGGCCGGTGTGACCCTCGTCGTGACCACCTACACCGACGGCACCCGCACCACGGCAAAAGTCATTAAATAAACCTATATAAAACGACAATAAAAGATATGGAAAACAATAAATACAATGGAATACAATGGCATGCGCATGTTTATCGAATGATTGTATTGGTTGTATTTATTGTTTTTCTTTTATAAAGAAATAGAAGACTATGAAGAAGATTGTTTTCGTGATGATGTTGGCGATGGTGGCGCTTGGGGCTGCCGCTACCGACCGGTTGTATATCGAGGATTTCGCCATTGCGCCAGGCGAGACATGCATGGTGAGCATCGTGTTGGACAATGAGGCCGCCTATACCGCCTTCCAAGCCGACCTGTACCTGCCCGCAGGGCTGACGATCGAGCAGGAGGACGGGGACTACATCTTTGACCTGACCAGCCGCAAAGGGCGTGACCACAACATCTCCTCGCAGGTGCAGGCCGACGGCGCCATCCGCGTGATGTCCTACTCGCCGAGCATCAAGGCCTACAGCGGCAACAGCGGCCCCCTGGTGACGTTCCAGGTTATTGCCGATGGCACGTTCAGCGGCCCCGCTACCTTGATGATGAAAAACATCTGGCTCATCACCACGGCGGGCGTGGAACTCTCGTTTGCCGACGAGCAGTGCGAGGTGACAGTTCCCACCACGGCGCTCAAGGGTGACGTGAACGGCAACGGCGAGGTGACCATCGCCGACGTGAGTGCCCTGATCGACTACCTGCTGGGCACCGAGGTCGAGAACTTCAACGCCGCCAATGCCCACGTGAACGACGACGATGATATCACCATTGCCGACGTGAGCGCCCTGATTGATATGCTGTTGTCAGGCGAGTATTGATGGGGCGCCCCCCCCTGTGCAGTGCGTCTTTTTACCGAAAAAATACGGACGTTCATAGAAAAGATTTGGTGGAGAACAAGTGTATATATATCTTTGTACTAAATCAAGACATACTAGTACAGAAAAGTGATACTTGTTCCCTTTATTGATTACCATGAACATTTGGGTTTAGTTGATAATTTTTAGGCTTCAGAACACCAAAAAAGAAAAAGACGGAGCGTTGAGTTCCGTCTTTTCTGTATCTAATGGCCTGTGTGGCTCAATTGTCGAGGAGCATGTCGATAAGTATCGACACGTCGTTGATGGCCACCTTGCCGTCGTTGTTGATATCGGCAGCGTGGTAGGGATACTGGTTGCCGAGCAGGACGTCAATCAGGAATGAGACGTCGCCGATATCCGTTGTGCCGTTAACATTGGCGTCTCCCACGGGATTCAACGCATCGATGGCGTCGTTCATCCAGAGGATACGGTTCTTGTACCAATAGGCGTGAGAATTTCCCAAATTCCAGATCGACTGATTGGCATTCCAACGGAGTTTCTCAAGTTCATAACTATCGATCAATGCCTTGCCGTCGGCCGATTGAAGGTAGCGGATGATGAATAATGTGAAATTGTTGGTAAATGTTTTGTTGATCTTGCGATATTGCCACACATACTCATCGACGAACTGTCGGTTGGGGTTATTGAAGAGTTTGGTGAAAAACTCGGTGTGGCACAACGACCAAGCGCCCGATGTGCGTTCAGCCATATCAAAATCCCACAGCACGGGCATCTTTACCAGCGAAGTTTCGGTGCTGTCCCACTTGCTGTAGTATCGGTTGGCGCCGCCCGAGTCCTGGGTGCCGCACATGTCGTGCGCCAGGCACCATGTCGCCCACGACTTGACATCGATCAAATCGGGGTAATTTGACGCCGAGAGGCTGTTCTCGAAGGCGGTGCATACTTGCTGGATGTAGGTCAATTGCTCGGGTAGCATGTCCTCGCTTTCGGGGTACTTGAACGTGAAGTTGTAGGAGGGCGCCGTGATGGAGTTGACGTAGAGATCCTCGTTCCACCAGTAAGGGTCGCACTCAAACAGGTATCCCGACGTCTTGTCCACGTCGATGCGGCAGTCGGGATTTCGCTTGACCGACTCGCACAACAGGTACAGGCCCCTGTATTCGCCATTCATGATCACATTGACATAGCCGAAGCCAGGAGTCCAAGGCATGTTCAACATGCTACTGGTCGTGAAACCCATCAAGGTGAGCAGGTAGGGATCCTTGAGCAGGAGCCAGTCCTTATCCTTATACTTGGCATCGTTGCCACGCATGAGCAAATCCGACTTCTTCTGCAGCTTGATTTTGTAGGGCTTCTTGGTGGTATAAGCACTTGTGTTGCCACGAATCCTAATGGTCATGCCGCTGACATCAGCCTCATAGTCACCGCTGTCATAAACGACCGAGTCCATCTCGCCAATCCGCTTGAAAATGACGAGGTGGCCAGGGACCTTGGTCGTGTTCGTGATACCCATGCCCATGCAGCCCGGAGGCGCCGAGACATAGTCGCAGGTGGGTTCCTCGCCCTCCACCGTCTCGATGTACAGGACGGGCAGCCCCTTGGCAATGACGTCGCTCAATGACATGCTCAGCGTGTCATTGATAACAATTGATGTTGAGGAGTCGCTGGCAACAGCCGATAGCGGCGCTAAAAGGGACACGGCCAGTAAAAGAGCAGTTAAAGATTTCTTCATAGTTCTCACGCGTATATTTGCAAAAAACAGATTTTAACTCAGCATGGCGGCCACGCGGCGGGTGGCGGCGACAAAGGCGGCCACCTCGTCGAGGGTGTTATAGACGGCAAACGAGGCCCTGACCATGCCCTGCACGCCATAGTGCGCCATCAATGGCTGGGCGCAATGGTGTCCCGTACGCACGGCGATGCCCAGTTTGTCAAGCAGCAGGCCCATGTCGTAACTGCTGATATTGCCCACTAGGAACGATACCACGCCGCTCTTGCCGGGAGCCGTGCCGAAAAGGCGTATGCCGTCGATGGTACTCAAGCCCTCGACAGCGGCCCTGAGCAACTCATGCTCATGAGCCGCGATGTTCTCGATGCCCAGCCCCTGGATATAGTCGATCGCGGCGCCAAAGGCGGCAATATCGACAAAATCGGGCGTGCCAGCCTCGAACTTGAAGGGCAGGTCGGCAAAGGTAGTGCGCTCAAACGACACATGGCCGATCATCTCTCCACCACCTTGATAGGGAGGCATTTTCTCCAGCCAGTAGCGCTTGCCATAGAGGATTCCCACACCCGCCGGGCCATACATCTTGTGGCTCGAGAAGGCGTAAAAATCACAATCCAAATCCTGAACATCAACCTTGACGTGAGGTGCGGCTTGTGCACCGTCAATAAGCACGGGCACGCCATGACGATGTGCAATGGCAATCATCTCCTTTACCGGATTGACCGTCCCGAGCACGTTCGACACATGGGCCAGGGCGACAAAACGTGTGCTGTCGCTGAACAGGTCCTCATAGGCCTGCAAATCCACTTGGCCACTGTCGTCGATGGGCACAACACGCAGGGTAACACGCTTGCGTTGGCCGATGAGTTGCCAGGGCACGATGTTGCTATGGTGCTCCATCACCGTGACGATGATTTCGTCGCCATTCTCGAGCATTTGGCCAAAAGACGATGCCACAAGGTTGATGCCCTCGGTCGTGCCACGGGTGAAGATGACCTCCTGGATGCTGCCCGCGTTGATGAAGGCGCGCACCTTCTCGCGCGTGAGTTCCACCATGTCGGTAGCCTCCTGCGAGAGGGTGTGCACGCCGCGGTGCACGTTGGCCTTGTAGTGATAGTACATCTTGTCGATGGCCTCCACAACAGGGCGTGGGGTCTGGGACGTGGCGGCATTGTCGAGATAGACGAGCGGGCGCCCTTCAATCTGGCGTTGCAGGATGGGATAGTCCTCGCGTATCTTGTTGATGTCTAGCAGTTCCATTACTGATTATTATTGTTGGGACGGCACGTCTGCATGCAGCCTGCGCAGTTGCTTAATGTGCCGGCAAAGCGTTTCTCAACGAGGAAGTGGAGGCGGTCCTTGAGGACATCCAGGCGGACACCATCGATGACATCGGCGACAAAGGCCTGCATCAACAGGCGGCGGGCCTCGTCGATGCCAATGCCGCGAGTGCGCATATAGAACAGGGCCTCCTCGTCGAGCTGGCCGATTGCCGAACCATGAGAGCACATCACGTCATCGGTGTAAATCTCGAGTTGGGGCTTGGTGTACATCTTGGCTGTCGGGGCGCCGCACAGGTTGCGGTTGCCCTGATAGGCCTCGACGCGCGGGCAGTTGGGCTTTACCAGAATCTTGCCGGCAAAGGCGCCCACGGCCTTGTCATTAAGCACATACTTGAACATCTCGTTGCTGTTGCAACGGGGAGCGTTGTGACTGATGAAGGTGTGGCTGTCCACGTGCTGTTCGCCGCTGGCGATGGTCATGCCCAGCAAGTGGGTCTCGGCGTGCTCGCCGTTGACCTCGACGTGGTAGTTGTTGCGGGTAAAGCCGTTGATGAGCGTAATGCCGTCGATGAGGACGTTGCTGCCCTCGTGCTGATCGACATAGATCGACGACACGCGGCTGGTGAGCGGCGTGCTCTCCTCCATGTCGTAGTAGTCCACGGTAGCACCTTGCATGGCGACAATCTCAACCACCTGATTGTTGAGGTAACGGTAGTCGGGGCTCTGGGTATGGTCGCAGGCGAGCAGCTTGAGGGCTGCATTTTTGCCTACCACAATGAGCAGACGGCGCTGTACCATCATGTCGAGTGCGGCATTGAAGATGTTGACCAACTGGATGGGACGTTCGGGAATGACGCCGTCGGGCACATAGATGAACAGACCGTCTTGCACCAGCAGGCTGTTGAGCGCCACTGTGGGGTCGCTCATGTGGGCCAACTTACCAAAATAGGCAGTCATCAATTCCGGATAGTCCACCGCGGCCATGCTGAAAGGCTCGACAACCACCTGGCCGATATTGCGCTCGGCGGTAGGACTGCTGTGGAAGGCATCGTTGCTGCTGTAGTACAGGCAAGTGCTCATGTTGGGCACGTCACAGTGGAAGGTCTCGCCCGGGTCGGCATCAAAGGGCAGACGGTTCAGGTTCACACCATAGTCATGGGAAAACACCTCTTCGAGATCTGTCGCCTCATAGTCCTCGCTACCCTTGCGCGGCAGGTGAGCCGTCTCCAGTTGCTCACGGGCGCTGATGCGCAAGGTGTTCAACAGAGCGGGCGACTGGGCCTCGATGAGGTCGCGGTACTCATCAAAGAGGTCGATATATTGCTTGAGCGCGTTCATCTCTCGTTATTGCTGTGAATCGACTTGTTCCTTAATCCAGTCATAGCCCTTGTCCTCGAGTTCAAGCGCCAATTCGGGGCCAGCGCTCATGACGATGCGACCCTTGTACAGGACATGCACAAAGTCGGGCTTGATGTAGTCAAGCAGACGCTGGTAGTGGGTGATGACGATCGTGGCGTTGTCCTTGCTCTTGAGGGTATTCACGCCGCTGGCGACGATGCGCAGGGCATCGATGTCCAGACCGCTGTCCGTCTCGTCGAGGATGCTCAATTTGGGCTCCAGCATCGCCATTTGGAAAATCTCGTTGCGTTTCTTCTCACCGCCCGAGAAACCCTCGTTGACAGCGCGTGAGGCCAGTTTGTTGTCGAGTTGCACGATGCTGCGCTTTTCGCGCATCAGTTTCAGGAAGTCGGCGGCGCTCAACGGCTCTTGACCGAAATATTTGCGCTTCTCGTTCAAAGCGGTGCGCATGAAGTTGACCATCGACACACCAGGAATCTCAACGGGGTACTGGAAACTCAAGAACAGGCCCTCGTGGGCGCGATCTTCGGGTGAAAGGGCCAGCAGGTCCTTGCCATTGAACTCGACACTGCCCCCCGTCACGGTATAGGCGGGATTGCCCGTGAGAACGGCACTCAACGTGCTCTTGCCAGAGCCGTTGGGCCCCATGATGGCATGCACTTCACCTGGCTTGACGGTCAAGTTGATGCCTTTCAATATCTGCTTGTCCTCTATCGAGGCCTGTAAGTCTTTGATTATTAGCATATTTAGTTGTTAGTTTTTAGTCCTTAGTCCTTAGTTTTTAGTCCTTGGTTTTGGTTTTCACTTTTAAGATTAGCCGACGGCGCCTTCGAGCGAGACGCTGAGGAGTTTCTGGGCCTCTACGGCAAACTCCATCGGCAATTTGGCCATTACCTCCTTGGCATAGCCGTTGACGATGAGCCCCACGGCGTCCTCGGTAGAGATGCCGCGCTGGTTGCAGTAGAAAATCTGGTCCTCGTTGATTTTACTCGTTGTAGCCTCGTGCTCGACCACCGACGTGTCATTACCCACCTCGATAACGGGGAAGGTGTGGGCACCGCTGGTGTCGCTCAGCAGCAAGCTGTCGCATTGCGTAAAGTTGCGGCAATTTGTCGCCTTGGGGGCGATTTTTACCATGCCGCGATAGCTGTTTTGGCTATGTCCGGCGCTGATGCCCTTGCTCACGATGGTGCTCGTGGTGTTTTTGCCCAAGTGGATCATCTTGGTACCCGTGTCGGCTTCCTGCCAGTTGTTGGTGAGGGCCACACTGTAGAATTCGCCCACCGAGTGGTCACCCATGAGTACGCAGCTGGGATATTTCCACGTGATGGCGCTGCCGGTCTCGACTTGGGTCCATGACAGCTTGCTGTGGTCGCCGCGGCACAGTCCGCGCTTGGTCACCAGGTTATAGATGCCGCCCTTGCCGTCCTTGTCGCCGGGATACCAGTTCTGGACGGTGCTGTACTTGACCTCGGCACGGTCCTCAACGATGATTTCCACGATAGCGGCGTGCAACTGGTTCTCGTCGCGCATGGGCGCGGTGCAACCTTCCAGATAGGAGACGTAGGCGTCGTCATCGGCCACGATAAGCGTGCGCTCGAACTGGCCAGTTTGGGCCGCGTTGATGCGGAAGTAGGTCGAGAGCTCCATGGGACAACGGACGCCCTTGGGGATGTAAACAAACGAGCCATCGCTGAACACCGCCGAGTTCAAGGCGGCATAGAAATTGTCGGTATAAGGCACCACCTTACCCAAGTACTTGCGCACCAGGTCAGGATAGTCCTTTACAGCCTCGCTGATAGAGCAGAAGATGACTCCCAGTTCGGCCAGGCGCTCACGATAGGTGGTCTTGACGCTCACACTGTCCATCACAGCATCTACTGCCATGCCACTCAAGCGCAATTGTTCCTCCAGGGGGATACCCAGTTTGTCGAAGGTCTTCTTCAACTCGGGGTCAATCTCCTTGGCTTCGCCTTCCTTCTTCTGTCGGGGAGCGGCATAGTAGCTGATGTCCTGATAATCGATATCGGGCACATGAACGTGGCCCCACGTGGGGGCTTTGAGTGTCAGCCAGTGGCGATAGGCTTTCAGGCGAAAATCCAGCAGCCACTCGGGCTCACCCTTCAAGGCCGAGATGCGGCGCACCACACCCTCGTCAAGCCCCTTGGGGATGACTTCGGTCTCGATGTCAGTCACAAAGCCGTACTTGTATTCGGCCTGTGCTGCTTCTTCTATAATTTGATTCCCTTTTTCGGGCTTTTCAATCTCTTTCATCAGTTAAAAATAAAACCTATTAGATTTGAGCCCACAAAGGTACAAAAAAGACTTCAGAATTTAGGCTTTAGACCATAGAATTTCACGGCACCCCAGCAAAATGGCATGCCGTTGAAATCGATGAGGTGTTACTCGTCGTGTTCTTCGATGGGCTGCCAGAGTTCGATGCGGTTGCCCTCGCCGTCGAGAATGTGGACGAACTTGCCGATTCCCTCATAGTCCTGAATGTCATCGACGATGGTCACGCCCTCCTGCCTCAACTGCTCCACAAGGCGCTCAATGTCATCCACGCGATAGTTGATCATCACTTGCTGGCTTGGGTCGCCAAAGTAGTTGCTCTCGGCAGGGAAGGGACTCCACACGGTGCGGCCCACGAGGTCGCTGTCGCGTTGCTCATACCACTTGAAGGTGTAGCCGTAGGGATCCTGGGGAATGCCCAGGTGCTTCTCGTACCACTGCTTCATCGCTTGAGGATCCTTGCACTTGAAGAAGATTCCTCCAATTCCTGTTACTCGTTTCATTGGTTCTTTATTTTGGTTCATTGTTTGTGCCGTGCTGGGGATGGCCATGAATGCCATCATGAGTGTCACCATCATGAGACGGTGACCAATAATGTATCTGTTTCTTGTCTTCATGTTTCTTGCCCTATAGTTCGTCTTATGTGCTGAGGATGAGGTTAATGACTGCATTGATGTCGGCGATGTTCACCTCGCCGTCGGCATTGACGTCGGCATTAGCACCCGTTTCACCTGCGAGAACGATGTTGATGAGGGCATTGACATCGGCGATGTTGACTTCTCCGTCACCATTCACGTCTCCTGTCAATCCCTGTGGAGTACTTGTAAGAGAATAGTGGCTATAGAACGACTTTAACGCGAGTGTGTGGTCACCGGTCTCACCGCCCTTGTTGAGAGTGAACTTGATGGTTTTGATGGTGATGGGATAGGTGCCCACGTTGTCAGTGCCGCCCAGCGCATCCAAATCAAGCAGTATCCTGTGATTAACACCTGCGTCAAAGGTCTCTCCATCTTGTGGCTCTATCTTGAGGAAATTTGATATGGTGTTGTAGCGGTTACGGGCATCAATCTGTACATAGTCGATGGGCATGGTGGAGTTGAATACCAGTGCAACGGTGTCAGGCAGACTGTAAAGGGTGATTTCTTTGTTCATCTGCAAGTAGGGCGCACGGTTGTTGCTATAGGTGAAGGAAACAATGCCAGTTGCCTCATCCATCACGATGTTTTTGGCCCCTGCTCCCTTAAAGGTCCAGCCGTCCCATGCTTGGTAGATAAATGCCTCAGGGCTGATTTCTACCGTCACGTCGGTATTGTCGTTATACTCTCCCACGTTGCAGGCTAGCTTTGTCGTGCCGTTGGCCACGCCGCGAAGCACACCCTGGGTAACCGAGACCACATCTTCGTTGTAAAGGCTCCAGTCGAGAGTTGACGGGTCGTAGAAGTAAGTGTTGCCGTTGACCGTTGCTGCCACCTCGATAGGATAATCGCGGTTGTCGATGAGGATGGGATGCAGCGTGATTGCGGGTTGAGCGGCGATGATGCGCACGGGGACCGTAGCGGTCATGTCGCCAAGGGTTGCCGTCAGTATGCCGCCGCTGATGTTACCGCCAGCCTTGAAGGTATTGCCATCGGTTGTGCCCAGTGACGGGTCACATGACAGAATCACGCCCTGCACATCCTCATCAATCAGTTCGCCTAACTTGTTGTAACCCAAGATGCGAGGCATCGCCGATGAGTACTGCGGCAGGTCGATTCGGAAGAGATCAAAGGCGATGCTAGCCAATTCATTATCCTCTTCGCCCACGGCTTCGACCATCCATCCACAGGCCACGGCACGCGGTGTGCCTTCGGTCGTCGTGTTGATAATTTTTCCCCTCACCATCATTTCGGCCGATCCGCCAGCGTCCATATTCACGATTTCGGTCACGTCGGGGCACATCTGCTTCAAGATCTGGCACGCCACGGCCGTGGGACAGCCTGCTGACGGCCCGTATATCGGACTCGTGGACTTGTCGATGACGAGCAGGTAAAGGTGCTTGCCGTCGGCACTGCTGCCGTAGCATGTGCGAGAATATACCTGACTGTTATAGGTCTCATCATAGTTGCGCCCCAGCAATTCGCCGTTATGCATAATGGGCGCATTGCCCCAGACCAGGTTTTCGATGTCGGGGCGCAAGTGAGGCGCGTCGTCCTCAATGGTCGTCCACCCCGAGGTGATCTCAACCACGTCTCCTACGGTGAGAGCCGCCATAGCGGCTTTATTGGCATCGCCCGTGACCGTCAGGCAGGCGTCATAGTTGCCCAACGTCTGCCGGTCGGCATCGGGGACGATGGCGGCAATCGTGAAGCGCATGGGCGCATTGTTGGCCCATCCGCTGCCCTCGGCAAAGTTGAGGTAGTAGTTGTCGGTGTGGTTGTTGCCCCGTTCGTTGAAACCCGTCCAGTCGTCCTCGAATTCTCGTGTGCGCGTGTAATTCGGTCCCCACAGGCAGATTTCACCAGCCACAGCGCGGCGGTTGATGTTGTGATAGGGCAGAGGCTGTGCCAGTTTATTGCTGGTGATTGTTCCGTCCCACATGAGGCGACCCAGCACCAGGGTCTTGTCGTGGGTGATAGCAGCCGCCGCTGTGCGTGTCGGTCCGCCATTCCACCAGTCATTGGTCATGTTGTCATTGACCAGCACGGTGTCGTTGCGCACAACGCCGCCAAGCGGGGTACCCAGTTGGAAAGAACTCCACGGAGCGCCATTGCCCGTCACCACCCAGAAGTTGGCGTTGCATGCTACCACAGGACGCTTTGTTGCAGTGCGGTTGCGGCTATAGGCGTTCACCAGGGCCTCGGTGCGGCCCACCGTGTTGTAGCCGATGGTGGTTTCGACACGGTTATTAGGGTTGTTCAAGTCTACTTCAATGACATAGACGTTGAGCGGGTAGCCATGGATACGCACAATGGTATTGATCATGCCTGGCCCTACTTGGCGATGAACAAGCGTGTCGGCGCCATAGGTTGTGCCGTCAATCATAAAATCGGCCCGCGCCAGAGTGCAATTAAACGCTATCAAGGCAAGCACAAGAAGGAGATATTTACTAGTCATAGACAATCCTTTTTACAGTTAGCGGTTATGCAAAGATAATCCTAACTGCAGACATATCAAAGAAAATGAAAAGCAAATGTTGTCCGCTTTGGCCAAGAATTATTTGCCGATGAGGAATTTGTGGAAAGGCAGGCTGCGCAGCAGCAGAACGAGGACAAAGCAGACGATGAAGGTGAAGATGGCGCACACCAGGCTGTCGAGGAGCCAGTGGGCGTTCCCGAGCCAGGATGCGGTCAAGGGCCAAACAACCTGGCGCATGACGATCATCTGCGACAGATAGATGCCGAAGGTGCATACGCTCAATCGTGGCCACCATGATGCGGCGGCAGGATGGTCTTTGAGGTCATACTGCTTGGGTGCGAAGCGCTGCACAAGGGCAAACAGCAGTGTGGCCATGGCGATGTTATTGACGCTGATATCGCTTGTAATTGTGTCTAAATGCTGTTGCCAAGTGATGTCAAAATGTCCCTGCACCAGAAATTCAAACAAGGGCATCGCTACGATGCCAAAGGCGAGCAATAACGCCCATTTCCAGCCGTGAGTGCGGCTGAAGATGGGCAAGCCGTACCGATGCATGTAATAGCCCAGCAGGACGTAGCCGTAGTAATTGGCAAAGGCGCCAAACATGTTGTGACTGTACTGTGTCGCCTCGATAAAGACGCCATGCTGATAAGGGATGAACGACGAGAGTACCCATAGGACGAGCAGCGTCTGCACACCCCGCTTGCCGATGGCCTCGATGCACTTGCTCACCAGCGGCAGGGTCACATAGATCACCAACAGGACATAGACATACCACAATAAGCCCTCGACAGGGTTAAACAGGATGGACGTCAATAGCCGTGGCGTGAAATTGTGCAGCAGGAAAGCATGCTCGAGCAGATAGACGATGGTCCACACGATGAGCGGGAACAAGATGACACGCAGGCGCCGCTTGAGAAACCGCTTATTGGGCATCGTCACCGGCAGCAACAAGGCGCCCGTAATCATGAAGAAGAGGTTGCAGTTCACGGCCACCAGCACGGTATAGACAGCGCTGGCAATGGACGGCGTGTTATAGTAGGCGTCATATTGCCTGATGGGCGTGTGGATGAGGATGACCAGCAGGCATGCGATGACACGCAGGATGTCAAGATAGGGGATGCGCCGTTGCAGTTGGGCCTGGGTCATGGGCTTTGGGTGTTAAAGGAGTGAGGTTTAGGTCTTTGTTTGCAGGAGCGCGACGGCATAGGCGGCAATGCCCTCGCCGCGGCCTGTATAGCCCAACTTCTCGGTCGTGGTCGCCTTGATGGAGACCTGGTCGGGGTCACAGGCCATGCAGGTAGCCAATTGCTGCTGCATGGCTGGAATGTGAGGATTCAACTTGGGCTGCTCGGCACAGATGGTGATATCGCAGTTGCCCAGGCAGTAGCCTTTTTCATCAAGCAGTTGCATCACGTGACGCAGCAGCAGGCGGCTGTCGATGCCCTTGTATCGCAGGTCGGTGTCGGGGAAATGGTAGCCGATGTCGCGCAGGGCGGCTGCTCCCAGCAGGGCATCACACAGGGCATGGATGGCAACATCGGCGTCGCTATGGCCCAACAAGCCTTTTTCCCAGGGGATATTCACTCCTCCGAGCCACAATTCACGGCCTTCAACGAGCCGGTGAACGTCAAAACCCATTCCAACCCTAATCATCTTCTCAGTTATCTTGAAACTACGAATTTCACGAATTTAACGAAGGTTTTACCTTGGATTCAAATTCGTGAAATTCGCAGTTTGGTTTATTTCTTTTAGTTGCGACCGAAGAGGTTCTTGATGCCGTCCATGTCGAATGACAGGGTGAAGCGCAGCGTCTGGTCCAGAGGACTGTTCTGTGCCGTGGCAATCATGTAACTGGCGTCAATCTTGATGACATTGAGCGAGAAACCGGCACCCAGACCGAAGTACTGGCGATTACCGGCATACTTGCTCTCGTAGTAGTAACCACCACGCAGGAAGAACTGCTGGTTATAGGCATACTCGGCACCCACCGAATAGGTGATGCGCTTGGCAAAGTTGTCCTTGAAGCTGTCGAAAATACCCGAGATGCTGGACTTGTTTTTCCAGGCTTGTACAGCGTCGTCATAGGCCAGGTTGTCACCCGCGTAATCCTCGGGGCGAGGCTTGGCAGGAACCAGAATCTTGTTGGCGTCAACGCCGATGGTCAGGTTGTTGTAGTCGGCTAGCGGGAAGGTGAACGCGGTACCAAGTTTCAGGTTGGCGGGCAGATAGGCGGGATCGTTGCCCTTATTGTAAGACACCTTGGAACCGATGTTCGAGATGTTGAAACCCAATGACCACTGGCACTCGTTGCGCCCGATAATGGGGAAAGTGGTGTAATAACCCGACAAGTCGGCCGAGAATGCCGATGCACTCGTGTTCTCGCCAGTGTTCATCTGGCTGCCGTAGCCCAAGTCACTGTAGATGTAACGCAGGACAACACCCATGGCGAACTTCTCACTCAGTTTGCGGCTATAGCCCACATCGACAGCCATCTCAAACGGGTTGATGGTTGCCAGCGAGGGCTCGTCGGGGCTACCGCCAAGGCTGACCTCACCCAGCGAGAAATAGCGCAGCGAGGCGCTGACCGCCTGGTTGTCACCGCTACCAATCTTATAGTAGCCCGACAGGTTGGCCAGATAGATGTCGTTGACAAGTTTGCGCAGCCAAGGCGTGTAGGAGAGCGATACTCCCGCGGTGCTGTAGGCAAAGGCATACTTCGATGGATTCCAGAACTGGGAGTTAACATCGGCCTCGGTGGCGGCACCCAGGTCACCCATCGACGCACCACGAGCGTCAGGAGTGATGCTCAACGAGGTCACACCCGTGGTGACGGGGTTGAACTCGGTATTCTTGATGTCATCCTGAGCCAGGGCAGTTAATGTCGTTGCCATCAATGCGATGGCAAGTATTGATTTTGTCAGTTTCATTCCTTTCTAATTAGAAAAATTGGTTTGTCATTTATCTAATTAACTAAGAAAACCGCTAATTATTGTATTATACCCCTTAAACTTATCCTGCATGTGCCCGCATCAAGCGCCCAGCAGGATGTCGATGAGGGCACTGACGTCGGCAATCGTGACGCCTTGATCATGGTTCACATCGGCAGCATCCATGTCGATTGCCGATTGGTCTCCGTCGAGCAGATAGTCGATGAGGGCACTCACATCGGCGATGGTCACATCACCGTCCATGTTCACGTCACCTGGCTGGAAATCGTCGTTCAGGTAGGGCAAATAGGTGTCGGTTACATTGGCCACCTGATATTTGTTGGTCTGTGTCGTCACCTCAAAGAAGGAGGTCTCTCGCACGCCCATGACATCAACGGTCTGATGCGAGCCCGCTGTGCTGCCGCCCTGGTTGAACACGAAGTTCACGCTGTACTGGCTGCCCGTGATCGTGAACGTCTTGTAGTAGAATTTCTCGCCATGGACCATGCGGGTGTCGGTAATCACCTCGCCAGGCCAGTTGCCGCACTGCTGCGCGTTGTTGCTGTCCCAGCAGTAGTAGGTGACGCGAGGCCAGTTGTTGGGGGCAACAGTCGGGTCCTTGAGGAAGACGGTGATTTCATAGGAGTCATAAACCTCGTTGATCACCGTGTAGTTGCGGGTGATGACGCCCGTGACCGTGCCGTTAATCAGCAGACCAGCCTTGAGGGTCAGGCAGCGCTCGATGTGGACGCTCGATCCGCTGGTAATGACATGGCCGTTGGTGGCAGTGGGCTCAGTGCCGTCGAGGGTATAGACGATCTGGGCGCCTGCAGTCTGGCTCACGGCGGTCAGGGTGACATCGAACGGATCTTGACTCACGCCGCTGGGAACGCTGGCCCAAGCGGTCTCGGTGCTCTTGCTCAGCGCCAGGCGGTAGTTGGTGCCACTGGCCACCAGCACATAGGTCGAAGGAATGGAATAGGTCGTGCTTCCCATTGCTGCCATCAGGGTGCCGCGTGTGCCTGTGGTGCGCTGCACGTGATAGTTGTTGGCCGAACTGCTGGCCTGTTGGGCCGTGACGCTCGTGTTAGTGATGCCGGCCAGCTGTCGGGCATAAATCATCTGCTTGATGCTCTCCTTGTAGCTCATCCAGTGCTTGAGGAAGATACATGGCGTGCCAGGCATGGCGAGCATGTAGGCATTGGCGGCCTCAACATACTGGTTGAGGGGATCTTGGGGATCGCTGGCGCTGCGGTATTGGGTGTCGTGGTTCTCGACGAAGGTCACCGAGTAGCGTCGATAATTGGTCTCCATGTTCATGCCTCGGCCCGACAAGTTGGTCCACTTGTTATTGTTGACTGCATCGCGGACCCCATAACGGAATGGAAAGTCAAAGGCAGCGCTCTGAATGACGCCATTCACCTTGGTGCCGTCAACCCATGATTTGAGGGCACTCACGTTGCCGTCCCAGTACTCGCCCACCGAGTAGGTCGGGATGATGGTCGAATTATACATGCCAGTGAAACTGGCCGCATAACCCTTGGTCATGTCGTAGCGGAAACCTGCATATTTCAAGTCGTCGAGCAGCATTCTCAAGTAGGCCTTGACCGTGTTTTGCACGTTGGTGCTGTTATGGTCCAGGTCGCGCAAGCCGCCCCAATCTTCGCCCGTATCGTTATTGGCGCTCAGTGACTTGCCGTTGTTGTTCGCCCAGTTGAGCGTCGCGCCACCGTCGTCGTCGCGGCAGATGTCGGTCGATTTGATCTGATAGGTCACGCCCTTATAGGTCTCGCTGGGGAAGGTGACCCAGTCGTTGATGCTCTTGCGGTGGTTGATGACCACATCGGCGATGGTGCCGATGCCCTTGGCCTGGAAGGCGTTAATCATCGAGCGCAACTCCGACTCAGAGCCGAACGAGCTGTTGTAGTTGGTGAACCAGTACAGGTCGTCGTAGCCCATCGAGTTATAGCCGCCACAGTTGGCACTCTGTGGAATCCACACCAGTTTGAAGAACTCGGCCAACTCATTGGCCTGTGACTGGAGATTGGTCCATCTGGAATCATTATATGAGTCCCAGTAGAACCCCTGCAACATCACACCGCTGTAGCCCGATGGCCATCCCTGAGCCATCATTACCACGGGCAGCAAAGCAAGTAATACGATAGTATGAAATCTTTTCATATTCTCATCCTTTTTAATCTTGGTTAATAACGCCGCAAAGATAATACAATTCTAGCAACGCTCAATATGTTGTTTGGCAAATGGCTAAAGTTTATCATAAGTAAACGATATTGAAGTTGACCCTGAAAATTTTTTAAAGCGAATTTCGCTAATGAGATGAACTTTTAGCTTGGCGAAACCAATTTCACGAAAGATATTTCACATGGTCCATTTCGTATAGCCTCACGTTTTAAAAGGGCTCATGCCATCAGACTAAGAGACAACAGGGTTGGGCTGCTGTCAAAAAGCAAAAAAGCCCTTTTGTGCCATTGGGTTGCTAATTGCCTAACACACAGACTGTCATCTTCATTTCTTTGCCACCTCTCAACGATGAAAGGGGTGGGGCGGAAGTGTTAATGGTGATTAACAATTCTTGGGTTTGCGTCCCGTGAGTGAAGATACAACCACGAGAATTGCCCCACCATGCTAAAAATTTTTATAAACGGCGAATTATACGAATTTAGCAAATGGGCATCCGCATCCTTGTTATCAAACAACATAAACAACAACAAAAAACAACATTGATTAATAAAAAAATACAACTACGAAGTGATGAAGCACATTAATGGTGGGAAGCAAATGGGCATCCGCATCCTTGTTATCAAACAACATAAACAACAAAACAACAACAAAAAACAACATTGATAAATAAAATATTACAACAGCATCGGGGAATTACTGCCGCCCCGATGGGGCTTGAATGGGTGTGTTCTATGGCAGGGGTGTAGCGAGGCAAAGCCGAGCGCAACCCCTGCCTATGATCTGGTCGCCCCTCATGGGGCTGTTTAGCGACAGTAGTAGTGATGGGTGGGTTATTTGAGGTAGTGGGCGGTGATGGATTGGGGGCAGGCCTTCATGGCGCGAGGGGTGCCGTGGTAGATGATGGTGCCGCCCAGGTCGCCGGCGCCGGGGCCTAGTTCGATGACGTAGTCGGCGGCCTTGATGACGTCGGTGTTGTGCTCGATGACATAGACCGTGTTGCCCATATCGACCATCTGCTCGAAGAGGTCGATGAGGTGGCGCACGTCCTTGAGGTGGAGTCCGTCGGTAGGTTCATCAATGACGAAGGTGCCGCGCTGCCCGCCTGCCTCGATGGGCATCGTGTATTGCTTGAGGCATGAGGCCATCTTGAGTCGCTGGAGCTCGCCTCCGGACAAGGTGCTCAGGGCTTGGTTCAGGTGCAGGTAGTGCAGGCCGACGTCCATCATGGGTTTGAGTTTTTCCTCGATGCTGGTGCCCTTGAAGAACTCGCTGGCTCGTCGAACGGACAAGTCCATGACCTCAGCGATGTTCATGCCGTCGAGCGTATATTCCAGTGCTTCACGGCTGTAACGCAGGCCGTGGCAGGCCTCGCATGTCGTCTCGATGTTGTCCATGAAGGCCATCTCGGCGATAACGACGCCCTTGCCGCCGCACACGGGGCAACCGCCCTTGCCGTTGAAGGTAAAGTACTGCTCTTTGATCTTATGGGCCTTGGCAAAGCGCTTGCGGATGTCGGGAGCCACGTCCATGTAGGTCGCTGGCGTGGAGCGGAGGCTCACGCCGATGTTTTTCTGGCTGATATACACGACGTCACCGTGTTCGCGGCGAAAGCATTCCATCAGCGAACTCTTGCCCGAGCCAGCCACTCCCGCGACGACGGCAAAAATGCCCATGGGCAGGTCGATGGAGATGTCCTTGAGGTTGTGCAGCGTGGCGTGGCGTAGCGGGAAGGTTTGGTGCACTTCGCGCGGTTGGGGCTTGAAGTCGCCGTGCTGACTCAGCATCTGGCCCGTGCTGGTGCCGCTGTGCAACAACTGCTGGTAGTTGCCTTCAAAGATGATGCGGCCTCCCTGACTGCCTGGTCCTGGGCCCAAATCGACGATGTGGTCGGCAATGCCAATCATCTCGCGGTGGTGCTCGACGAGCAGGACGGTGTTGCCCGCGTCGCGCAGGCGCTTGACCGAATGCTTCATCTTCTCGATATCGTGGTCGTGAAGGCCCGTGCTGGGCTCATCCAGGATGTAGAGCACGTCAGCGAGCGACGAGTTGATGTATTTGGCGATTTTGCAGCGTTGTGCTTCACCGCCCGATAGCGTGCCCACGCCGCGGTCCAGACTCAGGTAGCCCAAGCCGATTTCTTCCAGTGCCGTCAATCGGGCGCTGATGGCCTGCTTGATGTCAACAGCGAGAGGCGAGATGAGCGACTTGACCCACTTGTTAAGGCGGGTGATGGACATGGCACAGGCGTCGGCGATGTTGATGCCATCGATTTTGCACGAGAGGACACGGGGACTCAATCGGGAACCGCCGCAGTCGGGGCATACGCCCATGTTGAGCATGGGGTTGAGGACGGCGGCGTGCAGCAGGCCTTCTTCGCTGTTGATGATGCTGCGGTACATGCGTGGGATGATGCCCTCATACTTGGCCGACTTGGGCCAGTTGGCGGGCGGGTTCTTCAGGCGGATCTGCGGACTGTTGAGGAAGAGGTCGAGTTCCTCGGGTGAGTAGTCGCGGATCTTTTTGTCCAGGTCAAAAAGGCCGCTGTGGGCATAGCGGATCCAGCGCCAGCCGCCCTTGCCGAAGGCGATATAGTGAATCGTGTCCTCGTCGTTGAGGCTCTTGTCAAAATCGACGAGTTTGTGGATGTCCAGTTCGCGGATTTCGCCCAGGCCCGAACATCGCGGACAGCTACCCTCGGGGTGGTTGAAACTGAACGACTCGGCATAGCCCACAAAGGGCTGGCCTACACGTGAAAACAGCAAGCGCAGCAGCGCGGCGATGTCGGTGTAGGTCGCCACGGTCGAACGTGAGTTCTGGGCGGGCTTCTTCTGGTCGATGACGATGGCTATGGGCAGATTCTCGATGGCGTCCACATGGGGACGGCCGTACTTGGGCAGGTACTGCTGCACGAACGACGGGAAGGTGTCGTTCAGTTCCCGCCTCGACTTGGCCGCAATGGTGTCGAGCACGAGCGAACTCTTGCCCGAGCCTGATACGCCCGTGAACACTGTGATCTGATGCTTGGGAATCTCCAGGGAGACCTCTTTCAAGTTGTTCTCCCTCGCCCCCTTAATAACTATCTTGTCGCCATTCATGTCTGCAAAGGTAATGATTTTCTAGAGGTTCTAGAAAAACTAGACAGGATAGATTATCTGGAAGCTCTTGTTTTTCTTGAAATCGAACTGGATGTTGTGGTTTTAATAGTATCTTTGCGGGATGGAACTAGATGTTCTAGAGGAACTAGATGTTCTAGATAATCTAGAGGATCTAGATGTTCTAGAGGGATTTTGTTAAAAATAAAACGTCTTGTTTATTATGAGTAATGTTGAGAACTCTAGGCCTGAACGGCAGCTGGAAACGGTCTTGCGTAAACAGACTAACTGGAAGAACCTGTGGTTCTACCAGAAAACGGTGGTGCTCTACCAAATGACCTATGTCTTCACAAGGAGATTCCTTGCTCCCTATGGGGATCGCACCGTTGACCAGATGGTGCAGGCTGCTCGCTCGGGAAAGCAGAATATTGTTGAGGGCTCGGCCGATGGGGTGACCTCGATGGAGATGGAACTGAAGTTGCTCAATGTTGCACGTTCTAGCATTCAAGAACTCCTGGAGGACTATGAGGATTATCTGCCGGCTCACAAGCTGTCGAAGTGGACTCCACGGCATCCGCGATATGACCAAATGCTGTGCTATTGCCGTGAGCATAACCACTTGAAGGATTATGAGCCCTATTTCGAGAAATGGTCGGATGAGGAGGCCGCCAACATCGCTATTACGCTTTGCCGCATGGTGGACAAGATGATGATGACCTACCAGAAGAAAAAAGAAGAGGAGTTCGTCACTGAAGGCGGCATAAAAGAGCGCATGACTGCAGCACGCTTGGGTTATCGCACCAACCAACGTGAGATGATAGAACGGCTTAACCGGGAAATCGAAGAACTCAAGAGCGAGAACGCGATACTGAAGGAGAAATTGAAAGAGTTGAGGGGATTTTAATTCTAGATGCTCTAGAGGAACTAGAAACACTAGATGCTCTAGAAGCTCTAGATTATCTAGATTTTCTAGAGGGGTGAGGGTAAAAAAATGAGGCGGGTTGTGGGGCCCGCCTCATTTGCTTGGTGTTTACTTTTTGTACTTGTACTTGACGCCCAGGTTGTACATGATGAAGGCCTGGATGTCGGTGTACTCGTCGATGATCTTGCTGATGGGCTTGCTGTGGCCGTGGCCAGCCTTGCTGTCGATGCTGGTTGCCGGTGTTGCAGTGCTGCAACTCGGCGGCATACTTGAAGCTGTGGGCGGGCACGACGCGGTCATCGTGGTCACCAGTGGTTACCATGATGGCGGGGTAGGGCGTGCCATCGTTCTTGATGTTGTGCAGGGGAGAGTAGCTGCGCAGGTAGTTGAACATCTCGGGGCTGTCGTCGCTGCGGCCATAGTCGGGAGCCCAGTTCCAACCGATGGTGAACTCGTGGTAGCGGAGCATGTCCATCACACCCACCTGGGGCACTGCTGCGGCAAACAGGTCGGGACGCTGATTAACGACGGCGCCGACGAGCAGGCCGCCATTGCTGGCACCGTTGCAGGCGAGCTTCTTGGGGTTGGTGTACTTGTTGTCGATGAGCCACTCGGCAGCGGCGATGAAGTCGTCAAACACGTTCTGCTTGTTCATCTTGGTGCCTGCCTGGTGCCACTCCTCGCCGTACTCGCCACCACCGCGCAGATTGACGTAGGCGCAGATGCCGCCACAGTCCATCATGGCAAACAGGGTGCGGGTATAGGTGAAGGCGGGGTTGAGGCTCACGTTGAAGCCGCCGTAGCCATAGAGGAAGGTGGGACGCTGACCGTCACGCTTCAGGCCCTTCTTGTAAACGAGGAACATGGGGATGCGCGTGCCGTCCTTGCTGTTGAAGAAGACCTGCTCGGTGACATAGTCCTCGCTCTTGAGGTTCACCTTGGGCTGGAAGAACAATTCGCTCTTGCCGGTCTCCAGGTCGTACTTGTAGATGGCGCCGGGGAAGGTGTAGCTGGTAAAGCTGTAGAAAACCTCCTTGGCCTTATTCTTGGCGCTGAAGCCTACCGAGCCATAGGTGGGCAACTCAATCTCGCGGATGAGCTTGCCATTCTGGTCGTAGAGGTAGGGATGGCTCGAAGCGTCCTTGTCATAGGTGAGGATGAATTTATGGTCGGCCATCGTGGCTCCAGTGAGAACCGATTCCTGCTCGGGAATGAACTCGGCCAGGGTAGCGGGCGACAGGTGCTCGGCATCATAGGTGACGATCTTGCCCTTGGGGGCATTCTCGTTGGTGGTGACATAGATCTTGCCGTTGTCGATGCCGATGATGCCGCGCTCATACTTCATGCCTCCAATGAGCTGCACGTAGTGCGGATTGCGGTCCTTGAGGTCCTTGACGTAGATGTCGTTGCCCTCGGCGTCGCTCTTCCACAGGATGACGTAACGCTCGTCATCGCTGACGCTCACCTGGTGGAAGTGCAAGGGCTCGCTCTTGTCCTGATACTCGATGTAGTCCTCGCTTTGGGGCGTGCCCAGCTTGTGGTAATACACCTTCTGGTACTCATTCTTGGACGACTTGGCATCGTCGGGGGCATCATAGCCGCTGTAGAAGAAGCCGTCACCCAGCCACTGGGCGTCGGTGAACTTGGCCCAGACGATGTGGTCATCGAGCACCTTGTCCTCCTTGAGGTCCTTGACGTAGATCTCGTTCCAGTCGCTGCCGTTGCGGGTGATGACGTAGGCCAGGTAGCGGCCGTCGTTAGAGAAATCCAGCTGCTGCAGGGCCACGGTGCCGTCGTCGCTCAACGTGTTGGGGTCGAGCACCATCTTGTGGTTGCCATTCTTGTCGTACTCGTAGAGCACGCTCTGGTTCTGCAGACCGTCGTTCTTGAAGAAGTAGAATTTGTCCTTCACCTTGAACGGAGCGCCCATCTTCTCGTAGTTGGCGAGTTCGGTAATGCGCTTTTTCACGTCCTTGCGGAACGGGATTTTTGACAGGTAGTTTTGAGTCACCTTGTTCTGGGCATTCACCCAAGCCTCGGTCTCGGTGCTGCGGTCATCCTCGAGCCAGCGGTAGGGGTCGGGCACCTGTGTGCCGAAGTAAGTGTCCACCGTGTCCATGCGCGGAGGGTCGGGATAGTTGATGCGAGCCTGCGCCGTTACAGCCGACGCTGCAATCAATGCACTGCTCATGAGTAAAATCCTTTCTTTTTTCATTGTGATTCTTGAATTAAATATTTCGCTTTCTTGATATTGCTTATTGTTCGAGTTGGGCAATGACATTGAGGAGGGTCTGGCCGACCTGGGCGAGGGTGGCGGGGTCAATGCTGCTCATGGTGTCGCCCAACGTGTGCCACTCGGGGCAGAACCCCGACGGGCTGTCGCTGCGCAGGTCGATGATATCGACGCAGGGAATGCCCGCGCGGTTGATGAAGATGTGGTCGTCGGTCACAGCACCACCCTGGGCGTTGATGAAGTGATTGCCCGCGGCATTTTTCCAGACAAGGTCAACAAAACCGCCCGCATATTGTGTCGAGTAGTACTCGCGGGTGAAAGTGGCATTGGCCGAACCCACCATGTCGAGCAGGATGCCGAATAGCGGTTTGTAGCTTGACACATGGGGATGCTGCGTCCAGTACTGTGTGCCCAATCCCCAAGACTCCTCATTGTCGTCCACACCCATGTCCTCGGCATCCACGAGCAGGATGTCGATGCCCAGAGCGGTTCCTTCCTTTTTGAGTTGCTGTGCCAGTTGCAGCAGTACGCCCACGCCGCTGGCACCGTCGTTGGCGCCCATGACGGGCTTGCGGTGGTTGGCGGCGTCGGGATCATTGTCGGCCCAGGGGCGGGTGTCCCAGTGGGCGAGTAGCAACAGGCGCTGGCTGGCTTCGGGGTTGATGACGCCAATGATGTTCTTGATGCCCAACGGCCCCTCGGTAGCCGTCTGCACAGTGCCCGTCTGCATAATGACGGTGTCGCAACTGGCCTTCAAGGTTGCCATGAGCCAGTCGGCGCACTGGGCGTGAGCCGGCGTGCCGGGCACACGAGGCCCAAATTCACACTGCTGGCGTGTCAAGTCCAGGGCGGCATTGCCGTCGAAGGCTTGCCTATTGTTGCTAGCCGTTGCAGCCGTGTCGCTTGCTGCCTGTCCGCTGGCAGTAGAGCCATTGGTGCTGCCACATGCCGTGATGAGGGAGAGCAGCATTATATACAATAATGTCATTCTCATGATGAAAATAAAAAAAAGATGCGGTATGTCCTGACCCGCTGTGATGCGGATACGACATACCGCATCCTTGATGTTGTTTAAGATACGGTGAATAACTTACTTGGCCTCCTTGGCGGGAGCTTCCTTAGCGGGGGCTTCCTTGGCGGGAGCAGCAGCTTCCTGCTTAGCCGAAGCCTCGGCTGCGGGAGCCTGCTCGGCCTCTGCGCCGAAGTTGGGAGCCTGGGTCTCGCTGGTGGGCAACTTCTCGATTTGCGGTGCGCCCTCAACGATGCTGGGAGCGGTAACAAATGCCGAAGCGATGCTCAGCGCGCAGATGAATGCAGACAGACCCCAAGTTGCCTTCTCAACGAAGTCGGTGGTCTTGCGCACACCCATGAACTGGTTATAATTATTCACGTTGGCAGCAAGGCCGCCACCTTTAGATTTTTGGATAAGGATTACACCGACCAACAGAATCGATGCGATCACAATCAGAATTGCAAAAATAGTGTACATTTTTTCTTATTTTTTGTCGTTTAGTGTCTCATTTAAGACCAATTTGGTCAAGAACCGAATTTGGTCTGCAAAGTAAATACTATTTTTTGGATATTTCAAATTTAATTGCTTAATAATTTCAAGTGCCTGAGAATATTTGTGTCTGGAAATATACATTTTGGCTAGGCTTTCGCTCAGCATCGACTCATCGGTTTGGGTAGGATTGTCGATGATATCGTCAGCGATTTCGGCCTTCTCCTGCTCGTCGATGGGCACTGCGATGGGCGTTTGTGCGGCTTGCTCTCCCAGCTGCATCTGTTCGGCGATGAACTGGTTGATGAGTTCGTCTTGCGAGTCCCCTCCATCGAGTTTGGCGCCGCCTTCTTCCTTTTCTTGGGCCGCTAGCACATCGGCATAGTCGGGCTGAGGGTTGAAAATGGCCTTGTTGATGGCCTCGACCTCGCCCGGGCTGGTCTTGCCGTAGTTGTCCAGAAAACGGTCGATGGTGGTAAAGGTGTCGGGGGTCTGCGGCAAGTTCTCGGGCGGATAGAAATCGGCCATCACGCCTGCATCTTCGCCCAGTTGCATGGCCAGCGCCAGGCGATCTGGAAAGATGATGGCCAGTTTGGACAAGACGTCCTCGTTGCCCTTGACGCCGTTGTGCTTGAGGAAAAACAGGGGCGGCAGCACGCTGTAGGGGGCGTCCTGCATGGCCTGCTCCAGCCACTCTCTCGTCAGCTCACAGGTCTCGCCAGTGGCCAAATTCTTGATATCTTCAACCCAGGTCATTTTATTGCAAAAACTAACGATTACCAGTCACCCAGGGTGGCGTTGAAGATGAGATCTGACAAGTCCTTGCAGATCTGGTTACACAACTCGTCCTGCACGTCGATGAGCAACTCACTGCTCGAGAAGTCGCGGTAGGCGCTGAATGACAAGTCCTTAGACAGGCTCTGGTTCTTGTTGTTGATGTACTTGACGCGCACGCTGATGGTGAGTCGTGTCTGGGTCGCATAAGCGTCCTCGCCGACAGCCTGAGGCGACAGCTGGTAGTTGGTGATCTCGCCTTCCATGCGCAGGTCGGCATTGTTGCTGTCGATGACGCGCAGACGAGTCTGCTGGGCTATCATGTCGGTCATGCGGTTCTCAAACATCGTCTGCAACGGTGGATAAACCAGGGCGGCGCGAATGGGGAACTCGCCAAAGGAGATGGTCTTATAGACGTTATAATCGATCGACGCACCGTTAAGGGTGTAGCGAGGGACACACGCCTCCCAACCGAGGGTGGTGATGGCAAGGGTCAGTATGATGAAGAGCCGTTTCACTGCCGTTCCAGGTTGTATTGCTTGATTTTACGATAGAGCGTACGCTCGGAGATGTTCAGCTCCTGGGCAGTGGACTTGCGGCGGCCGTTGTTGCGGCGCAAAGCACTCTCGATGGTCTCGCGCTCGGTTTCCTCGAGGGTCTTGACGGTCTCGCCCTCGACGTCCATTGCCGAAACCTCGTCGACGCGCCCCAGCTCCTGGGTTTCGCGCTGCATGTCGCGATAGGGCGAATCCATGGACATCTGGCTGTTGTCACGGTTGCTGCCGTACTCCAGCAGCGAGGTCGGCTCGCGTTTGAGCTCATGGACGCTGGTGGCCACGTGTGACGTGGGTCCAGCATTGTCCATGCGTTTCTTGAGCGCTTCGATTTCGGCTCTCATCGATAGGATGAGCGTGAACAGTTGCTCGCGCTCGGCGTTGTAGTCATAGGTGGGCTGTGACTGGATGGTCAGGGCCGTCTCGCGGGTGTCGGGCATGTATTGGCGCAGGGTGGCTGCATCCACCGTGTTGCCCGACTCGAACAGGGCCACCTGCTCGATGACGCTCTTGAGCTGGCGCACGTTGCCCGGCCAGTGGTAGGCCTTGAGCAGTCGCTGAGCATCGTCGGTGAGGGTGACTTCGCTGGTGCGGTTCTCGTTGATGAAGTTGCGCAGGAACAGCCTGGACAGCAACACGATGTCGTCGCCGCGCTCGCGCAGGGGCGGCACGTTGATCAACACCGTCGAGAGGCGGTAATACAGGTCCTCGCGGAACTTGCCGTCCTTGACGGCCTGCAGCATATCCTTGTTGGTGGCTGCAACGATGCGGATGTTGGTCTTGCGCACGGTGCTGTCGCCCACACGCATGTATTCGCCGTTCTCGAGCACGCGCAGCAGTCGCGCCTGGGTGCTCATGGGCATCTCGGCGACCTCGTCGAGGAAGATGACTCCCCCGTCGGCCTCCTCAAAGTAGCCCTTGTGGTCGGCAATGGCACCGGTAAACGAGCCCTTGACGTGGCCAAAGAGTTCACTGTCGATAGTGCCCTCGGGGATGGCGCCACAGTTCACGGCGATGTACTTTTTGTGCTTGCGCGGGCTGCTCTCATGGATGATCTTGGGGAACGATTCCTTACCGGAACCGCTCTCGCCGATGATGAGCACGCTCAGGTCGATGGGTGCCACGAGCATGGCACGCCTAATGGCGGCAATCAGCGCGGGTGACTCGCCCACGATGCCAAAGCGCAGTTTCAATGCGCGGATGTCGTTATCGGTTATTTTTGTTGCCATTTCTTCATTTTATAAGTTTCACCTTTCAAGAATACTCCCAATTCCTCGGGCGTCTTGAATTGCTCATACTCCTCGGGCATGATGGGGTCATGCACGCTGACGCGGAAGTTGTAGTTCTTGCGGCGGAAGACCTCGGCGGGGAGCCTTAGCGTCCTCAGTTTCCAGCTGATGACGCCCAGTGCGAGCGATATCCAACTGTTGTGCCCATGGATGTAGATGGGGATGACGGGCACCTTGAGTTTCTGGATCAGACGCATGATGACGGGTTGCCACTCGCGGTCCTCGACGCGTAGGTGCTTGTTGAGTTTGCTCACAGCGCCAGCGGGGAAGAAACCCAGCGGGTGCCCTGCCTTGACATGCTTGAGCGACTCGCTGATGCCCTGCATCGACACGGCGCGCTTGGCGGGATCGGTGCTGGCCAGGGCGTCAACGGTGATGAAGTTGGGCATCATGCCGCCGATTTTGCTCAGCAGCATGTTGACCATGAACTTGTAGTCGGGACGATGGGTGCCGATGATGTGAATCATCATCACGCCATCGAGGGCGCCAAAGGGGTGGTTGGTGACCGTGATGAAGGGTCCCTCGGGCAGGTTGTCCAGCACTTCGCCGTTATCGTAGGTGATGGTGGCGTTCAAGTCCTTGAGCATGCCGGTGCAGAAGGGTACACCTGGCGTGCCGCAGTTGTGGCCGTGGATCCAGTTGACGTCGTCCATGTCGAGCAGGTGAAATAACCATTTCACCAGTTTGGGCTTGCCGTCAAAGAAGGGCACCATCTTGCGCACGTCGTCATAGTCCAGGATGTCGGGCTTTACGGGTGTGGTTTGTTGCTCAGTGGTCTGCTCTTCGGGCTTGGTTTGTTCTATCTTGTTTTCGTCCATTGTGTAAATACGCTCCAAAATTGGACTGCAAAATTACAACAATTTTCGGGAACTGACACAAGGGGAGTGTTAAAATATGACATTTTGGCAGAAAATCCGTCTGCTGCGGGGGGGGGAGACTCCATAACTCGACTATGATGGCATCAGCGTTCTAATTGAAAAACAACTGAAAAATCTGAAAAATCTGGGGGCATGCGCGTTCTTTCTTTTAACAACAAGAAATACAAGAAATACTATGGCATCCGCGTTCTGGTTGGAAAACAACTGAATAATCTGAAAAATCTGGGGGCATGCGCGTTCTTGATTTTTAACAACAAGAAATACAAGAAATACAATATTATTATATTTAATTGTCTTTGTTGTCTTTCTTTACTTCTGATTAAAAGTATGCGGATGATAACTGAGGACTAAGGACTAGGGACTAAAAACTAAAAATAATGCCCTTTTTCTTTCATTTTAGTGAATGTTTCATTATATTTGCGGCAGTTATTAACTTTTAAACTCGATTGAATATGGAAAAGAAATCATTACTCCTTCGTTTGGTCGTCCTGGTGGCGGCCATGGTGTGCGCCCTCGGCGCCAGTGCCTACGACTTCGAGTATGGAGGCTATTACTACAACATCTTGACTGACAGCACTGTCGCAATCACCTACAAGACCTATGCTGGAAACTCTTACAGCGGCAATGTGACCATTCCTGAAGGTGTTCGCAACACCAGCACTCACACTTACTATACCGTTACGGAAATCGACATGGAAGCGTTCATAGGAAGCACGAGCCTGACCAGTGTGACAATTCCAAATACGGTAACCCTTATTGGTTCACGTGCTTTTCAAAATTGCACAGCACTTCGGTCGGTTGTGATGGGCAAAAATTGCTCGTTTTATGACCCCTTTACTTATGGGTATACGCTTAATGTCTTCCAGAATTGTCCGAATCTTACTTCCATCACTTGCTGGATGTTTAGTCCAGATAAGTGGTTTGAACATGATGGTTACTATAATTTTGACCAGTCTGTACTCAACAACGCAACTTTGTATGTGCCCCGCGGTGCCGTCCCCAACTATCAGGCTACAGAGGGCTGGAGGCTCTTTGCCCACATCCAGGAAGCCCCAGGTGACTACAACTATGACTTTTATCAGGACGGCATCTTCTATAAATTCAGGGGCGGTAGTCAAGTGAAGGTCACCTACCGGGACGAAGATTACAATAACTATAGTGGCACGGTTACTGTCCCTGCGACGGTGAATTATAACAATACGAACTACACGGTGAAGGGCATCGGCGATTATGCTTTCAGGGATTGTGGCAACCTGACGAAAGTGAACCTGCCTGCCACGATAGATTCCATCGGCTCTTATGCCTTTACGTACTGTTCCAAGCTCACCGATATTGACATCCCCAACGGAGTGACTTATATCGCCGATGGCGCTTTCGCGAGCTGCAGCACACTCAAATCCATCATGTTCCCTGCTGGCGTGACTAAGATCTACGGCAGCACATGTCGCGGTTGCTATGCGCTTGAAACCGTCTGGCTCCCCGTTAATCTCACCAATATCTATGCCGGTTCGTTCTCCTACTGTAACGCTATAAAGAACATCTTCAGCCTGAACAGGGTTTCGCCCGACTTGTACAACAATTATGTTTTCAGTTCGGTCTATAACAACGCAACGCTTTATATCCCCGAGGATGCCTACGGCAACACCTACACTTCAACAAATGGCTACTGGTATAATTTCACTACTCAGAATCCCTACAACCAGTATCTGTCTGCTGCCATCAACGCCGCTGGCACCGACATCACGTTCTCCACGCCATCGACCGACAATTACCCCTGGCTAATCAAGACCAATGCAGGTCGCACCTGTGCCCAGTCGGGCAACACGGGCATCCACAGCACCTCATCGGTCATGACAGCCACCATCACGGGCGCCGGCAGCCTGTCGTTCGATTTCAAGGCCTGGGGTGAGGGCTCATCAACAGCGTATGACTATTGCGTCTTCATGGTCGATGGCGTGGAGAAGTTCCGCTATGGCTCCCGCGACAACGGCTGGGAGACCTACACGGTGGAACTGGGCGACGGCACCCACACGCTCACCTGGAGTTACATCAAGGACGGTAGCGTCCATGCGACAGGCGACTACTTCGCCATCAGCAATGTCCGCTTCACATCCTATGCCCCCGAGGCCTACGCCTGCTACACGCCGTCGAACACGACGCTGACGTTCTACTACGACACCCAGCGCAGCTCCCGCACGGGCACGACCTACGACCTGAACACGGGCTCCAACGACACCGGCTGGGACACCGACGGCACCAAATCCTATGTGACCAAGGTGGTCTTTGACCCCTCGTTCGCTGGTGCCCGCCCGACGACCACCTACGGTTGGTTCTATTCCATGAATAATCTTGAATCCATCACGGGCATGGAGCACCTGAACACCAGTGAGGTGACCAAAATGTCTTGGATGTTTACGAATTGTAAAAAACTAACGAGCCTTGATTTGAGCCACTTCAACACGTCCAAGGTGACTAGCATGAATTCCATGTTCGGTGCCTGCTGGGGACTGACGAGCCTTGACTTTAGCAGTTTCAACACGTCCAAGGTAACCAATATGTACAACATGTTCTATGGCTGCACTAATCTGCGTACCATCTACGTGGGCAGTGGCTGGAGCACGGCGGCCGTGACGTCCTCGAGTGATATGTTCTTTAACTGCACCAGCCTGGTGGGCGGACAGGGCACGACCTACAATTCCTCCAACCCGACGGACATGACCTATGCCCACATCGACGGCGGCACGAGCAACCCGGGCTACTTCACCGACAAAAACGCTGGCCTGCGCGGCGACGTGAACGGTAGCAGCGATGTGACGATTGCCGATGTGTCGGCCTTGATCGACTACTTGTTGACGGGCGATCCTACTGGCGTCAATCTGGCGGCCGCTAATTGCAATGGCGATAGCGATGTCAGCATCGCTGACGTCAGTGCGCTGATCGACTATCTGCTCACTGGCAGTTGGTGAAGCTCGCTTCGCTCGCAGATTAGAGATTAGAGATTAGAGATTAGTGAGTGGCATCCGCATCCCTAACGACAGGGGTGCGGATGCTATCAGATGATTCAGATTGTTCAGTTGTTCCTGAATCTGAGTGGCAGTGTTGTTATTTGTGTGGGTTGGTCTTGACCAAGTTGGTGTCGGGCTCTATCTTGGTGACGACTTGGCGTGAATTGCCGCGCCATAGCACTTTGCCCTTGTACTCCTTGTAGGTGAGGACGATGCGCTTGCCGTCCTGGGACCATCGCATGGCTTGGCGCATGAGGCTGTCGTCGGGGATGCTGAACTTGAAGTCGGTCTTCATGGCCAGGAGGGTGTCCTCGATATAGCCCTCGCTGATCATCTCTCCCTCAAAGGTCTTGAAGATTGAGCCCTCGTTGCTGACCTTCATGATCCAGCCCTTCTCCTGGCTAACACGGTAGGGGTGGAAGTAGTATTGCCATACCCACCATCCCAGGAACAAGACCATGGCGACGATGATGAGGGCAAGCAGCATCTTGACCGAGGCGCCGCGGCGCTCGATGGTCGCTTCCTTGATCTCGCGTTCCTCACGTTCCTGTTCGGTCTCCTGGTGCTCCCGTGGCTGCTCCTCGGGGACATTCTCGTCGGTGAAATAGTCGTTAAAATTATCGTCCATAGCTTTAAGTTAGAATTGCTAGCTCCTTGTGTTGTTGGCTATTATAATTGGATTTCGTCGTTGGTGGTATCTACCACGGTCTTGCCGCTCTCGATGCGGTTGCGGTCAATGGCCATGCTGGTAAAGGCATAGATGCCGAGGATGATGAGCAGCACGGTCTGGAAGCCCCACACGAGCATGGCAAATGCCGAGGCGCGCGGGTCGAAGTTGGAAGGCGAGAAGACGCCCACGCCATAGATCGACAGACCGAAGATGATGGCCACATGCCAGGATCCCAGTCCGCCGTTGGTGGGCACGCCCATGCCGATGCTGCTGAGCACGAACATTACGAGCACGGCGAGCACGGTCAGGCCGTTGGTGAACGAGAAGGCCTGGCAGGCGAGGTACAACTGCAGGAAATAGCATCCCCAGATGAGGATGGTATAGAGCAGGAACATCCACTTGCCGTCCATCTTGGTGATAGCGTAGAATCCCTCCCACAGGTTGCGCGCCATGAGCTGTATTTTCTTGATAATCTTGTTCTCGGTCTTCATCACCATCAGCCATCCCAGGGCGATGATGAGCACGGCGGCGCCAATCCAGATGCGGCCATCGCTGGCGATGTTCAGGAAGTTCTCTTTCATCTGTGGATAGGCGTCAAAAAACTTGCCGAAGGCGCTCTGTGCCAGTAGGAAAGTAACCAGCGTCAAGAGCAGTACAGTGACGGTATCGCTCAGCCTGTCGGCGACCATCGAGCCCATGACCTGGGTGACCGAGGCCTTCTGTCGGTTGGCGATGTAACCGCAGCGCCACACCTCGCCCAGTCGGGGGAAGGCCAGGTTGACGACGTAGGTGCCAAAGATGCTGTTCAGCACGGCGCTAAACGACGGCTTGACGTCGATGGCCTTGAGTTGCAGTCGCCATCTCAGGGCCCTGAACACGTGGCTCAGGATGCTTACAATGGCTACTGGCAGGAACCACCAGTAGTTGACGTCGGTCTTGAGCGTTTCCATCATCGAGTCGATGTCCACGTTCTTGTAGAGGAAATACATCAGTCCCACGCCAATGACGAGGGGTATGCCGTATTTCACCAGATAGGATATTGCCTTTTTCACTGTTTTATCGTAATTGATGAGTTAAAATGTAGCACTGGATGCGTCAAGTACGGCAAAAAAGCAGTACCTTTGCACTATAATAGCCAACTGACGCTACAGAGCGTGCAAAGGTAACAATAAATGGCCAAATATGAGGAAAGTTAGAGCAAAAAAGTCACTGGGACAGCATTTCTTGACCGATCTGTCAATAGCCGAGCGCATCGCCCACACGCTGGACGACTTCAAGCACCTGCCGGTGCTCGAGGTGGGGCCTGGCATGGGCGTGTTGACCCAATATCTGCTCGACATGGGCCTGGACCTGACTGTGGTGGAACTCGACCGCGAGAGTGTCGATTATCTCGAAGTTGCCTATCCGCAGTTGCACGGACGCATCATCGGTGAGGATTTCCTCAAGATGGACCTCCACAAGCTCTATGGCGACCAGCCGTTCTGTGTCATTGGCAACTACCCCTATAACATCTCGACGCAGATTTTCTTCAAGGTTCTGGAGTATCGCGACCAGGTGAAGTGCTGCAGCGGCATGTTGCAGCGCGAGGTGGCGCAGCGCATCGCCGAGCCGCCGGGCAGCAAGACCTATGGCATCTTGTCGGTGCTGCTGCAGGCGTGGTATGACATTGAGTACCTCTTCACGGTTGATGAGCACGTCTTCAATCCGCCGCCCAAGGTCAAGAGCGGCGTTGTGCGCCTCGTGCGAAACGATGTGACAGACCTGGGCGTTGACGAGCGCATGTTTAAACGGCTGGTGAAATTGTCCTTCGGCCAGCGGCGCAAGATGTTGCGCAGTTCGTTGAAATCAGTCTTCATGGCCGACCCGTCGGTGATGGAACGCGATGTGTTTCGACAACGTCCCGAGCAGTTGGGCGTTGAAGATTTCATTGCCCTGACAGAGCTTGCCACCTCGATAGCACGGTAGGCACACAAGAGGTTTAAAATGAGTTAGGTATCATCCGAAAGACATCGGGAACCGAGGCGCCAGCCGAAAAGGTGCCTCTACAAACACAAAACTGAAAACAATGAAAGAATTTACCGAGGAATATCTGCACAATCTCAACGATCTCATCGACCGCAAGGATGAAGAGCAGGTGCGCGCCCAAATCCAGGACCTGCACCCTGCCGACATCGCCGAACTGGTGGGCGACCTTGACGATGAAGAGGCGTTGTTCATCATGCTCCTGCTCGACGACGAGACCGCTGCCGACGTCCTGGTAGAACTCGACGAGGACCAGCGTCACGACCTGATGGAACTCATGCCCAATGAGGAAATTGCCAAGCAGGTCGAGCAGATGGATGCTGGCGACGCTGTTGACGTGATCCAGGAACTCGACGAGGAGGACCGTGAGGACGTCATCAGCCACATCGACGATGTGGAGCAGGCGGGCGACATTGTTGACCTGCTGCAATATGACGAGGATACCGCCGGCGGCTACATGTCCACCGAGATGATTGTCGTCAACGAGAACATGTCGATGCCCGACTGCATCAAGGCGATGCGCCAGCAGGCCGAGGAAATTGATGAGATTCATAACATCTATGTCGTTGACGATGATAACCGCCTGAAGGGCATTTTCCCCTTGAAGACCACGATTACCAACCCCTCGGCCAGCAAGATCAAGCACGTCATGGAGCCAGACCCCCTGAGCGTGCGCACCGATACCCACATCGAGGATGTAGCCCTGGATTTCGAGAAATATGACCTTATAGCGATGCCCGTCGTGGACAGTATCGGTCGCCTGGTGGGACGCATCACGGTTGACGACATCATCGACCGCGTGCGCGAGCAGGGAGAGGACAACTACCAGTTGGCATCAGGTATCTGGGGTGACATCGAGACCGACGACAACGTCTTCCGTCAGGTGCGCGCCCGCCTGCCGTGGCTGCTCATCGGCCTGGTGGGTGGTATCATTAACGCCCTGATTCTGGGTGGTGGCGAGGGCGATGCCGACCTGTTGCGCATCTTGCCCGGTTTGGCGTTGTTCATCCCGTTGATTGGCGGTACTGGCGGTAACGTGGGCACCCAGTCGAGCGCTATCGTCGTGCAGGGTCTTGCCAACGGCAGCCTTGACATCAAGCATGTGGGAAAGCACTTGTTCAAGGAGTTCAGCACCGCGTTGATCAATGCGCTGGTGATGGGACTGCTCATCTTCTTGTATGCCTACTTCTTCCCCGTAGATAATGACCCCACCAAGTCGCATATCGCTGCTGCTGCAGTAACGACCTCGTTGTTCCTGGTGGTAATGTTTGCCTCACTCTTCGGCACCGTGGTGCCGCTGGTGCTGGAGAAGATAAAGATTGACCCGGCTATCGCCACGGGCCCCTTTGTCACGGTGACTAACGATATTGTGGGCATCACCATCTACATGGCCATCAGTGGCTGGCTCATCAACGTCTTCTCCTCCTTCATGGGATAGACCTCTATTTTTAATGCGGATTACGTTTTTTTAATGCGAATTACACGAATTTTACTTATTTATTATTCGTTATAATTCGTGAAATTTGCATTAGCCCCGCAGGGTTAGCCCATGGGTGTGGGCCTCTGGCGCAGTTCCCAGAAGGCGACTGCGGCTGCTGCAGCGACGTTGAGCGAATCGACGCCGTGCTGCATGGGTATGCGCACGACATGGTCGGCAGCGGTAATCACCTCGTGGGCGAGGCCGTCGCCCTCGGTGCCCATGATGATGGCAAGGCGCGGCACTTTTTTCAATTCGGGGTCATCGAGTGGAATGGAATCATCGCTCAGTGCCATCGCGGCAGTGATGAAGTCCAATTGGTGCAGATGGGGGGTGACAGGTTCTTCAATCCACGTCCAGGGCACGAGAAAGACCGAGCCCATCGACACGCGCACGGCACGGCGGTTGAGCGGGTCGCACGATGTGGGCGTGAGCAACACCGCATCGATGCCCAAAGCGGCTGCCGAGCGAAAGATGGCGCCGATGTTGGTCGTGTCGGTAACGCCGTCGATGACTACCACGCGGCGAGCATTGCGGCAAACGTCGCTGACGGGGCGCGGCTGGGGGCGTCGCATGGCGCAGAGCACGCCGCGCGTCAACGTGTAGCCCGTGAGGGTAGCGAGCAGGTCGCGTTCACCCGTATAAACAGGGATATCGCCGCAGCGCGCTATAATGCTGGCGGCATCGCCCGTGATGTGTCGCCGTTCACACATCAGCGACAGCGGCTCGTAGCCCGCGTCGAGGGCCACGTGGATGACCTTGGGACTCTCGGCGATGAAGATGCCCTTATCGGGCTCCAAGCGGTTGCGCAGTTGGGCCTCGGTGAGCGTTCCATAGACTTCCACGCCCGGGTGCTGCAACGAAGAAATCTCAATAATCGGCATGCTGGTCTAAGTTATTATGGATTGGTGCTGGTTCCGGCGCCCTGAATGGCGCGAACCTGGCGCTGGAACTCGATGGGTCGCTTGATGAAGGGCAGGATGATGGTGCCTGCACCAGTGCCCGAGACCTTGACGGTGCCATAGTTGAAGATGCGTCCCCACAGGTTCTGCTCGACCAGAATGCTCTCAACCTTGCCGATGACAATCTCGTGGGCATGGCGGTGAATCCAGCCGTGGCTATGGAAGAAGCGTTTGTCGCTTACAAAGATGGTTGTCGTCAGATTGCGGATAAATCTGCCGAGGTTCAAATAGGCCCACTTGCTGAGTTTGGGTTGATAAATGATGGTTTCGCCAGGGGCGATAATCTTGCTTATTTTCATAACTAATCCTAAAAATCGTTTCTTGTAGCGCAAAAATAGTGCAAATTCCACATTATTTAGTAATTTCGCAGCAAATTTTTCCAAACATCAGATGATTATGACAAACGACAAGGATAACAACAAGGACAAGAAAGAAGAATATGTAAGGCAAACAGGGTCGCTCAAGGAGCGCTTGGGACGCGTGAAAAAGACCCGTTGGTGGCGATTTGGCATCGTAGCGCTGATTTATGTGCTATGGACCATCTGGATGGGCAATCCCTGGCTCTTGCTGGGCTTGCTACTGCTGGGCGACATCTACCTGACGCAGTTCATCCCATGGGGCGCATGGAAGGGCATGAAGAGCGGCCCCCTGCGCACGCTCATGAGCTGGGTGGACGCCATCGTCTATGCCCTGGTGCTGGTTTATTTCCTGTTCCTGTTTGTTGGGCAGAATTATCAGATTCCCTCGTCTTCGCTCGAGAAATCGTTGCTCACGGGCGACTTCCTGTGGGTGAATAAGGTGACCTACGGCCCCCGCGTGCCGCAGACGCCGCTTCACTTCCCCCTGGCCCAGAACACGCTGCCCATCCTCAACTGCAAGTCCTATATCGAGACTCCGCAACTGAGTTACCACCGCCTGAAGGGCCTGCGCAACGTGGAGCGCATGGACATCGTGGTGTTTAACTTCCCCGCTGGCGACACCGTTGTGCTGAAACATCCCGACCCATTGGAGCCCAACGACTATTACACGCTGTGCTACGAGAAAGGGCATGACTTCGTCAACAATAATAAGGAAATGTATGGTGACATCATCTATCGCCCCGTTGACCGTCGCGACAACTATGTGAAGCGCTGCCTGGGTCTGCCCGGAGAGACGCTCCAGATCAGGGACGGCATCGTCTATGTGAACGGCAAGGCGGTTCCTCAGCCCAAGAATGTGCAGTACTTCTACTGTGTCGAGACCGATGGCACGTTTATTACCGATGAGATGTTCGAGGAATTGGGCATCAGTCGAGAAGACCGCCACATCTACGGCAACCAGTATGTCGTTCCCCTCACTGCCGAGATGAAGAAGACGCTCGAGGGCAAATCATGGGTGAAGGATATCCAGCGCATCCAGCCCAGCCCCGACGAGACCATGGTGACCTATCCCGTGGGCGTGGATTATGGCTGGACACATGCCAACTACGGCCCCGTCTGGATTCCCAAGAAGGGCGCCAAGGTCGATTTGACCCCCCAGAACCTGCCGCTCTATGAGCGCTGCATAAAGAATTATGAGGGCAACACGCTCGAGGTGAAGAATGGCCAGATTCTCATCAACGGCAAGCCGGCCACGAGTTATACCTTCAAGATGGACTACTACTGGATGCAGGGCGACAACCGTGACAACTCGCTCGACTCCCGCTACTGGGGCTTTGTACCCGAGGACCACATCGTGGGCACTCCCTCCATCATCCTCATCTCGTTTGATAAGGACCACAGGCTCTTTGACGGCGGTATTCGTTGGAACCGCATCTTCAAGATGCCCAATCCCGACAAGAAGTAATGTCCGACAGCCAGGCTGCCGTTGTCATGGGCAGCATGTGTGCCGCCAGCGTGCGCTGCTATGCCGCAGCTCTCAAGGCGGGCACCTTGCTGGTTGACCTGGGCGAGCGCCGTCTGCCCCTGCGCCATAGCCATCACCGCTACCGCATCGACGGTCCCAATGGCCTGCAGACGCTTACCGTGCCCCTCGTGGGCTCCACCAACAACATGATGACGCCCCTCAAGGACGTGCTCATCTCGGAGCATGGCGATTGGCGTCGCCTGCACTGGGGCGCCCTGTTCTCGGCCTACGGCCGCTCTCCCTATTTTGATTATGTCGCCGACGACCTGTCGCGCGTCATCCATGGTTCACAGCGATACCTGCACGAGTTCAATATGCAGCTACATGAGGTGATTGTGGAATTTATGGATTTACCCCTGACGACACGCTATCTAGATGAGGGTGAACCGCTTGACGGGGTGGTGGCCGACCTGCGGGGACGCATTGCCATGAAAAAGCCCGACACACTGGCCATCGCCAATGTCCCGTATTACCAAATGTGGAAAAATCAGGCGGGTTTCAAGCCCGACTTGAGCATTCTGGACCTGATGATGAATCTGGGCAGGGAAGCAGTCCTAACGCTTCTTGATATGACACGAGGGAAATAAAAAAGGTCCAAGCATCACTGCTGAGACCCTCATAATAATTACTAATACTTGAAAACTATATTTACCCCATAAAAGCATTTATCTTATTCATTTAGCTCATTGGCTAAATGCTCATCACTTTTGAACGATGCAAATTAAATAATTTTTTCTCTAATAAGAATAAACTAATTGTTTAAAAAATGTGAAAATGCGAGTTTTTACTCTTGTATAGGGCACTACTGAGTTCCAGAAGCATACATGATGAAGATGTCCCGTGGTAGAAACCTTTTAGACATCGGCACAAAAAAAGTGGTTAAAGGATTGCCAAATCATAAATAATTTGTAAATTTGCACCCGCTTTTCATGGCAAGGCCATGAAGCCGGTCCTATAGCTCAGTTGGTTAGAGCACCTGACTCATAATCAGGGAGTCCTTGGTTCAAGCCCAAGTGGGACCACGATAAAAGTGGATAGAAACAGTAAGGTGCCTGGTGAAGCTTGTTGGCTAAACTAGGCACCTTGCTGTTTGTTAGTGGGTTATGCGGCTTTATTGCGCATCGAGGAGCATGTCGATGAGGCGGGATACGTCACCGATGTCGATGATGCCGTTGCCGTTGAGGTCACAGCCCTCGGTGTTGAAGAAGCCCAGATCCTCGCCCAGCAGGTAGTCGATCATGTAGGAGACATCACCAATGTCAACAGTTCCGTTGCCGTTGCTGTCGCCTGGGATATCGGTATATACCTCCTTGATGTTCTGGAAATTATACCAGTAGTTGGTGGCCATGTAGGCGTCCCGAGTCCCGCCAGGAATTGTCAACACAGCGTTATTGTAAACAGAAGTTTCGAAGTTGGTTGCCATTACGGGCGGGGTGGTACCCCTGCAAGTTACTGATGTGGGATAGCTGCTCAAGAAGGCCCAACGCCCGATGCTTTCCATGCTCTTGCCGAAAACCACATAGGTGAGGCCAGTACGGGTGAAGGTGCCTTCAGGGATCACCTTCACCGAGTCGGGAATCGTGATGCCATTGAGATCCCAGCATCCTGCAAAGGCAAAGTCACCGATTTCCTTGACGGTGTTCGGCAGTTCGATCTCCTGCAACTTTTTGCAGTCGTCAAACGCGCCATCACCGATGGCATGAACCACTTCGGGCAGTTGGATTGAAACGAGTTCTTCACACCCCTGGAATAATCCGTTAGGAATCGTGTTGATGGAGTTGGGCAGAACGACCGATGTCAGGCTCTTGAGGCCCTGGAACGTGTAATTGCCAACGATATAGACCGAATTGGGGATGTTGAGGCTTGTCGCACTAGTACAGTTGCCAAAGGCATAGTATTCAATCCAACGAACTGAGTTGGGGATATCGATGGATGTCAGAGCATAGCAATCGGCAAAAGCGCATTGGCAGATATGAACCACCGAGTTGGGAATGGTGATTGTCGTGGCCTCGGAGCAGCCTTCAAAGGCATAATCGCCGATCGTGCGGATTGTGTTGGGGATGACCGTGTTCTTGCAGCCGAGGATGAGTTCCCGGTTCGCCGTCTTGATGATGGCATTGCAGTTGTCTCTCGAGTCAAAGACGGGATTACCGCTTGCGACACTGATGCTCTCCAATTTTGGGCAGTAGGCATAAGCTTCACGACCGATAGAATCGACCGATGCCGGAATCATTATACTCTGAAGGCTAGAGCACATTCTAAACGCTTGCGCATCGATGATTTTCACCGTATTGGGAATGTTAACGTTGATGAGGTTCTCACAGCGTTCAAAGGTATACTTGTTGATGATAGTGATGCCGTCGGGGATGGTGACGCTGGTTAGGTCGGTGCAGTTATAGAATGCACGACTGCCGATGCTGGTGACCGAGTTGGGAATGTTGACGTTGACCAGCCCTGTTAAGCCACTGAACGCACTATTGGCGATGCTGGTAACGGAGTAGGGGATATATGTGTTCTTGCATCCGATAACCAGGGTGTTGGTGGCCGTGTGGATGATAGCGTTGCAGCCGTCACGAGAGTCATACACGGGGTTGCCAGCATCCACCGTCCAGCTGGTAATGCCCGTGCAACCGCCAAATGCTCCGTCGCCAATGGATGTCACTGACGCGGGAATGTTAACGTGGGTGAAACCACTGCAGTTATTGAAAGCGCTCTCTCCAATGGTGGTGAGTGTGCTGGGCAATACCATGTCGCCTTCAAGTTTGGGTAGTCCTGCAAATGCGCTTTTGCCGATTCTGGTGACACCTTCAGGGATATTCACACTTGTAAGCTCGGGACAACTCGCCAAACCCATCTCGTCAATGCTGGTGACCGTGCTCGGGATGTGAACAGCCTTCAGATATTTACACGTGTTGAAGGCGGCATAGCCAACTCGAACGACCGTGTAGGTAATATCGTTATAGGTCACTGTTTCGGGAATAATGACCGTGTCCCGGTATTCTCCTGACCAGATGTTGCTGTTCTTGTAGGTAACGCTTACGGTCTTGTCGGTTGATGAAGAGATATTATAGTAAATGCCATCGACTGTAAAACTATAGGCTGATGCCGTTGCCGAGATGCCCGCCAGGAGCAACGCCAGCAGGAGGGTCTTGAATGATATGGTTGGGATTTTCATAATAACCATGTATTAGGGTGATTAATAATCTGATGGGTTGTTTATTCCTCGCTCTCGAGGAGCATATCGATGAGTCGGGATACGTCACCGATGTCGATGATACCGTTGCCGTTGAGGTCACAGCCCTCGGTGTTGAAGAAGCCCAGATCCTCGCCCAGCAGATAGTCGATCATGTAAGAGACGTCACCAATGTCAACAGTTCCGTTGCCGTTGCTGTCGCCGGGAATGTCGGTATATACCTCCTTGATGTTCTGGAATTTATACCAGTAGTTGGTGGCCATGTAGGCGTCCCGAGTTCCGCCAGGAATTGTCAACACCGCATTATTATAAACAGAAGTTTCGAAGTTGGATGTCATTACGGGAGGGGTGGTTCCCCTGCATGTTACTGCTGTGGGATAGCTGCTCAAGAAGGCAGAACTGCCGATGCTCTCGACACTTTTGCCGAAAACAACATATTTGAGGCCAGTACGGGTGAAAGTGCCTTGCTTGATCTCCTTCACCGAGTCGGGAATCGTGATGCCATTGAGTACCCAGCATCCAGCAAAGGCAAAATCATCGATTTCTTTGACGGTGTTTGGCAGTTCGATCTCCAGCAGTTTTTGACAGTCGCTAAATGCCGAGCGTCCAATGGCGTCAATTTGATCTGGAAGTTTGATTGAGACGAGTTCTTTGCAATTAGCGAATAATCCGTCAGGAATCGTGTTGATGGAGTTGGGCATAACCACGGATTTAAGACTTGCACAGTTGTTGAACGCATGGTTGCCCACGATATAGACCGAGTTGGGAATATTAAGGGTTGTCGCTCCCGTACAGTTGCCAAAGGCGAAATAGTCGATCCAGCGAACCGAGTTGGGGATGTCGATGGAGGTGAGGCTTGAGCAGTTACTGTAAGCTTCTTGACCGATGTAAACGATCGAATTAGGGATGGGTAGGCTTGTGGCCTCAGAGCAACCCGCAAAAGCATAATTGCCGATACGGCGAATTGACGTGGGGATGACTGTGGTCTTGCAGCCTAAGAGGATTTCACGTTTTGCCGTCCTGATGATCGCATTGCACCCGTCCCTGGAATCAAAGACAGGGTTTCCATTGGCAACGGTGATGCTGGTCAGCTTGGGACAAAAGGCAAACGCTTCATAACCGATAGAGTCCACCGTTTCGGGTATGTAGATGCTCTGAAGGTTAGCACAAGAATAAAACGTTTGTTGATTGATGATGCTTATTGAATTGGGAATAGTGACGTGGGTCAGTCCGTTACAGCCATAGAATGCAGAACTGCCAATGCTGGTGACGGTGCTGGGGATCTCAATATCGGTAAGATTGTCAATCCTCCAAAAAGCGGACTTGTTGATGGTGGTGACAGAACTGGGGATAAAAGAGTTCTGGCATCCGGCAATCAGGGTATTAGTAGCCGTGTGTATGATTGCGTTGCAGCCGTCCCTAGAGTCATACACGGGGTTGCCATCATCCACCTGCCAGCTTGAAATGCCAGAGCAGCCGGCAAATGCACCGTCGCCAATGGTCGTCACCGACGCGGGAATATTGACGTGAGTAAAAGATCTGCAGTTTGCGAATGCACTCTCACCGATGTAAGTGAGCGTGCTGGGCAATACCATGCCTTGCAGTTTCGGTAAGCCTGAAAAGGCGCTTTTGCTGATTTTGGTGACACCTTCGGGGATGTTCACACTGGTAACCTCACTATTGCCGGCAAAAGCGCTTTCATCGATTATTGTAATGGTGCTCGGAAGCTGAACAGCCTTCAGATACCAACAGCTGTTGAAGGTGTCCCAGCCGATTCTTGTGACAGTATAAGTGACGTCGTTATAGGTCACGGTCTCGGGGATGATGACCGTGTCACGGTAGGAACCCGGGACCACATTGCGGCTCTTGTAAGTGACGGTCACAGTCTTGTTGGCCTCGGAAGAGATATTGTAGTAGATGTTATCGACTCCAAAATCATAGGCCTGTGTTGTCGTCCAGATGCCAGCAAGTATTATAGCCAGCAGGAGTGTCTTGATCGAAATAGTTGAAATTTTCATAATAACCATGTATTTTGGTGATTGATACTATTAATTGCTCTCAAGCAGCATGTCGATGAGTCGGGAAACATCACCGATGTCGATAGTGCCGTTGCCGTTGAGGTCGGCGGCTTCGAGGTCGAAGGAGTCGGTAGTGCCGTCGAGCAGGCTGTCAATCAGGAAGCTGACATCGCCGATGGTGACGGTATCGTCGCCATTGATGTCGCCAGGCGTGGCATTCACATAGGGGTTGATCATGTAGAATTCGCTCCAGCGCGGGTGAGTAATATAGTCCCTGATGTACTCAACGGGCACCTGGAGTTGAGCGTTGTCATAGGCAGCCATCGTGAAGCAGTTCATGCTCACCATGATGGGAGGCACGTTCACCGGGCACTTGATGGATTGCAGAGCGTCACATCCGTCAAATGCGAGAGAGGCGATAGAGTCAAGCCTGTTGCCGAAGCGTACCGAAGTCAGGCCCGTGCAACCCTGGAAGGCCGCTTGATGGATAGACGTTACTGAGTTGGGCAACTTGACCCCTGTCAACTCGGTGCTGCCGCTGAATGCCGACTCGCCGACATAACGTACGTCATAGGTCGTTTCGCCATTGACGGCGCTGCTGGGGACATTGACCATGCCGCTATAGAGTCCTTCTTTCTTGGACGACACGCAGACTGATTTCTCGCTGATGCGGGCGAAGGTGACATCGTTGTACTCAAACTTGGTGTCAATGCCCACTTTGTTCTGGAAAAGCTTCCAGATGCGTGCATCGGCATAGGCGTCCAGAACCTCTTCGGGAACATACAATGTGGCCGAGTAGTAGGTGCTAAACGCGCTGTTGTCGATTGTGGCCGATGCCGGTGGCGTTGTGGCCAGGCAAGTGATGGATAGCAGATTAGGAGTCATGCTGAATGCTCCCCTGCCCACATAGGTTACAGTTGCAGGGATCACGATTTCGGACAGAGGCTTGCAGTTGTAGAACGCTCCATCATCGATGGTTACAATGGAACTACCTAGAGAGACGTGTTCCAGATTTGAGCAACTCTGGAAGGCATAGTCACCAATAACCTTTAATGAGTTGGGGAAATCGACAGAGGTGAGCCCTGTACAGAAGGTGAATGCTCCCGCCTCGATGTTCTTGACAGATTCTTCACCAAAGGTGATTTCAGTCAAATTGCTGCAAGATTGAAAAGCGTAGGAGCCAATTGTGGTGAGTCCGTTGGGAATGTGAATGCTTGTGAGCCCTTTGCACATGTAAAAGGCATTGCCGTAGATGGCCTTGACCCCTTCAGGAATAACGGTGGTGTTGCAGCCAAGGAACAATTTGTCGGTCTGTTTGTCGATGATAGCGTTGCAGTTGTTGCGAGAGTCATAGTAGTTGTTCCCTTCCTCGACCACAATGCTGTTGAGCCCAGAGCAATTATAGAAGGCATTGTAATAAATGCTGGTGACGGTTTTGGGGATGAAGATGCTCTCTAGCGAAGTGCAACCATAGAAGGTGCTGGCATTGATTTTTGTCAGATTGGAGGGTAATTGCACGCTCGTCAGCGCTGTACAGCCATTGAACACACCCGACTCAATGGTGGTGACGTTATCGGGGATGACGATGCTGGTCAATTCTTTGCAGTAAGAAAATGCTGACGATAGTATCGTCTTGACATTTGAGGGAATGACAGTTGTGATGCAGCCCATCTTTAAAGCGTTGTTTGAGCGCTGGAAGATGGCGTTGCAGTCTGCCGAGTAGTAGTTGGGATTCTCGTCGTCAACAACAATGCTTGTCAAGCCGACGCAACCCGAGAAGGCACCGGCGCCGATGTCGGTAACATTGCGGGGAATGTAAATACTCGTCAGTGGTGCACCTCTAAAAGAGCTGGGGCCGATCGTCTTCAGTGATTCGGTGAAAACGACGTCACTGAGGCTCGAGCAATTCAAGAATGCGCTGCTGCCAATGGTTGTGAGGGATTCGGGGAATTCAATGTGAGTCAGCATCGTACAGTTCTCAAAACCGCTATACTCAATCTCAGTAACAGTGTTGGGGATAACAAAACTTGTTAGACTGTCACACTTGTTGCAGGCGTGGTTGCCGATCTTGGTCACCGTGTAGGTGTTGCCGTTGTAGGTGACAGTGCTGGGGACATCGACATCGCCGCGGTAGGATTTCCCTTTGTCGTACGTCGTCTGGTAGGTCACACTAACTGTTGTGGTGTCGGCGGTGTTGATCTTGTAGAAAATCTGGTCAACTTCAAAGTCGTAGGCGTTGGCGACAATGGCACTGCCGATAAGCAATAGAGCAATCAACAGTTTCTTGAGTTGGAAGGTAAATTTTTTCATAATATAAAAATGATTTAATGTTAAGTAATATCAGGGTTGGAACAAGTGCATGTGTTGATTTGTCATGCATCTGCAAAGTTAATGTTTATTTTCTTCATTTTTTAATAATTTATAAGATTTTTGCCGTTTTTTTTCAATATAACGCACGCGAGGACATGCCGTTATGGGTTCGGCATGCCCTCGCGTGTGGTTCTGGAAGCAGCTGTAAATACTAGTTGGCGTAGAGCATGTTCAGCGCTTCGTTGAACTGTTTCTCGCTCTTGAGACCCTCGTTCTTGAAGAGCATGATTTTGTCCATGACGCGGTCCAGATAGTCAATGCTCTCGTTTTTCTCTTTCTTATTATAGATTTTCCAGTACTTGGTGCCCTTGAGTCCTTTCTCAAACTTCTTGTAAACGTCGCTTGTTGAGGATTGGTAAGCCCACTTGGTCTTTGCGAGCTCTTTTTTCTGCTTCTCGAGGAATTCCTTGAGGTTCTTGGTGTACTCACCGTATTTCTCGACCATGTCCTTCTTTTTCAGGACATCCTTGGTCTCCATGCCCTCAAAGCTCTTGAGCGCGTCCTCGACATCACTCTTGTTGTAGGGGTTGTACAGGACGTCGGCAATTTCCTCATCATAGACGAGATCGTCGCGCATGGTGAATTTGTCCTTGCGCATCTTGGTCTCGCTTTTTACCTCCTTCTCGAGGGTCTTCTTCTGCGACTCAAGTTCCTTGAGTTGCGCCTTGAGGTCGTCGATTTTTTCCTCGAGTGACTTGATGGCATCCTCTTTTTCCTTGATGTTCTTCTCGTGCATCTCGATGTCCTTCTCGAGTTGCATAACATTCTGTGTCGCCTGCTGGGCCACGGCGTTAGGCGTCATTGCGGCAACAATCATGATGGTCATCGACATGACCAGGAATCTTAATTTGTTCATAGTTATGGGTCGTTATTGTTTGACTATTTGATGACAAAGGTACAAAATTGTTTTCAGTTTTCAATTTTCGCTTGGCAGTTTTTTAAAGCGTTGGGGTATATAAAAAGCGAAAGTGCACTTTTTCACAAAAGCGCACCATCTTCATAACCAAAATTCAAGTATATATGTTCTTGTTGTTTGTTACTAAATCGTTGTAAAAACATCATGGAACACAGTTTGCTCATGATTGCAATGCAAAGGTAATATATTTATTTTGAATATTCCAAATTTTTTTGTCGTTATTTGAATAAAAATGCTTGATAATTATTTTGATTTTATACTGCAATATTCAGATTGACAGCGAGTTATGGTGGTTATAATCCAAGCAGTGAAAAGTAGGTTTTATAGATTGTTAACTTTTCGGGTGCTAAAATAGATGTCTGAAATACAAATAATTGTGGTATTGAATATCCTATATATAGAATATGCAATGCCACAAATGATGGTTAATGTGCATTAATACACTTAACTTGTATGTTATTTCTCTCGGAAGAACAGGTTGATGGGTGTTCCGTGGAGGTTCCAGTGCTCGCGTATCTTGTTTTCAAGATAGCGCTTGTAGGGATCCCTGATCCACTGGGGCAGGTTGCAGAAGAAGATGAACGTGGGTACATGTGCGCCCTTGAGCATCGTGATGTACTTGATCTTGACATATTTGCCCTTGACCGCTGGGGGCGGGAAGGCTGTGATGTCGGCCTGCAGGATGTTGTTGAGCTGCGAGGTGGGGATGGTCAAGTGACGGTTGTTGTGGACGTCGAGGGCCGTTTGCAGCACCTTGTGGATGCGCTGCTTGGTGAGCGCCGAGCCAAAGATGATGGGGAAATCGGTAAAGGGCGCGAAGCGTTCCCTGATGGTGGCCTCGAAGTGGTCAAATGCCTGTTGTGACTTGTCCTGTGCGATATCCCACTTGTTGACGAGCACGACAAGGCCCTTGCGGTTCTTCTGGATGATAGAGAAGATGTTCACGTCTTGAGACTCAATGCCACGGGTGGCGTCGATGAGCAGGATGCACACGTCACTGTTCTCGATGGCACGGATGGAACGCAGCACCGAGTAGTACTCGATGTCCTCGTTGACCTTGTTCTTCTTGCGGATGCCTGCGGTATCGACGAGGTAGAAGTCAAAACCGAACTTGTTATACCTCGAATAGATGCTATCACGGGTTGTGCCGGCACTGTCGGTGACGATGTTGCGCTGCTCGTCCATGAGCGAGTTGATGAGCGACGATTTGCCGGCATTGGGCCTTCCCACAATGGCAAATCGAGGCAATTCCTCGTCAATGCTCTCCTCGGCCTTGTCGGGCATTTTCTTCACCACCTCGTCAAGCAGGTCGCCAGTGCCGTTGCCGTTCACTGCCGAGATTGAGAACGGTTGTCCCAATCCCAAGGCATAGAACTCGGCCTCGGCATACATGCTCTGGTTGTTGTCGTCCTTATTGGCGACCACGATAACGGGTTTGGATGTGCGGCGCAGGATGTCGGCAACATGATCATCAAGGTCGGTGATGCCGTTCTTGATGTCCACGACAAAGAGGATTACATCTGCTTCCTCGATAGCCAGATGCACCTGCTTGTTGATCTCTTCCTCAAAGATGTCCTCGCTGTTCACTACCCATCCGCCGGTGTCCACAACCGACATTTCCATGCCGTTCCACTCCATCTTGCCATACTGGCGGTCGCGGGTGGTGCCGCTGGTGTCGTTCACGATGGCGGCGCGCGTCTGCGTCAGGCGGTTAAACAGTGTTGACTTGCCCACGTTGGGCCTTCCCACGATTGCTACTAGTCGTCCCATGATTATTCAGTGTTTGCTGCTATTAGCGCTGAGCTGCAAGCAAGGGTTATTTTGTATCAGTTTAATTACTCGATATAGCCGAAGGCGCGCAGTTTGCTCTCCTGGTTGCGCCAGTCCTTTTCCACCTTGACGTAGAGTTCCAGGAATACCCTTTTCTCAAAGAATGTCTCGATGTCCTTGCGGGCCAGTGTGCCCACCTTCTTGAGCATCTTGCCCTGGTGGCCAATGATAATGCCCTTCTGGCTATCGCGCTCGACATAGATGACCGCCATGATGTGAATGGCATTGTCGCTCTCGTCAAACTTCTCGACGATGACCTGTGTGGCATAAGGGACCTCTTTGTCATAGGTCATGAGGATTTTCTCCCTCACAATCTCGGTGACAAAGAATCGGCTGCTGCGGTCGGTCAAAGCGTCCTTGCCGAAGTAGGGCGGGCTCTCGGGCAGGAGTTCGACGATGCGCTTCATGATGTTATCGACATTGAAGTTCTCGAGTGCGCTGGTGGGGAACACCTCGGCATTGGGCAGCAGTTGCTTCCACTGGTCAATGATGCGCACCAGTTCCTCGTTGCCCTTCAAGAGGTCAATCTTGTTGATGACCAGCAGGATGGGAATCTTCTCCCGAGCCACACGGTCGAGAAAGTCCTGATTCTTGGTCGGGGACTCGATGACGTCGGTCACATACAGGAGCACATCGGCATCAACAAGGGCACCCGTGGAGTATTCCAGCATGCTCTGCTGGAGGCGGAATTTGGGCTTGAGCACACCAGGCGTGTCGCTGAACACGATCTGGTAGTCCTCGCCATTGACGATGCCCATGATGCGGTGGCGCGTTGTCTGGGCCTTGCTGGTGATAATAGACAGGCGTTCTCCCACCAGGCGGTTGCTCAGTGTCGATTTCCCCACGTTGGGGTTGCCCACGATGTTGACAAATCCTGCTCGATGCATACTTTGTTTTTGTTGTTTATTGATGTGACGCGGAATAATCTTGCGCCTCGATGCGAAATTGGACGGATATATCGGATACTTATTCAAGAAGCATCGCTACTCTTGTGTTTTGCAGTCTTGAGTAGTGATGCTTCATTGTATTGTAGTTTTCACTCTCTCAACGGGTGCTGCCAGGGTGGGGCGGTGCTGTCGCAGCAATGGTGGCCGCGGCATGCGTCGCCATGCCATTACAGCGACCAGATGAGGTAGAGAGCGCCCCAAGTGAAACCAGCGCCAAAGGCGGTGAGAATCATCTTGTCGCCCTTCTTGAGCAGATGCTTTTTCTCGTCGAGACACAAGGGGACGCTGGCAGCACTGGTGTTGCCACGGTTCTGGATGTTGACCAGCACCTTGTCCTCGGGAATGCCCAGACGGGCGCCGACGGCCTCGATGATGCGCAGGTTGGCCTGATGGGGCACAAACCACTGGATGTCGTCGTTGGTGAGGTTGTTGCGCTTCATCACGTCCCTGCTCGAGGTGAGCATGTCGATGACGGCGTGGCGATAGACGGCGCGTCCTTCCTGGTAAACACAGTGATAGTTGGCGTCAACCGTCTCGTGGCTGGTGTGCAGCGCTGAACCGCCTGCCTTATATACCAGATGCTCCAGACCCGAGCCGTCAACATGGAAGATGCCATCCATGATGCCGACGGGCTCCTCGGTGGGCTCAATCAGCATGCATGCTGCTGCGTCACCAAAGAGGGGGCAGGTGGCACGGTCATTATAATCCACCATGCTCGACATCTTCTCGGCCGAAACGACGATGACCTTCTTGTAGATGCCAGAGCGGATAAAGGCAGTGGCCTCATACAGTCCAACGAGAAAACCAGCGCATGCGGCCTGGATGTCGTAGGCGTAACACTTTTTCTCGATGCCCACGCCATGAGCGATTACCGATGCCGTTGAGGGGAAACGGTAATCAGGATTGGAGGTGGGGCAGATGAGCAGATCGATGTCGTCACGGTTGGTTCCAGTCTCCTCAAGCAACTTGTTCACGGCCTGAATGCCCATGTAGGACGAACCGACCGGCTTCTTGAGGATGCGACGCTCTTTCACACCCACACGGGTGGTAATCCATTCGTCGTTGGTGTCCACCATCTGTGAGAGCATCTCGTTGTCCAGCACATCGTCGGGAATGTAAGACGCGATGCCTGTAATCTTTGCGTTCAGCATAAGCTAGATAAGCTAGTAAGCTTTTCTTTTTGTTGATATATAGATTCAGGTGAAACCTGTTGTTATTAAATTCAATATCCCAAATGCGGATGAACACCGATGTGGATTCAGCCCATTCAGGATATCTTTTTAGCTTTAATCGTGATGTGCCGTTTCAATGGAAGTCCCATGTCACAGCATGACCGACGATTTAGGCTTCCTCCTTGTTCATCACGTTCTTGCCACGGTAGTAACCGCACTCGGGGCATACGGTGTGATAAACATGCCATGCGCCACAGTTAGAGCATTGAGCGATGGTCGGAGCCACAGCCACATCGTGGGTGCGGCGCTTAGCGGTACGAGTCTTAGACTGTCTTCTTTTAGGATGTGCCATTTTCTTGTTGTTATTTAAAAGTTATTGTTGTTCTTTTAGTTTTTTAAGCGCCTCCCACCTGGGGTCGGTGCCGGTTGTTTCACTCACGTCGTCATCGTCGGGGACGGCCTCGGCGCGATGACTGTCGAGCAGCTCAAGCATGTCGGCGTTGCAATCGTCTTCGTTCTCGTGACAGCGCGTCATCGGCAGGGCGAGGAGCACTGTATCACGCACGATGGGTGCGGCGTCCAGTTCTCGCCAGTCCGATGGCACAATCAAGAGCCCGTCATTGCTGTCGTCAAGCTCAGTGCCCAGTTGCTCCACGTTCAGGCAGTAGTCCGTTTCCACCGGCAAATCCAGATTGTCAAGGCATCGGTCGCAGGGTATAGTCACTGTGCCGTCACATGCAATCTCCAGGCGGAAGGTGTTCTCGCTCTTGCGGGTCACATTCATGGTGACATTCACATCGGCGTGGCGCACCTCGGTTTGCTCTTCAATGTTGAAAAATGACTCATCAAGATGACACTCAACCGTGTGAGTGCCAAACGGTAACGTCTTGAGTTTCAACTTCAAAGCATCTACCATTTCCTGAAATTTTCGTTAAAGCGCCACAAAGGTATAACAAATCCCGCTAATAATCAACGTTTTTCCGATTTTTTTTGATATGACTTCAGCGATTAGGTGCTCAGTCGTCGGCCTCGGGTTGGTGACTCGTCTCCTGGTTGAAGATGTAGTCATAGATGAGTTGTGTGCCGCCCAGGTGGGAATGGATATAGTCGCCGGCGGCCTTGCCACACTTCTGGCGCAGGGGCTCATTCTCGAGCAGGGGATCCATCGCGGCCGAGAACGTGTCGGCATCGTGGATGCTCATGGCTCCATCCAGGGCGATGAGGTCGCTGGCTTCCTGGAACTTGTGGTGCTTGGGCCCAAAGATGACGGGGATACCATATACAGCAGCCTCGTTGATGTTGTGGATTCCGGCACCAAAGCCGCCTCCCACATAGGCTGCCTGGCCGTAGCGGTAGAGCGATGACAACAACCCGAAACTGTCGATAATCAGGCAGTCAACATTCTTGATGTTCTTGGGGGTCGCCTCGCTGTAAAAACGTGCGGGACGCGACAGTTTGGACATGAGCACATGCAGGCGGTGGCGGTCAAACTCGTGTGGGGCGATGATGATCTTCATCTCGCGGTGGGCATTGAAATAGGGGATGACGATATCCTCGTCGGCAGGCCACGAACTGCCCATGACCAGTGTGAAACGTGCATTCTCGACAAACTTGGCCACCAGGGGAAATTCGCGTGCGGCGGCGCGGACGTCGGCCACGCGGTCAAAGCGCGTGTCGCCCGCCACAATCACGTTATCGACGCCAATAGAGGCCAGCAAGTCGCGCGACTGCTCGTTCTGGACGAAGAGCGTGTCGAAGCACTTGAGCATCTTGCGGAACATGCCGCCCCAGGGCTTAAAGAAAATCTGTTTGGGACGGAAAATCGCCGAGATGATATAGGTGGGGACGCCGCGCCGCTTGAGGGCGCTCAGGTAGTTGCCCCAGAACTCATACTTGACAAAGATGGCCACCGAGGGCTTGACGATGTCAAGAAATGTCTTCACGTTATTGGGCAGGTCAAACGGCAGATAGACCACTGTATCCACCATGCTGAAGTTCTTGCGCACTTCATAGCCCGATGGGGAGAAGAACGTCAGCAGAATGCGTGTGTCGGGATTGTCGCGCTTGATTCTCTCGATGAGCGGGCGCCCCTGCTCAAACTCGCCCAGCGATGAGGCATGAATCCAGATGTATCCGCCTGCAGGGTCTAACTTGCGTTGCAGGGTGCGGAAACAGCGACGCTGTCCTCGCAGCATCAGTTTGGCCTTGGGATTGTTCAGCGCTGCAATCCTGACGGCGTTGCGGTAGGTGGCTATACCTATATTATAAATAGGATCCATTTTCTTTCGGAATTGCTTGTTGTTAGTAGAGAGTTGAGATATGTCCGCTCTTGAGATAATCGCGGTCGTGGCGTTTTTTCCACAAGCCGTTGTCGATATAGAATCGGCAAGCGACTTGCTGCCAAAAACCCGTGTAACGGTCGGTGGCATGAAGCGTGAGAGACCCCGTCAGGTCCACAAAGCGGTTGCTCACGATGTGGAAGACCAGGTCGGTGCGGCTATAGGCCTTGTTGTGGTAGTAGGGGTCACCCTGGATGAGCTGACTGCCGGCATGGAGATATAGCGGCATGAGTCGCTGACCCGCATAAAAAGTTTCGTCTAGCTCAACCCAGTGCCAGCGTGCAACGGCAGTGGCGATGAATCCGGCGGGCTTTTCCCAATGGTTGAAGCCGCGGTCGCGCTGCATCGCTATGATGGCTCCTGCCGAGAAACGTAGCGAGTCGAGAGCCCCGCGTCGCGACAGGTCGAGCGACAACATGGGGTTGATGATGAAATCGTCGTTGACGTGTTGCACATCGTGGCGGTTGCGTGACATGGCCAGGTGGCTGTACTGTATGTGCCCTCCCAGCCTCACGGGGCCCTTGATGCGCCAGTCGGTGTTAAACATAACGGTGAAGGCCTCGCGTTGACGCTCGGTCTGCAACTGGCGCCAGTCCACCAGCGCCTCGGCATATCCGGCGGGCTTGATGAACTGTGCCATGATGCCGCGCATGTTGGGCTGGCAGTAGTTGAGCGAGTCGCTCCACATGTAGCGTGGGGCGCGCTCGACCATGAGTGAGCGGGGCATCAGTCCGGCAGTGACGTGCCATCCGTTAGGGTCATTATAGCGGTAGTAGAGTGTTGGCAATATTTTGTAGCCCTCCATGTCGTCAATCATGGGCTGATACCACACGGCGCCCCCCTTGAGCACATGCTGGCCGTTCACCATCGAGATGCCCACCTCGGGGGCAAGTCGGGTAAAGGCAAAAGTCTGGTCGGGGGTGTAGGTGTCGTTGCCGCCCTCACGGTTGTTGATGAGCATGCTGGCGTCAACACTCCATTCCACCTCTTGGGCTGCAAGAGGTGGAATAGCGAGAAACAGGGTCAATATGGCTGACAGCCACTTAAGCATCGGCGGGCATCTTGATGGCCTCGACGCCGGCATTGAGGCGTGCGAGGGTCTCCTCGCGTCCCAGCAGGCGTGTGATATCAAACATGTGCGGTCCACGGCACTCGCCAACCACGGTGAGGCGGAAGGCGTTCATCACGTTGCCCTTGTGGTAACCGTTCTTGTCGATCCAGTCCATGACGACAGCCTCACAGGCCTGTACGTCCTCCACATCGGTGGTCTCGAGCAGTGCGGCGAGTTGGTGCATCAGTTCGGGCGTCTCGGGTTTCCAGCGTTTGCGTATGTCCTTCTCGCTGTAACTGGTGGGACGGGTGAAGAAGAATCCTGCCTGATCCCACAGTTCGCCCACAAAGTTGATGCGGCTCTTGACAAGCGACACCACGCTGGCGATGAACTTGTCGCTGTAGTCGGCCAAGTTGACACCGTGCGCTACAAGAACGGGTTTGAACAGTTCGGCCAGTTCCTTGTCGTCCATGTTCGAGAGATACTCGTGGTTGAACCACTTGCCCTTCTCAAAGTCAAACTTGGCACCCTTGCGCGAGCAATGGTCGATGGAGAATTCCTTGATGAGCTCTTCCATGGAGAAAATCTCGCGGTCGTCACCGGGGTTCCATCCCAGCAGTGCCAGGAAATTGACCACGGCCTGAGGCAGATAGCCTGCCTCGCGGTAGCCGCTGGAGCGTTCGCCGCTCTTGGGGTCGTGCCAGTCGAGCGGGAACACGGGGAAGCCAAGGCGGTCACCGTCGCGCTTGCTCAGCTTGCCCTTGCCGTCAGGCTTTAGCAGCAATGGCAGGTGTACAAATTCGGGCATGGTGTCTTCCCAACCGAAGGCTTTGTACAGCAGCACGTGCAGCGGGGCACTGGGCAACCATTCCTCACCGCGGATGACATGGGACACCTCCATGAGGTGGTCATCAACGATATTGGCCAGATGGTAGGTGGGCAGGTCGTCAGCGCTCTTGTAGAGCACCTTGTCGTCAAGAATCGACGAGTTGATGGTCACGTCGCCGCGCAGCAGGTCGTGTACCACTACGTCCTGGTCGGGCTCGATGCGGAATCGCACCACCCATTTCTCACCCTTGTCCATGAGGGCCTTGACCTCCTCGGCGGGCAGTGACAGAGAGTTGCGCATCATGCCGCGCGTGTGCGCGTCATACTGGAAGTTCTTGATCTCTTGGCGTTTGGCCTCGAGTTCCTCGGGGGTGTCAAAGGCATAGTAGGCGCGTCCTGCATCCACGAGTTGCTGTGTGTACTTGCGGTAGAGGTCGCGACGTTCGCTCTGCTTGTAGGGGCCGTAGTTGCCACCCTCGCGCACGCCCTCATCGATGCCGATTCCCAGCCAGTGCAGGGCCTCGTTGATATATTCCTCGGCGCCGGGCACAAAGCGTGTGCTATCGGTGTCCTCGATGCGCAGGATCATGTCACCGCCGTGCTGGCGGGCAAACAGGTAGTTGAAAAGGGCAGTACGCACGCCGCCAATGTGCAGCGGTCCTGTGGGTGATGGCGCAAAGCGCACTCTTACTCGTCGTTCCATGTTCTTATCTTGTTATATATATTATATTAATGTGTTCATTACAGTAACAGGTCGGCAATCTGTGACATTGACGCGAAGTCGGTCTGGTCGACATGGGTAGGCGTGACGGTCACATAGCCGCGCTGCAGCCAGTAGTAGTCGGTGAGACCCTTGTCTTTGTCGGCGATTTCAAAGTCGCCCGTCAGCCAGTAGTAGTCGCGGCCCTGGGGGTCGATGCGGTGTTCCCACTCGTTGACCCATCGGCCCATGTCGCCTGTCGTCACCTTCATGCCGTTGAAGGGGCCATCCATTTTGGGAATGTTCACGTTCAGGCACACGTCCTTGGGCAGGCCGCCCTTGAGCACTCGCTCGACAACATGCTTGACAATGGGCTCACACACGCTGGTGTCGGCATCGGCGCTGTAGTCGCCAAACGAGAATGCTACCGACGGCACACCATGAAGGATGCCCTCGAAGACGCAAGCCATTGTGCCGCTGTATAACGTGTTGAGGCCGCTGTTGTAGCCATGATTGATGCCTGCAAGCACCAGGTCGGGCATGTGGTCGGCCATGAGTTGGCTCAGGGCGAGCTTCACGCAGTCGGCTGGAGTGCCAGTTGCCAGATAGGCAGTGAACCCCTCTTCCCGGGCGATGCAAGTGGTGCGCACCGGGTTGACAAACGTGATGGCGCTTGACTTGCCGCTCTGGTGTACAGCAGGAGCAACGACAAACACATCGCCCAGGGTGCGTGCCACCTTGATGAGCGAACGAATGCCGTTGTAGTTGTAACCGTCGTCGTTGCTGACTAGGATAAGGGGTCTCTTGTTGTCCATTTGGTTTGTTTTGGTAAATTTGGGTGCAAAGTTACAACTTTTTTGTGGAGTTTTGGCAGATTTGGTTTAACTTTGCCATGTTAAAAACAATTCTACTAAAAACCAAGATTTATGAGACTTATCATTGAACCCGATTACGAGAAAGTGTCAAAATGGGCAGCCCGCTTTGTGGCAAAGCGCATCAACGATGCTCATCCCACGCCCGAGAAACCTTTTAAACTGGGTTGTCCCACGGGAAGTTCTCCGCTGGGCATGTACCGTGAACTCATTGAGATGAACAAGGCCGGTAAAGTGTCTTTCCAGAATGTCATCACATTTAACATGGATGAATACTGCAACCTGCCCGAGGAACACCCCGAGAGTTACCACTCCTTCATGTGGAACAACTTTTTCTCCCATATCGATATCAAGCCCGAGAATGTGAACATCCTCAATGGCAACGCCCCCGACCTGGTCAAGGAGTGTGCCGAATATGAGGCACGCATTCAGGCTGCTGGTGGCATTGACCTGTTCATGGGTGGTGTGGGTCCTGACGGCCACATCGCATTTAATGAGCCGGGTTCGTCGCTCACTTCACGCACGAGGCAGAAGACCCTTACCCAGGATACCATCATCGCCAACAGCCGTTTCTTTGACGGCGACCTGAACAAGGTGCCCAAGACTGCATTGACGGTGGGCGTCGGCACCGTGATGGATGCCCATGAGGTGATGATTATCGTCAACGGTCACAACAAGGCACGCGCCCTGCAGCAGGCCGTTGAGGGAGGCGTGTCGCACATGTGCACCCTGAGCGCCCTGCAGATGCATCCCCACGCCGTCATCATCGCCGATGAGATGGCTGTGGATGAGCTCAAGGTGAGCACCTATCGCTATTTCAAGGATATCGAGGCTGCTAACCTCGACCCCGACACCCTGCTGTAACACGAATCAACACAGGTAATAGAATTTTCACCCTATAGCGACTATACAATCTATAGAAGCTATAGGGTGAAAAATTTTGTTTAATAACGTGTATGGGCACAAAAAAAGCTGCTCGGGCCTAACGGCGGGAACAGCTTCAAACTCTCTTGTTGTAAAAGTCTTGCTTACTCAGCGGGAGCAGCCTCAGCCTCAGCGGGAGCAGCCTCTGCGGGAGCGGCCTCAGCCTCAGCAGCAGCAGCGGTGCTGTCAACAGCAACAACGGTGGTGTCTACGGGAGCCTCCTCAACAACTGCGGTGGTGTCCTCAGTAACCTCAGCCTGCTCGGCGGTGTTGTTGGTGCAGGAAATCATGCTAACGCTAGCGATAACAGCAAGAGCTAAAACTAACTTCTTCATTTTCTTTTGTAATTTTAAATAATAAAACAATTAATTTTCTGTTGTTAAAATCGGGTGCAAAATTAGAACAAATTTTTCACCTGCAAACTTTTTTCGACTTTTTTTTATTCGTTTTTTTCAATCGATTAAAAATTTTTCTAAAAATTTCGATTGTTATACGTTGATTATCAATTAGATAAAACAGCAAGCGCCGTTGTATGGGCGATTGTTAAATTTTGTTAATGCCAGGTATGGGTATGCAAAAACCCATCATTTTTGGCTCCGAAATCAGTTGCTGTAGAGGTAGCGTTTGATGCTACGTTTGGGCGTTTTTTCGAATTCGGTGGCAATCAACTGGATTTTGGCAATGCGCTCATAGGGGGCAACGAGTTTGTTCAACTCGGTGCGGATTTCCTCCATGAGCCCTGGCAGTTTGTCGCGGGTGACACCCAACTGGTCCATTGCGTCATAGTCGGGATAGACGAGCGCGATGAGTTTGCCCTCGCGCATGACGACGAGGCTCTCGCTCACGTAGAGCATATTGTTCAGTTTGGCCTCGATCTCCTCGGGGTAGATGTTCTGTCCGCTGGAGCTCAGGAGCATCGTCTTCAATCGTCCCCTTATAAATAATGTGCCATCGGCGTTGAGGGTACCCATGTCGCCGGTGTGCAGCCATCCGTCCTCGTGGAGGACTTTGTCGGTGGCTTCGCTATTATGGAAATAGCCCTGCATGACATTCTCGCCGCGCACGCAGATTTCGCCCGGGATGTTCTCGGGGTCATCGCTCAGGATTTTACACTCCATGATACCAGGCAGGATGCGGCCCGCGCTGTGGGGCACGAACTCGCGCCAGGGCGTGTGGCTCACCAGCGGGGCACATTCGGTCATGCCGTAACCCACTGTGAACGGGAATTTGATTTTGTACAAGAAGTCCTCTACCTCGGCATTGAACGGAGCGCCACCGACGATAACCTCTTCGAATGCTCCACCGAAGGCCTCAATCAACTTGTTGCGTATCTGGCTATAGATGCGGCGGTCCAGATAGGGTACTGCCAGCGCCCAGCGCAGGGCACCCCTGCTGATCATGGGCACAATCATCTTGCTGTAAATCTTCTCCAGCACCAGGGGCACGGTGAAGACCACGTTGGGCTTCACCTCGGCCATGGCCTTAACCAGGATGTTGGGCGAGGGGATGCGGCCCAACAGGGTAATGTGACCACCTGTTGCCAGGGGGGTGAGCATGTCGAAGGCGCAGCCAAAGGCGTGTGCCAGCGGCAGGAAAGCCAAGTCTCTAGACCCCTTGAAGTGCAGTCCCGAGTTGATACCATAGACAATGTTACCTGCCAGATTGTTGGCGGTAATCATTACGCCCTTGCTGAAACCCGTTGTTCCCGACGTGTAGTTGATCTCGACCAGCGCGTCGTTGGGAATCTCGGGATAGTGGATGTCGTTGCGGTAGAAGCCATTGCCATATTGTGCCTCAAAAGCCTCTTCCAGACCGGCACGGGCAGCGCCCACCGTCTCGCCCTCGTTCTCGGCCAGCAGTGACATTTTCTCGAGTTGGAATGCGGCACGCACGCGCGGCATTTTCTCAAATTCCAGGTTTTCCCAGATGCTCTTGCTGATGAACAGCATGGTCGCCTCGCTGTGGTTGATGATGTGCTGGGCATCGGCGGGGTTGAACTCCTGCAGGATGGGCACGATGACGGCGCCATAGGTGATGGTGCCCATAAAGACGGTGACCCAGTTGGGCGTGTTCTTGCCGATGAGGGCAATGCGGTCACCAGGTTTCACGCCACTGTTCTTGAACAACATGTGCAACTTTGCGATATTGCGGGCAAAGTCACCATAGGTCAGGCTCTCGCCGGTATTGTAGTCGGTCAATGCAGGCAGTTCCCAGTTGTCGATGAAACTGCGCTCATAAATTTTGATCAGGTTTTCCTTCATCATAATGGTTACAGGTTTATTAACCGCAAAGGTAATCAAATAATTCCAAACCCACTAATTAAAAAATAATAATTGACTATCAGAGCATGCGCTTGTTGCTGTTTCGCCCAAAGTCTCCTGCCGCAAGTGCTGCAAAACGCGACAAACTGAAAAAAAGAAATACAATTGACAATTCCAATTGTACTTCTCCTTCTTGTCCTTCTTGGTCCCCAAAAGAGAATGTCGGGTGGTTGATCGAGAAATTAGGGTGGGGAGGTGTTATATGTCGGGGAATTTGAGGTCGGCGATTTGCATCATGCGGGAGATGTCGAAGTAGAAGCCCTCGGCGCTCTTGCCGGCGACAGGCTGTACCTTGATGTAGTCGATGCCTCCCTCGAGGGTCTCGTGGTCGGTAGCGACGAAACCGAGGAAATTGATGATGTTGTACTCGTGCTCGGGGGCGATAACCACCCAGGGCTCTTCCTTGGTGCCCCTGCCGCTGGACATGATGGCGGCGATGAGTCGGTCAAGGCGGTACTGCCACACTGCAGCGCGGGCATGTTTCTTCTTCTCCTTGAGGACGTAGATGAAGAAGTTCATCTGGTTCAAGTCGAACATGTTGTCGTTGAGCGACTTGTCGGCATACTTCTCGATGCTGTCACACTCGGCGCGGGAATGAGGCTGCTTGTAGTAGAGCTGCTCGACAACGTTGCTATAGACGCTCTCGCGGAAGGGGTTGTAGTCTTCCTGGAAAGTGTAGCCATAGTAAAAATTCCTCCAGGCCTCGATTGACAGGGTCGTATCGCTGCTGTTATAGGCCTTCATGAGCTTGGGGTAGTAGTAGGTGTTCTTGGGGTTGGAGATGACCTCGTGGATGTGGTCAAAGTCCACCTTCTTGATGGCAAACTTGCCCATGGCGTTGCGATCGGGCATTTCTTGCCGTTCCTGCTGGGCCCATACCGGTACAGTGAAGGCGAAAGCGATAACGAGGGTGAGTATGTAGCGGATATATTTCATTGTTCTTATTCTTCAGTTTTCATTCAATGACGATTCCCATGATGGCGATACACACGATGGAGATGGCGACGATGGCGGGCAGGCATTTGGCGGCAAAGTAGCGCCAAAACAGGGTGGAGGGGTTGAGCATCCACTTGCCTGCGGGAGTTCGGCTATAGGCCAGCTGACCCAATGCGGCGCCCAGCACGACGCCGAGTACCATCACGCGTGGCGCGAGCAGGATGCCGAGCATGCCACCAGCCATTGCGGTAAAACCCACATAGAGGTTGCTCGCGCGGTTGCCGTCGGGCTCACCGCTGGGCGATAGGTAAAACAGGCCGATGGTGATGGCCGTCGCGATGCCCCAAAAGATGAAGGTCATCGTGGGCACGTCGATATAGTAGCTCAAGTGCATGAGCACGAGCCCGACAAATGCGGGCACCGATGCCATCCATCGGGGCCAAAATACCAATGCCAGCGCAGCAATGAGGCATGCCGCGCCCGCAATGAGTAATATGGTATGCATGACCATGATGTGGTATCAGCGTTTGTTTTACACTATATATACTATATAAACACGATTTCGGGCCACTTATTGCCCTGGTGGCGGCATTATTTTGCCTTCTCGCTGGTGGTGCCGCCAGGCGTGGCATCCTCGGTGTGCTGCTGGTCACTCTCGCGCTTGGCCTCGCTGGGATAGGATACGCGGACGTGATAGGCAGTGCGCAGTCGCTCAACAAACAACTGCTTGATGGTCTCCACGTCGCGGAAACTGATGGGAGCCTCGCGCAGCAGGCCATCGGCCACTTGGCTGTCGATTACCTTGCCCACCATGGCTGCGATGGCTTCCTCGCTGTGGTCGGACATGCTCTTGGTCGCAGCCTCGCAGGCGTCGGCCATCATGAGAATAGCAGCCTCCTTGGTCTGCGGGTTGGGGCCAGGATAGGAGAAGGGCGCCTTGTCAACCTCTTCGTCAGGACGGGCTTCCTTGGCCTTGTAGTAGAAGTAGCGGGTGATGCCCTTGCCGTGGTGCTGGGCAATGAGGTCGGTGATGACCTTGGGCAGGTCGGCGTCGTTGGCGATCTTGATACCGTTGGTCACGTGGCCAATGACGATTTTGGCACTATCCTCGGGCCTGATAAGATGGTCGTGTGGATTCTCGCCGATCTGGTTCTCAGTAAAGAAGGCGGGATTCTTTGTCTTGCCGATGTCGTGATAGAGGGCGCCCGCACGGGCCAGTTGCATGTTGGCACCAATCTTGAGGGCTGCTTCACCCGCCAGATTGGCCACCTGCAAGGAGTGCTGGAAGGTTCCCGGGCAGTTGGTGGAGAGTTGGCGCAACAGGGGGTTGTTGATGTCGGACAGTTCCAGCAACGTCATCGACGAGGTGAAGCCGAATATTTTCTCCACAATGGGGATAACGAGGAAGGCAAACGAGAGAATCACGCAGTTGATGAGGAAGAAGCCAAAGTAGTACTTGTCCAGGTTGTCGAGGTCGCCGTCGGCAATCATGGTCATGGCCACATAGGTGGTGCAATAGGCCAGGAAGATGAATGCGGCGCAGCGCACGAGTTGGTTGCGCTTGGTCAATTCCTTGACCGAGACGATGGCGATGATGCCTGCCAAGAACTGCATGATGATGAACTCGGCCTGATGGCTCTCGGCAATCAGTGAGCAGATGAGCACCGTGACAATGTGCACAAAGAAGGAGGTGTGGTCGTCAAAGAATGACGATACAATGATGGGCACCAGACCGAAGGGGATGACATATAGCAGGGAGTACTTGAACTTGACGCACAAGAATACCGCGATGACAAATAGGGTGATGAAAGTAATGAGGAATACCATGCGCCGCGTGCTGCTGAATACCTGTTTGCGCAGCAATTTCATGAAGAAGAAAAAGGCCAGCATGAGTGTGGCGACGATGAGAATCTGACCCAGCAGGGTCACCGACTGGTCCACGTTGCGCTGGCGATTGCGGCTGAGTCTCTCATTCTGGTAACTCTCGATGGCGGCAGCCTTCTGGGGCGTGACGATTTCGCCACGGGTGATGATGGCTTCGCCCTGCTGCACCGTGCCAGGCGAGCGCAGGGCGTGCCTGAGGTCCTCGCTGAGCCATTTCTCGTTCTCCTTGGTGTCCACCTTCATGTTGGGAACCAGGTAGTCGTTGATCGAGACGGCCTTGAGGGCTTCCTGAATGGCTGCATTGCCGCTCATCGAGTCGGTGAGCCATGAGTAGGCCTGACGTACGGTCCTCATGTTGGTGGCATCGACGACCTGCAGCTCGTTGTTGCCCACCAGAAAACGCAACTGCTTGCCGGCGCGTATGTCGTTGGCAGCATCGTTGTCCACGATGCCGTCGTCATATAGCTTGCTGACCGCCTGCAGCAATGCCTGGCTGCCAGGACGACCACCCAGAGCCTTGTAGAGCAGAGCCAGTTGCTGTTCGCCCTTCTTGCGGTCCATGGTGTAGATCTTGGAGAAGTTCTTGTTTACACTGTCGGTGATGTGCTTGCGGGTGGCCTCGTCGTGTTCTATGTCGAACTGGAAGTCGGCTTCAAGCCTGGAGTATAGCCAGGGCTTGCCCACCTCAAAGCTGTAGGTGTCCATTTCCTCCCAACTGAAAAACAGGGTTGTCGCAATAAGGATGACCGACAACACCATGAGCAGGGCGATGAGGAATTTATTGTTCTTGATCTTTTTCATCTCATTGATTCGTTTAGTTGTGACAGGTCGCGTTGGCGGGTCTATGGCACTATGTTGTTTTGGGTCAACTCATGCGCGTGGCGCTGTTGATTCCCTTGATTTTCTTGATTTCGCGGCACAGGTTGGTCACCACCGAGGCGGCACTCACGAGAACGTCGAGTTCACACATGAACACGCCATCGTCGGCCGTGACATTCATCCGCTTCATGTTGATAGACATGTTGGTCGAGATGATGTTGACAATGGTCTGGAGGATGCCTTTCTGGTCAATGCCCTTGATCGAGATGGTGGCCAGGAAGCGGTCGCTGTAGTCTTCCCACTGGGTCTGTATCAGGCGTGAACCGTAGCTGGCCTTGAGTCGTGCCAGGGTGCTGCAGTCCATCTTGTGGACAATCACCTTGTTGTTGTCGGTCAGGAAGCCCACAGCGTCGTCGCCAGGGATGGGGTGGCAGCAGTCGGCAATCTGGTAGTTGCTCACGCCGTCGCGGGTGACTAGGCGGTAGATGGACTTGGTGTCGATGGCTTCCTTGAGCTTGCTGGTGCTCTCTTGTGGCGCCTCCTTGCCCTTAAAGGGGTTGCGCCTCCACCAGTTGAAACGTGTGCCCTGTTCCTTCTTGATGACCATGTCCTCGTTGAGGGTAATTTCGTTATTGCCAATCATGAAGAACAATTCCTCCTTGCCTGCTACGCGCTGGCGGCCAATGGCCTGTGAGAGCACCTCATTGCTGAATTCGATGTTGTGGCTGGCGAGGAATTCCATGAAGCGTTTTTCGCCCTTGTCGATGATGAGGCGGCGCTGGTGGCGCAGGGCCGAACGCAGGCGCGTTTTGCCCTTGGCGGTAACGACAAATTTTTCCCAACTGGGCTTGGGCACACCGGTATTGCTGGTGATGATCTCTACCTGGTCGCCGCTGGCGAGTTTGTGCGAGAGGGGGACGAGCTCGTGGTTCACCTTGCCTGCGATGCAGTGGGTTCCCAGGTCGGTGTGGACCGTGAACGCCATGTCCAGCACCGAAGCGCCCTTGGGCAGGGTCATGGTTTCTCCCTTGGGGGTGAAAACGACGATTTCGCTGGCAAACAGGTTGAGTTTAATGGTGTCAAGAAAGTCGATGGCGTTGGGCTCGGGATCCTTCAGAATGTCGGTGATGGTGCTGAGCCAGCGAGCGATTTCCTCTTCCTCCTCGCCCTCGCCGATCTTGTATTTCCAGTGGGCTGCGAAACCGCGTTCGGCAATCTCGTCCATCTTCTGGCTGCGTATCTGCACCTCGACCCAGTTGCCATCGGGTCCCATCACGGTAACGTGAAGAGCCTGATACTGGTTGACCTTGGGGGTCGTTAGCCAGTCGCGCACGCGATCGGGGTGCTTGGTATAGACCTCGGTAATCTCGTTATAGATGTTCCAGCACACGCGTTTGGCCTGGCTCTCGTCGTCACAGGCGAACACGATGCGGGCGGCATACAGGTCATACACTTCCTCGAAGGGCACCCGCTTCTTCTGCATCTTGTTCCAGATGGAATAGCAGGACTTAACGCGCACGTTGAACTCATACTTGAGGCCCATGTTGTCGAGGCGTTCACGAATGGGTGCGGAAAAGCGTGCAAACAACTCATTGCGTTGCTCCTCGCTGGCGTTAATCAGGTCCGAGATGCGCTTGTGCTCGGCTGGGTGGTTGTACTTGAAGCTCAGGTCCTCGAGTTCGGTCTTGATGGCATACAGTCCCAGTCGATGAGCCAGCGGGGCGTAGATGTAAAGCGTCTCGCCAGCAATCTTGTATTGCTTGTTGAGCGGCATAGACGAGAGGGTGCGCATGTTGTGCAGGCGGTCGGCCATCTTGATGAGCACGACACGCACGTCCTCGGCCATGGTGAGCAGCAGTTTGCGGAAATTCTCGGCCTGGAGTGAGGCCTTGTCACCGAAGATACCTCCCGAGATCTTGGTCAAACCGTCCACGATGCGTGCAATTTTCTCGCCGAATTGTGCCTTGATGTCCTCGACGGTGTAGTCGGTGTCCTCGACGACATCGTGGAGCAGCGCGGCACTGATGCTAGTCGAGCCGAGTCCGATTTCCTGGCTGACGATAGTCGCCACGGCAAGCGGGTGCATGATATAGGGCTCGCCCGATCGGCGGCGAATGCCCTTGTGAGCATCGCGTGCAAACTTATAGGCCTTATCGATAATCTCCACTTTTTTGCGGTGATTGCTAGATAGATAGCCGTTTAACAAGTTCTGGTAGGCCTGGTCAATCATCTGGTCTTCCATCTCGGGTGTTATGTTACTGTTCTGCATCATGGGTCTTGGTCTGTTTTATTTAAACTACAAAGGTAATAAAATAGTTTTAAAGTATAGGTTATAGATTTTAAAGATTTTGGTTTTTTATCCTTGGCCCTGGCTGTCGGGGCGGGTGCCGAGGGTGGGAGCCGTGACATTGAACCGTCGTTGCCAGTCGCCAGTCGCGGTGTGTAGCCACACGGTGCCGTCGCTGATGGTGATTTTGTGGACTCGGGCGATGCCGTGCGGCATGCGCAGGATGGCCCGCACGCGTCCGTTTTGGTCACAAATCTGCAGCCCCATGCTGGTGGCGGCCCACAAGTTGCCCTTGCCGTCGAAGGTGATGGATTGGATGTCCAGCGGGCGACTGTTGTCATCGTTGTGGAGCCAGTAGAAGGGTTCGCCGCAACTGGGCTGCCCGTCCTGCAGGATATATTGCCACACGGCGTTGCCGGGCGTGTCGGGTATCATGGCGATAATCGTGAGGTCAGGATAGATGATACGGCGTGTGAAAGGCGCGCCTTCAACGCCATTGCCCACTTTCTCCCATCCCTTGTCGTCGGTGGTCAACAGTGCTTGCAGGAAATCGTTTTGGGTGCTTCCCGTGACGAAGGGCTCGCGCCAGTCTCGCCACATCCATTCCATCGCCTGCGGGAAAACCTGGGTCGAGCGCGTCACGTTGTGCCCACCGTCGCTCCAGTCACACTGCACGTCATATCCAGCAAACTGCAGCGCACTGGCCAGCATCTGGTTCCCCTCGTACCAGTGACCGAACAGGGGATTCCAAGCGTCGTTGCTGCCGTCCTGGATGAACACGCGCAGGGGGAGGGGTTCGGTCTTGCGCACCAGGGCCTGCAAATCGTTGCCGCCACGCATCGCCACAAAGGTGCCCACGCCGGTGAATACCTTGCCGAACAGGTCGGGACGGTGCCATGCGGCGTTAAATGCCGCGATACCGCCGCTACTCAGGCCGCAGATCATGTGGAGTTGAGGGTCGCGTGACAGCCTGATGGGTTTGCCATTGGGGGTGGTCATCGCTTCGACGGCTGGCAGCACTTCGGTCTCGAGAAAGGCGGCAAAGTCGCCCGTGGTGCTGTCAAACTCGTAGCAGCGGTTGTAGCGCAGGACAGTGCCGTCATTGCCCTTGACGAGGCCCGGTTGCAGAAAAATGCCGATCGTGCACGGCATCTTGCCTGCCGCGATAAGGGAGTCCATCACCTGGGGCGCATGGCATAGCACGCCGTCGAGCCCGATGTAGAGGGCGGCGGGCCGCTTGGCGTTGTATTGCTCGGGGACATAGACCTGAAAGGTGTGGACCGTGCCCGGGTAGATGGCGGATTGCTCGAGCGTGCCGTCGATGAGGACGTGCTCAGCGGCCATGCCGAGGAACATCGCGGCAAGTATAGTCAATGTGATAAGCCGTCTTGATAACATAGTCGATGCGATTTTTGGGCGGCACAAACTTACTTCTTTTGTGGCAATGACACAAATTTCTTGCCGTCTAAATCAAGAAAAACGTGCATCCTCTCATGGTAGAGGTGCACGTCTAAATCTTTATATATTAAATGTTTGTTTTACAGAACTCTGCAGGCGCCCACGTAGCGGCGGCTGTAATAGGATTCGGTATTCTTGCTCTCGGTGACACCGCTGCTGCAGGCCGAGTGGATAAAGTGGAAGGTGTTGTCGTCGTTGACGCGGGTAACGATGCCCACGTGGCCTACGCCACCACGTCCCGAACGGCCCTGGAAGAACACCAGGTCGCCAGGCTGCAGGTCATTCTTCTTCACGCGCACGCCGTCGCTGATCTGACCTCTGGATGAGCGGTCGAGCTGGATGCCGAAGCGCTTAAAGACGTAACTGGTAAATCCTGAGCAGTCAAAGCCGCGAGGTGACATGGCACCATAACGATAAGGCGTACCACGGAAGCGGTATGCATAGTTGATAACTTGGTCAACAATGTTGTTGCGGCTGTTTTGTTCGAGTTGTTCAAGCACCGTACCGGGCCTGCGGTTGGAAAGTTGCTGGCTTTGAGCCGAGAAACTAGTAAAGGTAATTGCTATAAGAACGAATAATGCTGATAAACTTATTTTACTTTTAATAAAACTCATAATTGTTAATTTAGGGGACTGGAAAATCCGCACATCGGCGGCCTTTTCGTTAAGGGCATCGAGAACGATTTCAATGCCGTACGTCCTGGTTTGCGCTGCAAAGGTAGCCCAACCCGCTAACCCGACCAAACTATTTAAACACTTGTAAACATTTGGCGAAATTTGAGTTTTTTCTCTATTGTTCCACGCAAATCCCCTTACCATAGGGGCTCAAAGCCAGTTTGAATGTTTAAATTTTGGAAACTAAAAATGAAAAAGTTTACACTTTTTAACAATAAATACCATCCTATAAGATTTATTTTTTGGATTTTTGCTACAAAAAACGACCATTTGGTGCAAGAAAAAAGCCTGAAATGTTGCAAAATGCAACCAACAGGCTTTGTTTTATCAAAAAAGTGATTTTTTCGTGTTTTTGGCCCCCAAAGTGAGGCCCCTGCCGTGGAACATTTTTGGGTTTTAAATCACGGGGCTCAGTTGGAGATGAAGTAACCGCCGTTGAGGGGGGTGACATGGTACTGGCGCATGCCCAATTTGTTATTGATGGCGACACCGCTGATGGGGCCTCCGGCGCCAGTGAGGGGATTGTATCTAGAGCCGCACTTGGGGCACACAGCGTCCAGGTTGTCGGGGTCAATCGACAAGACGATGTTCTGGTTGACCTCGACGGGACACGCCAGGTCATAGGCCTGCGGCATTTCCAAGCCCATCATGAGCAGCACCCCGCCAAATCCCGTGTAGGTGTTGACATTATAAGGGAAATTACTGGGAATGCCCTTCTCGCGGTTAAAGATGCGAAAGTCGCCCATGCCAGCAACGCCATAGGTGTTCCACATCGCAAATCCGCCCAAGTCGATGCGCACGGTGTAAGGCGGGACAGCCTTGTTGTCAATCTTGTCACAAGAGGTGGTTACACACGTCGCCGCCATGGCGATCATAGCACAAAATATCAGTTTTATCTTTTTCATCGTTGCAATTATTATCGATTATAACGTAAAAAATGGTCATTTGATTGTGAAATTTCTCAGAAATCTGTAATTTTGTGCATCCAATAAACCGTTATTTAGGCATGGATCCGCTATTTTCTATCATTACTGTCACATGGAACGCCGCCAGCGTCATAGCACCGACCTTGCAGAGCGTTCAACGCCAAACGAGCAGCAACTATGAGATGCTGGTCATCGATGGCGCCTCGACCGATGAGACGCTTGAAATCGTCCAGCAGGCATCCATAGCGGCCCTGCGTATCTTCAGTGAGCCGGATAACGGATTGTATGATGCCATGAACAAAGGTATTGACCGCGCCAAGGGACGTTACCTGATCTTCCTGAATGCCGGAGACACCTTTGCCGATGATACGGCACTGGCCCGCATGGCGGTCCTCGCTGCTGATAACCCCGGCGTCATCTATGGCCAGACCCAGTTGGTGGACGCACAAGGCAATGTGGTGGGAAAGCGCCATCTGACTGCCCCCAAACGATTAACCGCTAATAGTTTCTTGAACGGTATGGTGGTGTGCCATCAGGCCTTTGTGGCAAGACGTGACCTGGTGCCCCATTATGACCTGCAATACAAACTGAGTGCCGACTATGACTGGTGCATCAAGGTGTTGCGCAAGTCTCCGTCTAACGCCTACACGGGCTCAGCCCCCCTGATCAGTTACCTTGCCGATGGCATGACCACGCGGCACCATCGTGCCTCGCTGCTGGAGCGTTTCAACATCATGAGCCATCATTACGGCACTGGCAGGGCGATTGTGCGGCATCTTGGATTTATCCCCCGTTACTTGAAACGGCGCCTGGCGGGCAGTGCCAACAAGCAATAACTGATACATGAATTAGAAACCTAAACCATTAGAACATGAGCGATAAACCTTCATTAGGACATAGAATTGCCCACAACTGGCACCGATTCAAGGTGTGGTACAAGGGATTGTACCAGGGCAGGCCCTGGTGGGTCAAGTTATTGGCTGCTACCGGGACGTTCATCATTCTTTTCTTGTTATACCTCGTTGCTGTGGATATCAACTTTCTGTGGCTCTTCGGTAAGTCACCTAGCACCTACAGCATCATGCATCCGCGTAATCCCGAGGCCAGTTACCTGTACAGTGCCGACGGTAAGACTATAGGCAAATACTATGACGAGAACCGAACGCCGGTGCCCTATGACTCAATCAACCCGCAATTCTTCAAGGTGCTTATCGACACCGAGGATGAGCGTTTCTACAGTCACCATGGCATCGACTTCAGCGGCTTGGGAGCCGCGTTGAAGGATATGGTGCTGCATGGCCGTCCCCGTGGCGCGAGCACCATCACCCAGCAGCTGGTGAAGAACATGTTCCGCACCCGCAGCGACTACTCGACAGGCCTGTTGGGTTATATCCCGGGTGTGAAGATGCTCATCATGAAGAGCAAGGAATGGATTATCGCCACCAAACTGGAGATATTCTACTCCAAGAAGGAAATTCTTGAGATGTATGCCAACACTGTCGATTTTGGCAGCAATGCTTTCGGCATTAAGACGGCAGCCAACACCTATTTTAAAACTACGCCTCTAGACCTCAAACTCGAGGAGAGTGCAGTACTCGTGGGCTTGCTGAAGGCCACCAGTACCTATAATCCCCGCATCAACCCCAAGAACAGCCTGCGTCGCCGCAATCAGGTGTTGAAAAATATGGTGCAGCGCGGCGACCTGACTCAGGCCGAGTATGAACACTACTCCTCGCTGCCTATCGACCTGAAATATACCCTCGAGGCCAATTATGATGGCGTGGCACCCTACTTCCGCGAAGCGGTGGCCCGTGAAATCGACGAGATTGCCAAGGCCCAGGGGCTGAAATTGGACCTGGAACGCGATGGCCTCAAGATTTACACCACGCTGGACTCCAAGATGCAGGAATATGCCGAGCAGGCCGTGAGCGAGAAGATGAAAATCGTGCAGCAGAACTTCAAGAGCCACTGGGGCAATCAGGACTGCTGGCTCGACGACAACAACCAGCCCATTGCCAACTTTGTCGAGGACAAGGCCCGCAACACGCCCATCTACCACGAGTTGCTGGCCCGCTACCCCAATGACCTGGACTCGGTCAACTACTACATGAACCAGCCGCACATGGTGCACTTGTTCGACTATGAGAACGACTCGCTCTATATGGAGATGAGTTCGATGGACTCGGTGCGCTACATGCTGCACTTCATGCACTGCGGCTTTATCGCGATGGAACCGAGCAATGGCCATGTCAAGGCATGGGTGGGCGATGTGGACTTTGACACGTGGAAGTATGACAAGGTGCGTGCCAAGCATCAGCCCGGCTCCACCTTCAAACTGTTTGTGTATGCAGCCGCGATGGAGCGCGGGCTCGTGCCCTGTGACCGTCGCCTCGACGAGTATATCGACACGCTGGTCTATAATGAGGAAAAGCATGAACTGGAACCGTGGCGTCCCACCAATGCCAACGGAACCTTTACTGGCGGTGAAATGACGCTGCGTGCCGCCTTTGCACAGAGTATCAACAGTGTCACCGTGCGCGTGGGAGCCGAGGTGGGCTTTGCCGAGATTGCCCAACTGGCGCGCGACATGGGCATCAAGTCGCCCATGGAGCCCAAACCCGCACTGTCGCTGGGTGCCAGTGATGTGGACCTGATGGAGCTTGTCAATGCCTACTGCACGGTAGTCAACGACGGCGTGCGCAATGACCCTGTCATCGTCACGCGCATTGTGGACCGCGACGGCAAGGAGATTTACAAGGCGCCAAGCCATCAGGAACGGGCATTGACCTATCGCTCGGCATGGCTCATGCAGCAGATGCTCATGGCGTGCCGCACCGACGCTGGCGGCACAGGCATGGCGCTCAATGGCTACATCACCCGACCACTCTATGATGTTGACCTGGGTGGCAAGACGGGTACCAGCAACCGCCATGCTGACGCATGGTTTGTCGCCGTCTCGCCAGGACTGGTGTGCGGCTCATGGGTGGGTGGCGAATATCGCCAGATCCACTTCCGCTGGGGTTCACTGGGCCAGGGCAGCCGTACGGCATTGCCCATCTGCGGCCGCTTCCTGCAACTCGTGTTGAGTGATCCGCAGTTCCAGCGTTACCACCAGCGCTTCCAGCCTGCCAAGGAACCCATTGATGCCTCGCTCTACTCGGGGTGCTCGGCGTTGGCCGAGGTTGAGGAGTTTGATTCCACTATGCTAGAGATGGAAAATGACTCGCTCTTTGTCCCGTTGACCGATGACATCAACCCCGACGAGAAACTGGAGGAACCCGCCATTCCCGACTCGGTAAAGGCACCCTAGAAGCCGTACGGCCCCGTCAGCCGCTTGCCGCACCCATTAAGTCAAGAACAGTTAAACTATAATACTATACAATTATGAAAAAGAATTTACTATTAACACTGATGTTGATGGTGGCTGCGACAATGCTAGCCCAGGATGATATGCCCAGAACGGAGGCACCAGGTATATTTTTTACTAACGAAATAGATTATGGAGTTGTTACCTACTATCATATAGAAGATGATCCCAGTACGGTGATTTTTTACAGGTATGCGGCCTATGAAGGTGAAGAAATTGGATCATTCACCGATTGGGAATTGTACACCGAACCCATAATCATTTATGATACACGGCTTTATCTTTTTGAGGGATATGCAATTGCGCCAGGTAAACTTGAGAGTTACATCTCAGCGTTTCATTGTGCCTATCACCCAGATCCCATGTCTGAATATATTGATTATGACTTTTGTGATAACGACATCTATTATAAAGTCTTGAGTCCCTCAACGGTTGCTGTCACCGAGCGATATGCGATGGAAATTGTGAATCCTGAATTAAATCCAAGCCCCACTTATTCGGGCGACATCGTCATTCCTGATTATGTGACCCATTTCGGGCAAACTTATGCTGTGACGTCGATTACAGGGCGGGCATTTTGGCAATGTGCTGTGTCTAGTGTGATTTTGCCCAACACACTTACTACTATCGATTATGGTTCGTTCACAAATTGTTCGTTGTCCGAGATTTCTATTCCCCGCTCAGTTACAACAATCGGGACGAATGTGTTTGATGGTTGTGAGAATTTGACTTCAATCATTGTGGATAGTGAGAACCCAATCTTTGACTCCCGTGATCACTGCAACGCTATTATCGAAACGGCAACAAACACCTTGCTATATGGCTGCAAAACCACTGTGATACCTAATTCAGTCACTGCGATTGGCTGTGCGTTCAGACTGTGTAAGGGCTTGGACAAGGTGATTATCCCCGACTCGGTAATTTCCATTAGCGGCTGGGCATTCTTTGGTTGTGACGATGTGACCAGTGTAACACTTGGTGAGTCTGTTTCATTGATTGGTGAAGGAGCATTTTGCTGTGCAAGCATGACCGATATGACCTGCAGAGCAATTGTGCCTCCTGCAGCGTCCATCATTTTTGGAGTTGACGATAGTGACCTTTACAACCAAGTGAAGCTGTATGTGCCCAATGAGTCGTTGGACGCTTATCGAGCCCACAGGGAGTGGGGCAAGTTCACCCATATTGTGCCGTTTATTGGAGCTGGCCCTGGCGACATCAACGGTGACGGCACCATCGCCATCGGTGATGTGTCAAGCGTTATTGACATGCTGCTGGACGGTGGCGAGTTGCCCGCCTACTGTGACGTGAACGGCGATGGCGAGGTCACCATTGCCGACGTGAGCGCCCTCATCGACATGCTCCTGGGCGTCTGACGTGAAGATGATGAAATAATGTTTAACTATATAATTCAAGCCAAGTGATGAAGTATTATTATTTATTATTGTCGTTCTTGCTGTTTGGGGCTGCGGGCTCAGTTGCATCGGCTCAGGATGGAGCGACGCAAACGTCTGCGCCCGTCATTCATCAGCGTTATTCTCCTGAATTGTATGAAATGTCAGAATTTCGTAATTTTTTCGATTTTTGTGCCATTGAATTTGAGAATACTGATAATGATACCGTAACGGTTTATTACCGATACCATTATTGCAATGATTGGGACCACGTCGAGACATCTTCGGATTGGAAAATGTCATATCCCATGGCGCCAGGCAATATTGCTCATGTCGATCGGGATCTTGTGTTGCTGGAGTCCGCTTGGGGCTGGGTCGAAGCTTACAGTGTGGCCAAGAACAAATCTGCTAGTGAGGTACAGAGGAGCGACTTTTTTGTCGACCTTTTTCCTTCGGCTCATTTTCAGCGCGATTATGATTTTGCTGTCGGTGATATGTATTACAGGTTCCTCAGCGATTCAACCGTTGCTGTGTCCAAGCGCACGGTCGATAAGACCGCAGTTTTTGACCCTGTAACTGGATATGTCACGGTTGATCAAGGATGGTCTGAATGGGGTGCAGAGGAGTATTGGCCGTATAAGAGTGCCAATCCGTGTTATTGGGGAGATGTGGTCATTCCATCAACCGTTGAATACAAGGGAAAGACCTATACAGTCACGGGTGTTCATGATTATGCCTTTGAGAGTTGTGAATTGTCAAGCGTTCAGTTGCCTAGCACTTTGACATCGATAGGAGATTGCGCTTTCTATGAAGCGCAGATTTCTGATATCACAATTCCCGCCTCGGTTTCAACGATGGGTATTGGAGCGTTTTCCAACTGCTACTCGCTAACTCATGTAAATTTGTCTGAATCACTTGATTCAATCCCTGCTGGCGCTTTCGCGCATTGTAATGAACTATCCAATGTGACAATTCCTGAGTCAGTCACCTCGATTGGCGCTGGTGCTTTCCTCATGTGCGAGAACGTGACCAGTGTGGAGATACCTGAATCGGTGACGAGCATTGGGGCCTATGCGTTCAGTGATGTCAACTTGACAAGTATTGAGATCCCTAACTCGGTCGAATACATCGGTGGTGGCGCTTTTGCTTGTCCTAACTTGAGTACAGTGATATGCCGGGCCGTGGCTCCTCCCAGCGCGCCAAGTGCTTTTTCTCAAGCGGGCGATGGCCTTCCCTGGGATATTTATAGGGATGCGAAGTTATATGTGCCCAATGAGTCACTAGAGGCCTACATGGGTCATGAGGATTGGAGTTGGTTCTACAACATCGTGCCGTTTATCGGTGCGGGCCCTGGCGACATCAACGGTGACGGCTCTGTGGCCATCGGTGATGTGTCAAGCGTTATTGACATGCTGCTGGACGGTGGCGAGTTGCCCGCCTACTGCGACGTGAACGGCGACGGCGAGGTCACCATTGCCGACGTGAGCGCCCTCATCGACATGCTCCTGGGCGTCTGACTCCAGTTGACTATCTTCGATAAAATGTGCGTGCAACGACTCGTTTGAGCCGTTGCACGTCGTGTATTATGTCATGTGGTGTCACTGCCCGCGGGCATCGGTGGCTAGCAGGCGGTGCCCAATGCGGCAATAGATGCACTTGCGGGCCTCGCAGTAGTTGCGGCGCAACTCGATAAGGGCTTGGCTGGTGAGTGCGTCGTCGCACCTGAGGCCAGCATTGCGAAACAGGGTAACGATGCTGTTTTGCTCGGGGCGGATGTCCTCGAGCAGTGCTATGGCGCGGTCGGTCATCTGGTAGTCGTCGGTCATCTCGCCACGGGCGTAGTAGAGTGGGGCGACGGTGTTGATGAGCACGATGTCGATGCTGCTGTTGCTCAAGGCGCGGCCCGCGCTGGGCGACGGCTTGCCAAAGGAGTAATGCGTCGTCCAGTAACCGCTCAGCTCGATGTCAAACAGTTGCCTCAGCGCCTTGGTGTCGCTGGCGTTGAGGATGTCGTTCATCAGGTTGAAACCGCCCTGGACAAATTGTGCCAGCAGGGCGATGCGCCGATAGGGGAAATTCTGGGGGCGGCTGCGGAACAGGCGCCATGCCGAGCCCTCGATGGGACGTAGCGAGAATTTGTTGGCCAGGAAGGCATATTCCCGCATCAGTTGCTTGTAGTAGGTCTCGCTGTCGTATGAGCCGTTGAGCAACCCCGCCTGGCCAAAGAGCAGCGCCTCGACCTGGAGGATGGAGTCGCTGTGCTTGTGCAGCAGGCGCAGGGGGGTGACCCGTGCCAGCCGTTCAAAGGCATCGTTGTTGATGCCGAAGCCCAGCGTCCTGGCCAGCATCACGTAGCAGATGTCCTCCCAGCTGCCGTGATATCGGTCATAAAGTTCACGCACGCGGTCCACCTTATTGTGCAAGCGCTCAAACGCCAGCGCCTCGATCCACTCGGTGATGGTGAGCGTGGGCACTTCGCCCATGCGGGCGGCACAGGGCAATTCCACCTTAGCGTTCACCAGTCGGTCATAGCACTCGTTGAAGCGCGGCGACACCCTCAGTTCCACCTGTGGGATGATTTCGCCGTTGATGCGGGTGACAGGGGCGTCGTCCTTCTCGACGACGTGCAGGATGACGCTGTCATAGGCCGGGTCTTCGTCGTGATGGTGGCGTTTCCAGTCGCTGGCGCGCACATGGACCTCGACGTTGCCCACCCACAGGTGCCCGTCAATCTCCACTTTGGCATTAAAAAAGTCGGGACCGGCGTCGGTGTTGAGCAGACCTGGGTCAATGACGCGCACACGGTGCCCGTCGTTGGTCACCATGTCCTCGCTGAGCCACAGCCTGTGCTGCCAGATGTATTGCAACAGTCCTTCCATTCCGTTTTGGGATTCAACGAGCGAATTTACTGCTTTTTTCACTGTCAGCGGCAAGATAATGGCAAAAATTTGGCATTTCGCTCAACTTGCACTACCTTTGTCACTTAATGATTGGACAACTGCGACACATCAAGCAATATCTCGATGGTCACTACACCGCCACGGTGGGGTGGGCTATCGTCTTGCTGGCCCTATGGCAACTTCTGGTAGCCACCTTTGGCGTGGACCTGTGTGACACGGGCTACTATCTCACCTTCTTTGACAACATCTTCAAGGCGCCGGCGTGTGTCGAGTACAATTTCATGTACTACCTGAGCGGTGTGGCGGGTGGTGCCCTTGATGCCTTGCTGCCCGAGGGCGGCAAGTGGATGGCGATGCGTGTCGCGGGTGTGCTGTGCAATGTGGGCATCATGGTGATGCTGGCTCATGGGCTGCGGCGCATCCTCCCCGCCAGTGCTGTCATTATCGGCTTCACGATGGTGGTGGCCTCGTTGGTGCAGTTCCCTTATACCTTCAACAACGACTTGATGAGCGCCCTGCTCTGGGTCGCCGCGCTGGTGATGACTTTTAGGGGGCTGACTGATGGAAAATGGCACCACTTGCTCGTTGCGGGCCTGCTGGTGGGCGTGAACACATTTACCCGCATTCCTAACGTGCTGGCGGCGGGCTTGGCGGTGATGCCATTTATCGCCCACTTCTATAACAAGCGCCCGTGGCATGAATGCTGGCGACAGTGCGGCCTGATGTTGGTAGGCATGGTCGTTGGCGCGCTGGCGGTCATCGGATTGATGACGGCGCTGGGGCATTGGGAACTTTTCAAGCAGAATATGGCCGATTTGCTGGGCGTGGCCACGGGCAGCAGTGGAGTGGCCAGCCACAATGCCGGAGGCCTGGTGATGGAGATGCTGGGCTTCTATAAGCAGTGTCTCATCGTGGGCATTAAGGCATATGGACTGTTGTGGGCATTCTGGGCAATCAGGCACTATGTCAGCGACTTTTTATTGCGCGCGCTGGCATGGCTGGTGGTTGCCGTCATGGTCATCTTCTTCATGTGGCACCAGTCCCACATTATGCACCCCCTGTGGGTGATGTGTGTGGCCGGACTCGCGTGGGTCATCTTCTATAGAGGAGTGGAGCGCGCCTTGGCGGCCTGGCTGGGCCTGTTCATGCTGCTGGTGTTCCCGCTGGGCAGCGACGGTGCGACTAACAACGGCGGCATCATCGCTTGGATGGCGGCACCCGTGGCAGTGCTCTACTGGCAGCATCGTCACAACGTGGTCTTCCCGCTTGCCTTTATTGTGGTGGCCTTGTTGCAGACCTTGACTGTGGGCGCATACTTTGACGGCGGCCACCTGTGGCACAAGACGGCGAGCATCAACGACAGCCGCGCCGCCCTCATCCACACCACTCCCGAACGCGCTCAAATCATCAACGAGACCCTGCCCGAATTGACGCGATTCCTCAATGAGGGTGACACCCTGTTGTGCTACGGCAGCATTCCCATGATGAACCACCTGACGCGCACCCTGCCCGCCATCGGTTGCTCGTGGCCCGAATTGCTTAGCGCCGAAGCCTTGACCGAGCGCTTGAACGCCTTGAATGACGGCCGTCCTGCTGTCTTGAGGCAGAAGTTCAATAATCTGGGCCCCTATTGGAGCGAGGCGAGCGACGCTTACCTCGAGGCCTATCTCATGACCGACGACAAGTTCCTGCAGCAGGACAAGATGGATGCGCTCAACCGCTGGATGACAACAGCAGGTTATCACCCCATTTGGCAAAATCAATGGTTTGCATTGTATGTTGTTGATTGATAACGTGTTATGTGTTGGTTTGAGATGAAGCTGAAAAGAAATTTCAATTTTTTCTGCCAAAAAATTTGGTCACGTCAAAAAGTCGCCGTATCTTTGCACTCGCTTTTGAAAGGTACCTTAGCTCAGTGGTAGAGCAGTGGACTGAAAGAGCAGTGGACTGAAAATCCGCGTGTCCCTGGTTCGATCCCCGGAGGTACCACATCAAAAACACGAAGCGACCGACTGCCCGCGCAGCCGGCCGTTTTTTTGTTGGATATAAGGGAAATGGGCCTGACAATGATGATGATTGAAAAATCTTCTTGCTCTCAGCAGCTAATTCGCAAGTGAAAAAAGCGCCCCGTGGTGACATGGGACGCAGCTGCCTGCGAAATGGTCGCTAGGTGTCAAATCAAACGAGACGCAGGCTGTATTAGTCGACGGGGGCGAAATCCACTTTGCTCAGCTCGCCACCGAAACGGTTGAGCGCTTTCTGGATCTTTTCGACAGTCTTGGCGTTCGGATGGCGGCGCCCAGTCACATAATGCGACAGCTGACCCTGAGCCACGCCAGTGATGCGGGACAAGCCTGCCAACGTCAAAAGACCCTTGTAGTACTGCAAGAACGATGGCACGTCATAGCTGAAGATGAACTCCACCTCCTCAAACGGCTTGCCCTCCTCGGTATAGAATTCCTTCATCTCCTGATAGGCGGCATTAAAGTCCTCGACTACCTCGGCAACGGTATCGCCAATACCGCTCACACCATAGTCCAGACCGTCATCATCGGGCATATAGGCTCCATAGCCACCATCGCTGCCCCGCTCTATAAATACTCTAACCTTTTTCATAACATCTACGGTTTAAAGATAATCTTGATTCATAACACCCAGAAATAATGGTTATTGCAACCCAGAATCACGCTTGATTGACTTGAGCGTGCCTGGCTTAACCTCTTCACTCAAGTGGTTGCTCGTTGTAAACGTCTTGCCGGTAATCGGGCTATACCATAGCGGGTGGCCGGCCCGTTGTTTGCTTAGTTTTTGGCAGCCGATGGCAAGCGGTTTTCTGTGAAGTTCGTTGTACTTCATATCTATCTCGTTGGATTTGACACTGCAAAGTTAATGATATTAATTTTAATATCATAATAAATTAAGCATCTTTTTTAATGCTGTTGTTTTCTATCAGGGTCGCTATATTTTTCTAAACTTATCGTTAATCGGCCTTTGGTTTCCTGTGGTTGTAGGGCCTCGCCTTGGCGTGGCCGTTTTTGCCGATTACTATCTGTTGGGTAGCGGCCACGCCAAGGCGAGGCCCTACGTGCCATCCGCGGCATTGCAGCCTGTTTAGGGGGTACCTGTAATTAATTATTTTGATTATTATTGGCAAATCACTAACTTTGCAGTCGAGAAAACATTATAAAAAACTAATAAACAATCGAGTTATGAAGAAGTTTAGCACATTTTTACTTGTATTATTGTTGGCGCTGGTTTCGTCAACTGCCAGTGCGCAGAGTTATCCCCGAGGTGACGTGGACCAAGATGGATCAGTAGGCATTTCGGACGTCTCGGCTCTTATCGATTACCTGTTGAATGGAACTTGGCCCGACGAGACCGATGAGTACGAGTGGGTTGACCTGGGTCTGCCCAGCGGCACGCTGTGGGCAACCTGTAACGTGGGTGCCACCGCTCCTGAGGAGTATGGCGACTACTTCGCCTGGGGCGAGACCGAGCCCAAAGAGGAATATACGTGGGAAACCTATAAGTGGTGTAACGGTAGCGAGACTACGCTGACGAAGTATTGCATCCACAGCGATTACGGCTACAATGGCTTTGTTGACGGCAAGGTCGAATTGGATCCTGAGGACGATGCCGCTTATGCCAACTGGGGTTCGTCGTGGCGCATGCCGACGGTCGAGCAGTTGAATGAACTGATTGACAACTGCTCCTGGACGTGGGCAGCTCGTAACGGCGTTTACGGTCGCTTGTTCACCGGTCCCAACGGGAACACTTTGTTCTTGCCTGCTGCGGGCGGCCGCTGGGGCGACAGGTCAGAAAACTCGGACTGCGTCTATTGGACGCGCTCGCTCGGCAACCACGGGTCGAACTACGCTTTCGGCATCGATTTCTACTCGGAGGGCAAGCAGTGGTGGAACTTCACACGCAACAACGGCCTCTCCGTGCGTGCCGTGCGTGTTCAATAGAATTAGCACCATTGCCATCGGCTTGCAATTCGCTCATCGGCGGCATGCATGCCCAACAATCATCATGAGAAAAGGCGGCAAAAAGCCGTCTTTTTTCATGCCTATATAAGGCGACGGACTGTGTTACAGGTTGTGGTTTTTAATGCTTTATGTGTCATGGTATAAATAAAATTGCTAAATTTGCGGCAAATTACGATATTTACGTTATTAATTGCCTGTTATATGAATAATTCGTTACTTTTTCGGCTGTTCGTTTTGGTGGGGGCCATAATGTGCGCCCTGAGTGCCAATGCCCAAGAGGCCTATGCCTGGTACTCGCCGGCGGCCAATTCGCTGACGTTCTGCTACGACAACGAGCGCAGTATCTGTGTAGGAACGACCTATGACTTGAACGATGGCGCCAGCGAGCCCGGTTGGATAACTGATGGCAACGGTGCCTATGTGAAGCATGTTGCCTTTCACCACTCGTTCGCCGAGGCCCGCCCGACGTCGACCTACCACTGGTTCTACGAAATGCGTAACCTTGAATCCATCAATGGGATGAGTTACCTGAACACCAGCGAGGTGACGCGCATGGATAATATGTTCCATGCCTGCAATAAATTGACGAGCATTGATTTGTCGTATTTCAACACAACCAATGTGACCAGCATGTCAGGCATGTTCTCCCGTTGCACCGGTATGACGGTACTTGACTTGAGCCATTTCAATACGGCCAATGTGACCAGCATGGAGTATATGTTCAATGCTTGTACCAACCTGACAACCATTTATGTCGGTACCGAGTGGAGCACAGCGGCTGTGACCAGTTCTACAGACATGTTCTATAACTGCACCAGCCTGATGGGCGGCAAGGGCACACCCTACGATGCCGACCATGTGGATAAGACCTATGCCCGCCTCGACGGCAAAGATGGCCTCCCGGGCTACTTGAGCGATATCGTTCCTGGGCCCTATGCCTGCTTCACGACGGCGGACAAGACGCTGACGTTCTACTACGATAACCAGCGCAATACGCGCCCGGGCAAGACCTATGACATGAACGAGGGCAACCACAATTCGGGTTGGAGAGATGATGGCACCAATGACAAAGTGAACAAGGTGGTCTTTGACCCGTCGTTTGCCGAGGCTCGCCCGACGACCACCTATGGTTGGTTTTATGGCATGCAGTGGATGAAGTCCATCGAGGGCCTGGAGTATTTGAACACCAGTGAGGTGAGACTGATGAATTATATGTTCTATGACTGCAGTGACTTGACGAGTATTGACTTGAGTCATTTCAATACAGACAAGGTGACACGCATGCCTGGCATGTTCTCCTACTGCCAAAAACTTAAGAGCCTTGACCTGAGCACCTTCAACACCGCCAATGTGGAAGCCATGGATTATATGTTCTCGATGAGTGTCAATCTGCAAACTATCTATGTCGGCAGTGGATGGAGCACCGAGGTTGTGGACGATTCCGAGGATATGTTCTATGGCTGTGTGGACCTGGTGGGTGGCAAAGGCACGGCCTATACCAGGGATCACATTGGAGTAGAATATGCCCACATCGACGGTGGAGAGAGCGACCCGGGCTACTTGAGCGATATCACTCCTGCGCCCTATGCCTGCTACACGGCCGAGGACGCGACGCTGACGTTCTACTACGATAACCAGCGCGGTCCTCGCCCGGGCAAGACCTATGACCTGAATACCGAAAACAACGAAACCGATTGGCGCACTGATGGCATCAGCGCCAGTGTGACCAAGGTGGTGTTTGACCCGTCGTTCGCTGATGCCCGCCCGACGACCACCCACGGTTGGTTTCGCGGTATGACGTTACTTCGACCCATCGAGGGTTTCAAGTATCTGAACACCAGTGAGGTGACTCATATGGATTATATGTTCCGTGATTGCAATGAATTGACGAGCCTTGACTTGAGCAGTTTCAACACAGATAAGGTGACAAGCATGTCCAACATGTTCTCCCTCTGCGTATATTTGACAAGCCTTGACTTGAGCACCTTCAACACGTCCAATGTGGAAGCCATGGATTCTATGTTCCATGCCTGCGTCAGTCTGAAAACTATCTATGTCGGTGACGGCTGGAGCACGGCGGCTGTGACCGAATCCGAGAGAATGTTTAATGATTGTATCGACTTGGTGGGCGAAAAAGGCACGAGTTACGACCGCAACCACATGGATAAAGAATATGCCCACGTCGATGGCGGCTCCAGCGACCCGGGCTACTTAAGCTATGTCGCTCCCCAGGCCTACGCCTGCTACACGGCCGAGAACACGACGCTGACGTTCTACCACGACTACTATCGTAATGGCCGAACGGGCACGACCTACGGCTTAAATGATAGCGCTATCGAACCCGGTTGGGCTAACGATGGAACTAATGCCAAAGTGACCAAGGTGGCCTTCGACCCCTCGTTCGCCGAAGTCCGCCCGACGTTCACCTGCTACTGGTTCTACGAAATGAGGAAGCTTGAATCCATCACTGGAATGGACTACCTGAACACCAGCGAAGTGACGCGTATGGATGCCATGTTCAATCGCTGCTATAAATTGACGAGATTGGACTTGAGCAGTTTCAACACCTCCAACGTGACGGATATAACTGAGATGTTCCGGAACTGCAGTGCTCTGCGGGCTATCTACGTGGGAGATGGTTGGCAGTTAAGTGACATGGCTCAAGCGTTCTCCAGAAATGTGTTCAATGACTGCACCAGCCTGGTGGGAGGCAAGGGCACGACCTATGATGCTGCCCATGTGGATGCGGACTATGCCCACATCGATGGTGGCCCTAGCAACCCCGGCTACTTCAGAGAGAAGGGTCCCTTCGTCCGTGGCGACGTGAACGGCGACAACAATGTTGACATCGCTGACGTGTCGGCCCTGATTGACTATCTGCTGACTGGCGATGCTACGGGCATCAATCTGGATGCAGCTGACTGCGACCTTGCCGATGGTGTTAACATTAACGATGTGTCGGCCCTGATCGACTACCTGCTGAGCGGAGCATGGTGATGCTCGCTTTGCTCGCAGATTAGAGATTATAGATTAGTGATTAGCGGTTAGAGATTAGAGGCATCCGCGTCCCAGGTCATTTGGGCGCGGATGCTGCTGTTTTCTATTAGGCGCCGCCCTGAATATTTCTATACTCATCGTTAATCGGCCTTTGTTTACCTGCGACTGTAGGGCCTCGCCTTGGCGTGGCCGTTTCTGGCGATTACTGTCTGTCGTGCGGTGGCCACGCCAAGGCGAGGCCCTACGTGCTACTGTCTGTCGTGTGGCGGCCACGCCAAGGCGAGGCCCTACGTGCCATCCGCGGCATTGTGGCCTGTTTAGAGGGCACCTGTAATTAATTTTTTGATTGTTATTGGCAAATCACTAACTTTGCAGTCGAGAAAACATTATAAAAAACTAATAAACAATCGAGTTATGAAGAAGTTTAGCTCATTTCTAGTTGTATTATTGTTGGCGCTGGTTTCATCTACTGCCAGTGCTCAAAGTTATCCCCGTGGTGATGTGGACCAGGATGGTGCCGTCAACATTTCTGACTTGTCCTGCTTGATAGATTACCTATTGAGTGGTTCATGGCCTGATGAACCTGTGACGCCTCCCGATGGCCACGACTGGGTCGACCTGGGTCTGCCCAGCGGCACGCTGTGGGCAACCTGTAACGTGGGCGCCAATGCCCCTGAGGAATACGGCGACTACTTTGCCTGGGGCGAGACGGCGCCCAATGACTACTATGACTGGGAATGGAGTAACTACAAGTGGTGCAACGGCAGCGAGCGCACGATGACGAAGTACTGTACCAACAGTAATTATGGCTATAACGGCTTTGTGGATAACAAGACGGAGTTGGATCCCGAGGATGATGCCGCCTATGTTAACTGGGGTCCCTCGTGGCGCATGCCCACGACCGAGCAGCAGCAGGAGCTTATCGACAACTGTACGTCGGTCTGGACGACACAGAACGGCGTGAACGGTCGCTTGTTCACCGGTTCCAATGGGAACACTTTGTTCTTGCCTGCTGCGGGCAGTCGCTGGGAGAGTCTCAACGACGCAGGTTCCCACGGCTTCCATTGGTCGCGTACGCTCTACTCCAGTAGACCGTACAACGCTTACTTACTCGACTTCGGCTCGGACTACATACACCGTCCCTACTACTTACGCGCCATGGGTTTACCCGTGCGGGCTGTGCGTGTTTCGCAGAATTAGTACCATTGTCCCATCGGCTTGCAATTCGCTCATGGGTGGCATTCAAGCGCAACGATCATTCGGCCTTAGGGGACAAAACTGTATTGGCAAAGCGAAAAAAGCGGCATCATGCCGCTTTTTTTGTCGCAGGGGGGCTGTGGCGCTCGTAATGGCGTCTTCTGGACTTACCTGTTTCTCTCGCTTGCGTTGTTGTCATTTTGATGCTATTTTTGATTATATTTGAATAAAACTTAAATAAAACTTAAATAAAACTTAAATAAAACTTGTCTGCTAATAATAATTAACCTAAATTTGGGGGTGATTTAGCGAAAGACATTATCCAATATTAAATCAAACTCTTTTGGATAAAAGGAAATGCGTTTTTGTTCTATTTTGTCTGGGTGGTTGTATTGCGCTCCGTTGCGATAGCATGTTGATGCTCCAAGACCGATAGACAGAACTTCGTCCTCACGCAATTCTTTTTATCCGACCATTAAAACTATAAACCTTGCCGACTTCTGAGGAGGACCAGCACCCGGCTTAAATTCTTTTATTACTTATGAAAAATTGTTTCCTATTTCGAAGAATGCTATTGTTCCTATTGCTGCTGATGGGATCGAGTTTAATCGTTAGTGCCCAGTCACAATTTACTTACCAGGGCATCCGTTACCAAATCCAATATGATAACACGGTCAAAGTCATATCGTCCTACTCGGGATATAGCGGCGATATTGTCATCCCCTCTACTGCTACTGTTACATCAAGCTTTTACAATGAATACTTTGATGTGACATATCCGGTTGTCGCCATTGGTAATAATGCATTCAACAATTCAACCAATCTAAGAAGTGTTACTTTACCCAATTCGATTACGTCAATTGGGGAAAACGCTTTCAGCGGATGCAGTAGCTTGACGAATGTTAGCCTGCCGTATGGCCTGACATCGATTGGTAAAGAAGCATTCTATCAATGTACCGCTCTGCAGTCCATCACTATCCCTAACACGGTTAGTACAATTGGCTGGAACGCATTTTACGGCTGCACGGCCCTGACCGATGTGGTGTTGCCCAAGGGAATTAAGGCTCTTAATGGTACTTTCATCGGTTGCAGCAGTCTGTCTGAGATTAGGATTCCCGCGTCGGTGAACACGCTGGATGGCACGTTCACGCAATGCTCCAGTCTCGTGTCTGTCGTGATACCGAATTCTGTCATAACGGTTGGTGACAGGACTTTTGAGGATTGTACTTCACTGGTAAGCGTTTATATTCCCAATTCAGTCAATTACATCGGCGAACGGGCATTCAGGAATACCGCTTTGCAAATTGTCACCCTGCCAAATCAGTTGCAGGACATCGGCGATTATGCCTTCGACCTGTGTGATGACCTGACATCCATTACCAGCAGGGCTGACAATCCTCCTGCCATGTCCAGCCAGAATTGTTTTCTTAATGAGTTATACAGTAACGCTTTACTGAGTGTGCCCCAACAAGCATTTAATGCCTACCAGTCTGCTAATTGGTGGAAGTTGTTTATGAACATCACAGGTAACGAAGCACTGAATAATGTCTATGACTTTGCTGTCAATGGAATCTATTATATCAAGTGTGATGACGACAATGTCTATGTGACCTACAAGGATACAAACTACAATTCCTATAGTGGCAATATCAATATACCCAGTTCTGTCACTCATGGTGGCAAGACCTACCAGGTAATTGGGATTGGCCATAAAGCATTTTACGGATGCAATAACTTATCAAGCGTGACGATACCCAGTTCTGTGACGTCAATCGGGTCGTTGGCATTCTGTGAGTGCACGGGTCTGACGTCGTTGACCATACCCAAATACGTCACATCCATTGGTGAAATTGCATTCGCGGGATGTTCAGGGTTAACATCATTGACCTGGAATGCCAAGAACTGTCCCTCAAATGGTGACATGAATACCGGCAATCTCACCAGTGTGACCATTGGAACCGATGTCGAATTGTTGCCCGACAATTTTGTTTCCGGCTCACAAATCACATCAATAGTCATACCTGGCACGGTAGTTTCTATCGGGAAAAAAGCCTTCTATAACTGTACTGGCCTCACAGCAGTCTCTATCCCCCAGTCTGTTCGTTCAATAGGTGAGGACGCCTTTTATGGTTGCAATAGCTTGAGTACCCTGGCATGGAATGCCCAGGAATGTTGGTCAAACGGTAATATGTACACATCAAATCTTGAGCAGATCACAATCGGTAACGCGGTTCAAGTCATTCCTTCAAAACTTGCATATTCTTCAAAGATATCAACCATAATCCTACCGAACACTGTTCGTTACATTGGCAAAAATGCATTCAGCTATTGCACCGGTCTTGCTGGTATCAACTTGCCAAATCAACTTGAGACCATAGATATTGGTGCATTTTATGGTTGCTCATCTTTCACGTCATTAACTATTCCTGAAACAGTCAATTCAATTGCTGATGCTGCTTTTACTGGTTGTGATGGATTGACCTCCCTGACATGGAATGCTATAGATTGTGCAAAAAATGGCAATATGTCGACATCAAACATTAGTAGTGTGACGATTGGTGATGGTGTGAAGAAAATACCGTCTGAATTTGTGTGTTATTCAAAAATAACGTCTGTCTCGTTGCCAAACTCTGTTGATTCAATCTATTCCTATGCGTTTAATTACTGTGAAGGCTTGACTAGCATCAACATTCCCAACTCGGTTACTTACATTGGTAACTCTGCGTTTTCATATTGTAGTGGTTTGACCAGCATCGACATCCCCAACTCAGTCACGTTCCTTGGTAGTTCTGCATTCAGCTACTGCAGTGGCCTAACTACCATAAACATTCCTAACTCCATCACAAGCATCTACTCAGGTACGTTTGAAGGCTGCAGCGGCCTAACCAGCATTGACATTCCCAACTCTGTCACCGAGATTGGCTCATATTCATTTTATGAGTGCAGCGGTCTGACGAGCATCGACATCCCCAACTCTGTCACAAGCATTGACTATGGCGCGTTTAGTTACTGCAGCGGCCTGACAAGCGTCCGCATTCCTAATTCTGTCGGTTATATAGGTAATTATGTGTTTAGTGCATGTAGTAGCCTCGACACCGTGTATAGTTATATCATGGAACCGAATGCCATTAATATGGGTTATGAGGTCTTCTATCAATATCCTGCAAATTATTCTGTAAGGAAACTATACGTACCGTCTGGCAAGGTCGAAATGTACCAAAGTAATACTAGGTGGAGTCAATATTTTGGCTCCATCATAGAGATGGCAACAACTCCTGGAGATGTTGATGGTGACGGTGTGCTTGGCATTTCTGACGTCTCCTCTCTTATTGATTTGCTGCTTAGTGGAGTTGAATCTCCTGGTGCAGATGTTGATGGAGATGGCCAGGTAAGCATTGCAGATGTAAGCGCCCTTATCGATATGCTGTTACAATCATAATAATCTGTAAAAATACTCAATGTGAAATCCCTCATGCTCAAAATGCGGCGTGAGGGATTTGGTTTTTATCCTGTGCGCGAATTACTCTATAACCCAAGCAAAATAACCTTCAGCACAACGAGATATATGTGCTAGTGGTCTTTGCAATGCCTGGCTAATCCTTGACTGGAGCATGGTTGGGCAAATATCAAGATTTTTGGCGAAATTTGCGTACAAGTCGAGCATGCGGTGATTTGTATATATTGTTTCCAGTAGTTTTACATGGGTCTCTTCAGATGATTTGGTTGATTCCAGACTTTTCATTAACTTTGAAACGATAAAACGATTGTATATATAAACTTTTAACTATGTAATTGATATGAATACCCTATTAAAACGATTATTAGCGTCGTGCCTGCTGGTGGTGGGCATGGCTGCAAGTGCCTTAGGGCAAGTGGTTGACCCAGTTGGCTCTTATGACGACGGGAATGCGGTATACAAGCTGTATCATTCCTATTATTCTAATGGCATGGGCGGATATTGGATGGAAGAGTATTATGCTACCATTCATAGGTTTTATGCCCCCAACAATACCTTTAAGACAAAAACCATTCCTGCTTATATTGAATTTAATAACCAGCAATATAATGTGGTAGGAATTGGTGCTAACGCCGACGTGGACACCGATGAACTGGACATCAGGTCCTTGACGTTTGAAGGTTCGGTGACGAAATGGGATACACCCGTAAAATTCAAAGGGGGGATCGTTGGATTCAATACCCTGAGATTCAACGAGCGCAGCTATCCCTTCGAGGGCAATTGGGAGCAGTATTTCGTGAATGCCCCTTACATGATCAACGTCTATGTGAGTGACAAGAATGAAAGCCAGATTGCCGAGCTTCTACAAACGAGCCCATGGAACAGTTTCTACAGCGTCAATTACACTCCGATACCATTGACATTGACGACGAATATCACATTCTCTCAGTCAAACCAATACGAGGATGTGGCGGTATATAGTCTCGATAACTACGATTCGTTTGAGGATGCCAACTACGATCTGAGCAACCTGACCCTCCTGAACTATTCAAGTCCTCACCAGTACAACATCAACAAGTATCAAAGTTATGTGCTGGTTGCCCGCTACAACAAGGAGAATGTGGATTGCCAGTTTAAGTACAATGGCACCGAGATGACTATGTATTCGTTCAACGACATGGACTATTTCAGCATCATAGATGCTCAATCAGACGTGACAATCGACTTGACTTTCACTTGGAAAACCAATACTATGAATTTCATTCAGGTGAACGAGTCGCCCGACTTCTCCTACTCCATTGGTGGCAATAATACTCCAATGTCCGGCACCATTTCCGGGCCCTTGGGTACCGTATCGGGTGCATCGAGTGGCGAAACGCTCACCTTGACACTTCCCGCCACACACGTGCTGGACAAGGTGGTGATGCTGGCAGGCGACACCGAGCAAACCATTGCCGCACCTGAACCCTCGAACGGGAACTACAAGGTCAGCTTCACCGTTCCGACCGAGAAAATCGCCTATGTTTATGTCTATTGGAAAGAGGAAGAGCCAAACGCCACATTCAAGTTCTTGCGATATGGCGGAGGCGACAGCGATACATGGATCAGGTGGGATGACGGCGTCTATGAATTCTTTTTCAACGAAGGAACTTCTGAAACAACCATCCCCAAGGAACAGCTGACTACCGATATGTATATGTATCTTGAACTCAAGCCAGGTGAAACGTTCAAAGTCTATAAGGACGACATCGACATCACTTCGCAATTCCAAAGTGTCAATCCCACAGAGTACGAGATGGAACTCGACAAAAAATCGGCAACCTACACTATCATCTACCAAGAGGTTGGAGGAATCATTGACTTTGCCGACCCCGCTGTGAAGGCTATCTGTGTGGATAACTGGGACACGAACGAGGATGGCGAAATTTCAATGACAGAGGCGGCGGCCGTCACCACCGCAGCCATGGGCGAAACATTCAGAGGCAATACCGAGATCACCTCATTTGATGAACTGCAGTACTTCACGGGGCTGACCAGGATTCCTCAGTATGCTTTCTATGGAGACTCGGCATTGAAGAGCGTAGTGATTCCCCAAAGTGTTACGGCGATTGAAGCATGGAGTTTCCGCGATTGTGCTGCACTCGAGCACGTGGTTCTTCCCGATAGCCTCTTGTATATAAATTCAGGCACATTCATGAACACAAGCCTACGGCACATAACGCTTCCCGAAAAAGGCACTTTGATGTTAGGCTATAATGTATTTTCAGGTACGCCCCTCAAGACCTTGTTCATTCCGGCTAATCTGAAAGCAACCATTTATAAGGATGTTGTGTCGAAGTGTCATGATCTTATCAGTATTGCTGTTGATGAAGGGAACCTGTATTACGATTCCCGCGAAGGTTGCGACGCAATCATCAAGACTGCGACCAATACGCTTATTGCAAGTTGCAAAAACACCGTGATACCCGAGAGCGTGAAAGCTATTGGTGACAATGCTTTCTTCCATAATAACGGGATAAAGAAGCTGGAGTTGCCGGCAGGACTGGAAAGCATGGGAACAACCAGCCTATTCCATTGCGACAGTCTTACCTCCATTGTCGCTCACATGCAAGAGCCGTTTGAGATTACTATTGTCAACATCCAAGGCCTGCCCAATAATTGCATACTTACCGTGCCTCGTGGCAAACGTCAGGCCTACATCGATGCTGGCTGGACGACCAACATCTTCAAGGGCGGTATCATCGAGGAGGAGACGACCAACGTCGGCGATGTGAATGGTGACGGCAATGTAACTATCAGCGACGTGAGTGCCCTGATTGACTACCTGTTGTCTGGCACCTGGAATTAAAACTTCATCAAAACCTAAGTTATATCCCTCATGCTCTCAAAATTGCAGCGTGAGGGATTTCGCATTACTGGTACCGTTATAAAGCGCAATGCTGTGGATGGTACTTAACGTAGGGCCTCGCCTTGGCGTGGCCGTTCCTGTTGATAACTATCTGCTTCCCAGGTAGGTGTTGCAAAATTCATATCTCTTATAAATGATCGCGCTACGCGCGAGAAATCAAGAAAAATCAGTAATAAAAACATAATAAAGATTCAATATTATGGATGTTAATAGATTTTTTGATTTCTCGGCCGTTAGGCCGATTAAATGGTATCAAGAGGAGTTCTGCAACATCCTGTTCCTGCTGATAACCATTTGCCGCCCAGTGGCCACGCCGAGGCGAGGCCCTACAGCCGCGGGTGAGCCTGTAGTGCTATTGGTTGTTGTTCCTTAGGCCTCCCACAAGGTCGTCGTTCTCGACGGTGGTCTCTGTCTGCTTGACGCGGGTGTTGCTGGAGCCGAAGGCGTAACTTACGGTCAGTTGCACGTTGCGCTGGTTGAAGTGACCCACGCCGTGGTCCACATAGTCGCCCTGTGTGATATATTCCTTAGATACCTGGTACTTGCGCAGGATGGAATTGGCGTTCAGCTTTACCGTCAAGCGGTTATCCTTGAGGAAGGAGCGCGACAGACCCAACATGATGGTTGGGTAGGGCATAGTGCTGTAGCCGTACACATTGAGCAGATTGTGGCCGATGCCGTACCACATGCAGGTCGCCGTCGCTCTCAGTTTCCACGGCAACTGCTGCGAGAGTTGGGCATACAGGTTGCCGCCCCAGCCGCTGTTGGTCAAGTCCTGTGAGGGGTTGCAGTAGCGCTTATAGCACACCTCGCCGTTCATGACAAGGGTGGTCTTGCCTGTTATCATCCACTGCAAGAAACCACCAACGCCAGCCATCAGGTAACGGCAGTCGTTGCTGTTGGTGAGATAGACAATGCCGTCATGGGCGGTGCGAGAGGTGCCGATGAGATTATTGGTGATGGTCAGGCTGGGCTTGACATTGAAGGTCAAGCGATTGCCCGTGTGCTGGAAGTTGATGCTCAACATGTTGTTGCGAGCGCTGGATAGGTGAGGGTTGCCATACTCTATCGTTGTGGTGTAGCGCTTCACGGCAGGATTGAGATACTGGATGCCCGGGCGGTTGAGGCTTGTTGCCCACGACAGCCGCAGGCTATTGAACGGCGTCATCTGCCAGTGGACACTAGCCGAGGGTACCACATCGTGCAGGTCGCGCCCGAAGGGCTCCCCGTCGCCATTGGGGTAGCTGGCGCGGAAGTGGCTGTACTCGTATCGCACTCCGCCGCGCAGGGTCACATTGCCCACCTTGTATCGCCACGAGGCATAGGCGGCGCCCACGTGCATGGTGTGCTTGAAGCGGGTGTCGGTGTCCAGTTCCGCAGCGCTGTCATAGTTCATGCGGTTGTGGCTCTTGTTCAGGCGCAGGATGTACTTGCCGCCCACTTCGAGCAGGTGATGACCCCATAGCGGCAGTTGGTAGTCGAGTTGCCACGTGTGCTCGATAAAACGTTCTTTGCCCCACTTGCTGTAGGCTGTGTAGTCAAACGGCGGATTAACCAGGTTGATAAGCGAGTCGTACTGTTCCTCCTGTTGGCCTGTGGTCGAGAACATGTAGGAGGCGGTCAAGACTTCGTCTTTGCGGGCGGTGCGATGCTCCCAGTCGGCACGGCCGTTCCATGTCATGCCGCCATATAGCGGCACGTTGAACGGGTTGTCATAGGACGTGAGCAACTGCCCTGCTGCATCATGGTACTCGATGTGGCTGTCGCCATAGATATTCAAGCCGTAGCGGTAACCGCCAAAGGAGGCCGTAATCAGGTTCAGCGAATCGATTTCCAGACTGGCGTTCAGGTTAAGGCTATATACCCATGCGGGTTGCTCGTTGCGATAGAGTTTATACATCGTGGTTCCCGTGTCCTTATAGGTCGTCCATGTCTCGTCCTCGCCGGCGAACATGCGGCGCGCCTGTTTCTGGAAGAATCCAGTCGTGCCCAAGGTAAATTTGCCTGCCCTTGCAGCGACATAGGCACTCGCATTGGGTGTGCCGAAGGTGTTTATCGAGGCCGACACCGTGCCGTTTACGCCCTCGATGCGCAGCCCCTCGACGGTGACGATGTTCAGGATGGCCGTTGCGCCTTCGGCATCATAGCGGGCTCCAGGCTCGGTAATGACCTCGATGCGTTTTATCATGCTGGCAGGCATGGCACGCAGCACCTCCTTGGGGTTGGCCGACAAGGCCGGGTCAGGGTGGCCATTCTTGTAAATCTTGAAACTCCCGCCGCCATTGACGCGCACGTTGTCCTCGCCGTCAACGCTCACCAGCGGCACGCGTCGCAGCACGTCGAGTACGGTGCTCGTGCGCGCCTCGGGGTCGGCCTGCACATTATAGGTCACACGGTCGTCCAGCGTCTTGACTAGTTGGCGCATCGTCACCACCTCCACGTCCTTGAGTGCTATGGTGTCGCTGGTGCTTAATGTGGTGCTATCCTGTTTTTCTTCTACTAACTCGACATTGTCCTGGGCCATCGCATGGGTGGTCATCACCATGACCGTTACCATCATCATGATTATTCTCGCCATTTTCATTTCTTGTTTTTTTATTGATTTCGGCGGCAAAATTACCTCCGTCATCCTGTTCATGCTCCCTCCTGCAACTTACCAAGTCTTAACCAAAAACTTATTTAGTCTTAACACCTTGCCAAAGATTTTCTGGATTCTTTATCAATACATCAACTTTTTAAGCTAACTTTGCAACATGTCTAATCGAGCAACGGCATGGAACAACTTGTAGAAATACCCAGAGCACAAGTCATTTTGGCATTTGTTGCTACTTGTATTGAATCAACAGCTCGCCTTCTCAACACGACTTATCAGGAGGTGTACAACCGCATGAAGCGAGTGGGCATGATTGAGCAATACATCATACCTCATTATGAGTCTTTGCATACCGAAAGCCGTGAGAATATTGCCAATGGCATGATAGAATGCCTTAATCGATGGGAGGAATCAAAATGAATGAGGTGGTTGTTTACCATGGAGGGACAGACATAGTTGAGGCCCCGATTTGCATATTTGGCCGTAGAAACCTGGACTTTGGTCAGGGGTTTTATGTGACAGACATACGCAAACAAGCCCTAGATTGGGCGATTTTGATGGCTGGCCGCAGAAAAAGAGAACCTGTTTTGAACAGATATCTGCTTAATCGTGATGCCATAATGACTGAGGACCGTTGCAAGATTTTCAAAGCCTATGATCGTGATTGGCTGGAGTTTATAGTGGCAAGCCGGCGAGGGGAGCCGGTTGCAGAGGCCTTTGACTACATTGAGGGTGGTGTTGCCAACGACAGGGTGGTTGACACCGTTAACCTGTACATGTTAGGGCTGATGGATATAGACACGGCTTTAGGACGGTTGTCGCAGCATCAGCCTAATAATCAAATGTGTTTACTCGCTCAAGAAATTACTGACAAATACTTGATTTATGATGGAACCGAACCAATATGATGACCCCGTCAAGTCACCGATTGTTCAAGAAATTATTTTGAGTAACCGCATCGGTGCCATCTCAATGGAATTGTCCAAGCGACTTGAAATCGACCCCGTCAAAGCGCTTGAATTGTTCTATGAGAGCCAGACTTGTGCCGACCTGCATGACAAATCCACGGGTCTCTATTTGTATAGCGACCTCTACATTGCCGACGAATTTATCCAAGAAAAACAGAATAGACAAGCGTAAAATTCAAAGGATTATTCTCTTCTACATTTGGCATTACTCAGCAGCCACAAATCTTCTAAAAACTTATTTAGTCTTAACGGATTTGGTGGCTGATGGGAATATTGTGTATTTTTGTGGGTGATGAACACGAGGTTGAAATATATTGCTGTGCTGGTGATCGTTGCCCTGTCGGGTGTCGCGGTTTATCAAGCTTATTGGCTGGGGCAACTGTACTTCACCATGGGAGAGCAGATGGACAATGACATCCGTGAGGCTATGCGCGTTGCCGACCTCAAGGAGGTGTTTTTGCGCCTCAAGAGCATTGAGGACAAGGGGCCCCATGGAGTGATGGACGTGAGCGCAGGCATAGGTGAGGACGGCAGTATCATCACCAAGAGTGTCACTACCACTCAGGTAACCCTTGGCGACGAAACCCTTGAGCAGAAAACAGGTGTCGTGCTGCGTTCAAGCCCTCAGGCCGAAAGTGACAGCACAGACGATGAAAATGCCTTCATGAAGATGCTCGAAGACCAGATTTCGGTCACCGAACTGGCATCGATGATTCAACAGGGGCTGCATCTGGGCGTTGACCGTTTTGAGGGTACCCGATATGAGACCTATGACTCGCTGCTCACGGCAGGACTGCAGCAACTGGGATTGAGCGGAGACCATTCGTTGTTATGTATTAAGACCGATACCGTTTTTCGTCATGCCACAACAGGGTATGTCCCTAGTCGCAAGGCGCGCCATTTCGTGTATAACTGGGCTGATTTTGGCTGCTACGAACTCACCATCGAGCCCACGACGGGACTGGTCTTGCGGGAGATGGCAGGCATCTTGACGGCGTCAGGCCTTATCGTGCTACTATTGGGGCTTGCATTCTATTATTTGATAAAGACCATCCTCAGGCAGCGCACGCTCGATGAGATGAAGTCCGACTTCACCAATAATATCACCCATGAGCTGAAAACACCCATCGCCGTGGCCTATGCTGCCAACGATGCATTGCTCAACTTCGGCGAACAGGCTGATGCAACCAAGCAACGCCATTATTTGGCGCTTTGTAAGCAGCAATTGGAACGCTTGAGCGGCATGGTCGAGCAAATCCTGTCGATGAGCATGGAACGGCGCCGTCAGTTCAAGCTCAATATCGAGACGTTGAACCTTGCCGAGTTGCTGCAACCCGTTATCGAGCAACAACAGTTAAAGGCCGATAAACCCGTCACGATCACGACCCAGATCGAGCCTGAAGACTTGACCGTGCAGGCCGACCGCTCTCACTTGAGCAACATATTGAACAATCTTATCGACAATGCCATCAAGTATTCTCCCGGTGAGGCCCGTGTTGAGATTACCGCCACAGGGACTGGCATTAGCGTTACCGACCACGGCATGGGCATCGCCGCCGACAAGTTGTCGCACATCTACGACAAGTTTTACCGTGTGCCCACAGGTGATGTGCATGATGTCAAGGGCTATGGCCTGGGGCTCTTCTATGTCAAGACGATGGTCGAAAAGCATGGCTGGAGCATCGAGGCATCAAGTACTAAAGGCGAGGGTACCACTTTTACAATCCTATTCACATGAGCGAGACCATCAACATACTGCTAGCCGAGGACGAACGCACCCTGGCGATGATTATCAAGGACACGCTGGATGGACAAGGGTTCCATGTGACTGTGGCTGGTGACGGAGAGGAGGCCTTGCGGCTATATGCGGCCAACAAGCCCGATGTGCTCGTGGCAGATGTGATGATGCCGCGTCTCGACGGCTTTGAAATGGTGAGGCGCATCCGCAAGACCGACATGCAGACGCCAGTTATCTTCTTGACAGCGCGCTCGGCAGTCAACGATGTGGTACATGGCTTTGAGATGGGAGCCAACGATTACCTGAAGAAACCTTTTGGTATGCAGGAGCTCATCGTCCGCATCAAGGCACTGCTGGGACGTGCTTGCACGGTCACGCCTCAGCCCGAACAGCCCACACGTTTCACCATCGGCCAATACCTCTTTGATGCAGTCGTTCAACGGTTGACCCATGTGCCCACGGGTGCGCGGGCGGAATTGTCCTTCCGCGAGAGCGAAATTTTGAGGCATTTGTGCCTGCATCCTAGCGAGGTCGTGACTTCCCAGTCACTATTGCTGGAACTTTGGGGCGATGACAGTTTCTTTAATAATAAGAGCCTGCATGTGTTCATCACCAAATTGCGACACCGTCTTGCCCTCGACTCATCGTTACGGATTGTCAACGTGCGTGGTATCGGTTACAAATTGATTAATGGTGAGTGACTTTTGGTTGGTAGTGCTATGATTGCGTGTCCGCTGTTCCCAGGTGAAGGGGGCTTGGCCCTCGGCTTGGACGGTGACGGGCATGCCGACGTAAGCGAAGTGTTTCTTCAAGGTGATGATGTCCTGGTCGAGCAGACGGATGCAACCCTCGCTGGCGCGGCCAGGGACGGTGTTCTCGTTGTTGGTGCTGCCGTGGATGCCTATGCCGCGGTGACCAGGAGTCTCCAAACGCAGGAACCAGTGGCCGTAGGCCTTGATGCGGCCGCGCCCGTCGTGGAAATCGTGTTTCCAGGTCGAGGCATCCTGTATCATGGTGATCTTGAAAGGTTTGCCCGCAGGGGATTCGGGGGTGCGCATATCGCCACGCCGCTGCTTGTTACCCTTGTTCTTGCCCATGCAGCAGGGAAATTGTGCGACCATGACGGTATCGCCCGTAGTGCCCAGGTCATAGACGGTGAGTGTCAGGTTCTGCTTGGAGATAACGATGAAGGCGGTGCCTGTGGGCCTGCTGGGCAGGGGTTGGACGCTATCATTAGGGTTTGCGGCTCCAACTAAGGGCGTGAGCAGCAAGAGGATGATGGATATGACGATGTTTTTGATCATTATAGATAGTCGGTAAAATGATTATTTTTATATGGGAATGCAAAGGTAGTGATATTCGACGAAGTGGGCAAGCCTGTTTGGAAGGCCACAATAAAAACGCTACGCTCTCTCAATCCAGAGAAAGCGTAACTTTGTGTGTTCCAATAAAAACTATAAACTTGTGGTTATGAAAATGTAACTGATGTCCTCTAAAACCTATGAGCCTAAAAATAGACTAAATTGAAATCATCTAGTTCAGTCGATATAGATTGACGAGACTTTTTCAAATTCGAGAGCAAAAGTATAAAAATTATAGCCATCGGTACAAAAAAATAGACGAACGGCTTATTTTTATCGACAAATCTGCATATTGTCGACGAAATAAGGATAGAAAATGTAGGTCAAACGGTTGCACTAACCGAATTTGACAAAAGATTCAATATATTTTGCAATGCGCTTAAAAATGACTATCTTTGTCCCCAACTAAGTGATATTTTTATTTAATAACAAGAATTATGTATATTGAAGAGATTCATGCCAGAGAGATTCTGGATTCGCGTGGCAATCCTACTGTAGAAGTTGAAGTAACCCTCGAGAGTGGCGACATGGGCCGTGCATCGGTTCCCAGTGGCGCATCGACGGGCGAGAACGAGGCCCTCGAGTTGCGTGACGGCGACAAGAAGCGTTACGGCGGTAAGGGCGTCCTCAAGGCCGTCAAGAACGTCAACGAGATAATCGCTCCCGAGATTGAGGGTATGGATGCCTTTGACCAGCGCGCTATCGATATGGCGATGATCAAGCTTGATGGCACCCCCACCAAGAGCAAACTCGGCGCTAACGCCGTCCTGGGCGTATCGCTCGCTGTAGCACACGCTGCTGCTAACTACTTTGGTGTGCCCCTGTATCGCTACATCGGTGGCACCAACGCTCATGTGCTTCCCGTGCCCATGATGAACATCATCAACGGTGGCGCACACAGCGACGCTCCCATCGCCTTCCAGGAGTTCATGATTCGTCCCGTTGGCGCCAAGAACGAGCGCGAGGCCGTTCGCATGGGTGCCGAGGTATTTCACGCTCTGGCTAAGTTGCTCAAGAAGCGCGGCCTGAGCACCGCCGTGGGTGATGAGGGTGGTTTCGCTCCCGCACTCGATGGCATCGAGGACGCTCTGGACAGCATCGTTCAAGCCATCAAGGATGCCGGTTACAAGCCCGGTGATGACGTGAAGATCGCTATGGACTGCGCAGCCAGCGAGTTCGCAGTTGTTGAGGATGGTAAGTATTTCTATGACTATCGTCAGCTCAAGAGCGGCCAGCCCAAGGATCCCAAGGGTAAGAAGCTCACCTGCGACGAGCAGATCAAGTATCTCGAGGAGCTCATCACCAAGTACCCCATCGACTCGATCGAGGACGGTCTTGACGAGAACGACTGGGATGGTTGGGTTAAACTGACCAAGGCCATCGGTGACCGCTGCCAGCTCGTGGGTGACGACCTGTTCGTGACCAACGTGAAGTTCCTGGAGAAGGGTATCAAGATGGGTGCTGCCAACTCGATCCTGATCAAGGTGAACCAGATCGGTTCGCTCACCGAGACTCTCGACGCTATCGAGATGGCTCACCGTCATGGTTACACCACCGTGACCAGCCACCGCAGCGGTGAGACCGAGGACACCACCATCGCCGACATCGCTGTTGCTACCAACAGCGGTCAGATCAAGACCGGTTCGCTCTCACGCACCGACCGCATGGCAAAGTACAACCAGCTCATCCGCATCGAGGAGGAACTCGACGAGGCTGCTGAGTATGGCTACAAGAAGCTCATCTGATCTTTGTGAGTGAAGGACGAATCTGCCTCACAACCAACAACTGGTTTTCTTGAGGCAAACGCATTGTGGAGACGCAAAACGACGCGTCTCCACTGTTTTTTTTGTGTCACATCCAGGTGGGGCTTTTAAACTTTTGGGTGGTTTGGGAGTCATAGAAACCGTGAAAGCGTGATGATTGAGTGGTGCTTGGCATCAAAAAATAGTCAATAAACGCTTAAGATTAAAAAATATGCTTACCTTTGCGGTGTTATTAAAAATTAAATTATGATGAAAAAGTTATTATTTACGCTCGTTGCCTTTATGGCGGTCATGACCGTGCAGGCACAATCGATTTGCGCTAGCTGGCGCACCATGCAACCTGTTGTTAACACGGCAGAAGATGGTACCTTCTCAACCCAGAGTTTTATTTATACCTTTAACGAGGATGGCACCTATTCCTGCGTGAACGAGTACACCGAGTCTTCGGAGCCCGCACCGACGATGGCCATGGAGATTGCCATGAGCATCGATATTAAGGGAACCTATACACTCGAAGGCGACAAGCTGACCCTTACTCCCAATATTGATACCTATAAGGGAGAACTGCTCAGTATGTCAATGAATGGTAAAGTGACCAACAATCCGTTGGCTACTTCCCAGATCAAGCAGATGCTCAACAGCGCTGATTTCAAGGCTGAGTTTGCTAAACCCGAGACCTACACCATTAAGGTGGACGAGTCGTCACTGGAGATGACTGATGGTGAAGATACGCTCAAGTTTGTGCGTTTCGCTACTATTCAGCAGTAAGATATTTTTTGTACATAAATTTCTGGTCCCGCAAGCCTCTCGCAGGTTTGCGGGATTTTTTGGCCAGATGAATTACAGTTTGTGGATGAGGGTGAGGCCGTCGCGCAGGGGGATGATGACCTTCTCGACGCGGGGGTCTTCCTTGACGCGATCGTTAAAGTCGAGGATGCCGCGGGTCTGGGCTTCGCGTTGAGCCTTGGGGTCCACTACCTTGCCCGCCCACAGCGTATTGTCGGCGATGATGTAGCCGCCGTCGTTGAGATAATCCATCACCAGGTCGTAATACTCGACATACTGGCGCTTGTTAGCGTCGATAAACACGAGGTCGTAGCGCTCGCCCAGCGTGGGAACGATGTCACGGGCATCGCCGATGTGTAGGCGCACGCGCTTGCCAAAAGGCGACAATGCCAGGTGTTCACGGATGAAATCTTCCTGCTCGTCGTTGACCTCGATGGTATCGACGAGACAGTCATCATCGGCAAGTCCCTCGGCCAGGCACAGTGCCGAATAGCCGCTGAAGGTGCCCAACTCCAGCACGCGCCGCGGCCCTATCATGCGTGTCAGCATCTTGATGAGCCGTCCCTGCAAGTGGCCCGAACACATGTGCCAATAGTAGTTCTGCACATGCGTGTCATGGTCGATGCGCGCCAGCGCCTCTGGCTCCTCATCAATATGCCCCAAAATATACTCCTCTAACTCCTCACTCATATCAAACTATAACTTTATCAAACTATCAAACAACTGGAACAACAATAAACAACATTAACAACAATCAATGTATTTAACATGTTCGATATCCTATCACTGCCTTATTTGCGGGAACAACCGCTTGCTTTTCTTCATCAAAGAAGTAACGCTCAATCTCGGCATATCGTGGCAAGAAGTTCACTAAGATTCCACAGGGCTTTTTGAGCAGTCTCATGTAATTGAATAATTGCGCCCGATGGTCAGCGACCAGTTTTGGAACGGCTTTACATTCTATGATAATATCGTCTTTGCATAAGAAATCTAAGCGGAATTGCGCCTCCATTTTAACCCCTTGATATGTCGGATGAAATGTAACTTCCCTTTTGTAGGGTATTCTTTTTTGAGTGAATTCTATCTGCAAGCCTTCTTGATAACAAGACTCATTCAAGCCTGGTCCCAGTTCCTTATGCACTTGATGTATTGCTCCAACAACATCAAATATATGATCTCTTAATTTAGCCGTGTCGATCATAAAAGAAAGTTGTTCATGTTGTTCAACGTTGTTTATGTTGTTTGAGATAGGGAGAGGAGGGCGAGGCGGTAGCTGTCGAGGCCGAAGCCTGCGATGATGCCCTTGCAGACGGGGGACAGGAGGGACTTGTGGCGGAAAGGCTCGCGCGAGTAGATGTTGCTGATGTGAACCTCTACCACTGGAGCGGTGATGGCAGCAACGGCATCGGCGATGGCGACCGACGTGTGGGTGTAGCCGCCAGCGTTGAGCACGATGCCGCAGTCGTCAAAGCCCACCTGCTGCAGTCGGTCCACGATTTCGCCCTCAATGTTGCTCTGATAGGTGTCAATCGTGTGTTGCGGGAACTGCTCAATCAGTTCAGCCAGATATTGGTCCAGCGAGCGGTTGCCATAAACCTCGGGCTCACGCAGGCCCACGAGGTTCAGGTTGGGGCCGTTGATGATGTGGATGGTCATTTCTTGAAGTAGTAGAGGAAGGAGGCGATGCCTTGCAGGGCGGGTTTGCGTTGTCCCTCGATTTCCATCCTGAAGTCAATCTCGGCCTTGCAGATGCCGCGCAGGTCGGCGATGTTGTGCAGTGTGGTGACCAGGCGCACACGGCTGCCAGTGATGACGGGCTGGCCAAAGCGCATCTTGTCCATACCGTAGTTGACCTGCATCTCCAGGTTGTTGACCTCGATGATTTGGTTCCACAGGTGGGGAATCAGCGACATCGTCAGGTAGCCGTGCGCGATGGTGCTGTGATAGGCGCTCTCGGCCTTGGCACGTTCTACATCTACATGAATCCACTGGTGGTCGAGTGTGGCGTCGGCAAACATGTTAATGCGGTCCTGATCGACCGTGAGCCAATCGCTGGCACCTAATTCCTTGCCAAGATAGGAGGCAAATTCGTCATAAGAGTTGATTGTTAACATATTCTTCGCTTTTAAGTTTTATATTCAATTTACAGGTTAATCAGTTGTAGAGGAGAGGCGGCGGCGCATGATCAGGGCCGTAACCATGCTGGTGAGCAGGCCCACGGCGGCGACAAGGGCAAGCGTGATGAGCACGTCCATCCACTCCACCTCGACGGGATAGGCGTTGATAATCATATTGGCGGGGTCGCCGCTGAGTCGCAACCAGCCGAATTGCTGCTGGCACAGGCACAGGATCAGGCCAATCACGACGCCCGTGACAGCACCGACCAGCGTAATGAGCCAGCCCTGCAGGACAAAGATGCGGGAAATCTGCCTGTCATTAGCGCCTAGAGCACGCAGCGTGGCAATACTGTCGTCCTTCTCGATAATGAGCAGTGACAGTGTGCTGATGACATTAAACGTGGCGATGACCAGTATAAAGGCCAGCAGGAGGAAGGCCATCCACTTCTCGATATTGACCAGGCGGTAGGCCTCGCGCTGCTGCATCAGGCGGTTCTTCACTTGATAGGCGTTGCCCAGGGCCTTGCCGATGTCTTTCATCACCTGTTGCTCGTTGGCACCAGGGACGAGTTTTACCTCAATCTGTGTGGCCTCGCTCTCGTAGTCAAACAGTTGCCGGGCCATGTCAAGGGGGACATAAATGAGGTCGGCGTCATAACTGTTCTGCTGCAACTGGAAGATACCCGACACAAATACCGAGTCCTGCCTGAACGCACCCATCGGGTTGGCCAGGTTCACGCGTCCCTGGCGCTGTGGGGCATACAGGCGGACCATACCTAGGAATTCGGGCCTTACCATCAACCTCACGGCAGGACCGGCCCCCACCACAGCGTACTGCGACACTTGGTCCCGCAGTTTCCACTCACCGTCAACGATGACCGAGTCCATATCGTTCATCGTGTTGTAGTCGTCGGGTACGCCCTTGATGCGCACAGGCATTTGCAAATCGACATAGATGGCCAGTGCCTGGTCCTCAACGACGGGAATGGCACGCTCCACGCCAGGAATACCCGTGATGGCGTTGATGACACTGTCGGCATCGTTCACCGTCTTGCCCATGGTGGCGGTGATGGCCACTTGAGGGTCAAGCATGGCGAGTTTGCCCATGATGAGCCCGCGGAAACCGTTGAACACGCTCAGCACGCAAATCAGCGCGGCCGTCGATACCACGACGCCGCAAACCGCGACAATCGAGATGATATTGACAGCCTGATGCCCCTTTTTAGACATCAGGTAGCGCCACGCTATTTTCAACGGGAGGGTCACTGTCTGGCGATTGGCTGGTGGTTATTCGCTGGGAGCGTCGGCAGCAGGATTGTCTTTGGGCTTGTCTTTGGCGAGCAGTTCGTCGATGTGGTCGATGTAGTCGAGTGAATCATCGATGTGGAACTTCAGCTCGGGACAGCGGCGCAGTTGGTAGCGCGTCTGCTGGGCCAACTGGTGGCGGATGCCGCGTTCGTTGTGGTTGATGTTATCCATGATGGCTTGGGCATTCTCGCTGGGGAAGATGCTCAAGCGCACGTTGGCCACGCTCAGGTCGGGCGAGACGCGAACGCTGCTCACCGTGACGAGTGTGCCGCGCGTTTTGGCGGTCTCACGACGGAATATCTCGCTCAATTCCTTCTGGACGAGGCGGCTGATTTTTTGTTGTCTTGTTGTATCCATTATTTATGATTTCGTTTGATTTCAAACTGCAAAGGTAGTGATTTTTCTTGATATTGAGTGGATAAACTGGACAAACTGGATGAACTGGATAAACTGGATGAACTGGACGGGCTGGATGAACTGGATGAACTGGACGGGCTGGACGGGCTGGATGAACTGGATGGGCGTTCTTTAAAGAAAATAGCCCTGTAGAGGACCTACAGAGCTATTTTCTGATATTTGAGTTAATTGTGATTACTCCTCGGGGAGCATGACAACCTCTACCTTGTTGCCGGCCGACAGCAGCTGCTTAGCAAATGCGGCAATGCTCTCGGGGGTCTGTGCGTTGACGATCTGCTCAAAGCTAGTGAGACCGTCTGAACCAGTGAACAGGTAGTTGTGGATTTGACGCAGCCAGTAGCCATTCTCCTTGAGGCTTGTGCCATGGTCCTTGATCATGAGTTCCTTGATCTCCTTGAGGGTGGTTGCATCGATGTTCTTGCAAGCCTCGTAGATCTCCTCGTTCATGATCTTGACAGCCATGTCAGCCATCTCGGGTTTCATCGGGCAGGATGCCATGACGGCAGTGAAGAAGTTGTTACCCTCATGGGTGGACCAGCCACGAGCACCAGCTGAATAGGCAGCACCGGCATCCTCACGGATCTTCTGCAGGTAAATCTTGCTCAGTACCTGACCCAGGATGTTAGCCTTCAATTGAGTCTCCAGTGAATAAGGAGTCTTGGTGTCATACCAGTAGATTTCGGCCATGGCCTTGGGCGTCTCGCTTTTGCGGGTGAAGTGGGTAACAGTCTGGCCTACTGGATGTGATATAACATCGACAAAGTTGGACTGTTTGCCCTTCTTGCCGGGCAGACTGGCAATGTATTGCTCGATGAGGGGACGAATAACGGCCTCGTCAAATGCACCCACAAACATGAAGGTGTAGTTGGCGGCATTGGCAGTGCGCTCCTTGACAATCTGCATCATGCGGTCCAGATTTATCTGGTCGAGGTAGCTGATGTCAAAGGGCCTGTTGCGCCAGTCGTGGTTGCCCAGGATGTAGTTAACTGAATCCTCAAATACATTCTCGGGATCGAGATTCCTGTTCTTGAGCATGGTCTCCACTTGACCCTTGATCATGTTGAAGCTCTTCTCATCCTTGCGCATATCGGTAAAGTTGAGATAGGTGAGCTGGAACAAGGTCTCCAGATCCTTGACAGTGGACTGACCGCTGAACTGGTCCTCATAGTTGTCCATTGAGAAGCCTACGCTGGCCTGCTTGCCGGCGAGAGCCTTCTGCAACTCGGTGTAGGAGAATTCTCCCAGACCGCTCATCATCGTAGCCAGGGGCAGCAACTCAGTATTTGCCCAATCCTTCTCGCCATAGAGCGAAGCGCCACCACGCTGGAAGGCGGACATGCGGATCTCGTTCTCCTTGAAATCGGTCTTCTTGAGGATGACGCGAGCGCCATTGCTCAACTCGAGCTCCTTGTAACCGAACTGGTTGTTAACGGTTTCCTTCTTGATCTTGCCGGGCTTGGGCAGCTTGGCAATGAGGGGCTCCTGCTTCACATTATCCACAAAGGCCTCGACCTGAGCGTTCAAGCCAGCGTCAACGGCGGCCTTCAGGCTCTCGGGGGTGGGATAAACGGCGCCGTCCTTCTCCTGGTTGAAGTTCATGATAACCAGGTTCTCACCCGTGGTGGTTATAAAGCCAGGCATCATCTGGTTAACGACATCAACGGGGAGCATGGGCACATACTGGTTCATGATTTCATATTCCTGCTCAATCGAGGGGATGGGCTCGTTGTCCAGGTAGTTGCGGTAGTACTGAGCAGCAAGACGCGCATTGGAAATCTTGTTGCGCTCGTTGTACTGCTTCTCCAAGCGGCTCAGGTACTCTTCCTTGGCGCGCTCATACTCGGTGGCGGTGAAACCGTGCTTTGCGGCACGCATGGCCTCGGTAACAACAGCCTCGGTAGCGGCCTCGATTTGACCCTCCTTGGGCATGATGCCCAGGGTGAAAGCATCCTTGGTGTTGGCGAACAGATAGTTGCCGTCGTAGGCGTTGGCCTGGATGAAGGGGCAATCGGGCTCCTGAGCCTTCTCGGACAGGCGCTCGTTGAGCATGCTGGCCATCATGGACTTGGCATAGTCAATGACCATATACATCTGGTCGGCCTTGATCTCCTTGGGCAGTGCATTGTGCTTGAACATCACCATCACCTGGCTGTACTGCTGCTCCTTGTCCTTGTCGATAACGATGATGGGCTCAGCGTTGTCGGGAACTTGCTCGTCAACAACTTGGGCGGCATTGGGATCAAGAACGGCATCCTTGAAGAGCTCCTTGATCTGGGCCTCGATGTGGTCAACATCGACGTCACCCACGATAACCAGGGCCTGGTTGTCGGGACGATACCACTTGTGGTAGTAGTCGCGCAGTTCGTTGTACTTGAAGTTGTCAACCACGCTCATCAGACCGATGGGCATGCGCTTGCCGTACTTCGAGTCGGGGTACAAGGCCTCGAGCTGGTTCTCAAGCATGCGCTGCTGGGCGCTGCGACGCAGGCGCCACTCCTCGTGGATCACACCGCGCTCCTTGTCGATCTCCTCGTCGGTGAGCAGCAGGCCGTTGCTCCAGTCCTTGAGGATGAGCAAGCAAGAGTCGATAGCGCTCTGGCGGGTGCTGGGCACGTCGTTGATGTTGTAAACGGTCTCGGCAATGCTGGTATAGGCGTTCAAGTCCTTACCGAAGGCTACACCCAGCGAGCGGGTATAGTCGATAATGCTCTTGCCCTCGCCGTTGAAGTGCTCACTGCCGTTGAAGGCCATGTGCTCCAGGAAGTGGGCGAGACCACGCTGGCTCTCCTCCTCTTGGATAGAACCCACGCGCTGGGCGATGTAGAAGTTCACACGGTGCTCGGGATAGTCGTTGTGGCGGATGTAATAGGTCAATCCGCAATCCAACTTGCCGATGCGCACCTGGTCATCGGTGGGAATCGGACCCATCGATTGAGCCTTAGCGACGTTCACGCTGAATGTCATGAGCATCATGAACATTACAGCAAATAATTTTTTCATCTTCATGTGATAGAAAAGTGATTTTAAATTATAAATATGTTGATATAAAATATTCTTCTTGTTAGACGTGTCAACGCTGTGATTTGTTTCACGTTGTTGCATATATTTCTCTTAACTTGAGCGCAAAAGTACACTTTTTTTCAAAATAATCACCTCAATTGGCAGTAAATATGCGGTTTAGGGGCCATGAGGGCCATTACATTACTGCTCGCGGGTAAAATCATTGATCTGCTCAATCATTTCATCATTGGCGCGCTGCATGCGGCGATACATGTTCAAGCCGATGGCTAGGCCAATGGCTCCACCAATAATCATGCCAATGATAATAAAAGTCAAGTATAGTGAGATTGACTCAGGCTCAATCTGGGACGCCGTAGCCTTGTAAATCTCATAGAAATACCAGGGAATCCAGATGGCTACTGCGCAGAATCCGACGGTCAACTGGGTTTTGCGGTTCTTCTTCATCTGCAGCAATTTGCGGGCTGTCTCGACGAGGTCATCAGACATGTGCTGGATGTTCATGCGGTTGATAAAGTACTCTGCCGTGAATGAGGCGGCAAAAAACAATATCGTGAAAATGATAAAAGCCCAAGAGTAGCCCGACTGGATAAAGTTCCAAATTATCATGGGCACAAACAGGCCCAATATCAGGCAGTACCAGAAAAGAGTGTGGTGAAGGCTACGCATTTTTCCTTGGATAGCTTTCTTCACCAGGGCTTCGTTGAGGTGTCCCTGCTGGTCCACCTTGTTCTTGAGCTCGTTGATCTGCCGGCGCAGGTCTTCAAGCTCGTTGAAGTCGTTAAGATTATTGTTGTTTTGGATTTCCATATCGATTGTGTGTAGTCTGTTTTAGTTCATCTGTTTGAGTTGTTCCTTGATGCGGTAGAGGCGCACCGACACGTTCTTGACATTGATGCCCACGATCTGGGCAATCTCGTCATAACTCATGTTCTCGAGCCATAGCAGCACGATGGCACGGTCAAAGGGTTGAAGCCGCTGGATGCGCGCGTGCAGCATGTCGGTCTGCTTGTTGTCGGCGTCATTCTTGTCAAACAGGTCGATGCCTTCCATGAGCGGTTGGGTCTTGTGGCCCTTCTTCTTGCGGTCGATGGAGATACAGGAATTCAGGGTAACCTTGTAAATCCATGTCTTCAAGTCGCTCTTGCCCTGAAAGGAGGCAACGCCCTGCCATAACTTGATGAGCGCTTCCTGGAAGAGGTCATCGACCTCCTCCTTGTCCTTGGAGAACATGTAGCACACGGTGTAGATGGTGCCCTTGTTCTCGCGGATAATGCGCGCAAATTCGGCTTCGTTGATTTCCATTCTCAAATCGTTGTTTGTCCCTTAGACGCAGGATGCTACTAAAAAACTACACTATATTTCAATTTTTTTTCTAGATGCTCTAGATATTCTAGATATTCTAGATGCTCTAGAATGTCTGCATATCGACGAGGTGCTTGTAGGCGCCTTCCTTGGCGATGAGCTCGTCGTGGGTGCCTTGTTCGATGATGCGGCCGTCCTGCATGACACAGATAAGGTCGGCATTCTTGATGGTGCTCAGGCGGTGGGCAATCACCAGCGTGGTGCGGCCGTGCATGAGCTTGTCGAGGGCGTCTTGAACCAGATGCTCGCTCTCGGTGTCAAGGGCGCTGGTCGCCTCGTCAAGGATGAGGATGGGCGGGTTCTTTAATATCGCGCGGGCAATGCTGATGCGCTGGCGCTGGCCGCCCGAGAGTTTACAGCCCCGGTCGCCGATGTTGGTGTCAAAGCCTTGCTCGCTCGCCATGATGAAGTCATAGGCATTGGCAATGCGGGCTGCTTCCTCGACCTCTTCGCGTGTGGCATCCTCGACGCCAAAGGTGATGTTGTTGTAGAACGAGTCGTTGAACAGGATGGCTTCCTGGTTGACGTTGCCCATCAGTCCGCGCAGGTCGGTGACCTTGAATTGCCTGATGTCGGTGCCATCGATGCTGATAGAGCCTTCCATGACGTCGTAGAAACGCGGCAGCAGGTCGGCGAGCGTCGTCTTGCCGCTGCCGCTCTGGCCTACCAAGGCCACGGTCTGTCCGCGCTTGATGTCGAGTGTCACGCCATCGATGACCCAGGCGTCGCCATAGCGGAAACGCACGTCCTTGTATTGGATGCCGCGTTCCATCTGCTTGAGCGGGGTGGGGTGCTCGGGGCTCTTTATCGGGTTGTCGGCACCCAGGATCTTGTCGATGCGTTGCAGCGATGCCAAACCGCGCTGGATGGCATAGCTGGCCTTGGACAAGTCTTTAGCGGGATTGATGATGCTATAGAAGACCACCATGTAATAGATGAACTTGGGGGCCGTGATGCTGCTGTGGCCGCCCAGGATGAGTGTGCCGCCAAACCACAGCACAATGGCGATGGTGAAGGTGCCCAGAAATTCGCTCATGGGGTGGGCAAGTTCATAGCGGCGATTCATGCGGGTGATGATGCTGCGGTATTTCTCGTTTTCGGCCTCAAAGCGCTTGATCACCTTGCGCTCGGCGTTGAAGGCCTTGACGATGCGCAAGCCGCTGATGGTCTCCTCGATGTTGCTCAGCATCACGCCCATCTGAGTCTGACCCTCAAACGAGATGCGCTTGAGCCGTTTTCCCACAGTACCCATCACCAGTCCCGCCAGCGGTAGCAGGACGAGCACAAACAGCGTCAATTGCCAGCTCAAGGCAATCATCATTGTCAGGCAGGCGATGATCATGATGGGGTTCTTGAACATCATGTCCAGCGATGACATAATAGAGACCTCGATTTCGGCCACGTCGCCACTCATGCGGGCCATCACGTCGCCCTTGCGCTCGTTGGAGAAGAAACCGATGGGCAGGGAGACGATTTTGCTGTAAATCTGGTTGCGGATGTCGCGCACCACGCCCGCGCGGATGTTGATCATGAAATAGGCACCCAAATAGGCACACCCGGTCTTGAAAGCCGTCATGACCACCATTGCCGCGGCAATGCAAGCCAGTGCGGTTGACTGGCCGTAGTGCTCGATGATGCGTTGCACATAGTAATAGAAGTTGTTGGTCAACACGGCGTCAATCTTGCCGCTGTTCATGGGCATGTAGCTATAGACTTGGGTGTTGAGACCAAAGAGCATCTCCAGAATGGGGATAATCAGTGCAAACGAGAACAGCGTGAGGAACGCGGTCAACAGGTTGAACAGGATGTTCAACACAATGTATTTCTTGTAGGGCGGCACAAACCGCTTCAACAATTGCCAAAAACCTTTCATAACTGCAAAGGTAGTATAAAGTTTTTAGTCCTTGGTCCTTAGTCCTTAGTTTTTAGTCGTCTGTTTTCCGATTTCAGTGAATTGGAAAGAAGGTCAAATAACCCTTTTTCCCTATAAGTATGGCATATCTTTGTTACCTTTGTTGAAAAATCAGCCGTAGCGGGTTTACATTTTATGGGTCTTAAACGTCTATCAAGTGTAATTGACCCACGACTATGACAAAAAGTGAATTGGAAATACTGTTCAAGGCTCATTACGCGGCGATGTACCGCCTGGCCATGTCGCTGCTCTACGATGAGGACGAGGCGCGCGATGTCGTGAGCGACGTGTTTGCCTCGCTGCTTGACGGCGGATTGGCCATCCGCACCGACAATGCCCGCGGTTTCTTGCTGACGTGCGTGCGCAACGGTTGCATCAATGTGATTCGCCACAAGCAGATGCGAGAACGCTTCATCAAGCTCTATTCGACAAAATCTGAACCGCTTGCCGATGGCCCCGACGACTCATTGATGCTCGCCGAATTGCGCAACTACATCAGCAACCACTTGCCGCCGCTGTCACGCCGCATTTTCATCCTGCGCTACTTGCACGACATGACCTGCCAGCAGGTCGCCGAGGCCGTGGGGGTGAGCCGCGTGACGGTCCATCACCACTTGTCACAGTCACTTGAGAAAATCAATGCCTATTTCAACAACTCAAAACAATAGACGTTATGGAACAGAACGATAAAATCCGTCTCTTGCTCGACATGCACGAGCATCCCGAGAATTACACCGACGAACAGTTGGGCGCCATGCTCGCTGATGAAACGCAAGAACGCTTAGTTACTGCCAAGCGTGCCATGACCGACATCCCCGAGCCCGATGTCGATGCCGAGTGGCAACGCTTTGAAAAAGAGCATTTTGTCTCAGTTAGAGACCGCCGCTGGCTCAAGATCGCTGCCATGATTGCTGGCGTGATTATGCTATCGGCCTTCACCTATGCCGCTATCCAAGCCGTGCGCCACAGCACTAATGAAAAAGTCGAAGAAACGACCGAACAAGTAGTCACTACGCCTCAGCCCGAAGCAACCGTAGGGCCTCGCCTTGGCGTGGCCGATACTGTAGAGGTGGTAGATGAACCTATAGTGTTTGATAACCAGCCACTTGACCAAATGCTGGAAAATATTGTGCCACACTACGGCATGCAGGTCGAGTTCCGCAACGAGGACGCCCGCGTGCTGCGCTTCTACTTCATTTGGCAGCCCGATGAGGGCCTGGATGCGGTGCTCGAGCGCCTTAACCTGTTCGAGAGTGTGAATATCAGTAAGGAGGGCAATACAATCGTGGTGGAATGATGGCAAGACGCATGATTTTTATCGTGGCGTGCCTGTGCATGGCCACGGCTGCCTTCGGGCAGCGTGTGACGCGGTCGTTCAATGACGTGTCGATGAGTGAGGCGCTCAAGTGGCTCAACGAGCGGGGTGGGGAATACAACATCAGTTTCCTGTACAATGAGTTGGAGGACTTCAGGGTGACGACTTCGGTTAAAAACAAGTCGGTGCCCGATGCCATTCAGCAGTTGATCGGCTTCTATCCCATCAAGATGACCGTGCAGGGCAAGGAAATCGCCGTCGAGTGCCCGCAGAAGGCTTCCACGCGCTACAAGGGCACCGTCCTTGACGAGACGGGCCAGCCCTTGCCCTATGCCAACGTCGCCCTGCTCTCGCCGCGCGACTCCACCCTCATCACCGGCGGCGTGACCAACGAGAGCGGCCTTTTCGTCATCCCCTGTGACCAACAGGGCGTTCTCGCCCGCATCACCTACGTCGGCTACCGCCCCGTCTATTGCCACTGCAAGACCCCTCACCTGGGCACCATCAAAATGCAGCCCGACCAATACGCCCTCGATGGCGTAACCGTCAAGGGCGAACGCCCCCAGTACCAGATGACCACTGGCGGCATGACGGTCAATGTTACGGGCACGGTGCTCAGCGACATGGGTACGGGTATTGACGTGCTGGGACAGTTGCCCCGTGTCGATGTCAAGGGCGACGGCCAAGTGAGCATTTTTGGCAGTGGCACACCGCTCATCTACATCAATAACCGCCCGATTCAGAGCAATACCGAGTTGTCACGCCTCAAGTCGGGCGACATCAAGTCCATCGATGTGATCACGAGCCCAGGTGCCCGATACAAAAAGAATGTGTCGTCCGTCATCCGCATCTACACGGTCAAGCCCCAAGGAGACGGCTTCAGTGTTAGCACCATTACCAACGTGCGTAACAACCACGAGTGGGGCGGATATCAGGACATTAACGTGAAATACCGCACCCACGGCCTGGAACTGTTTGCCGAGGGCTACTTGCGCAGCGCGTGGATGGGCGAGGATAATGACATCAATAATGACTTGTTCTTGGAGGATGGCACAGTGCATGTCGATCAGACGGGCGACACCAAGTACCGCAGCAAGTCGCATTATGAGCAAGTAGGCTTCAATTACGATATCAACGACAACCATTCGCTGGGCGCGTCTTACACCTTGAGCGGTGTCAATATCAAGAACAGCAGCGTCATCGGTGAGCAACAAATATGGAACAACGGTGTGCTTGAGGGCAGCGTGTGGTATGATGCCCTCGTCAATCGTAAACAAAATCCGTTGCACGATGTCAATATGTATTATGTGGGCAAGGTGGACCAGCTGTCGATTGACTTCAACGGCACGTGGTATCGTCGCAATGAACGCAATACTGATGAACGCACTGAATTAAGCGATGAACTTGATGACCGCCATGTGCTCACCCAGAGCCGCCAGTGACCTTTACCCGCACCGACGGCACCTATTCCAACGACGATCAATCCCATTTGTCATCCGACACGCGCATCCGCGAGAATAACAGTGCGGGCTTTGCCGAGTATGACTTCACCCTGGGCAATTTCACCTTCGGCGCCGGACTGCGCTTTGAGCACATCAACTCTGACTACTATTCGTCAGGCATCCGTGAGGAGGAACCCAGCCGCACCTATAATGACTGGTTCCCCAATGCCTCCGTCGCCTGGAAGAAGGACAAGTGGAACTGGCAACTGAATTACAGCCGCCGCATCAACCGCCCCAGCTATTTCCAGCTGCGCAATTTCATCCAGTACGATAACCGTTACACCTACGAGGGTGGCAATCCGCTGTTACGCCCGCAGCTGAACCACCGTTTGGAGTTGTCGGCCATCTACTCGTGGCTGAGCCTGCAGGTGCGCTACACCTACAGTCAGAGCACCATGTGCTGGGTGCCCGTGTTGGAGCAGGACAAGCGCTATATCTTGCTGTGTACTCGCAACTATGGCGATGCCCAGCGCTTGTTTGCCTCGCTGGTGGCAGCACCGCGCTTCGGTGTCTATCGGCCCACGTTGACGTTGTCTTTCAACAAGGTCTTCTTTGATGCCAAGCAGTATGGCTCTAGTTTGACCCATCACAGGCCGCTATGGCGGTTTGAACTGAGGAACACCTTTGTCCTTCCTCATTCCTGGACGGCAGTGCTGGGTGTGCGCTTCGCAAGTGATACCGATGACGAGTTCCAGAGCATCAAGCACTATTGGACTGTCGGTGCCCGTATCAACAAATCCTTCTTCAACAAGGCGCTGCTGGTCAACCTCTATGCCGACGATATCTTCAGGACCAGCCAGGAGCGGTGGACCACCTACGGCATCGGCACCAACATCACCAAGGATTGCTACAACTTTGACCGCACCATCGGCCTAACTGTGACCTATAACTTCAACGTCACCCGCAGCAAGTACAAAGGCACTGGTGCCGGCAACGACGAGAAATCCCGCCTGTAACCAATGAAATGCAGGTAAAAGCTTCAACATATCGCCCAATACAATCCACCCTCTCACCAGCGACAGCGAGAGGGTGGAAGATGGACTGTTCATTTGCGCATCAATTTGATGTACCACTCTTCATCGGGAGAGTGTCCCCAGAATACTTTGCCATCACCTCCGAGGTCCCATTGGTTTGTTACTTGAATCAAGAGGGACGGCAAGCGATCATAATTACTGGTTTTGATCATCATTCGTTCCTTGCGACGGAACTTGCGATGGCAAAACTGTTTCCCGTGTTTTTGAGACTTACAGCAACAAAAAGTGCTGACAGGAGTCTTTTTTCTGCTTCTGCTCATTATACCTGTAATGTTATGAGTGGGCATGGCTATTGCCTATTGTGCCACTCCGTTAAACATTACGAGGCTTTAGTGGAGACATATCTCCTGTTCAATTGTATTTGTTCCATTATATTGATTGTAAGTTGTCTTATAGCTTCGTTCTTATTAAGGTTTCATCTCATTGAACATCGTGGTATCGTTGTCAAACAATTCGAGGATTTCAGCTATATGTGGATTCGAGCGTTGTGCAATCAACGCAACATATTCACTTTGACCGTCTTCTCCTTTGACTTCTGCTGTTCGTATGATGTAGTGCTTCTGCTGCTCTGCGCCATTAAACCATTTCAAGAAAAGTCTTGCACGTTGGGCTTGCTTTCCTCCTTCAGGGCTACAAAGGTAAAGAAGTATGTCAGGATTCTCTCTAAAAAACTCTTCAATGATGCAGATTATGGTTTTGGGAATTTTGGGATCGCTAGGAGATTTGCTATGACTTGGGTTGGAAAGATTAAACCAAAAGACCGAAAAGAATGGATTGTCTTCTTGGTCAAAAGTTACGATGTATTCTACATCATGATCAGTCCTGAAATGCAGACGACCAGAAATTTCTGCAACGGTGTAAGGCGCCAGCAGATTAATGTTGTTGATATTAAGGGCATTCATGGTTTAATTCCACTCAATATCATAATAGCCAGACTCCGCTGCCTCTTTTTT
>CACYGX010000014.1 GCA_902774055.1 uncultured Bacteroidales bacterium
TGAGCAGCCTTTGCAGCCTCAGCCTCGGCAGCAGCCTTAGCGGCAGCGATCTCGGCTTTCTTCTTGGCTACGGCCTCAGCCTTTGCCTCGTTCTTCTTGGCCTCCTCAGCGACGGCCTTCTTGTCAGCAGCCTTCTTGTCGTCGCGAACCTTGTTACGGATTGCGTCGAGCTTAGCCTGCTTCTCGGCCTTCCAGGCCTCGAAACGCTTCTGAGCCTCTTCCTCGGTGAAAGCGCCCTTCTTGACGCCACCCTGGAGGTGCTTCATCAGCATCACGCCCTCGCGAGAGAGGATGTTACGTACAGTGTCGGTGGGAATTGCACCTACGTTGATCCAATAGAGTGCACGCTCAAAATTCAAACTGATGGTAGCAGGATTAGTGTTGGGGTTATAAGAACCAATCCTTTCAATAAATCTACCATCTCGTGGTGCCCTGCTATCGGCAATAACAATGGGATAGAACGCATAGTCCTTGTGACCGTGGCGCTGCAATCTGATCTTTGTTGCCATAAAAATAAAACAGTTTAAATTTTTAATAATATAATGTTGTTACTCATAAAAAAAGCGACCTTGTTCAAGGGTCACTTTCTTTGTTGTCCTGGAAGGATTCGAACCCTCGCAAGCGGAACCAGAATCCGATGTGCTACCATTACACCACAGGACAATTCCTAATTGCGACTGCAAAGGTAAAAAAATCCGACTTTTTTTCAAAATATTTTTTGCTGCCATTGTCTAAATTTCGATAATTGCCTGATAATCAGCAAAAAGGTAAAATGGGGACGGTTCTTTTTTACACCATCCCCTAGGGAAAGATTATCGGTGTTATTTGGCCTTGCGCTTGGGGACGCGCTTCGAGACGCCGATGGCGCCCGTGGGGCACACGAGGCGGCACAGGTGGCAGCCGACGCACTTGTTGCCCACGAGGTGGGGCTTGCGGTCGTCGCCGAAGGTGATGGCCTGATGACCGCCGTCCATACAGGAAATGTAGCACCTGCCGCAGCCGATGCAATTCTCGCTGCTAAAGAGGGGATAAACGACGGTGTCGCGGTCCAGATCGTGAGGCCTGGAGATATTGGTCAGTTGCTCACCCACCAGGGTCGAGAGTTTGGTGATGCCACGGCTGGCCATATAGTGTTGAAGACCTAACTTGAGGTCGTCGATGATGCGGTAGCCATATTGCATTACGGCGGTGCATACCTGCAGGTTGTTGCACCCCAGCTGGATAAACTCTAGCGCGTCACGCCAGGTCTCGATGCCGCCAATGCCACTCAGTTCGATTTTCTTCATGATTGGGTTCTGGGCCATTTCAAGGATATGGCGCAGGGCGATGGGCTTGACGGCCCTTCCCGAAAGTCCCGAAACGGTCCATTTGCCAGACACTTCGGCCCGCTCGTCCATGGTCACGCTCTTGATGGTGTTGATGGCGCTGATGGCGTCGGCACCGGCAAAATAGGCACCCATGGCGGGATGATTGATCATCGTGATGTTAGGGGTCATCTTGGGGATGACGGGAATTGAAACCGAACGTTTGACATAGGCGGTGTAGAAGGTGACCAATTCTGGATCCTGGCCCACGTCACTGCCCATGCCTGCAATGCGCATCTGCGGACATGAGAAATTCAGTTCGATGGCATCGACTCCAGCGGCTTGGGCCATCTTGGCCAACTCAATCCATTGTTCCTCGGTCGAGCCCATGATCGAAGCCACAACAATCTTGTTGGGGTAATTCTTCTTGAGGCGACTCAGGATGTCAAAATCCACATCGACAGGATTCTCGCTCAGCTGTTCCATATTGCGCAGGGCGTTGAAGTCGCCCTTATCGCCCTCGCGGTGCAGCACGTCAAATCTTGGCGACACCTCATTGATGTCATCCATGCAGATGGTCTTGTAGAAAACACCTGCCCAGCCGGCTTCAAAGGCACGTGCCACCATCTCATAGTTGGTGCATATCGATGATGATGCCAGGAAGAACGGGTTCTCGCAGGGCATGCCACAGAAGTCGATGGCGAGGCTGGGCAAGTCCACACGCGTCGCCTCTGGCAGTTGGCTCGCGATTTCCCTGATGCGGATGGGGCGGTCATAGTGGATGCACGCTTGCTCGGCTTTCTCGAGGTCGTTCTCATCACATCCGTCAATCCACTGGCGGGCAATACCTTCGTTGCCAAAACGCACGGCACGGATTGCTCTGCCGATATCCCCCTTGCCACACGCGCGGCTGCAAGGCGCATTTTCACACAGCAGACAACGGGCTGCTTCCTCTTGAATGTTCAATTGATTCTTTTTCATATTTGTTTTTTAGTTTTTAGTCCTTAGTCCTCAGTCCTCAGTCCTCAGTCCTTAATTTTTGGTTCTTAATTTTTAGTCCTCAGTTGGCATCTGCTCTTGTGAGGGGGTGGTTATGATCGTCACTCAAACCGCATGGTGGCGGTGGGCTTGATGGTGGAGATGATGTGGCTGGCGCCCAGCAACGTCAGGTAAGACACGACGATGATGCCCACGTTGAGCAACACGAGGGCTGGAACGCTCAGTTGGATGGGCACGTAGGGCATGTAATAGGACGACGGGTCGAGGCGGATGATGTGGCAGTACTTCTGCAACAACGCCAGCCCAATGCCGATGATGTTGCCAATCAACAGCGCCTTGAGAATAAGTTTGCCCGTCAGGAAGATGAAGATGCGCCTGATGGTGCCATTGGTGGCTCCCATGGCCTTAAAGTTGCCGATGACGCGGATGCGCTCCAGCACAATCATCAGCATGGCCGAGATCAGGGTGAAGGCCGCAACAATCATCATCAGCGTGAGGATGATGACCACGTTCATGTCAAGCATCTGCAGCCAGGCAAAGAACGCCACGTTGTTCTGGTGGGTGGTCGAGACAAAAAACAAGTTCTTGCTCTCGTGCTGTACCGTGCTTTCGGCCAGCAGCGAATACAGGTGATAGGAGTCGGCGTCGAGGTCATCGGTATTGTTGAGGTTGATGGCCACCTGGGTGCCCATGTCGCCATGCCAGCCGTTCACGTCTTGCACGATGCCGATGTCGCCCACCATATAGGCGTTGTCAAACGCCTCAAGGTCTGTCTCAAACACCCCAGCAACCGTCAGATTTCTCACCTTGATCTTGTCATCGATGAAGTAGGTGAGCACTTTGTCACCGGCATGGAGTTTGAGCCGGTCTGCGACGATCTTAGAGATGACGATTTGGTTGTTTGATGCAGTGTCGCTCACGACAGGCGTTTGTCCCTCTATCATCTTGTTTTCAAGGTAATGCCAGTCATAGCCCCCATCCACGCCGCGCAAGATGATGCCCATAAAGTCCTCGTCGGTCTTGAGGATGGCACTCTTGTCGGCAATGAGGCTGATGCTCTCTACCAGGGGCATAAAAGTGCTGTCCGCTGCGATGGCTTCCCTCACTTCACGGCCATTGACGTTAGCGTAGTTGTCGTCAATGCCCAGGGCCGCATTGGTGACACGCAGATGGGCGTCCAGGTGCATGATTTTGCCCGTGATTTCGCCCTTGAAGCCCATGACGATGGCTATCGACAGAATCATCACCGCCACAGCGAGCACGATGCCGACCAGTGCGACCGTCAGGCTGGGAGAGCCCTTTTGCCGTTCATTGTCGAGCTTCATGCGACGTGCTATGTACAGTTCATGATTCATTGGGGACAAAGGTAGTGCAAGTCGAAGACAATGGCAAGAAAAAACCATTTTTCTTGCATTGTTGAGACGCCGCCTACCTTCGCCTTGGGGCAACGGTAGTGCAAGTCGAAGACAATGGCAAGAAAAAACCATTTTTCTTAATGAGTATCCGGTAAACAGCCCCGTGAGGGGCGACCAGATCATAGGCAGGAGTGCAGCGAAGCGGAACTCCTGTACGCAATCGCCACACACGAATAATAGCCCCGTGAGGGGCGACAGACTGTGTGAAGTGCACCCTGATAGTTTGACACAAAACTTTTGGGGTGCACTTCATTTCGCATTCGCCTCGTAGGGGTACACATTTTACTAGGACGAGAATGAGTTTTTGGCTCTTCATGGGTGTGTTGTCGTTTTTTTCTATTATTTTTGCATGTTCGATTCACTAATTGGATGTATCTCGATTATTACCAAAATGAATAATACCTTATTATTAATTATCAATGACTTGTTTTCCGGGCTCCCTTATCTGGGTGCTCAAGAGCATGACGTGAGCCATCATCTGCTGTCGATGGCTAGTTGGAGCAGCCTGTTGGGCGTCGCTGTGGTCTTGTTGCTGCTGTTCGTCATGCTGATGATGAACCGTTGTGGGCGAGGTTACAAAATGCATGTATCCGGCAAACTGTTGACGACTTCCTTCTGTGTCGTATGGCTGGCAGGCTTTGTGGTCTATGATGTGGGAATGTACATCGGCCATAACCAGTGGTCGCTGCTCACCAATGCCCCGATGGCGATAGTGCATGCCTTTGAGATGTTCATTCTGGAGAGTGATGTGGCCGCGATTCATGCCGAGTTTCATGATAACTGGATTTTCATGATGGCTTTCTCGCTGGTTCACTTCCTGGCGGCTTGCATCACGTTGATTTTTGTCATCAAGCATTTTGGTTACAATATCATTGCGGGTTTCAGGATGTTTTGTGAGGCCTATCTCTTCAAGGGCAAGCGGGACACCTTCATCTTCTGGGGGCTGAACGATGCCTCCTATTTGCTGGCCCGCAGCATCAAGGACCACTACGGGGACAAGGACCATGACTACCGGGTGATCATCGTTAGGTCAAACCGCGCTGGAGAGGCTTCGAGCGTGAAAAACGGTATGGAGCGACTATTCAACTTCTTGTCGCTCAGGGATAACGACTTGGAACGGCTGCTTGAACTCGATTGCCTGACCACAGGCACCTATACCGACATCACCCGTCTGTCGGTAAACGCACTGGAGCATGACGGCAATGACGTCTTGAAACGTCACCTCAGCCTGAACCAGTTATCGCGCATTATCAGGCGCAAGACGTCGGGCCATGTCCACATGTTCTTTATCTCCGACGAGGACAACGATAACATCAAGGCTGTGGCCAACATGAAGCGCGACAAGACCATTAACGAGGTCGCTGCCGACGGCAAGAAGGCCACATTGTACTGCAAGGCACGCTACAATAGTGTGCACCGCGTGATCGAAGACGAACAGACGAGCGACAACATCGTGGTCAAGGTGGTGGATGCCTCTCACATCAGCGTGGAGCAGCTCAAGTTGGATGTCAACCTGCATCCCGTCTGCTATGTGGACGTTGAGAAGGATGCTACTGTGTCGTCGCCATTCAACGCGCTGGTTGTCGGCTTTGGCGAGGTGGGCTATGACGCGCTGAGGTTCCTCTATGAGTTCGGCGCTTTTGTCAAGACCGGTAGCACGCGTGACCAGGCCGAACGTTCCCCCTTCCACTGCGATGTCGTGGACAATGACATCAAGACCCGTGCGGGTTTGTTCGCCGTCAATGCTCCGTCTATTGCCGAGCAGTTCACCTATGATGACGAGCCCAATCATGGCGACAAGCCGATTGCCTTACATGATATGGATTGCCATAGTGTGGCATTTTACAAGCATATCGAGAAAACGATTGACAAACTCAACTATATTGTCTTGACCCTCGACGACGACGAGATGAGCATCTCGTTGGCCGTGCGCCTCTTCCGCTTGGCGGTTCGCTATCGCAAGGATATGAATCATTTCCGTATCCTGGTGCGTGTGAGGCAGGACCAGGATGGACACCTCTTGAGGATTGCCGAGCACTACAACCGCTTGTGGGCTGCCGAGTGCAACAGTACCCCTTCAAGCCGTCACCTCCATCAGTCTGTCGTCTCCACGACCGAGAAACTGAATGAGCCCATAACGTTGTTCGGCTCGCTCCAGTCAACCTACACGTGGGAGTATATTGTGAGTGACCACCTGATCAATGAAGCCAAGCGGTTCAAGGAGAAGTATGACCAGTCCATCTTGAACCTGGGCGGCGCAGCACCGATGACACCGCTCAAGTGGGAACATGAACAACTTGACTTGATGCAGTTGACCGATGAGTACAAGGGCTATTCCCCCACATTCTCGGGCATAATCAGGTTGAGACGTGTCTATCGCCAGAATATGGAGAACTGTTTCCACAAACTCACCAAGCAGATGCTGGCAAAAGTGGCCCTTGGCGATGAAAAATATGCTTTATTGGCAGGCCATTATCTGACCAGGAACGAGAACGAAACCTCCTATCAGTGGCAAGAACACGAGCCTGATAAATCGGTGACCCGTGTCCTTGATGTCATTGCCCAGACCGAGCACCTGCGCTGGGTCGCCTCGCACGAGATTTTGGGCTACTGTGACGACGGTACCGAAGACGACAAGAACGAGGCCCGACTGCTGCATGGATGCCTTAAGCCTTGGCACAAATTGTCAACGCGCGTTAAAAGCTATGACTACAACATCGTTGATGTCTCCTTAGGAATCCTTTAACAATAACCAACAAAGAGATGGAATCCAACTACAAGTATTTTGCCTTTATCAGTTACAACTCCAAGGACACCGCGTGGGGAAAGCGGCTACAACGCAAGTTGGAGAATTACCGTCTGCCAGCCGCCATGTGCAGCGAACGCGGATGGAAACGCACCCCGATACGGCCTGTGTTTTTCGCCCCCACCGATATCCAGCCAGGTGGCTTGAGCGAGGAATTGCAGGAGCGACTGAAGGCATCTAAAAATCTGATTGTTATCTGCTCGCCCAATTCGGCCAAATCTGATTGGGTAGGTAAGGAAATAGAGTTTTTCCATAATCTGGGGCGCACTGACAGCATCCACTTCTTTATCGTTGACGGCAAGCCAAACAGCGGTGACCCTGAGACAGAGTGCTTTCACCCTGTCGTTAACAAGTTGGGCTTGCCCGAAATTCTTGGCGCCAACATTAATGAGAAGAATTACAGCATTTCGTTACTGAACAGGGAGCGGGCCTATGTCCAGCTGGTCTCTAAACTGCTGGATGTTGAGTTCGATTCGATTTGGCAGCGCCACAAGCGTCGCCTAGTGGCAAAAGTCCTGGGTTGGACGCTTGGCCTGATAGCAGTGCTGTCGGTCATCGCTGGCGTGTGGATCTATAACCAGCCCATAGAAACTGCGATTCACCTCAACGAGGCGTCGGCACTCAACCAGGAATTGCCCCCGCTGCATGACGCCATTGTCACCCTGGACCTGGCAAACGAGAGCAAGCAGGATACCATCACAGCGATAGACGGTAAGGCGATATTCTCTAATATCCCTCACAACTACTTGAAAAAGCCCGTCCACGTGACGGTCACTTGTCCTGACTTCTTGCCGGTGGATACAACGCTGGAGATGGCGCGTGACATGACCATCGATGTGTATCGCGATCCTGCGGTCTATGGAAATGTGCACTTCGACTTATGGAACCCCGAGACCGAAACGTTTATTCCAAACGCCAAACTTGAGATTGCCGGAATAACGGCTACCTCCGACAGGAATGGGCATGTCGAGATTTTTATCCCGTTGGAAAAGCAACGCAAGTCCTATCAAGTGAAGGCACAATTCCCGCTCTATAACGACATCCTCACGATGCCGTCGGGCGAGAATGACGTGATAGAAAAGTTATAAGTTTTTTTAAAAACCTTATCATGATGATCAAGCGATTGATAGCCCTTGTTGTCACCCTGATGGCATGGGCGCTATGCCTGCAGGCGGGCGTGGTTAGGTTGGCCATCCTGAGCGACGTGCATGTGACCCCGGGCAATGACAACGAGGGAAAACTGCGTGAAGCGGTTGCCGAGATCAACGCCATTGACCTGGATGCCGTCTTGATGACAGGAGACCTGACCAACGAGGGCAGCGATGAGCAACTGGTGAATGTCAAGGGCATTCTTGACAGCGTCACCCATCCGCTCTATGTCATCCCTGGCAACCATGAGAACAACTGGAGCCAGAGCGCCTGCAAGACCTTCAATGACCTGTGGGGCAGTGATCGCTTCGTCTTCACGGTCGATGACCTGGTGGTTGTGGGCCTGAACTGTGGACCCTTCATGAAGATGGGCGACGGCCACATCAAGCAGGAAGACCTGTTGTGGCTCGATAGCACGCTCAACGTGATGGTCAAGCCGGGCATGCGCGTGCTCAGCGTCAACCATTATCCCATTCTCGACGATTTGGACAATTACCGCGCCTATGTCGATATCCTCAAGCGCTACCCTGTCATTACCCACCAGTGCGGCCATTACCATCGCTGGCGCCTCTATGAGACCGATGGCATCAACGGTGTGATGGTACGCGCCCTTGACATGGGTGGTGGCAACTATGGTTACACGTTGATGACCATCGATTTGGACCGCCAGTGGATCTATATATATAATAAGGTGTTAGGCAAGGAACCCGAACAGATCTATGCCTATCACATCAACTTGGACTATTATTCTCCCATTGACAAGCAAGAGCCTGTGGCGGTTCCTGCCGGGTTTGATGTCAAGTGTGTAGTGGCCGACAATGCCTCTATCTTTACCCGCGTGGCTGTCGATGACAGGAACCTGTACTTCGGCAACTCGCTGGGTTACTGCAAGGCGGTAGATAAGCTGACTGGAGCGCTGCGCTGGCAATACAAGACCGATGGCATGCTCTTTTCACGACCCGCCGTGAGTGACAAGTTCATCATTTTGCCCACCAGCGACCGGCGCCTCGTTTGGCTTGACAAAAAATCGGGCAAACCCAAATGGCAATACAACGCCGGCGGTCCTTATGTCGCCGACGGACTGGTGCTCGGTGGCATCCTCTACCAGGGCGGCTACAAGGTTTTCCAGGCCTGGGACGTGAAGCGGCACCGCCTGTTGTGGCAATATGACAGTATTAACAACTATTGCCAGGCGGCTCCTGTTGTCGATGGCAATGACGTCATCTTCGGGGCGTGGGACACCCACCTGAGATCTCTGGACCGTCGCACGGGTGCCCTGCGTTGGAAGTGGAACAACGGCAAGGCGGTGAACCTGTACAGTCCAGGCAATGTGGTGCCAGTTGTCACCCCCCAGCGTGTCATTATTGTCGCCCCCGACCGCATTGCGACAGCCATCGACCGCCAAACTGGCGAGCAGATATGGCGCGAAAAGAACGAGAATAAGGTGCGCGAGAGTCTGGGCCGTAGCGCCGATGGCAAGGTGGCTTATGCCAAGACGATGGACGGCGAACTCGTCGCCATGAGCACTGGCGACCGTTACGAGTTGTTGTGGAAAGTGGATTTAGGCTTCGGCTACGACCATGCCCCCTGCATTGTCCTTGAACATGATGGTTTCATCTACTGCGGCTCACGTCGCGGCATGCTGGCCGTGGTCAATGCCGCTACCCATCAGCTGGAATTCACCTACCGCATGGGCACCAGCGAGGTCAACGGCTTCGAGGTGGATAACAACGGCGCCATCTACTGCTCCCTCATCGAGGGCACCATCTACCGCATCACCCACCACCAATAACCAAGACACTAAATGAGAATCATTCTTGTTCTCTCAACCATCTCCTTAACAGGAATGTGAGGAAGTAAGGGAATGAATAGAATTGGCCGTTGAAGCCGATATTGGCAGAGCAAAGTTTGATGCCGTATTTGATATCGGACTTGTGTTTTCTACGTGTCGTGTCGGTCAGTTTTTTGAGTGACGCGCTGGCGGTGTTGCTGGCTTTCACCTCAATGGGCCACAGGTGATTGGCGCTTCTAGCAAAGAAATCCATTTCAATAGACGATTTTTCATCACGATAGTAGTATAAGTCGTATCCTTGCTTGACAAGCATATCTGCCACGATGTTCTCATAGATAGCCCCCTTGTAGGTCGTAAAGTTCTTATTTACACGCAGGTCTTCTTGTGCCTCCTCGTCCAGTGATGCGATGAGCATACCCGTGTCTTGATAATATATCTTGTAGAGTCTTGGCTCATAGTTGCCTTTTAGGGGCAGCGACAGTTCATGAAGACAATAACAAACATTGATGATACCCGCATTGACCAGCCATTCGACTGAGCCTATATACTCTCTGTTGCGCGCGTTATGTCCGATTTTTGTGACCTGGAATCTTTTGTTCTCTTTGGCAAGAAAGCTCGATATGTGACGATATACTGCTAGCACCTTAGCCTTCTCCATCCCGATTGCATACTTGGTGATATCTTCTTCATAGTCCATGAGCAGTTGCTGTTGCAAGGAAAGAGTGCCGCCAAAGTTACTCTGTGTAACAAATGTGTTTACAACCTCAGGCATTCCCCCAATGACCATATAATCGCGGAATAGCTCAGTCATCCGTTGCATCATGAGCGTTGACAGTGGTTTTACCTCTCGCATGTGTTGATACAGGTCGTCTATGAGTGACTGATTATAGCCGCAAGCCCACAGGAATTCTTCAAAGTCCAGCGAATGCATGATGTAGTCCTCTTTGTAGCCTACACTGTTGGACTCTATCTGCTGGTAATAGACACCCATAAGTGACCCTGAGCAGATAACATCATATCTGCCATCAATCTTAAAAGACTTAAGGCTCGTGGCACAGTCGGGACATGCTTGCAACTCATCAAAGAAGATGAGGGTTTCGCCAGGCACAAAAATATAATTTGGATTGAGTAGAGTGATATTCTTGATGATGGCATTGACTTCGTAACCGTCAGCAAAGATTTGGCGAAATTGGCTTTGTAACACAAAATTAATCTCAACAACATGCTTGTAATGTTGTTTGCCAAAGTGGAGGATGGACATGGTCTTGCCCACTTGGCGCGCTCCTTTAACGATTAAGGGCTTCCGATCTGCCTTATTCTTCCACTCAATCAGTATGTTATCTATTTTTCGTTTAAGCATAGCCATTCGGCTTTTCACATAATCTGCCGCAAAAATAAGCAAAAAATCACATTATCGGTAAAATTTTTGGCTAAATTTTCACATTATCGGAATTTTTCGGCGATGTATATGACAAAATTAGACCATTTTCGATAAGAAATGGCCTAATTTAATGCTCTGACGTTATTAGTGTCTGATTTTAGTCGAATTTCTTGCGGCGGAAGATGAAGTTGTGACCCAGGTACTTGTCGCGAACGGTCGGGTTCTCGGCCAGTTCCTCGCTGGTGCCCTGGAAGAGGATTTTGCCCTCGAACAGCAGGTAGGCCCTGTCGGTAATGCTCAGTGTCTCGGGAGCGTTGTGGTCGGTGATAAGAATGCCGATGTTCTTGCTCTTGAGGCTATAGACGATACTCTGGATATCCTCCACGGCAATGGGGTCCACACCCGCAAACGGTTCGTCAAGCATGATGAAGCGTGGGTTGATGGCTAGACCGCGGGCAATCTCGGTGCGACGGCGCTCACCACCCGAGAGGCGGTTACCCAGGTTCTTGCGCACCTTCTGCAAGTGGAACTCGCTAATGAGTTGCTCCAGACGGTCTTTTTGCTCGGCTGGCGTGAGTTTCGTCATTTCCAGCACGGTGCGGATGTTGTCCTCCACGCTCAGGGTGCGGAATACCGATGCCTCCTGTGGCAAGTAGCCGATGCCCAACTGCGCACGGCGGTAAACGGGTAGGGTAGTGATGTCCACATCGTTGAGGAACACGCGGCCCTCGTTAGGCGTCACCAGACCCGTGGTCATGTAGAACGTCGTTGTCTTGCCGGCACCATTCGGCCCCAGAAGACCGACAATCTCTCCTTGGCGCACATCGATTGAGACATGGTTGACCACAGTGCGCTGGCGGTATTTCTTCACCAGGTTGTCGGTGCTCAGCACCAGCGTTCCCGCTTCTCCTGACGCATTGAGGCGCGCAGCGGTCTCCTTGTCATGTCGCTTTGCGGGCACGGGTTTTGACTCCTCGCCTGCTTGGGGCGAGGTGCCAGATGAAGCCGAGGAGTGTTGCCAGGGCAATCTCATTTCTTCTTGTTGGTGGTCAGGCGACCCTTGATATAGTCGGTAATCAGGTTGATGGCGACCTCGTTATTGCCGCCCTCAGGAATGATGATGTTGGCAAACTTTTTGGTCGGCTCGATGTGCAGTTGGTGCATGGGTTTGAGCACGCGCTGGTAGCGCTCAATGACGGCCTCGGCAGTGCGGCCGCGCTCGATGCAGTCACGCGAGATGACACGGATCAGGCGGTCGTCGCCGTCAGCATCCACAAACACCTTGATGTCCATCATTTTCCTCAAGCGGGCGTCGCTCAGGGCCATAATACCCTCGATGAGCACCACGTCGTGCGGACCCATGGGGACGGTCTCCTTCTGGCGCGAACAGGTCAAGTAGCTGTAGGTGGGCATCTCGATGGATTCACCCTTCTTGAGCATCTTCACGTGTTCCAGCAGCAGGTTCCAGTCAAAGGCTGCAGGCTCGTCAAAGTTGATGTTCTGACGCTCTTCGGGGGGCACGTGACTGGAGTCCTTGTAATAAGAATCCTGGGAAATCACACCCACCTCGCCCTCGGGAAGGCGTTCCATGATTTTACGCACCACTGTGGTTTTACCTGAGCCGGTTCCGCCGGCAATACCGATGATAATCATAACATTAACTTGATTTTAAAGTTCACACATTATTATGAACCATGCGCACTCGGCACAATTCAAAAGGCAAAATTAACAAATTTGCGTCAAACTATAGGTGTTTTTTCAAGAAAACTTGATAAAAACTGTTTTTTGCTGGAAAAAGACAGTGCAATAACCTGTCAGTATGGCTGACAATGTGTCAGCCTGCTGCTTTTTGGCACATGGTTTGCAGTTATGTGGGCGGTGACTTGTGTCATGCAGCCACCCGAGTCCAGTTTTTAGCTTACCGAGAACCAACCTAAGGACTAAGGACTAAAAACTAGAAACTAAATTCGAATTAACAACATTAAAAACAATATAAAGAAGAAAGAGAGATTTTAATTATGGGTAAGATTATTGGTATCGATTTAGGAACGACTAATTCGTGTGTTTCGGTTCTGGAAGGTTCCAAACCTGTTGTAATTCCCAACAGCGAGGGACGCAACACTACGCCTTCGGTAGTAGCCTTCAAGGATGGTGGTGAGCGCATCGTGGGTGATCCCGCTAAGCGTCAGGCTATCATGAACCCCACAGGTACCGTATTTTCCATCAAGCGTTTCATGGGCGAGACGTTTGACCACGTTACTAAGGACGTGGAGCGCATGCCCTACAAGGTGGTGAACAATGGCAGCAATCAGCCCCGTGTAGAGATCGCTGGCCGCCAGTACACCCCGCAAGAGATCTCGGCCATGATTCTCCAGAAGATGAAGAAGACCGCCGAGGATTATCTGGGAACAACCGTTGATGAGGCTGTCATCACCGTGCCTGCCTACTTCAACGATGCTCAGCGCAAGGCCACCAAGGAAGCTGGCGAGGTTGCCGGCCTCAAGGTGCAGCGCATTGTAAATGAGCCTACCGCAGCCGCTCTGGCCTATGGCCTGGACAAGGACAATAGCGACAAGCGCATTGCCGTGTTTGACTTGGGTGGCGGTACATTTGATATCTCGATCCTTGAACTGGGCGACGGCGTGTTTGAGGTGAAGGCCACTAATGGTGACACACACCTTGGTGGTGACGACTTTGACCAGCGCATCATCACTTGGCTGGCCGACGAATTCCAGCAGGAGAACAATATGGACCTGCGCAAGGACCCCATGGCCCTGCAGCGCTTGAAAGAGGCTGCCGAGAAGGCCAAGATTGAACTCTCAAGCTCGACCAGCACCGAGATCAACCTGCCCTATATCACCCAGCTCGACGGCATGCCCAAGCACTTGGTTAAGACGTTGACCCGCGCCAAGTTTGAGCAGTTGTGCGATGACCTGATTCAGAGCACTATCGAGCCCTGCCGCAAGGCTCTTGCCGATGCTGGCTTGAACACCAGCGACATCAACGAGGTGATTCTCGTGGGCGGTTCGACCCGTATCCCCGCTGTTCAGCAGGTGGTAGAAAAATTCTTTGGCAAGACTCCGTCTAAGGGTGTTAACCCCGACGAGGTTGTCGCAGTGGGTGCCGCCATCCAGGGCGGTGTGCTCACCGGTGACGTCAAGGACGTGCTGCTGCTCGACGTTGTGCCCCTGAGTGTGGGTATCGAGACGCTGGGTGGCGTGATGACTAAGCTCATCGAGGCCAACACTACCATCCCTGCCCGTCGCAGCCAAGTCTTCTCGACTGCTGCCGACAACCAGCCCGAGGTAGAAATCCACGTCCTGCAGGGCGAGCGCCCCATGGCAAAGGACTGCAAGACTCTGGGTCGATTCCACCTCGATGGCATTGCTCCCGCTCCCCGTGGCATTCCTCAGATCGAGGTGACCTTTGAGGTCGATGCTAACGGTATCATGAACGTCAGTGCCAAGGACAAGGCTACCGGCAAGGAGCAGAGCATCCGCATCGAGGCCTCCAGTGGCTTGAGCGACGCCGAGATCCAGCGCATGAAGGACGAGGCTACTGCCAACGCTGCCGCCGATGCTGCCGAGAAGGAGCGCATTGACAAGATTAACGGCGCCGATGCCCTCATCTTCCAAACCGAGAAGGTGCTCAAGGATGCTGGCGACAAGTTGCCCGCCGATATCAAGGGCCAGATCGAGAGCGCTCTGGGTAAGCTGAAAGACGCTCACAAGAACCAAGACCTCGCTGCCATCGACAGTGCAAGTGCTGAACTTAACAGCCTGTTCGAGAAGATGTATCAGCAGGCAGGTGGCGCACAAGGCCAGCCCGGTGCAGGTTTCGATCCCAATAACATGGGCGGTGGTTTCCAGGGCGGTCCTGCCGGTGGAGCCCCCAACCAGGGCGGTGACAACGTCGAGGACACCACCTATGAGGAAGTGAAATAAGGAGATTTGTTTCATACTGTAATATAGATTGATTGTAGACGTGGCGCGAAGCAGTGAATGCTACGCGCCATGTTGTTTTTTTGTGTGTATATGTTGGCGTATTTTTATATAAGCAATCGATTACATTCTGCTTAACCACTGTGTGCCAGTGGGATAGGATGATAAAAAGGATCAATTGAATAAGCTGCTTGAATTAGCGTTAAAACTCTGAAATCTAGTGAATTGTGGCTCATTTTGCTAGCGGAGTTGTATATTATCAATGAAAAAGTGGTGAAAATTGAGTATTTTTTTGTACCTTTGTGCCCAAATTTTCAGTCTTAAACTATAAAGAATGTTGGACTTACTGTTTGAAACCAGTTGGGAAGTGTGCAATAAAGTGGGTGGCATCTATGCTGTGCTCTCCACTAAGGCAAAGACACTTCAGAAACAATATAAAGACAACTTGATTTTTATCGGTCCAGACCTGTGGTCTGCCGAGAACCCTTCGCCCTCGTTTCTCCAGCAGAGGACCCCGTTTGACGCGTGGTTGCGTAAAGCTGAGTTGCCCGATGGCATGAAGGTGAGGGTAGGCCGATGGGATGTCCCTGGCAAGCCCCTGGCAGTGCTGGTGACATTTGACGCCCTTTATCCCTACAAGGATGCCCTGTATGCCGACATGTGGCGCCGCTACCGCGTGGATTCGCTTCATGCCTATGGCGATTATGACGAGAGTTGCATGTTTGCCTATGCCGCAGCCCTTGTCATCGAGAGCATTATCAAGTGGAAAAATGACCCCAAGATGCGTGTGGTTGCCCACTTCGACGAGTGGACAACGGGCATGGGGCTGCTCCACGTTAAATCCCATCTGCCTCGGGTCGCTACCGTGTTTACGACCCATGCCACGAGCATCGGACGCAGCATCTGCGGCAACGGCAAGCCCTTGTATGACTATATGTCGGGTTACAATGGTGACCAGATGGCAGGGGAACTCAATATGCAGTCCAAACACTCGCTGGAGAAGGCTGCAGCCCATGCTGCCGACGCGTTCACTACGGTGAGCGATGTGACGGCCCGTGAGTGCCGCCAGTTGCTGGAGCGCCATCCGATGGTGACTCCCAATGCCTTTGAGCAGCACTATGTGCCCAAGGGTGCAAAATTCAATGCCCAGCGTCTTGCTGCACGCCAACGCATGTTGCAAGTGGCTACCGCTCTTACGGGGCAGCATTTCCCTGAGGACACGATGCTTGTGGCTACCTCGGGCAGGCTGGAGATGCGCAATAAGGGCATTGACGTCTATCTTGATGCCCTGTCGGCAATGCGCGCATCGCTCAAGAACATTACCAGCCAGCGCCGCAAGGTGGTGGCCTTCGTTCTTGTCCCTGCCTGGATGAAGTCGCACCGCATTGACCTTGCTGACAACATGTTAAAAGTGAGGCCTCACCGCCTGTTCGATCCGGTGATTACCCACAACCTGCACAACCCTGACAGCGATCCCGTCTATAACCGCATCAACTCACTGGGCTTCCATAACGAGACCCGTGACAAGGTGACGGTCATTGACGTGCCCTCTTATCTCAACGGCGATGACGGCATCTTCAACATGTCATACTATGACCTGTTGCCAGGCCTTGACGCGGCAGTATTCCCCTCCTATTATGAGCCGTGGGGATATACGCCGCTCGAGAGCGCCGCATTTGGCGTAGCGACGATTACGACCGATCTGGCCGGCTTTGGCCAGTGGGTGCTCGACACCTTTGGCGACGATAGTGACACATGTGGTGTCAAGGTTTTGCATCGCACCGACAGCAACTATGGCGAGACCGTCCAGACCATCGCGACAAGCCTCATCAACCTCTACCTGATGGACGCTAAGCAGGCGCTGGCCGTGAGCAAGGGCGCCCGCGCGACAAGCAAGGTGGCCTCGTGGGACAATTTCATCAAGTATTATGAAGCCGCCTATCAGCAAGCATTGGAGCAAGTGGCGCGACGTCAATAATATCCCCTAGAAAATCAATATTACAATATAATAATTATGAAGATCAAAAACAGCAACAGTAATGAGCCGCAGTGGAGAAGTATCACTGTGAAGTCAGAATTACCTGGTAAACTTAACAAACTCAACGAACTTTCCCGCAACCTGTGGTGGGCATGGAATACCGAGGGTAAGACCCTGTTCCATGACCTGGACCGCGACACATGGCGCGCAACCAGCGAGAATCCCGTGAAGATGCTCCAGCGCCTGTCTAACGAGAAGATCAGTGCCATTCAGGCCGATGCTGCCATGATGGCACGCATCGACAGCACCTACGAGCAATACAAGGAATACATGAAGAAACCCTTGCGCAAGGATATCCCGTCGATTGCCTACTTCTGCATGGAGTATGGTTTGTGCAACGCGCTCAAGATCTATTCTGGTGGTTTGGGTATTCTTGCCGGTGACTATGTCAAGGAGGCAAGTGACCGCTGCGTGAACATGACTGCTGTCGGTTTCCTCTATCGTTATGGCTACTTCACCCAGACCTTGTCGATGGATGGCCAGCAGATTGCTAACTACGAGGCTCAGAACTTCAACCAGTTGCCCATCGAGCCGGTACTCGACGAGAATGGCCGCCAACTGGTTCACGAGGTGCCTTATCCCGGACGTACGATCTATGTCAACGTGTGGAAAGCCAACGTGGGACGTGTAACCCTCTATCTGCTTGACACCGACATTGACCTCAACAGTGAGTATGACCGCGAGATCACCCACAAGCTCTATGGTGGCGACTGGGAGAACCGCATCAAGCAGGAATACCTGCTGGGTATTGGTGGCGTGCTGCTGCTCAAGCGCTTGGGCATCAAAGCCGACATCTATCACTGCAACGAGGGCCATGCCGCGTTGCTCAACTTGCAACGTCTCGTGGACTATGTCCAGGAGGATGGCTTGAACTTCAACGAGGCACTCGAAATCGTTCGCGCTACCTCGCTCTATACCGTTCACACCCCCGTGCCTGCAGGTCACGACTACTTTGACGAGGATCTCTTCGGCAAGTACATGGGTGAATATCCCGAGCGTCTGGGTATCTCCTGGCAGGACCTGATGGACATGGGCCGCGAGAATCCTGGCAGCGATGAGCGTTTCTGCATGAGTACATTTGCCCTGAACACCACCCAAGAGAGCAACGGCGTGAGCTGGCTCCATGGTGAGGTGAGCAAGAAAATGTTCGCTGGCATCTGGAAGGGCTATGCTCCCGAGGAGTCGCATGTGGGTTATGTCACCAACGGCGTACACATGCCCACCTGGGCCGCCAGCGAGTGGAAAGTCTTCTACAAGCAGGTGCTGGGCGAAGACTTCATGGAGAATCAGGAACTCGAATCCTCATGGGCTCCCCTGATGAATGTCCCCGATGAGAAGATTTGGGAAATGCGCATGATGTTGAAGCAGAAGTTCATCCGCTTCGTTAAGCGAGACTTCAAGGAGAACTGGCTTAAGAACCAGGGCGATCCCACCCGCATCACGAGCATCGTCGATAAGATTAACCCCGATGCACTGCTCATCGGTTTTGCCCGTCGTTTTGCAACCTACAAGCGTGCCCACCTCATCTTTAACGATCTGGACCGCCTCAAGAAGATTGTCAACAACGAGCGTTACCCCGTGCAGTTCATCTTCGCCGGTAAGGCACATCCCGCCGACGGTGCTGGCCAGGGCTTGATCAAGCGCATCATCGAAATCAGCAAGATGCCCGAATTCCTGGGTAAGATCATTTTCCTCGAGAACTACGACATGACGCTTTCCAAGCGACTCATCACCGGTGTTGACGTGTGGTTGAACACCCCGACACGTCCTCTGGAGGCTTCGGGTACCTCGGGCGAGAAGGCCGAGATGAACGGTCTGCTCAACTTCTCGGTGCTCGACGGTTGGTGGTATGAGGGTTATCGCGAGGGTGCAGGCTGGGCATTGACCAGTAAGCGCACCTACACCGAGCAGTCCCAGCAGGACAAACTCGACTCGGCCACCATCTACTCGATGCTCGAGAACGAGATTATCCCCCTGTACTTCGCCAAGAACAGCAAGGGCTACTCTCCCGAGTGGGTACAGTACATCAAGAACTCCATGGTTCACATTGCCCCCAACTACACCATGTCGCGCATGATGAGGGACTATTTCGAGAAGTTCTACAATCCTCAGGCCGCACGCGCCAACAGCCTCATTGCCAACAACTACGCTGTGGCTCGTGAAATCGTGGCTTGGAAGGAGAATATCGCCGCTCATTGGGACGACGTGCAGCTCGTTGGTGACATCATGGGCAACCGTGAGGCTATTGCCAGCGGCAGTGCTGATATCGAAGTGACCATGCGCCTCGACACCGCAGGCTTGGGACGTGATGTCAAGCTCGAACTCATCGTTTACAAGGAGGAAGATGGCCAGACAAAATTCTACCGCAAGGCCAATCTCGACGTTGTAGCCGAGGATGGCAACATCTTGACCTACAACTGCAAGGTTCCCTTCCACGAGAACGGCATCTTCCGTTACGCCTTTAGAGCCTATCCCTGGAACGACTTGCTGCCCCACCGTCAGGACTTTGCTTACATCAAGTGGTTCTAATTCATTAGGCCGTTAGATATCAAGCGGATAACCGCTATAAAAGGGACGCAAACGCGTCCCTTTTTTTACACGTCAAAACGAACGTACGGCCTCGCCTGGCGAGGCCGTTTCTGCTGATTTCAGGGCGTGAATGTAGGGATTCTTGCTATTGCTAGCTTTGTGCAATCTGTCGCACAGCGGCCACGCCAAGGCGAGGCCCTACAGTTTTCCGCATTTGGACTCGCTGTGATGTATTTCTGAGCGATTGATGCCTATAAGCAGGTCGAAGGCCTGCACAAGGCCAGCGGCCTTGACTTGTGTTAACACCACGGCGCGAGGCCCGTAGGTCCTCGTGGCGTGGTGGGCTGGCATCCTGCTCACAATGGGCCCTGAATGGGGCCACTAAACGCGTCATTTCTTTGGCCTGTAGTGCCTTGACCTTTGATGCCCTACAGTCACTGGTAAGCCCGCAGTTCTAATGATTTGTCTAGATTGCTATTGATCAACTAATTACAATGAGCCTAGAAATATTTAGAAGATACTAATGGTTAAAAATAGTGGTTTTTTGCTTGCGGTATATGATATTTTTGTATTTTTGTAGGTTAAAATGCAATAATAGGCAAACGGCTGAACGCTGATGGCTCAGTATTAAATGTTTGGCAAAAAGGGAAATATCTTCTCCAAGTTAGCCTCCTGGATGGGAGCGGGTATCTTGGGCATGGTGGCAGCGCTACCCTTTGCTGCTTATATCCCTTGGGTCCAAAATAAAGCTGCCGACATGGCTGCCGAGTATGCCAGCGAGAAGACAGGCATGGACATCAGTGTGGGTGACGTGAGAGTGAAATTCCCGCTGGATGTCAGCGCCACCGACATTCAGGTTATTGACCAGAACGGCGATACCCTCTTCAAGGCCGATGAGGTCAAGGCCAATGTCAAGCCTAAACCCTTGTTGGACAAGAAGGTGGAGGCCGAAGATGTCTCGCTCAAGGGCGCCAAGAGCCAGGTCAAGACCGATGACGGCTCGATGGACCTGGATGTGGATGTTGACGATGCTAAAGTTGACAAGGCAAAGGTTGACTTGAACCACAACAAGGTCGATGTGGGCAACGCCTCGCTCAAGGGCGGCAAGGCCAAGATGAGCTACAAGCCCGAGAAGAAGAAGCCCGATCCCGACAAGGAGCCGAGTAAGCCCTGGAAGGTGAATGCCGACAAGGTAACTGCCGACGATGTGGACTTCAAGATGGACATGAAGCCCACAGTCGATAACCTCGACGCCAAGGTGGGCCATGCCGAGGCTAAGAACGTGAAAGTCGATACCGGCGAACAGACCGTCGATGTGGGCGAACTCGACGTCGATAAGGCTGACGTGAAGTATGAGCACCCCAGCGAGAAGGATGCCAAGAAATACCGCAAAGATCATCCCATGCCCAAGGAGACCCCGAAAAAGGATGGCGATGATAAGCCCTGGAAGGTCAAGGCCGACAAGGTGCGCGTGAAAGACAGCAAGGGCAAGTATTCCCAGACGGGCAAAAAGCCCAATAAACCAGGCACTACGCTCGATCCTGATAACATCGAGGTAGAGGACTTCAATGCTGATATCGACAACTTTGAGTACGATGGTGAGAACCTGAAGGTGCCTGTCAAGCACCTCTCGGGCAAGGAGCGCAGCGGCCTGCAGGTCAAGGATGCCAGCGGCACGGTCAATAAGAACAAGAACGGCCTGGACCTCAACGATATGAAGCTCAAGACCAAGGGCAGTGATATCAAGATGAATGCCCATGTGGACCAGGATATGCTCGATGGTAAGCCCAATGGCAAAGCCACCATCGATACCGACAGCAAAATTGACCTTAACGAGGTAGAAAAACTGGTTCCCGAGGCCCGCAAAGCCCTCAAGGACATTCCGCACAACAAGCCTGTCCGCATCAAGGCCAAGGCACGAGGCAACGACAAGCGCGTCGATATTCATTCGCTGGATGCCGATGTGCCTGGCATTGGCCGCGTCAAGGGCAAGGGCACCATCTATAATCCCACCGATATGGACCGCATGAAGGCCGACCTCGACACCGAGGTGGACCTGCGTGATCCCAGCGTGCTCAATAAGATGCTGGGCCTTGATGACGTCAAATTGCCTCCCATGAAGATGAGCGGCAAGATCAACAAGGAAGGCTGCAAATGGGTGGCCCGCAACCTGCGTGTCTCGACAGGTGGGGGCTCGATGCGCGGCGATGGTTACTACGACGTTTGCAACGAGAACTATGACGTGGATGCCGCGTTTAATAATTTCCCTGTCAATTCGTTCTTGCCCAAGTATGACGTGAGAAACCTCACCGGCAGCATCAATGCCAAGGGCCACGGCTTTGACTTCACCGATTGCGGCTCCACATGGACCGACGCCACCGTCAACCTGGGCAGTGTCCGCTACAACGGCACACACTATGGCAACGTCAAGGCCCGCGGCAAGCTGCGTGGCGGTTATGCCGACGTGTATGCCTCCAGCGCCAACAGGGGATGTGACTTTGACGCCAATGCTCACGGCACCATCTGTAACGACCACTATGTGTTCACAGCCGACGCTAACGTGCGAGACCTGGATTTGAACCGCCTGGGGAAGTATGACGGTCGATGCGATGGCACGACCCGCCTGCATGCCGAGGGCGACATCAATCTGCGCACTCAGGAGTGGGATGCCGACCTGACACTGCGTGATCTGGACTGGACGCTCGACAGCACCCTGCTTGTTGCCGACGAGGCCAACGCTTCGATTCACAGCACCCCGTGGCTGACGTGTATCACGGTAGAGAACGAGGACAATTATGCCCACCTGAACGCTCCCAGTGGCATTATGCCGTTAATTGAAGACTTCCAGAGGACTGCCGACGAAATTCAGCGCCAATACAAGGACCGCTGGATTGATATCGAGCGCCTGAAAGCCCCGATGCCCCAATTCGACTTCGACATGCACATGGGCGCTGATGGTATCGTCCAGCGATATGCACAGCAGCACGATATTGACTTCCGCCACATCAGTTGTGAGATCAACCGCGACACGACCCTCACCATCAATGGCCGTGCGCTGGGTATCAGTTCTGGCGAGACCAATATCGATTCCATCACCGTCTATGCCCACGAGTTGAACAACAAGTACCTTGCCTTCAATGCCCACATGGGCAACCGTCCCGGCACGTGGGACGAGTTCGCACAAGTCGATATCGAAGGTGGCATCAAGGGCGAGGCGATAGATTTCATGTTCCAACAGCAGAACATCAAGAAGGAAATCGGCTACCGCTTGGGCTGCAATGCACGACTCTCTGACGACGAGATACGCATGAGGCTGTTCGGCAAAGATCCTGTTATCGGCTATCGCCACTGGACCTTCAACGAGGACAACTACGTCAACGTGGACTACCGGACCCGCATGCTCGACGCCAACCTGTCGCTCAAGAGTGACAGCAGTAGCGTCGAACTGCTCACGACCCGTGTGCCGGGAGACAGTACCGAGAACGTGCGCCTCAACATCGATAACCTGCGCCTCGAGGAGTGGACGCGCATCGTGCCCATGCTGGGTCGCACTAGCGGCACCATGAACGCCAACATTGACGTGAACTGGGACGGTTACAATGCCGACGGTGAGGGCGTCATCGACATCAAGGACTTCTACTATAATGGCAAGCACGAGGGTGACGTGACCTTGAATGCCGACTTCGATGTGGATCCCGCCACTGCCTCGACCCGCTTGACGGCCGATCTCGTGCTCGATGGCAAACAGTCAATCAAGCTGCAGGGATCCCTCAACGATGCCAATTCCAACTCCCCGCTCAACATGGAGGCCAAATTTAACCGCTTCCCGTTGATTCGGGCCAATGCGTTCATCCCTGGCGACTACATCTGGCTTGACGGCTATGCTGTGGGCAATATGACAATCTCGGGAACCATGGACAATCCTCAAGTCAATGGCTATCTGGTCGCCGACTCGGCTACGCTCAACTTGCCGCGCTATGGCAGCTCGCTTAAATTTGCTGCTGACAGGATCCCCATCGAGAACAATGTGATTTCCTTCAACAACTACAGGTTAATAGGTTCCAACCGCAGTCCCGTGATAATCAACGGTACTGTTGACCTGCGCGACATGGATAACATGAAGATTGACCTGAGGGCTCAAGGGCATGAAGTCCAGTTCATGGACAGCAAGCAAGATGAGTTTACAGAACTCTTCGGAAAGGGTCTTGCCGAGATCGACGCTACCGTCAAGAGCTATGGCAACATCATGAGTGTGCGTGCCAACGCTACACTCTTGATAGGCTCCAATATCACCTATGTCATGAAGGAGGAGATTACCCAACTCTCCAACACCGTTGACGAGAGTATGGTCACCTTCACCGACTTTAACAATACATCAGGTAGCGAGACCATTCTGGTAACCGCCAGTGGTGGTGGCAGCGCAACTGACATTTTGGCCAATATCCAAGTCGAGGATGGCGCAAAAATCAATGTTTATCTCTCAGAGGACGGCCAGAACCGCGCCACGGTCGATGGTAACGGCCGACTCAAGTATTCGCTCGACTTTGCGGGACGTAACAACCTAACTGGATCGTATGTGATTAGTAGTGGTAACTTGCGATACACTCCGCCGTTGATTTCCTCAAAGAATTTTGATATCAACAGTGGTAGCAGCATCTCTTGGACGGGCGACATGCTCAACCCGCAACTGAACCTCAAGGGCACCGAGCGACTCAAGACCAGTGTCAGCAGTAAAGAGGATGGCACTCGACTGGTTGAATTCCTAATCGATGCCAACGTGGGTGGCACGCTGAGCAACATCGACCTGGGATTTGACCTGAAATGCGAGAATGACGCAAAGGTGCAGAACGAGTTGCAGTCCATGAGCGATAACCAGCGCTCACAGGCTGCCATCAACCTGCTGCTCTATAATACCTACTCGGGCACTAACAGCATGGGTAGTTTCAACAACTTGTCGGCGTCTAATGCTCTGTTCTCCTTCCTGCAGACCAAACTCAACGCTTGGGCGGCACAGACCTTGCCCGGCGTCGACCTCTCGTTCGGCATCAATCAGTATCAGGGCACCATCAACGGCGGTACCGAGACCAGCTACAGTTACCGTCTGGCCAAGACGCTGTTCAACGACCGCTTCAAGATTGTCGTGGGCGGTGAATACAGTACCGAGGCCCGTGCCGAGGAGGATGTCGCCAATAACCTGTTTAATGACATCTCGCTCGAGTACTTCCTCAACGACAGCGGCAACAAGTATCTGAAACTCTTCCGCCACGCCAGCTACGAGAACGTGATCGAGGGTCAGGTCACTGAGACGGGTATTGCCTATGTGCTCAAGCGCAAACTCAGCAACTTGAAGAATCTGTTCAAGTTCAAGCATTCACGCGAATATTTGTTGCGTGACTCGCTGGAGAAAGCCCGCAAGGCTGAGCTCAAACTGCAAGAGGAGGCTATTGATGCCATCCAGCAGGACGAGTCCTACATCGTTCCGCTCGACGGCGACATGCCTGCTGCCCAGGACGCTGCCGACAAACCCACAGTAACCCGCAAGAAAGATGAGAGCGAATAAACAATATCATGTCCCACTGCTGGTACTGGCATCCGTCCTGCTGATGCTGGCCTCGGCGTGCTCGACAACCAAGAAATTGGGCGAGAATGACATCCTCTATACTGGTGTTAAACACCTCAAGTATCATGAGGATAGTGTCAAGATTGACGGTGGGGTCAAGAACGACATTTTCACCGCCATCAATGTCAAGCCCAACAATCCGCTCTACTCGCCTTATTACCGCACCCCGTTCCCGTTCGGCTTGATGCTCTATAACAATATTGATGAGAATGCCACGGGCTTCAAGGGATGGTTGTATAAGCACTTTGCCGCCAAGCCGGTACTCATTCGCCGTGTCAATCCGCAAGCCCGCGTTGACATGATCAACACTATCTTGCGCAACAATGGTTATTTCACATCATCGGCCAGATATGAGTTAATACCCAGTAGCAATCCCAAGAAGGCCAAGGTGTCCTATGACGTGATCGTCAACCCGCCATACACCTTAGGCGACATCCAGTACATCAACAGCAAGGAGCCCGTGCTGCAACTGGTGGACTCGCTGGCCCGTGTTAACCGTTACTTGCAGACCGGTAGCCGCTACTGCCTGGATTCACTCAGCGCAGTTCGCATCGATATCACCAATGCCGTCCGCAATAAGGGCTATTATTTCTTCAGGCCCGAGTACATTCAGTATCTCGCCGACAGTGTCAAGGACAAGGGCATTATCCACATGCGCCTTATTGATTCTGGCGATATTCCCAATAATGCCAAGTTGCGTTACATTACCAACGACATCACTGCCACGGTGGTCAATGATGATGCCAAGGGCGAACCCGATACCGTTGAGACAAGGAATTGCCGACTCATTCGCTACGAGCCGGTTTATATCCAGGACAAGGTCATTCCTTCCTGCATCCGTGCCCGCAAGGGGCGCACGTTCAGGGTGAACAGCATCGACCGCACCCAGGCGGCCCTGTCACGCCTGGGCATCTTCAGCACTGTGGACATTCAGGTGGTGCCGCTCGACAGTATCACTCCCGATGGCCAGGGCTTGCTGGATTTGAATGTTTTCTGCCAGCTTGACAGTCCGTGGGAGGTGACATTTGAGCTCCGAGGCACGTCCAAGAGCAACAGTTACATCGGCCCCGGTATCAAGGTCGGCGCCAGCCACAAGAATGCCTTCGGGGCAGGGGAGAAGTTCTCGCTTGATGCCTATGGCGACTATGAGTGGCAGACGGGTGGCAAAAGTGGCTACAGGGGGTCGGATTTTAACTCCTATGAGTTTGGTATTGAGGCGAAATTGGATTTTCCGCGTTTGATTGCTCCTAAATTCCTGTATCCTTCCCGTCGATATACCAACTGGACTCATCTGTCGCTCAATGCCGAGCTCTTGAACCGTCCTGGCTTCTTCAAGATGGCACAATTGGGTACAGCAGTGACATGGGAATGGCATGCAAACCATTATTCCAGCCACGTGCTCACGCCGTTCAAGCTCACCTACACGAAGCTCATCAGCAAAACGGCACGCTTTGACTCGGCAATGGTCGACAATCCTGCATTGGCGCTGAGTTTCGAAGACATGTTTATTCCCAAGATAGAGTATTTCTACACCTATGACCGCGAACTCTCCTATCGCAATCATATCACAGTCACCGCTGGCATTGCCGAGGCTGGAAATGTCCTTTCGGGCATCTGGTCGATTTTCCAGAGCAGGGGCACCAAGGAATTGCTGGGAACTCCATTCTCACAGTTTGTCAAAGCCCAGGGTCAGGTGGTGTGGACACACAAGTTGACCCCAGAATCCTATTTGGCAACCAGGGTGTTCCTGGGGGCTGTCCATGCCTATGGCAACCGCGAAGAGGTACCCTATAGGGAGCAGTACTATGTAGGTGGTAGCAACTCCATCAGGGCATTTGCTGTGCGATCTATCGGTCCCGGTAGCTATCATCCGGCTGACAGTGTCCGCTATGCCTACTTTGACCAGACGGGTACCTTCAAATTTGAGGCTAATGCCGAATACCGTTTCCCCATCCTGGGTTATTTAAAGGGCGCTGTCTTCCTTGATGCCGGCAACGTCTGGCTCTTGAAAGAAGATGATCATCGTCCAGGCGGCCAGTTGAAGATGAAGAACTTTTTTAATGAACTGGCGCTGGGTACAGGTCTCGGCCTCAGGTTTGACATGCAGATGCTTGTTGTCCGTGCCGATTTGGGTATAGGAATCCATGCCCCCTATGATACAGGCAAGAGCGGATACTATAATATCCCCAGGTTCAAGGACGGCTTGGCATTCCATCTAGCCATCGGTTACCCCTTCTAACATAACATAATCCCTACAGTTCATGAAAAAGTTTTTCTTGACTCTCTTTGTCTTTTTGTCATTTTCTCAGTTGATGTCGGCACAGATGCTTGTGGGCACCTACAACATCAGGTACAAGAACCAGGGTGACAGTGTCAAGGGCGAGAGATGGTCCAAGCGATGCCAAGTCATGTGTGACCAGATCAATTTCATGTCTCCCGACATCTTTGGCGCGCAGGAGGTGCTTCATACCCAGCTCGTTGATATGCTCAAGGGGCTGGATGGCTATGATTACATCGGCGTGGGGCGCGATGATGGCAAGACAGCGGGCGAGTATGCCGCAGTGTTTTATAAGAAAGACCGATTGCGCTTGTTGGATCATGGTGACTTTTGGCTCAGTGAGACGCCCGACCGTCCTGGCTTGGGATGGGATGCGGCCTGCGTTCGTATCTGCACTTGGGGCAAGTTCACTGGAATGACAGCGACCAATGACGAAGCTTTCTACTTCTTCAACCTGCACATGGATCATGTCGGCGTTGTCGCTCGCCGCGAGGCGGCAAAGTTGATCGTCAGCAAGGTGCGGGATATTGCCCAAGGCGCTCCAGTCATCATTACGGGCGATTTCAATGTGGACCAAAAGGATGAGATATACAGCATCTTTGTCCAATCAGGGTTATTGAAGGATTCTTATCAATACGCTCGTCAACGCTTTGCCGAGAATGGCACATTCAACGCCTATGACATCAACATCTACACCGATAGCCGCATTGACCACGTTTTTGTCTCCCCTGAGGTTCAGGTGGAATCCTATGGTATATTGACCAATAGCTATTGGGTGCCCAACGACTCGTCTAGCGAGTTGAGAAAAGCCGCTGATGCTCCACAGGAAATCTCATTCAGCACCTACACACGTCGTCAGCCATCCGACCATTACCCTGTCTTTGTCCGACTCAAATTGTAACGATTAACGATTATTAAATGTGGTCTCAAGGCATTATGTGGCAAAAAAGCGCTATCTTTGTCGATTAATGCGTTTTTCAGATAATAATGATCAGCTCAATAATTGACCAAACGACAATCGATCGGCTGCGTGCTATGATAAATGGCGTGCAGCGCATCGCCATCACCTGCCACAAGTCGCCCGACGGTGATGCCTTGGGATCGACGCTTGCCTTGGCCCATGTGTTGCGGCGACTGGGTAAGGATGCCGTTGTGGTTACTCCCGACATGGCCCCCAAGTCGCTGGATTTCATGCCTGGGGTGCGTGAACTGGTGGTGTACACCAAGCACGAGCAGCGTGCGCGCAATGTGTTAAACGATGCGCAGCTTCTCTTTTGCCTCGATTTCAATTCCATGAAGCGTATCGACCGTCTGGCCGAACTCATAGAACCCCTCAAGATCAAGCGCCTTCTCATTGACCACCATCTGGAGCCTGACGATTGCTTCGACCTGTCGATTTCATTTCCCGAGGCTTCATCGACTTGTGAACTGGTGTTCAGGGTGCTCATGCAGATGGGCTTGTTGCGTTTCATGGACCGTTACGCTGCCAGTTGCCTGTATGTGGGCATGATGACCGACACGGGTGGTTTTGCCTATAGTTGCGACGATCCTGAGTTCTATGAGATTATGGCGTCAATCATTCGCCGCCGCTTTGACCGCATCGACCTTTACAACAAGGCGATGAACACCTTCAGTGCCGATAGCCTGCGTCTGCAGGGTTATGCCTTGAGCGAGAAGATGCAGTTGTTCCCCGAGCAGGGGGCATCGCTCATTGCCTTGACCAAGGAGGAACTGGAGCGCTTCAATTACAGCCGTGGTGATACCGAAACGTTGGTCAACAAGCCTTTGGCCATTCCTGGCATCTACTGGAGCGTGTTCCTGCGCGAGGACGCTGACAAGATTAAGGTCTCCAGCCGTTCCCAGGGCGATTTCTCGGTCAGCGACATCTGCTTCAAGTACTTCAATGGCGGCGGTCATCAGAACGCTGCCGGTGGTGACTTTGTCGGCACCATGGACGAGGCCGTCGAGCGTTTCCACCAGGTGTTGGCCGACCTGTTCCCCGCAACTGAACAACAATCAACCGAACAATCAACACAAAAATCAGAATAATGAAAACAATTTTAAGCAAATGTGTGTTACTGGGCGTGATGGCCCTCTCGTTACTGACCGCATGTAACAACGACCAGAGCTACGCCGACCGCCTCAACGAGGAGCGCTATGCCGTCAATTCTTATCTAGCCAATCATCGCGTGGTCATGTCTGTACCTAAGGACTCTGTCTTCGAGGTTGGTGAAGATGCACCGTTTTATCGCCTGGACAACGATGGTAATATCTACATGCAGGTATTGAATGCCGGCGACCGCAAGAATGACCGAGCCAAGGTGGGCGAGCCCATCTACTTCCGCTACACCCGTTACAGCTTGGCTGTTTGGTATGCCGAGGGCAGGTTGGTTCCTTACAGCAGTAACGAGAATAGCATGGATGCACAGTTCTGCTCGTTCAACTACTCAGACTTCAAGTTGCCCTCGACCTCGCAGTGGGGCTACGGATTGCAGTATCCGTTGAACTTCTTGGGCGTCGAGTGTGAGGTCAACTTGGTCATCAAGTCTCAGTTTGGCTTCACCAACGAGATTTCCTACGTCATGCCCTTCCTCTTCCACGTGCGCTACTTCCACAGCATGATTTAATTTAATAATTGAAAATTAACAACTCAAGAAATAATGTCACTGATAAAATCGATTTCTGGAATTCGCGGCACCATCGGCGGTAAGGCCGGTGATGGCCTCTCGCCGCTCGACATCGTCAAGTTCACTTCGGCATATGCCACCTTTATGCGTCGCAACTCGCCAGTGAAGTCCAATGTCATCGTTGTTGGCCGTGATGCCCGCATGTCGGGCCGCATGGTGCTCAACACGGTAGTGGGAACACTCATGGGAATGGGATTTGACGTTGTCAACATCGGGTTGGCGACGACTCCAACAACCGAGTTGGCAGTAGTCGGCGAACACGCCTGTGGCGGTATCATCATTACAGCATCACATAATCCCAAACAGTGGAACGCGCTCAAACTCTTGAACCATAACGGTGAATTCCTGACCGATGCCGAGGGCAAAGAAGTGCTCCGTCTTGCCGAGCAGGAAGACTTTGACTACGCCGACGTTGACCACTTGGGCCGCGAACAGAAGAACTACACCTGGCTTCGCCGTCACATCGACCAGGTGCTCGCGCTCGACCTCGTGGATGTGGATGCGATACGCAAGGCCGACTTTACCGTTGCCGTCGATGCCGTCAACAGTGTGGGCGGTGTTGCCATCCCCCAGTTGCTTGATGCGCTGGGTGTCAAGCGTGTAGAAAAGCTCTTCTGTGACCCAACGGGCAATTTCGGACACACGCCCGAGCCGATTCCCGAGAACCTGACCGCCATCAGCGACTTTATGCGTCAAGGTAAAGCCGATGTGGGTTTTGTCGTTGATCCCGATGTGGACCGCTTGGCCATAGTGATGGAGAATGGCGAATTCTTTGTCGAGGAATACACCCTTGTTGCGGTGGCCGACTATGTCCTATCTCACACGCCTGGCTCAACGGTGAGCAACCTGTCATCGTCACGCGCCCTGCGTGATGTGACCCAGGCCCACGGCTGTTCTTATACTGCAGCCGCTGTTGGCGAGGTCAATGTGACCACCGAGATGCGCCGCACTGGTGCAGTCATTGGCGGCGAGGGCAATGGTGGCGTAATCTATCCCGCGAGCCACTATGGCCGTGACGCCCTCGTTGGCGTGGCGTTGTTCCTCTCGTTGCTGGCCCACAGCGGCAAGACCGTCAGCGAACTGAAGAAGACCTATCCGCAATACAGTATCGCTAAAACCAAACTCCAACTCCAGCCCGAAATGGACGTTGATGCCATCCTCAAGGCTGTGGAGCAACACTATCAAGGCGAGCAGATGACAACCATCGATGGCGTGAAGATTGACTTTGCTGACGGATGGGTGCACCTGCGCAAGAGCAACACCGAGCCCATTATCCGCATTTATAGCGAGGCTCACACGATGCCCGAGGCCGAACGATTGGCCGAAGATGTCAAGAAGATTGTCCTCTCGCTCATCTAATCGGACAATATCCTACTGTATAGTTTAATCCCAGGCTGTCGCACTCGTGCTGCAGCCTGGTGCTTTCATAGTAGGCTCCAGATATGATGAGCCGGTCAAAATGGAAGAGTTCTTGCAGTTTGGCAGCACTGCCGTGGTAGTGCTTGGTGACGATGACTTCGTCGAGTGCCAGTTGGTGGGTGAAGGTCATGCGTTTCCACCGGCCAGCACCCACAGCCATGAGGCGATGTCCCATCAGGTGGGCATAGGGCGGGCGGATGAACGCATTGTCCAGTTGCAATGAATCCTCATTGGTGATGAAATGCAACTCTCCGATGCCATGTCGACTGAGGAATCCAGAATAATAACGGGCAAAACTGGCCGAGTCGGGTTCGTCACCATCGGGAGCCCAGAAGTAGCCCGTCCCGCCGTTAAAATAGAAAATTGGTGTTGACGAGTAAGAATTGAAGACCACCAAGCCCTGGCGTGGCGTGCGGGCATCAACCCACAAGGAATGGGCGAGGAGAATGAGCAAGGCTACGCCTGCCGCCAGCAGAAATCGGTAATTACGACGATAGAGCCATAGTACCACGAGCGCCATGATGACAAAATAGGCCACCACGCCAAACGTGCTCACATACACGTTGCCAATGTGAGACAGCGGGATGGCATTAACCACCGACGTCGTGCCGTGAATGTAGTGATAAATGCCATCTAACACCCAGTCGAGCAAAGCCCACTGCATGCCTGCCGCCGTCACCAGCAGGAAGATGGCTCCAAGCACCATAAACACGGGCAGGACAGGAAGGATGAGCAGATTGGAGAGCACCGACATCAGCGAGATGGTGTGGAAATAGTGTGCGGTCAAGGCTATTGTCGCCAGCATGGCTACCAGCGAGGTGATGACGGTCGAAATAACGGCCTGTATCCACTTGGGACGCTGTGCCAGCTCCTCGGGGAGGCGGGCAAACATCAATACTGCTCCCACGGTGATGAAACTCAACTGGAAACCCACGCTGAACAGGGCCGATGGTGAGAACACGAGAATGGCGAGGGCGGCCATTGCTAGGGCGTTGAGCGATAGATACCGCTTGTAGAAGAATAGCGACATCAGCACCATGCCAATCATCACCGTGGCCCTCATCACACTGGGACTGAGCCCCGTGAACAAGGCAAAAGCCGTGATGGCGACCAGGGTAATGACAAGGCGCAACTTCTTCAGCCGCAGGTAATCGAGCGGAAACAATAACCACCAGATAATGAGGGCGATGAAACCCACATGCAGGCCACTTAAGGCTAACACATGTGCCACTCCAGCCGTGGAAAAATCTTGTCGGGTCGCTTTATCGATGACCCCGCTGTCTCCCAGTAGCAATGCTACAACAAACTGCTGGGACATAGGCGTCAGCCGTGAGTTGAACACTTTGAGTTTCAAATCGCGTCTGAGGTTTTCTAAGCGGGTCCTCAGGGTGGGGGAGTGGCCGATGCGTTTCACCTGATTCAATGGCAAGTGCTGCTGGTAACGGATTCCCTCGCTGTCAAGAAGATAACGGGCATAATCCATTTCATCAGGGTTACCAAGGCTGCTCACCTCGTCAAGATGCCCCTGCCAAGCAACAAGGTCTCCGGCATGCAACGTGTAGTCACATCCACGGGTGGAAACCATGACTCGGCATGGCGGCAAGTCGGGGTTGAGCACATCGATGGCCATGCGCATCGAGAAGTCGGTATATTGCAGCTGGGCGATGTGTCCTGTCAAAACGAGGCCATCGCGTTGCTCGATGGCGAGTCGGGGTGGACAATGGATGTTGCTGGCAATCCAGCCTAGTGCCAGCGCAGCCATGGCCAGCGGGACAATGAAGTAGGCGCGGAAACGCAATCGCCCTTGGGGTGACCGGGAAAGCACGGTAAGCAGGGCATAAAGGGCGATGGCCAATGCGATGAACATTATCGGGACCCACCACACGTGCCATGCGCGATGAAATAGAATTCCTGCCATGAATGGCAGGAGAATTCGCAGTAGCGGTATGCGAGAGAGCACCATATCCTGTTTCATGACAGAGTCAAAATGCCATTGTTGTCACATGATGCCCAATGTCCAACCATGTTTAGTAGTTATCGGTCCAGATATCATAGGAATCGAAGGCCTGCAGGAGCAGCATCTCGATACCGTTTTTGGTTTTTGCCCCATATTTGGCCGAACGCTTCATGAACAGCGTTTCCTCGGGGTTATAGATAAGGTCATAGCACAGGTGCTTGCTGGTGAGGAAGCGATATGGGAAGTCGGGACACAGGTTGTCGTCGGGATACTTGCCAAGGGGGGTGGCGTTGACAATGATCTGGTGGGCTGCCACTATGGCGCGGGTGAGTTCCTCATAGACCATGATGTGCTCCGATTTGCGCCTTGACACAAGTTGAACCTCGATGCCCTGATGACGCAGGGCCGTGCTCACAGCCTTGGCAGCCCCGCCAGTGCCCAGCACCATAGCGCTGGTGTACTCAGGCGTGAGAATGCCGTCCAAGGTCTTTTCAAAGCCCATCACGTCGCTGTTGTAGCCTCGCAGTTCTTGCAGTGCTCCTGACTCGTCGCGAATGAACTTAATGACATTGACAGCGCCAATCTCGGCGGCATCATCATCGAGCGAATCCAGCAGCGGTATGACAGCCTCCTTGTAGGGGGCGGTGACATTGAGGCCATTCAGGTTGGGGTGCTCGGCAATCACCTCCATGAGCATGCCGATGTCGGGTATCTCGAAGTTGATGTACTGGGCGTCAATGTCCTCGGCAATAAACTTGCGGTTAAAGAAATCGCGTGAGAAGGAATGCACCAGCGGATAGCCGATGAGACCATATAGATACTTGCAGTCTAGTGGAGATTTCATAGTAGTATCGTTTTTTTAGTTGGATGCAAAAATAATCACAAAACTGAAAACCATCAACGACTGAACGTGTTTTTTTAACGATTTGGCCTGTTTTTTTATGCTGAAACGGTTATGATATGTCAAATTAGATGCAAATTATCATGAAAAATGCCTAAAATGACTCACACATAAAGAACAAATGATTAACTTTGCAACTTGAAATAAACTAAAGCAGTAGAAGATGAAGTTTTTTAACAAGAACGTGAAAATCGCGCTCACGGTCCTCTTGGGACTGGTATTGCTGTACTGGGGCATCAATTACCTGAAGGGTATCAACCTGTTGACTCCCTCCAATCGCTTCTACACCGAAGTGAGTAGCGTGGATGGATTGCTCAAGGCTTCCCCAATTACCGTCAACGGATTCCAGGTGGGACAGGTATATGAAATCAAATATGACTTTTCCAAAAACAAAATTACGATAGAGCTGGCAATGGAACCCGAGATGAAGGTGCCCGAAGGGAGTACCATCAATATGGTATCAGGTCTGTTGGGCGGCACTTCGCTTGTACTCAATCTGGGTGATGGACCCGCAATGAAGCCAGGTAGCATGATTCCTACCACTGAACTCCCTGGTATAGTTGATAATGTAAAAGAAAACATGATACCCATGGTGACTGATATGTTACCCAAGGTGGACTCCATCATGAACAATGTCAATGGCTTGACGGGCGATCCCGCCTTGGCGGCTGCTCTTGCCCGCTTGGATGGAATTACCCGCCAGATTCAGGCCAGTGCCCAGCAACTCAATATTCTCATGAATGGTCTGAACCGCAGTGTGCCGGGCGTGATGAATAATGTTAACGGTATCACTGGCAACTTGAGTGGCGCCACCAGCAACCTCACTGATTTCTCGTCAACCTTGAAGCAGATTCCCATCGACTCAACAATCAACACGCTGAATGCTACTCTGGCTAACCTGGAGAAGCTCAGTGAGCAGTTGAATGACAAGAACTCGACGCTGGGCAAGGTGATGAACGACCGCGAACTCTATGACAATGCCAACCGCGCCATAGCCAGTCTTGACTCGCTGTTGACCGATATCAAAGCCAATCCTAAACGTTACATCAACATTAAAGTCTTTTAACGTGCTGAGACGTTTGGATATAACTATTGTTTTTCATTTTTGGAGAGTGATTTTCCTCTCATGAAACGCGTAAAATTCCCTATTTGGATTAAGTCTAAATAGGGAATTTTTTGAAATTTACTATTTTCGGGATTTGCAAAATGAAACCCTTGTAATAACAGCCATTTGCGAGTTTACAAATGAAATAAGAAAATCGACGATTAAATGTAAAGTGCTGATTTTCAGTTGTGTGATTAAAGCAAGACACCTTAAATTGTAAAAAAATCAAAACGATGTTGTAATGCTTTGTTTTTCAACATCATTACACTTGAAATGAGATTTCCAAATTTTTTCAGCACTTTTTTAAAAGAAATTATTGACCGAAATTTGTACTGCTAAAAGCAAAAAAACAAACCAAGCATTACTAAGAAATTTTAAGGATCATGTTTAACGTTGCACAACAGTGGAACCGTTGCCTTGACGTCATTAAGGCAAACCTGCCGGCCGAACAATACAAAGTTTGGTTCGCTCCCATTGTTGCCGTTGACTTCGACCAGGAAAACGACCGTGTGACGCTCAAGGTGCCCTCAAAGTTCTTTGTAGAACAGATTGAGGGACGATATATCACCATTCTCTCAGCCGCCTTGAAGAAGGTCTTTGGCGAGAACGTCAAGCTCACCTATAAATATAATGTGGTGGGGGCCGATGATGAGAGTGCCGTGGAGCAAGCCGAGGATAATTCCAGCGTTAAGCTCAAGCAGGAACTGAAGATTCGCCAGCCGCGTGTCTCCAATCCGTTTGATCACGATGGTCATCTTGAAGACATCGACCCGCAGCTTAACCCGAAATACACTTTCCAGAACTACTGCACCAGCATGAGCAACAAGCTCGCTGTGAGCATCGGCCATGCCATTGCCGAGCAACCCGAAGTGAAGACCTACAACCCCATGTTTGTCTTCGGCACGACGGGTGTGGGCAAGACTCACCTGCTGCAGGCTATCGGTATCAAGCTCAAGGAGGAATATCCGCGCATGAGGGTGCTCTACGTCTCCTCGAGAGTGTTTGAGAGCCAGTACACCACTGCCGTTGTACAGAAGAAAGTCAACGACTTCATCCGTTTCTATGAGAGCATCGATGTCCTCTTGCTCGACGACATTCAGTTCCTTGCCGGAAAGCAGAAGACACAGAACACTTTTTTCCATATCTTCAACTATCTGCATCAGCACCAGCGCCAACTGGTGATGTCAAGCGATTGCCGTCCTAGCGACCTCGATGGTATGGAGCCCAGGCTGCTCTCTCGCTTCAAGTGGGGCATGACGGTAGAGCTGGAAAAGCCCGACTATGAGCTCAGGCGACAGTTCCTCGACATGAGGGCCGCACAAGATGGCTTGAAGATTGATGGCGAGGTGCTTGACTTTATCGCAGCCAATGTCACCGAGAGTGTTCGCGAACTGGAAGGCGTCATGGTAGCCCTGCTGGCCCACGCCACAATGTTGGGACAGGACATCACCATCAGCCTGGCACGTAGCGTCATCGGCAACACCGTCAAGGTGAGCCAGCGACAGGTTACCTTTGAGTCGATTACCGAGACCGTCGCCGACTACTATAACCTGCCTACCGAGTTGATTTACGGCAAGTCACGCAAGCGCGAAATCAGTGATGCGCGCCAGCTCATCATGTACCTTGCCAAGAAGGAGGCACAGATGTCATCGACCAGCATCGGCGCCAAGCTCGACCGCACCCACGCCACCGTGCTGCATGCCTGCATCCAGATTGAGCAGCGCATGTCGATAGAAAAAGATTTCTCACGCGAAGTACAGGCAATTACTGCAAGCCTGACTTTATAAAGTCAAGTAATTAGATTGTCATAATTGACTTACAGAGCCGCAAGTTCATTGCGGCTCTAATTTTTTGCTGAAACGAACCCCGCGTGGCTAATGCGAATTTCCCGATTTTTTGCAAATAATTAATTTTGTATCCTAACAAACTCGGCGTAATGGTCATTTTGCAGGATGATTTTTCAAGCCATATATTGGCAATCAGAAAAGGTGTGTTGTCTTTGCCGTGAAGCATGAAGCGTAACATGGCTCGGCAGGTGAGCAGCTCGACTGACCTGCGCAAGGCCAGCGGCCTTGACTTAATATAACCCTAGGGCGCACTGGCCGAAGGTCAGTGTGGCCTAGGGAGTGCTACATAAAAGAGAATGGGCCTCGTAGAGGGCCACTCGGTGCTGATAGTGGCCCCCTTCAGGGCCCAAAGTTGCTATCATCACTATCCTCACGCCACGAGGACCTACGGTTCTCGCGCCGTGAGGTTAATTCAAGTCAAGGCTTACAGCCTTGCGCAGGCCTGTGGCCTGCAACTGCCATAATGTTATTGATGGTTAACCGCATGGCAACATTTTTGTGCAATTAGCATTTAAAGCCATATTATCGCTTTTTTATAGGAGCTGCAGGGCGATGTGGGCACAGGCCTCGGCATCGGCTAGCGCATGATGGTGGTTGAGCAAGTCAAAGCCACAATAGGCGGCCACGGTGTCGAGTTTGTGGTCGGGCAGTTGTCTGAGCAGGCGCCTGGCGGCCACGCAGGTGCAGTAGAATTCATAGTCGGGATAATCCATCTGGTAGCAGCGGAAGACGGCTTTCAGGCAACTCTCGTCAAAGGCTTTGTTGTGGGCAACCAGTGGCAGCCCCGCGATGAGCGGCTTGATCTGTGACCACACGTAGGGGAACACCGGGGCGCCGTCGGTGTCCTCATGACCCAAGCCGTGGACGCGCTGGCACCAGTAACTGTAGTAGTTGGGCTCGGGCTGGATGAGGGAATAGAATTTGTCCACAATCTCGCCATCCCTCACGATGACGATGCCCACCGAGCAAACGCTGGTGCGCTCGCTGTTGGCGGTCTCAAAGTCTATGGCTGCAAAGTTCTGCATGATCGTCTCAAATTGGGTGAAAACAAGGGCAAAAATACTAATTTGCAGGACAAAAACACCCCTTCGTCGATAAAATCTTATGCGTTTTAAACATTTTGGGTTCTTTGTAGTCAAAAAGTGGCGCAAATCCAATTGCCGATTGAAAAAGAATGAGTATTTTTGTAGGTTAAACCTAATGTCGTGGCACGCGTGCTAGCCTGGGGCGGAATTTTGCCTGCAGTGCGCTGCCCGGAACAGATTTAAAAGTAAAAAATACAAATGGACAACGATCGAATTCTAGAGATCAACATTGAGAACGAAATGAAGTCCAGTTACATCGATTACTCGATGTCGGTCATCGTTTCGCGAGCACTACCCGACGTGCGCGACGGCTTCAAGCCGGTGCACCGCAGGGTACTCTACGGCATGGACAAGTTGCGCAACTATTCCAATGCTCCCTACAAGAAATCGGCCCGTATTGTGGGTGACGTGCTTGGTAAGTACCACCCCCACGGCGATTCTTCGGTTTACTTTGCCATGGTCCGCTTGGCTCAGGAATGGGCAATGCGTTATCCGCTAGTTGACGGACAGGGTAACTTCGGTTCGGTGGACGGTGATAGCCCCGCTGCTATGCGTTACACCGAGGTGCGTCTCGACAAGATGGGCGAGAGCATGATGGAGGACATGGACAAGAACACGGTGGACTTCGTACCAAACTTTGATAACACACTCGAGGAACCCTCGGTATTGCCCACCCGCATTCCTAACCTGCTGGTGAACGGTGCCACGGGTATCGCAGTAGGTATGGCAACCAACATGGCTCCCCACAACTTGGGTGAGTGCATCGATGGCTGCCTGGCGATGCTCGAAGATCCCGATATCGAAGTGAGCGAGTTGATGAACTACATCAAGGCTCCCGACTTCCCCACGGGCGGCATCATCTATGGCTATCAGGGTGTGAGAGACGCCTTTGAGACCGGTCGCGGACGCATCGTTGTGCGTGCCAAGGCCGAAATCGAGACCGAGCACAACCACGAGCGTATCGTGGTCAACGAGATCCCTTATAATGTCAACAAGAAGGATCTTATCGAGAATATCGCACGACTCGTTGAGGAGAAGAGAATCGAAGGCATTGCCGACATCAATGACGAGAGCGACCGCCACGGTATGCGCATCGTTATCGACGTCAAGAAGGACTTCAACCCCAATGTGCTGCTCAACAAGCTGTACAAGATGACCGAGTTGCAGTCTTCGTTCAGTGTCAACAACGTGTGTCTGGTCAAAGGACGCCCCATGTTGCTCAACCTGAAGGAGTTGCTGCACTACTTCCTGGAGCACCGCCACGATGTGGTAATCCGCCGCACCGAATACGACCTGAAGAAGGCCAAGGAGCGTGCCCATATCCTGGAAGGTCTGATTATCGCCAGTGACAACATTGATGAGGTTATTGCCATCATCAAGAGCAGCGACTCGACCGAGCATGCTATCCAGCGCCTGTGTGAGCGTTTCAGCCTCACCGAGGTTCAGGCCCGCGCCATCGTTGAGATGCGCCTGCGCCAGCTCACCGGATTAGAGCAGGAGAAGCTGCACAACGAGTTGGCCGAGGTGCGCAAGACGATTGAGCACCTGCAGGCTATCCTTGACGATCCCGCCGAGTGCCGCAAGGTCATTGAGGCCGAACTCCTCGAGGTCAAGGAGAAATTTGGCGACGAACGCCGCACCCAGATTGTTTATTCCAGCGAGGAGATGAACGCTGAGGACTTCTACAGCGACGATCCCATGATCATCACCATCTCCCACTTTGGTTATATCAAGCGCACGCCGCTCAAGGAGTACCGTGCTCAGGCACGTGGCGGCGTGGGCGCTCGTGGCAGCGACACGCGCGATGAAGACTTCATCGAGTATGTCTACGAAGCCACCAACCACAATTACATGTTGTTCTTCACCGCTACGGGACGTTGCTTCTGGCTGCGTGTGTTTGAAATTCCCGAGGGTACCAAGAACAGCAAGGGACGTGCTATCCAGAATCTGTTAAACCTGGATGCCGAGAACCGTATCATGGCCTTTGTCCGCGCTACGGCATTGACCGATCCCGAGTATAACCAGTCACATTATATTGTATTTACTACCAAGAACGGTATCGTTAAGCGTACGAGCCTGAGTGCTTACTCGCGTCCTCGTGCCAATGGCGTGCGCGCCCTCAACATCGCCGAGGACGACCAGCTCGTTGGCGCCATCCTCACCGAGGGTAACAGCGAGGTGATTTTGGCCAACAGCAAGGGTTATGCTTTGCGCTTCTCCGAGACTACGGTTCGTGCCATGGGTCGCACCGCTACTGGTGTCAAGGGTATGAGACTGAGCCAGGGCGATGAGGTCATCGGCATGATCTGCATGCGTGCCGGCACCCGCGACAACGTGCTCGTCGTTTCGGAGCAGGGTATGGGCAAGCGCAGTGCTCTTGAGGACTACCGCGTGACCAACCGTGGCGGTAAAGGTGTTAAAACAATTAACATTACCCCCAAGACTGGCAAGCTAATTGCAATTAAGAATGTGAACGACGATAACGACCTCGTGATTATCAACAAGAGCGGTATCGCCATCAGGCTACGGGTTAGCTCGCTGCGTGTCGTTGGACGCGCCACCCAGGGTGTAAGGCTCATCAACCTTGAGAAGAAAAACGACGAGATAGCAAGTGTTTGCAAGGTGGATACCGAACCCGAGATGACCGACGAGGAAAGCGTTCGTGACGCTTTCACCCAGAACATCTCCGAGGCCCCTGAGATTCCTGAGATTCCTGAGAACTCCGAGAACTCCGAGAACTCAGAAGAACAAAAGAACGATAACGAATAAACATTATAAACCAACTTAATTGTTAACAAAAATGAAAAAGATGATTCTTTTCGCCGCAGCTGCCATCATGGCGTTCGGCGCATCGGCTCAGATGAGCCTCGTGAAAGACCTTGCCAAGAAGGCCGCATCAGGCAATCCTCAGGCACTTGCCGAAGTATTGCAGAACATCGAACCCGCCCTCACCAACCCTGAGAGCGCTGGTGACGTGCTCACTTGGTACACCGCAGGTAAGGCCGCCTTTGGTCTCTATGATGAGTTGTACAAGATGAAACTCATGCAGCAGCCTGTTGATGACAAGATGATGAATGAGGTGCTGAGTGGTGCCTATCAGTTCTACATGACGGCTCTGCCTCTCGACACTATTATTGAGATGGACAAGAAGACCGGTCAACCCAAGCTCAATGGTGACGGTACCAAGAAATTTAAGACCAAATACAGCAAGGAGATTATCGGTGCCCTTACTTCTCACATGGGCGATATCGCAAATGCCGGTAACGTTTACTTGCAGAACAGCGACTGGGAGAATGCTGCTGACGCATTCGGTAACTATGCAGACCTCGCTTCGTCAGACTTCGCTATCAAGAACGGCGTTGCCGCTGCCGACAGCACTCTGAGCCAGGTTCGATTCTTCCAGGGTTATTCACAGTACCAGATCCAGAAGTTTGCCGAGGCCTATGAGAACTTTACCAAGGCTCGCAAGCTGGGTTACACCGACAACAACATCGTTGACTTCCAGACCTCGTCGCTGGCCAACATGGTACAGGCCATGCTTGACAAGAACGAGTATGACAAGGCCAACGCATTCATCGACAACGCTCTGAAGGGTGATCCCATGAACGGTACTCTGCACGACATCAAGGGCTTTACCACCGAGTTGACCAAGGGCGTTGAGGCTGCTCTGCCTTTCTATCGTCACGCTACCGAGGTAGATCCCAACTATGCTAACGGTTTCTTTGATGTTGGCCGTTGCCTCTACCTGATGGCACAGAAGATTATCGATGACAATCCCAATGCTACCAACAAGGAACTTGTTCCCAAGATCAAACCGATCTATGACGAGGCTATTCCTTTCCTGAAGAAGGCTAGCGAACTTAACCCCGACGACACCAAGGCCAAGAACGTGCTTGATGACATCCTCTACAAGTTTGAGGTCATGGGCGTGAAGTAAACAATCATCCTTTATACTGAAAATTTGATCGGTGGGCGTTGAGGCTTTGGCCTTAGCGCCCACACTGTGTGCGGGTGCCACGCGATGTGTTAAATGCTACTAACGGCCAATCGACATTTGCACGTGTATTGAAAAATGAGTAATTTTGCGGCGTTTTAAATAGGAGGAACTATTGTGAGAAAGAGTGTTAGCATATTTGCTCTGGTATTGATGGTATCATTGAATTTGTCAGCCCAGCATCTGCTTGTCGATCAATCAAAGAAGATGCTTAGTGGCTTGACAATGACCGTTGAGACCTATGATAAAGCCTTTAACAAGTTGAAGCCGGCCCTCACCAACGATGACACCCGTAATCGCGCTGAGACCTGGGCGCTGGCTAACCGCATCAAGGTGGAGCAATATGACAAATATATGGACAACCGCCGTGTGGGCAAGAAGATTGACATCAAGGCAATGGGGCACACGCTGATCGATGCCTATGACTACAGCCTGGTCGCTCTCAAACTCGACACGATACATGTGCTCGATAAAAAAGGCCAACCCATCATCGACAAGAAGACCAAACGACCTCAAGTCAAGACCAAGTACAGCAAGGAAGTGGTGAACCGCCTGGTGTTGCATCACGACGATTACCGCCTGGCTGGTAGTGAACTCTATAATGTGAAGGATTGGGATGGCGCTTACCTGGCATGGGATTACTATTGCAAGATGGCGGCGAGAACCGACGATCCGCGATGGATCAAGCCCGATAGCCTTGTGGCCGAGGCCCGTTATTATCAAGGCATCGCAGCATGGCAGAAGGGGGATACCATCGATGCCGTGCGCTTGTTCAGCGTCGCCAGACATTCTGGCTACAACCGCAAGGAGGCCTATGATTATGCCCTGGTGTGCCTGAGTGACATGGGAAATGATGCTGAGGTCGTGAAACTGGCATGGGAAGCCTTTGTAAAGTTTGGGACTAGCGACCCGCAGTATATCCGCATCTTGATCAACGACTACATCACCCGTGAGGATTACTCGGGAGCCAATTCACTGATTGACGATGCCATGGAGGCCAACCCCGATGATGACGAGTTGCTCAACCTCAAGGGACTGGTCATGGAGAGTTACTATGACATCTATGAGGCATTCCCATATTACCAGCGTTGCATCGAGCTGAATGACAGCAATGCCAGTGGCTTGTTCAACGTGGGGCGCTTTTTCTACAACAAGGCTCAAGAGACCCGTCAGAACAGTCACCTGTATGGCAGGAAACTGGCCGATCTGGTCAATCCCATCTATCGCGAGGCTTTGCCTTACCTGGAGAAATCCTACACTATTAATCCTAACAACAAGGACTTGATCAACGCCCTGCGCGACATCTATTACAAACTGGGCGAAGCCGATAAACTCCAAGCTATCGAATCGGCCCAATAAGCCCATTAATACTACATCACAAACGAAACGGCCTGGTTAACACACTGTGTAACCAGGCCGTTTCGTTAATGGTTCGAGTGATTAGGGCTTACGGACGATGCCGCGCTTGCTGGCGCGGACAAAGTCGATGATGATGTCTCGCTCGGGGCTCGCGGGCAGTTTGCCAGCCTCTTCGAGCGCCTGAGTGACGTTCAGTCCTGAATCATAGATAGTGCGGTAAACGTCGGCAATCGCATCAATCTGCTCGCTGCTGTAGCCACGGCGATGCAGACCCACCTTGTTCACGCCCTCATAGGCGATGGGGTAGCGTGCAGCCATGCAGAAGGGCGGAATATCCTTGTTGACCAGAGCGCCACCCTGGATCATCACATGACAACCAATCATTGTGAACTGGTGAACGAGCGCACCGCCACCGATGATGGCCCAATCGTCGGCTACCACTTCGCCTGCCAGTTGCGAGGCGTTGGACATAATCACGTGGTTTCCCACGACACAGTCGTGTGCCACATGGCAGTAGGCCATGATGAGGCAGTTGTTGCCCACGACAGTTTTGCCCTTAGAAGCCGTGCCACGGTGAATGGTGACAAACTCGCGAATCACCGTATTGTCACCGATGATAGCAACCGTATCTTCCCCTTGGAATTTAAGGTCTTGGGGTATGTCTGAAACTACGGCATTAGAATGAATGTGACAGTTCTTGCCGATGCGCGCACCACTGCGCACCACGGCGCCACTGTCGATAATGGTTCCGTCACCAATCTCCACATTGGCATCAATGGTCACAAAAGGACCGATTTTCACGTCTTTCCCAATTTTAGCGTCAGGGTGAACGACGGCAAACTGATGGATATCCATATTTGTAATTTTCAGTTTTCAGTTCTTGGTTGTTGGTTGTTATTCGGGGTTCTTGACGATTTGCGCCATGAACTCGGCCTCGGTGACAATTTTCTCTCCCACAAAGGCGTATCCCTTCATGATGGCGGTGCCACGTCTGATGGGGGTCATCAACGACAGGTGGAAGATGAGCGTGTCTCCGGGGACTACCTTGTGGCGGAACTTGACATTGTCGATCTTGAGGAAATAGGTGGAATAGTTCTCGGGATCATCCACATTGCTCAAGACCAGGATGCCGCCCACTTGGGCCATGGCTTCAACCTGCAGGACACCGGGCATGATGGGCTCGTTGGGGAAATGACCCAGGAAGAAAGGCTCGTTGGCCGTCACATTCTTGATGCCCACCACGTGCTTCTTGCCTTTCTCGATGATTTTGTCAACGAGGAGCATCGGATAGCGGTGAGGCAGCATCTGCTTGATCTGGTTGATGTCATAGAGCGGCTCTTTGTTCGGGTCGTAGATGGGTGCCTGAACATTCTGGTAACGCAGTTCCTGGCGTATTTTCTTAGACAACTGGGTGTTGATGGTGTGTCCAGGACGGGTGGCTACGATGCGACCTTTAAGTGGACGGCCTATCAGCGCCAGGTCACCCATCACGTCGAGCAACTTGTGGCGCGCGGGCTCGTTCTTGAATGCCAGTGGCTTGTTGTTGAGGTAACCCAGTTCGGAGGCGGGCTTGTGCGGCACATTCATCACATCGGCCATGTGGTCCAGCTCTTCTTGCTTCATGGGCGAGTCATAGATGACAATGGCGTTGTCAAGATCGCCGCCCTTGATCAGGTTCAGCTGGATGAGCGGTAACACCTCACGCACAAACACGAAGGTGCGGCTAGCCGCAATCTCGGTTTTGAATTGACGGATGTCGGTCAACGAGGCGAACTGGTTGCCCAACACGGGCGAGTCAAACTCAATCATGCAGTCGATTGACAAGTCATCATCGGGCAGAACGATAAGCGACGACCCCGTCTCTTTATCAACCACCTTGATGCGCTGTTTCACCACGTAGAACTCCTTCTCGGCTTCCTGCTCAACGATACCGGCTTTCTCAATCTCCTGGCACCAGATGATAGCACTGCCATCGAGGATGGGCACCTCTCCACAGTTAACCTCAATCAGGCAGTTGTCGATGCCTGCAGCATAGAGGGCGGCCATTGCGTGCTCGATGGTGCTTACGCGGGCCTCCTTATTGCTCTTGCTGGCAATGACGGTGCCGCGAGTTGTCTCAATGACATGTTCGGCAAGTGCCTGTATGGTGGGTTGGCCTTCAAGGTCCATGCGCTTGAACACGTAGCCCGTGTTCACATCGGCAGGCTTAAATGTCGCCGTTGACAGCTGTCCCGTGTGCAATCCCTTGCCCGTTACCGTGAAGGCGTTTTTCAGTGTTGTCTGTTTCATTATCTACAAGCTGTTATTAGCTCTTAATGAACTTAATTGTTGATTTTCTTTTTCAGTTCCTTGAGGTCACTGTACATTTCGCCCAGTCGTTTCAGGTAAACGGTTTGACGGGCAAATTCCATAGCAGGCTGCACGGGTGCGCCGAGCCACTTGCCGTTGCTGCCGATGCTGTTGTCAACACCTGTCTGGGCTCCGATACCGTTTTGGTCACCTACGGTGATGTGTCCGGCAAAACCGACCTGTCCGCCAATCATGTTATACTTGCCGATCTTGGTCGAACCGGCAACACCCACCTGGGCAGCCATGACGGTGCTTTCGCCAACTTCCACATTGTGGGCTATCTGAATCAGGTTGTCCAGCTTTGCGCCTTTCTTGATGACGGTAGCGCCCATAGTAGCGCGGTCAATGGTCGTGTTGGCACCGATTTCCACATCATCTTCAAGGATAACGATACCCACTTGAGAGATTTTCTCATAAGTGCCGTCTTTCTTAGGCGCGAAACCGAAGCCGTCACCGCCGATGACAGCACCACCCTGCACGATGCAGCGGTTACCGATGCGGCAGCCGTGATAAATCTTCACGCCGGGATACAGAATGACGTTGTCGCCCAGCGTCACGCCATCGCCTACATAGACCTGCGGATAGATTTTCACGTTCTTGCCAATGGTCACGCCATCGCCAATATAGGCAAACGCCCCGACATACACGTCATCGGGTAGGGTAGTGCCCTGACCCACGTGAATGGGCTCCTCCACACCACGTTTCTCTGGACGCTGGCTGTTGACAAAGTTCAGTAGATCGGCAAGCGTCTGGTAGGGGTCATCCACACGGATGAGCGTGGCTTTAACCTCCTGCTCGGGCACAAAGTCCTTGCGAACAAGAATGGCCGAAGCCTGAGTGGTATAGATGTAATGCGTGTATTTGGGATTGGCAAGGAACGTCAGGCAACCGGGGGTGGCCTCCTCGATCTTAGCGTAATTGTTAATTACGGTAGATGCATCGCCATCGACCGTGCCGTTAACCATTGCTGCAAGTTGTTGTGCAGTAATTTCCATGATGTAGTAGTTATTATTGACTAGTCTATTATTTCGAAATCGGGCACAAAGGTACGAAAAAGTTTTCAGTTTCTAGCCCCTTCTATTCAGTTTTTATGTTTTGGGGCACTTTTGCCCTTTGCGGTTTATGCTAATCCTGCTGATTATCACCAAGAAATCGTGAAATGAACACCTGCAAGCGCTACTTGGCACTGCGGGTGAGCAACTCGGCAATCTTGGCTTCAATCACCTCGGCTTCTTGATAACCCATGAGGGTCTGATACTCGCCTCGGGGAGTGACAAACATCAACAGGGGAATGGCTTCGACATTAAATTCCATGGCCAATTGGGGCTCTTGGTCAACATCAATGCGCTTGAAGATGACTTCTCCTTTATGCTTTTTCTCCAATGCATCAAGGATGGGCGCAAGTTGCTTGCAGGGGCCGCACCAGGTGGCGAAGAAGTCAATCACCATGGGTTTGGAGCTCATGATGGTTGTCTGCTTGATCCATTCGGTTTGACCTTCATCGTCAGGACTTGCAACGGGCATTTCGGTTTGGCCGCTTGCGTTGTCGTTAGCGGTAGCATTGCTGCCTTGTTCACTCTTATTGTTACATGCCACGAGCACCATCAGTGCTGCGATGCAAAAAATCAACTTTTTCATTTTTCTGATCTATTATCTTGATAATTGGTAGTCTGTTAAATAATAAGTTTCCCTTTACCCATGCGGGTGATTTCGGGTTCGCCACTCGTGCAATCCACGATGGTCGAGGGTAACAACTGTCCGCGTCCCGCATCAATCACGATATCGACTTGCGACTCAAAGGCCTCTGCCATCAGGCCGGGTTCGCAGCGGTAATCTTCATCGTCGCCGGGCACCGAGGTCGTCAAGATGGGACCGCCCAATGTGCGCACGATTGACAAGGCAATCTCGTTGTCAGGGATACGGATTCCCACCGAGCGACGTCCCTTAAAAGCTTTTGGCAACTTGGAAAGCGCCGGGAAGATGAAGGTAAATGGTCCGGGCAGATTGGCTTTCATCAGGCGAAACTGAGTGTTGTCAAACTTGGCATACTGGGCCACAGTCGATATGTCATCACAGATGATGGACAGGTTTGTCTTTGCCGATTTCATCTCTTTGATGGAGCAGATGCGCTCAATCGCTTGGTTGTTGAGCGCGTCACAGCCCAGAGCATAAACAGTATCAGTCGGATAGATGATGAGTCCTCCGTCCTTGAGCGTCCTGACCACCTGGTCGATGTGACGCTGGTTCACGTTCTTTTCTAAGATTTCGAGTATTTCCATAATCTATGTTGTTCTTGAGTTAAATCAACGTTAAAGTAATAATCAAACATTGCCACTTGCCGATGGGTCAAAAATCATAGTTTCGACGTCAGTAGCGTGGGCATATTTCTTCAGGAGTGCGGCCATCCAGTCCACGGCCTCTTCAAGCGGCATCTCAGGTGCAAAAGCGTTGATGTTGATTTGTGCCTTGACAGTCTGGTCGGTGAATTTGGTTCGCTCTTCATCGCTCGTGGGCGTGGCAATCGGCCCCATTGCGTCACGATAGACGGGCATCCCTTCGATATTGAGCAGGCCGCGACCGATGCCGTTATACACGTCATCAGCCCTTCCCACGCTCATCGTTAAGGTGTTCCCCTCAATGCGGTCTCCGTCCAGGCCGCTAATGGCATATCCGCTCTTGATGGATACCAGATTGACGACATCGATGAGTGTCGTCAAGCGGTAGATGCCCAGACCGCGAATGATGCGGCGACACAAGGCTTCGCTGGAAACGCGGTAACGGCTAGGGTCTTTGCCCAAGGCTTTGTACAGGTGGCGTGTGCCGGCGATAGCGGGGCGCTGGTTGATTTCCAGCAACTCATATCGCTGCTTGATGTCCTCGGCTGCTGCCTCAATCTCAGCCCATAACTCATCACAAGTCGGTTCGTTAACTACCGTGGCACTGATGAGTCCGATGCGGCATTCTGGGCATGCTGCCAGAATCCTTGGGTCAATACTTACCTGAATCATTGCTATCGTTATAAAAAATCGGTGCAAAGATACGACTTTTAATCAAAAAAAACTAATTTTGTCCCCATGATGAAAAGGATTATACTGATGATTGTGGCGACGTTGGGTATTTTCTCCTTCGCCCATGCTCACGAAATGAACCATGACGAGTTAACCAAGCGCATCGATGAGGTTTTCGGTGCAGTGTACAATAATCCCGATGAGCCAGGTGCTGCTGTGCTCATCCTGCAGGGCAATGACACGGTCTATAGCCGCTGCTTCGGCATCGCCGATGTGGCGACTCATGCTCCTGTGACCTTCGAGACCAACTTTTGCATCGCTTCGGTGTCCAAGCAGTTCTCGGCGGTAGCCTTGTTGCAGTTGGCCGAGCAGGGCGTTATCTCGTTGGACGACCCGCTCTCGAAGTATTTCCCTGAGTTCCAGGCCTCGTTTTTCAACGGTATCACGCTCCACCACATTCTCAGCCACACCTCGGGCATCCCCGACGCACGCCCTCGCACCGACCGCAATTTTGTCCTCTATTCCAATGACGTTACCTCGGTGCAGTATATGCGCACACTCGACCACCTGAATTTCCAGCCTGGCACGCAGTATGAGTACATCAATCCCACATTCCAGCTCATCTACCAGATTGTAGAGCGTGCAACAGGCATCCCCTTCGAGAATTACATGCAGGAGAACATTTTTAACAAGGCTGGAATGACGACTTGCCGCTACTATGAACCCGACCGCGCTATTGCCCACATGGCCCATGGTTATGAGCGCGACGACAAGGGTGTTTGGCGGGAGTATGATTACGGCGAGGAGAGTTTCTTCGGCACCAAGGCCGATGGAGCCCTGTATTGCTCCATCAACGACTTCGTGAGCTGGGAACGCGCCCTGCGTGACAACCGCGTGTGGACCGCTGCTAGCAAGCGCATGGCCTATAATCCTTGGATTCAGATTCCCGCCGATGCCGAGTATGGTTACCAGCCCCACACGGGCTATGGTTACGGTTTCTTTGTTCAAGACCTGCCACACTGTCCCACACACGTCTATCACTTGGGCGACAACGGCGGTTTTACCATCTATGCAGGAAAAATCCCCGAGCGTGACTTTATCTTCCTCTTTTTCTCGACACGTCCCGACATCGACCGCCTGGGCATCGTCAACCGCGTCTATCACATCCTGGGCATGCTTTAAAAGGCTATTGCTGAGGCTTGACGACCAGGTTGTCGGTGGTCATGCGTTGCATGTATTGCTGGATGATGGATTTCATCATGCGTTGCATGTGGTCTAAGGTCGCTGGGGGCATGGTGCCCAGCACGTTGTGGGTGAATGTGGAGTCGGTACGGAATGCGTAGGCCGACGTGACTTGCTTGCCGTCAAACTGCAGGGCGTAGTCTCCCATTACAAACTCATAACTGCTGGCTTCGGGCAACCAGTGCAGCGCAAAGCCGTCTTGTTGTTGGTTCATCATGTCGTTGCCGAAGGCGATATAAGGCTTGTCATAGTGCAGGTAACTGAGCACCGTGGGCATGATGTCAATCTGTTCCACCACGCGCTCCTCGTCATAGCCATGCAGCGATGGATCACCAGGAGCATAGAGGATAATGGGTACGCTGAAGTTGCCTAGTGAAGTGCAGTAAAAGGGGTCAATCTGCTGGCTCACGTGGTCGGCTGTGATGACAAAGAGCGTGTTGTTGAACCATGGCTGGCGACTGGCAGTCTCAAAGAAGCGCTTCAGCGCATAGTCCGTGTAGGCGATGCACTGCTGCAATGGACGCTCGCCCTGTGGGAATCGACCGTTGTATTTCTCAGGAACAACAAACGGGTCATGGCTGGATGCACTGAACAGGGCGGTCATGAACGGTTGCTGCATCTTGCCCATCTGCTGGGCAAAGAACTGGAAAAACTCCTCGTCCCAGATGGCCCATGTGCCATCAAAGTCCTCGTCTCCGTTGAAATTGGGATCGTCATTAAATTCATTACGGCCATAATAGCGCTGGAATCCTGTCGCGCGGGCAAAGGCCTGAAAGCCCATTGAACCGTTTTGTGCACCATGGAAAAATGCGGTGGCATAGCCTTTGTTCTCGCCCAGTTCCCGTGCCAGCCCGGACATAGCGTTGAGCGAGGCTGGTGTGAGGAATAATGGCTCGACAAAGTTGGGCAGCGAAGATAGTACCGAGGGCATGCCCTCGATGCTCTTGCGCCCATTGGCATAAGAGTATTTATAGGTCATAGCCCCAGCCGTGATGAGCGAGTCGAGGAAGGGCGTGAAACCCTTGTAGGTGCCGCCGCGCAGGGTCTTGTTGTAAAAACCGATGTGCTGTTTACTATAACTTTCCAGGATGAGCACTACCACGTTGCGGGGGGTGAAGGCCGTGCTGTCGTTGGGTTGGTGGAGTGGGGTGTAGAGCGCGGTCGCCTCTTCGTCGCTCATGTAATTGGGGACGACAAAGGGCGTTTTCTTCAAGGTGCGGAAAATGGAAAATGGTGTATTTAACACAATGCCGGTCTCGGCAGGGCGGTTGACATACTGATTGGCATTGCTGATGGTGATTGGGCGTGTCGCCTTAGTGAATCCGCCACGTATTGCGCCGATACACAATGGAATAGCCAACAGCAGCGAAACCACCTGCATGATATAGTATTTCGATACGCCAAATTTTCCGTTAATTCCGTTCTCTCCGTTTCCTCCGTCTCCCCTGGGACGGAACAGTTTCCAGAATGCCCAGGTCACTAGGGCCGCCAGCAGCACCAGATACCAGTGGCTCAAGAACTGTCCTCCAAATATCTTCATCATTTCACCCGTGCTCTCGTTACTGAACTCGGCGAATACCGACGCTGTCGTGCGCTTGCCCGTAAAGGGGAAATACACGCAATCCATCAGGTTCATATACACGGCAATGCTGTTCACGATGGTGTATATCCACCTCGCAACACGATAAAACGCCGGGTGCTCTTTCCAATGCAGCGGCAGCAAGAACATCAACAGGATAATGGCGTTGGTATAGAGGATGGCAGGCGTGTCAAACAACAGACCGGCACCGAACAGCTCCAGTCCGTGACTAAGCGTGAGCGTTCCTGAATAGAGCGACCAGTTCAACGCTAGGAAAACAATCCTGCACACCGTGTAAGCAATATAGACGACCAGCAGGTTCCACAACAGCGCCAAAACAGGAGACGATGATAAGGGTGAAAGATTTCGTTTCATGCTGCAAAATTACGAAAAATAGCGCAAGCCGATTGCCATAAAGCACACTTTAATCGCACTGACAAGACGAATTTATCCAAACTATTAACCGTACACGGCAGTCATTCTCTAAAAAAGCAGTACCTTTGCAGCCAAAATTCAGATAATATGGCAGAAAACGCATTATTACAACGACTTGACGGCTTGGATGCCCGATTTGAGGAAATCGGGACATTAATCACCGATCCCAACGTCATTGCCGACCAGCGACGCTACGTCAAACTCACTAAGGAATACAAAAGCCTGGAAACACTGCTAGGTGCTACCAATCGTTACCGCAAGCTGCTTGAGGATATCGAGCAGGCCAAACTTGTGCTCGACAGCGAGACTGACGAGGACCTGCGTGCCATGGCGCGCGAGGAAATCGACGCAAATCAGGCTGCATTGCCCAAACTGGAAGAAGAAATCAAGCTACTGCTCATCCCCGAGGATCCCGAGGACAGCAAGAACGTGGTGCTGGAGATTCGTGGTGGTACAGGGGGTGACGAGGCTGCGTTGTTTGCTGGCGACCTGGCACGCATGTACACCCGCTACTGCGAGACCAAGGGCTGGAATGTGCAGATGTCCAGTTGCAGCGAGGGTGCTGTCGGCGGCTTCAAGGAGGTCGTCTTCAGTATCACTGGCGATAACGTCTATGGCACGTTGAAGTATGAGTCGGGCGTTCACCGCGTGCAGCGAGTTCCCGTTACCGAGACCCAGGGCCGTGTCCATACCTCGGCGGCCAGCGTGGCTGTCTTGCCCGAGGCGGAGCCATTTGACGTACACATCAACGAGGGTGAAATCAAGTGGGACACCTTCCGCAGTGGTGGTGCCGGTGGCCAGAATGTGAACAAGGTGAACAGTGGTGTCCGTCTGCGTTACATGTGGACCAATCCTAACACGGGTGAGCAGCAGGAAATCCTCATTGAGTGTACCGAGACCCGCGACCAGCCCAAGAACAAGGAGAGGGCTCTGGCACGTCTGCGCACATTTATCTATGACCACGAGCACCAGAAGTACATGGACGACATCGCTTCTCGTCGCAAGACCCTCGTCTCGACAGGTGACCGCTCGGCAAAAATCCGCACTTACAACTATCCGCAGGGACGCATCACCGACCATCGCATCGGTTACACCATCTATAACCTTCCCGCATTTATGGATGGCGACATCCAGGATTGCATCGACCACCTCATCGTCGCCGAGAACGCCGAGAAGCTCAAGGAGGCCGAATTATAACGTCACATTGTTAAAGTATTGTTAAAACGCCGTTTTTTTGTAACAAAGCGGCGTTTTAATGTGTCTATAGGACAAACGAGAGTCTAAAAGCAGAAGCCTGAAAACACAGCTATAGTAACAATTAGTGATGTTTAATGAAGAAACGCTGGAGCCTGATATGACTCCAGCGTTTATCCTTTTAATAGGCTTTGTTTTATGTTTTTGTGTTTTTTCTGGTTATTTTTCAAATAATTTTGTATTTTTGCAAGGTGTTGATGCATTTCGTCCAAATTTTCGGTGATAGGGTGTTTTGCAAATATCTGGAACATCATTGAACAATTATAAATCTAATTAACAGTTACTATTATGAAACGAAGACTATGCCTTAATTTTTTCGGCTTTGTGGCGTGCTTGATGTGCTCCCTCAGTGTCAGCGCTGCCGAGCCCTATGTCTGCCACACGACGGGTGACTCGACGTTGACGTTCTATTACGACAACCTGCGCAGTTCTCGTTCGGGCACGACTTACAGCCTGAACACAGGTTCCAATCTGCCCAGATGGGTAGGCAACGGCCCTAATTCCTACGCGGCCCATGTGGTCTTTGACCCGTCGTTTGCCAATGCCCGCCCAACGAGTACCTGCTCGTGGTTTTACAGCTTGCAGAATCTTAAATCCATCACGGGCCTGAACTACCTGAACACCAGCGAGGTTGCCGATATGTCTTTTATGTTCTATTATTGCAACAAATTGACAAGCATTGATGTGAGCCACTTCAATACGGCCAAGGTGACCTCAATGTGGACCATGTTTGCTGAATGCAGTCAACTGGCAAGCCTTGACTTAAGCAGTTTCAACACGTCCCTGGTGAGCGATATGGAATACTTATTTTATAACTGCGCCAATCTGCGAACCATCTTCGTGGGCAATGGTTGGACTACGGCTGCTGTGACCTACTACGACAATATGTTCGCAAATTGCACAAGCTTGGTGGGTGGCAAGGGCACGACCTATGATGCAAGCCACATTGATAAGGCCTACGCCCACATTGACGGCGGCCCCAGTAACCCGGGCTACTTCACCGAGAAATCTGCCTTCATTCACGGTGACGTGAACGGTAATAACGAGGTGACGATTGCCGACGTGTCGGCTCTAATCGACTACCTGTTGACTGGCGATTCCACCAGCATCAACTTGGCAGCAGCCGACTGCAATGGCATTGATGGAGTCACCATCGCCGACGTATCGGCCCTCATCGATTACCTCCTCACCGGCAGCTGGTGAAGCTTGCTTTGCGAGCACATTTGTGCTCAGGGATTAGGGATTAGAGATTAGGGATTAGAGAGGCGTCCGCACTCCTGTTTTCACATGGATGCGGACGCCTTTGTTATTATTGTATTTGTTTTCCTTTTAACGGGTTGCGGATGCCATGAGATGATTCAGATGGATCAGTTGTTTTTCAATTTAGATGCTGATGCCATGAGTTCAAGTTGGTGCTTGATTTTCTCAATGATGGTGAGCGGGTTGTCTTCGCCTCGGCTTGCTTTCTCCATGGGGCACCAATCGGTGCCGGTGCGGTTGATGATGTGGTCAACTAGTTGACTACATGAGGCTTCTACTCCATGGGCTTGCAGCAACGACAGTGCCGGCTCGCTCATCACGTCGGCATACACTTGTTTGGCGCCACCCACGACCATGCAGGCCGCTGCGGCCTTGCCCACGGCTTTATCGGCAATCATGGCCCCCTTGAGTATATCGGGATGCTCGCTCACCAGCGTCAACAAATCTTTCACGCCGCGCTGTGTGAAACGGTGTATTTCCCCATTTTCACTTCTCACCACCAGGGTCAAACCCTCGTTATGAAGGATGTCTATCAACTTTTTCATGCAGCAAAAATAGTATAATAAGCGAAAAAAATAGTATTTTTGTGGCAAAAATTAAAATCTAATAAAATATGAAGATTGGTATTATCGTGGCAATGCGCAAGGAGTTGGACCTGCTCTTGCCGTTGCTGCAAGACAGCGAGGAGAGCCGCATGAGCGGTTTTGAATTCCACTGTGGCAAGATGGGGCGTCATGATGTGATGGTGATGCAATGCGGCATCGGCAAGGTTAATGCAGCGATGGGCGCATTGATGCTTGTCAACCATTTTGCGCCTAATTTTGTGATTAATAGCGGTGTGGCTGGCGGGGCCGACAAATCTGTCAATGTGATGGATGTGGTGGCTGGCGAAAAAGTGTCCTACCATGACGTGTGGTGCGGTCCTGAGAGCGAACTGGGACGTGTTCAGGGGCTGCCACTGTACTTTGAAGGCTCAACGAAGTTGCTTGAACTGCTTCCTGAGAGTGAAGATATCCACAGGGGCCTGATTTGTTCGGGGGACCAGTTTATCGACACCATGGATGAGGTGAATCGAATCAAGGGTAATTTCCCTGAGGCGCTGGCTGTTGATATGGAGTCGGGTGCGATAGCCCAAGTCTGCTATCAGTGCAGTGTGCCGTTCCTGGCCTTGCGTGTCATCAGCGACTCGCCTGGTGCCAGTCACGACAATACGCGCCAGTACCTTGACTTCTGGACCGATGCCCCCCGCGAGACGTTCAAACTCGTGAAAGACATCATCACTAAATTGTAACGATATACTTCACGGGGACTATTCCCCAAAAAAGCCACCTGATGGTGGCTTTTTGTGTAGGTAACCATACCTGTAAGGTTGGCTAATCGAGAATTATTTCGTTTTTCTTGAAACGCTTGCTTTACAACTCGATGGCGTCTTTGACTTTTTCGGGCAGTAGGGCAAGGTCAAGCACCTCCTTGATGGTGTTGACGTAGTGGAATGTCAGTCCCTTGAGGTAGATTTCGTTAATTTCCTCAATATCCTTGCGATTGTCCTTACACAAGATAATATCCTTGATGCCAGCACGCTTGGCAGCGAGAATCTTCTCCTTGATGCCGCCCACGGGGAGCACTTTGCCACGCAGGGTGATTTCGCCTGTCATGGCCAGGTGGTCTTTCACCTTGCGTTGGGTGAATGACGAAGCGAGCGATGTCACCATCGTCACGCCAGCCGACGGGCCATCCTTGGGAATGGCGCCCTCTGGTACATGGATATGGATATTGTATTTGTCAAACAACTCTGGGTCAATGCCAAGTAAAGAGCAGTGTGAACGCAAGTATTGCAGGGCGATAACCGCCGATTCCTTCATCACATCACCCAGATTGCCTGTCAAGGTCAGTTTCTCGCCTTTGCCACGAGCCAGCGAGGACTCCACAAACAGAATTTCGCCTCCGACGGCTGTCCATGCCAAACCTGTCACTACTCCGGCAAACTCATTGCCCTCATACTTGTCACGGCTGTAATCAGGAGAACCCAAATACTCTTTCAGGTTCTCTGGCTTGATGCTTGTGGGATAGGCATCACCAGTGGCCTTGTGACGTGCCACGCGGCGCAGCACTGTGGCAATCTTTTTCTCCAGCTGGCGAACGCCCGATTCACGAGTGTAATCGTAAATGATCTTCAAGATCACCTGCTTGCCAAACTTGATTTCATTTTTCTTGAATCCGTTCTCTTCCAGTTCCTTGGGGATGAGATGGCGCTTGGCGATTTCCAGTTTCTCCTCAGGGATGTAGCCGTTGATCTCGATGACTTCCATGCGGTCGAGTAGGGGACGGCTCACGGTAGAGAGGCTGTTGGCCGTGGCGATAAAGAGGATTTTTGACAGGTCATAGTCCACATCAAGATAGTTGTCATGGAAATGACCGTTCTGCTCGGGATCAAGCACTTCGAGCAAGGCCGAAGATGGGTCGCCCTTGAAATCCTGTCCCACCTTGTCAATCTCGTCGAGCACGATGACAGGGTTGTTGCTGCCGCACTTGGCAAGGGCTGCGATGATGCGGCCAGGCATAGCGCCGATATAGGTACGGCGGTGTCCGCGAATTTCAGCCTCGTCGTGCAGACCGCCTAACGAGATGCGGGCATACTCCCGGTGCAGGGCATCGGCGATGGATTTACCCAGCGACGTCTTGCCCACGCCGGGAGGGCCATAGAGGCACAGGATGGGCGCCTTGAGGTCACCGCGCAGTTTGAGCACCGACAGGTGCTCCAGGATGCGGTCCTTGACTTTCTCAAGCCCGTAGTGGTCATGATTGAGTTTCTCTTCGACTTTCTTGAGGTCAAAGTTGTCCTCGGTATAGGTGTCCCACGGCAAGTTGAGCATGTTGTCGAGGTAGGCATATTGAACCGAATAATCGGGAGTCTGCGGATTGAGGCGTTCAAGTTTGCGCAATTCCTTGTCAAACTGTTTCTTCACATCCTCGTTCCACTTCATCTTGTTGCCGCGCTCCTGCAATTCCTCGATGTCATCAATGTCGGTACCCAATTCCTCCTGGATGGTGCGAATCTGCTGTTGCAGGAAGTGGTCACGCTGCTGTTGGGATAATTCCTCACGCGTGCGGGACTGGATATTGGCCTTGATTTCCACCAGTTGCTCTTCACGGGCAAGCAGGGCAAACAACAGATAGGCGCGCTTCTTGATGTCATTCTCCTCAAGCATGCGCTGCTTCTGGTCTGAGTCAAAAGCGATGTTCGTGGCCAGGAAATTGATGAGGTACACCGGATTGTCGATATTCTTCATCGCAAACGCCAAGTCACGACCGTTCTGTCCCATGTTGCGCAGCATTCTCAGGGTGGTCTCGACGATGGATTTCATCAGCATCTCGAACTCCCGGTCACCATGCTTGGGCAGTTTCTCCTCGACCAGCGAGACGGTACCGCGCATGTAGGGGGTGTTGACCTTGATGGCCTCAAGACGACAAGCCGAGCGGCCCTGCAGTATGACGTTAGTCGAGCCGTCGGGCAATTCCAGAATCTTGACTACAGTAGCGATAGCACCCTCGTGGTAAAGGTCTTTTTCCACGGGATCCTCGACATGACTGTCAAATTGGCAGAAGACCGCTACCTTGCTATGGCTCTCGATGGCCTCTTTGATGAGGCGCATGGATTTCTCACGTCCCACCGAGACGGGCATCGTCATCGACGGAAACATTACCATATTGCGCAAGGGGAGTACGGGTATATCTTCTGCAATATTGCCCTGAAGATCAGCAATATCGTCTTCTTCGTGAACCTCGGTGAAAATAGGCACCACGCGTGCGGTAACCTCATTCATTTCGGCATCAATGTTGTCCAAGAAATCAATCATAATAGTGTAGCAGTCTGCGTATAAATGATTATCTAGCAATTCGGGTGCCAAAATTACTACTTTTTCTTTGGATTGGCCGTAATAACAAGTCCGCTTTTATAGAAAAATAACACAATAGTATTCAAAATGGAAAACGAGCGGCTCGTTATCCGTCAACGGGCCGCTCGCATCAATTAAGTTTTAATTAGGAGATATTACTTTAACACCTTTATACTCTGGGTTGAACCGTCGCTGTAGGTGCGAACGATGATGTTCACGCCTTCAACAGGTTGGCTATACTCGATACCACGAATATCATAATAACGCTCGCTGACAATCGTCTTGGCTACTTGGGTCTCGTTGACTGCTGTGGGTCCAAAATCAACCGAGATTGTACCACAGGCGGGAGTGGTGTGAACGTTATGGTCGGTAGGCAATGAGTAAACACCGATGTTTCCTCCAGCGCATACCAGGTTGCCTGCATAGTCAAATGCCATCTGGAAGATGGAACCGGCACTGTTGCGGGCATCGGCAACATAGGAGTACTTGGGCGTGATACTGGGTGTGGTGCCCTCCCATGTCATGTCAAAGAACTGCAACGTGCCGCTACCGTCCTGAACAACGAGCAAGTCGCTGGCAGCGTTCACGGCAAAGCCTGCACGGTCACTACCGTTCAGCATGTCGATGTAGGGCGAGCGACCTGAGTTGAAGGTCACATTACCGTCGTTGTCCACAAACATGAGCGAAGGCACACCAGCGGTGTTATTGCCGGCACTGCGGTACTGGGCAACCCAGACGCCACGACCGCCGCCGTCAGCCATCACGTTACCGTTGGTGTTGAGCTGCCATGCGCCAATGTCGAAGTACTGGCTGGGAGCCGTGCTCCAGGTGTCCACGATGCTGCCGTCGGGCTGGCCGATGTTGTAAACACCCACGCCGTTGCCGAAGTCCTCAAGATATACATACAACTTGGTGTCTGCGCCCTTGCCACCGATGGCAACGCCTGGTGTCGAAGAGCCGACATTCACGCCGTTATTGGAAATCAGACCGTCGCTGTTGCGCTCTCCAATGAAGAACGTCGTCCATGTGCCCTCCAGGTCGGTGGGATCGGCAATGAACACACCCGACGTGGGATCGCCCCAATCAGGAACATAAAGTTTACCTTGAGCGTCAATGCCCATGCGGTAGTTGCTGCGCCATACGCGGTTGCCGTTGTAAACCTGGTCGCTCACACGCACACCGTTGGCGTCATACAGATAGACGCCGTTGCCCGGATCGTTATTGGCAACGCGGTTGCCGGCGTAGATGGTACCCATCCTGGGACTGCAGGGTGAGTTATCGACAGCGACAAACAACTGTCCGCTGTAAGTGTTCCCGAGCGGGTTGATGCGCTTGATGGTCTTGATTTCCTTACCCTCAAGCGTGATGTCCCACGTGAGTTCTGCGCCGTCTTCAACATTCAGGTCATTCATGTTGACAGCAATGCTGTTCTCGCCAGCTACGACATCAGGAATGTCGATGATGGCCACTCCGTTGCCGTCGGCATCATAGAAGGTGATATAGGCTTCCTCGGCATTGTCGTTAGCGTTGAAGGTGAAGATGTAGTTATCACCATCGGAAGTAGCGTTCAGGCCGTAGGCGTAGATGCCTGGCACTGCAGGCTGGGCATCGGCATCGGCCATCCACTTGGTGATCTTGTTGTCCTGCATCAGGTAGAGGATAATGTCCTGACCCTTAACGGCAGCACCCGTTGACATGAATTGGCATGCCAGAGGCTCCAAGTCGGTGTTTGTGGTGCTCACCAGGGCTGCCTGGTCAAGACCGGCCGTGATGTCATAGAGCTTGATACCGGCCACGGCGGTCTCGTTCATGTACGGCGTCACCATGTACTGGTGCTTAGCGTACTTGAAGAAGGAGATGCCGCGAGCCAGCGTGTCAGCCTCCTCGCCATCAAAGCGGGCCAGCACTTCGCTGTCCACGCCGTTTGTCATGGCTGGAGCAACCTCCATGGGCAACGTGCGCTCACCGTCAACAAATACTTGGTCATCGTTACGCGGCGACAGGATTACCTGGGGATAGTCACCCACTTTCTTCTTAGTGAAGTTGCTGGTGGCAGCGATGGTCTTCTCGGTGTAAACGGTGCTGGTGATTTGGTCATTGGCAATAGCCAACTTGAGGAATCTCATGCCTCCGGCACTGGTAGCGCCATCGTTTGTTCCCAGGAACGTAATCAGGCAGTCACTGGCGGGGCCATCGATGGTAAACGACTGGCCAGCACGATAATAGTAGAAGTTGGCCGAACTCTGGGTGGTTATCCATTCGATAGGATCGCTATCGAAGTCTGCCCACTTGTAGAGTCGCAGTGTTCCGCGCTGGAAGCCCTCATTCACCTGGTCATTGCTAAACTGGGTTTGCAGCATATTGCAGCCCACGAGTTGTCCATCGGCAGTGAAGTTGATGTCATTGAGGCGGCTGTAGAAGCCGATATTGTCGGGCTCTACAGGTGCAACGCCATTGATGCTCAGTTCTTTGACGATTGCCTTATCGACATTGTTGATGAGGTACAGGTGCGGTGTGCCGTCCTCGGCGTTGGTAAGCACGACAGTGCTGTCGCCACGCACGAGCATACGCTTGATATCGCCAACAAACTCATATTCAGTGCCGCCATCATGCTCCAGATACAGTTCGTCGGGTGCAACGACATAACCGGGCAGGTTAGGCTCGGGATAGTTGGGATACAGGTCAGTCGGCACCTCATAGTCGGTGGCTTCGAGCAGAGGCACGGCATAGGTCGTCTTATTGGCCTCTACAACCAGTTCACCGGCAGCCTTGTTAATCAGTTCTTGCCACTGGTTGTCAACCGTATTTGCCATGTATTCACCTAGAGGCTTGAAACCTTCGGCCTCAACGGCCAGGGTGTAGTTGCCGGGCTCGAGGTCCTCGAACACGAATACACCATTGTAGTTCTGGTCGGTAGTATAACGTGCCACTTCCTGACCATTCTTGTACAAGATGACAACAGCACCGTTGATGGGTGCCCACTGGTCCATCGTGCCTGCATTGTACTTGTACAGGTTGTCGATCAGATGGTTGTGAACGTCTTTCACCGAACCCATGATATAGCCCTTGGAGTCAGGCGTGAGACCGAAGTACTCACCGATTCCGCGAGCAATGCGGATGCCTTCCTGGTGACAGTAATCAATGTTCAATGCGCGGTGGCGTGCCGGCTGATAGGTGTGGAAATAACCCTCAACCAGGAAACCAGGGGCGCAATGCTTGAGAACACCTAGGTATCCTGTGTAAGATTGCCCAGTGTTGGGGTCAACACGGGTCGATGAACTGCCATAGAAGTCAATGTCACCACGGATGTTGGGACTATTGGGTCCATAGTAGTTCATGGGGTCAATCTCATTGGTGTAGAACAGCGGCCAGCAAGCCGATGCCATGTCGCGGCTGCCAGGGGCATAGTCGCCTCCAGCACCATCCTTGCCACGGTACAGCATCAACGGGTAGTTGGTAGATGTGCCGTCGGTGGCGGCGTTGGAGTGGTGAGACAGGAACATGTCATAGTTGCCCACCTCGACCTCTTCACAGATTTCTGACAGGGGGCGGTTATACATCTCGGCGTCGGGCGCTCCCTGAACATAGGGGTACGGACCGTTTGCCCACCTCGACATGGTGATGTTGTCGGGTTTGACGCCCATCTTGATGAGTTGGGCGCGGGTCTGGATGGATTTCCACAAGTTGGTGTTCGACTCATAGAAACCATTAGTGTCGGGTCGGCCGGTCTCGGGCAGGTTGGGATAGGGGATAGTCGCCATTGGGCGGTCGTTAGGGCCCCAACTGCCGTGGCCCGGGTTGAGATAGATGCGTACTTCGTCGGCGGTTTTTGCCTGTAATGCGCCTGCTGCCATGATGGCGGCTACGGCAAGTAATAGAATCTTTTTCATAGCGGTCATCATTTAGTCACATTAATAATATAAGCTTCTCCGGCGGGAGTACTGAAAGCAATCTTGCCATTGGCGGCATGGGGATACATGGCGATGGTCGACTCGTCGGTCAATACCTGAGTCGTGCCGTCGAGCGTGGCGGCAACGATCGTCGAGGCATAAACTAACTCGCCGTCGTCCAGGTCGAGCATTCCCACGACGGTGTTGTCGTCATACCACACGGGAGCGCGCATCTTGCCCACCTTGCGTACATTGCTGCCATCAAGGTCGCACACATAGGCGCCATGGGCTGCCTGGTAGTAGAGCACCTTGGTGCCGTCGGGTGATAGCGAAGCCCACAAGTAGCTGTATCCGCTGCCATTGGGCGACAGATTGCGGGTCTTCCCGTTTACGGTGATCATCAGCTGGTCTTTTTTGATCGACAGCACGGGAACGTTCTGTGCCTTGGCGTTACCGACGGCTTTCTTGCTGAATTTGCCCTTATTGACAACGCCGGCGCTGGTGGCGTCGATCGCATAACCCTGAAGGTCACGGGTGGGCTTCACTAGCGTCTGGGTGGCGCCAGTTGCCATGTTAACACTCTTGAGCGTCGAATACTTCAAGTGCTTCTCATTGAAGGAACTCTCTCGATAGACGACAGTTTGGCCATCGGGAGAAATCTTCACGTTGTGGCCCGCACTGGGTGCAGTACTTATGACCTGAGTTTGATGCGTACTCAGGTCCAGCTTGGTCAGGCCCTGGTTGGTGGCGCTAGTCAGCAGCAGGTAATCACCCTGGGGGCTGATGGCTGCCACTGCGGCTTGCTCAGGCAGATTGACTTTCTCGATCGAAGTCACATTCATTACCTGTGCCATTGCGGTCAACGAGAAACCTAACGCTAGTGCGAAAAGAAATTTTCTCATCATAATAAGGTAAATGGTTTAAGTTGGTTAAACAATAAATCTGATATATACTGTTGAAAATAATAGGCAATACGTTGTATTGCAGCAAAAATATATAAAAAATGTGTAAATAACAAGTAAAATCTGTTTAAAAATTATAATCCGATAATAACTTGTGTAAATAAAAAGACATCTGCACTCCAACCGTAGGAGCACAGATGCCAAAAAACCTTTGTTTCTTTCTAATTATGTTACAAGAGCAATATGGTATTTATTGTCTAATTACTTGAAGAGGAATAGCTCGTTGATCGACCTCTTGATGTTAACATGCTTGATGGCGTGAGCAAACATCTTGTCCAGGCTCAGAACCCTCACCTTGGGGCAACGCTCGGTATCGTAGGGGATACTGTCGCTGATGACCAGTTCGTCCAGGCCACTGGCCATAACCCTCTCGCTGGCAGGGTCGCTCATCACGGCATGGGAGATGTAGGCGCGCACGCTGCGGGCGCCGTTTTCCTTCATCAGCGAGGCGGCCTTGCAGATGGTGCCGGCGGTGTCCACCATGTCGTCGATAAGGATGACGTCCTTGTCTTTCACGTCGCCAATGATGGTCATGGACTCAACCACGTTGGCCTGCAGTCGCTGTTTGTGGCACAGCACTAGTGGGGCATTGAAATATTTGGCATAGGAGTTGGCACGTTTGGCGCCACCCACGTCGGGCGATGCAATGACCAGGTCCTTCAAGCCAAGCGAAGCGATATCAGGCACAAACATGGTCGATGCATACAAGTGGTCAACGGGAATGTCAAAGAAGCCCTGAATCTGATCGGCATGCAGGTCCATTGTAATCAGGCGGTCAATTCCCGCGGCAATCAACAGGTTGGTAACGAGTTTGGCGGCAATCGACACACGGGGCTTGTCCTTGCGGTCCTGACGTGCCCAGCCAAAGTAGGGGATTACGGCGATGACCGAATGTGCTGACGCACGCTTGGCGGCATCAATCATCAACAAGAGCTCCATTAGGTTCTCGCTGGCCTTGAACGTGGATTGCACGAGATACACTTCGGCACCACGCACGGGTTCCTCATAGCAAACCTCAAATTCCCCGTCGGCAAAATGCGAGATATTGATTTTGCCTAATTCAACACCTAATTGTTTTGCAATCTTCAAGGCAACATAACGCGAGTTGGTGCCCGAGAAAACCTTCATTTCAGCCATAACCAAATATAAATTATATAATGAATTGATAGTTTCTGCAAAATTAATCATTTTCCTCGTTATCGCTCCAATTTGTGCCCAATTATTTTAGGGAAAACTATCATTTTTTTGTCGCAAATTTTAATTCACTCTCATTTGCGATTTTTTATTGTGAAAAAAGCGGCGTTTTTGCTTGTCGGTCAGGAAATTATTTGTACCTTTGCAGTCGCGCTTTTCGGGAACGAGTCCGAAAAGGCAGTTTAACTAACTTATTATTAACAATTTAAATGAGCGAAGAATTAAAAAATTCTCCAATCGCCGATTTCGATTGGGACGCCTATGAGAAAGGCGAGACCAATCTTTTGAAGAACTGGAAAAAACCTACGACAACTCCCTGAACAAGTTCCAGGAGAATGACGTGACCGAAGGTACCGTAATCTCGATCAACAAGCGCGAGGTTGTGGTTAACATCGGTGCTAAGTCGGACGGCATCATTCCCGTTAGCGAATTCCGTTACAACCCCGACCTCAAGGTGGGTGACACTGTTGAAGTGTTTGTTGAGAACCGTGAGGACAAGAAAGGTCAGCTCGTGCTGTCGCACCGCAAGGCCCGTCAGGCCAAGAGCTGGGATCGCGTTAACGAAGCGCTTGAGAACAACGAGATCATCAAGGGTTACATCAAGTGCCGCACTAAGGGTGGTATGATCGTCGATGTATTTGGCATCGAGGCCTTCCTGCCTGGTTCGCAGATTGACGTACGCCCCATCCGCAACTACGATGACTACGTTGACAAGACCATGGAGTTCAAGATCGTGAAGATCAACCAGGACTTCCGCAATGTTGTTGTTTCGCACAAGGCTCTCATTGAGGCCGAGCTCGAACAACAGAAGAAAGAGATCATGTCCAAGCTCGAGAAGGGTCAGATACTCGAGGGTACCGTTAAGAACATCACCAACTACGGTGTGTTCATCGACCTGGGCGGCGTGGACGGTCTGATTCACATCACCGATCTGTCGTGGGGTCGTGTAAACAATCCTGCCGACATCGTTCAACCCGAGCAGAAGCTCAACGTGGTTATTCTCGACTTCAACGAGGAGAAGAACCGCATCGCTTTGGGTCTGAAGCAGCTCCAGCCGCATCCCTGGGATGCCCTGGATCCCAACCTCAAAGTGGGCGACCACATCAAGGGCAAAGTTGTCGTTATGTACGACTACGGTGCATTTGTTGAGGTGGCTCCCGGTGTTGAGGGCCTGATTCACGTCAGCGAGATGAGCTGGTCACAGCGCCTGCGTCCTGCACAGGACTTCATGAAGGTGGGTGACGAGGTCGAGGCCGTTATCCTGGCTCTGGACCGCGCTGACCGCAAGATGTCGCTTGGTGTTAAGCAGCTCACCAACGATCCTTGGGACACCATCGAGGAGAAGTACCCCGTTGGCTCGAAGCACACCGCTAAGGTGCGCAACTTCACCAACTTCGGTATCTTTGTTGAGATGGAAGAGGGCGTTGAGGGCCTGATCCACATCAGTGACCTGTCATGGACCAAGAAGATCAAGCACCCGAGCGAGTTCACCAAGGTTGATGCTCCCATCGACGTTGTCGTTCTTGACATCGACAAGGAGAACCGTCGCCTGAGCCTCGGCCACAAGCAGCTCGAGGAGAATCCTTGGGAGACCTACGAGACCATCTTTACTCGTGGCAGCGTGCACGAGGGTACTATCAGCGAGCTCACCGAGCGTGGCGGCCAGATCCGTCTGGATCCCTACGGCGTTGAGGGCTTTGCTACCCCCAAGCATCTGACCAAGGAAGACGGTACCACCGCCAAGCAGGGCGAGACCCTGATGTTCAAGGTCATCGACTTCAACAAGGACAGCAAGCACATCATCCTGTCGCACAGCCGCATCTTTGAGGATGAGCAGCGCAACGAGGCCCGCAAGGCTCGTCGTCAGGCTGCTGCCGCTAAGCCCGCCGCTGAGGCCGCTCCCGCAGCACCTCAGGTAGAGAAGACTACCCTGGGCGACGTGACTGGTCTGGCAGCCCTCAAGGCTAAGCTTGAGAAGGCAGAGGCAAAGGCTGAGCCCAAGGCAGAGGCTCCCGTAGAGGAGGCCCCCAAGGCAGATGAGGCTCCCAAGACTGAGGAGTAAAAAATCCTGATCGAAATCAACTATGTGCCGGCATCCCCGCGAGAGGGTGCCGGTACTGTTTTTAAACTCTGCTTGAAGCTTAAAACTGGCACATTTAGCCATTTTCAGGCTATTTTTACCGTTTTGCATAATTATTTGGCGAAATATTTCAGTAATTGAAAAAAAAGGAGTACTTTTGGGGTCGCAAAACCAAACATAAACTCTATACAAAATACTAATAACTAATTCATTTCTACAACGTGAAAATACTTTCTATTAACGACCTCAATAACTTGAGGAAGCGTGCGCAACAGGCATTAGCGCTGCGCGAGGAAAGTTCTGACCAGTCGTCAGAGCAGTGTTGTGGTCTTGCAACAGGAGCCGAGCACCTGCAGGTGCTGTGCTGCGGCGGTACTGGTTGCAAGGCTTCAAACAGCCACAAAATCGTAGATAACCTGAATGCTTGCCTTGAGGAGAATGGCATTGCCGACAAGGTGGATGTCATTACCACGGGTTGCTTCGGTTTCTGCGAGAAGGGTCCCATCGTGAAGATTATCCCCGACAACACCTTCTACACTCAGGTGAAGCCCGAGGATGCTGCCGAAATCGTTAAGGAACACATCATTGGTGGCCGTCGCGTGGAGCGTCTGCTCTATGTTGACCCCAAGACCAACAAGACGGTGAGCGACAGCAAGCACATGGACTTTTATCGCAAGCAGATGCGTATCGCCTTGCGTAACTGCGGTCTCATCGACCCCGAGAACATTGAGGAATACATTGCCCGTGACGGTTATCAGGGTATTGCTAACGCACTGCTCAACCAGACCCCCGAAGAGGTGATTGAGATCATCAAGACCTCAGGTCTGCGTGGACGTGGTGGTGCTGGCTTCCCCACCGGTATGAAGTGGGGCTTTGCCCGCGGTTATGAAGCCGATGAGAAATATGTGGTCTGCAACGCTGACGAGGGTGACCCCGGTGCTTTCATGGATCGCTCCATCATGGAGGGTGACCCCAACTCGGTGATCGAGGCAATGACCGTCTGCGGTTACTGCATCAACTCCCACAAGGGTCTGATCTACATCCGCGCTGAGTATCCCCTGGCTGTACACCGCCTGAAGATTGCTATCCAGCAGGCTCGTGAATATGGCTTGCTCGGCAAGAGGATCCTGGGTACCGACTTCGACTTTGATATCGAGATCCGCTACGGTGCTGGTGCATTCGTTTGCGGTGAGGAGACCGCCCTTATCCACTCGATGGAGGGTAAGCGTGGTGAGCCCACCTTGAAGCCTCCCTTCCCCGCCGAGGCCGGTTATAACATGAAGCCCACCAACGTGAACAACGTTGAGACCCTAGCTAATGTGCCCATCATCCTGACCAAGGGCGCTGACTGGTTTGCCTCAATCGGCACCGAGAAGAGCAAGGGTACCAAGGTATTCGCGCTGGCCGGTAAGATTAATAATGTGGGCCTTATCGAGGTTCCCATGGGTACCACCCTGCGTGAGATCATCTACGACATCGGTGGTGGCGTGAAGAACGGTAAGGAGTTCAAGGCTGTGCAGACTGGTGGCCCCTCGGGTGGCTGCTTGACTCAGAAGCACCTTGATACTCCCATCGACTATGAACACCTTACTGCTGCGGGCTCAATGATGGGTTCTGGCGGTATGATTGTCATGGACGAGGACGACTGTATGGTAAGCGTGGCCAAGTTCTATCTCGAGTTCACTTGTGATGAGAGCTGTGGTAAGTGCACGCCTTGCCGCATTGGTAACAAGCGCATGCTTGAGATCCTGACCCGCATCACCGAGGGTAAGGGCACCATGGAAGATTTGGACCGACTCAAAGAACTTGGCGAAATCATCAAGGACACCGCCCTGTGCGGTCTGGGTCAGACCTCTCCCAATCCTGTGTTATCGACTATCAACAACTTCTGGGACGAGTATGTGGAGCACGTGAAGCAGCACACCTGCCGCGCTAAGCAGTGCAAGGCCCTCGTGACCTACAGCATCGAAGCTTCGAAGTGTAAGGGTTGCGGTGCCTGCGCTCGCAAGTGCCCCGCTAACGCCATCATCGGCGATATTCGTAAGCCTCACATTATTAACCCCTTCGAGTGCATCCGCTGCGGTATGTGTAAGTCCAATTGCCGCTTCGACGCCATCTCGGTTTATTAAATTTCGATAGCATCATGGAAGAAAAGAATATGATCACTTTGACGATTGATAAACACGAGGTAACTGTTCCCGCAGGGACCATGCTGCTCGACGCTGCTAAGACTGTCGGCATCAGCATTCCCACCCTGTGCCACATTGACCTGGAGGGTACCTGTGTACAGAATATGCCCGCCTCGTGCCGCATTTGTGTCGTTGAGATTGAGGGCCGCCGCAATCTGGCTCCCGCCTGCGCTACCCGCGTGACCCCGGGCATGGTGGTTCACACCAACAGCGCCCGCGTTATCCGCGCCCGCAAGACCGTTGCCGAGTTGATGCTTAGCGACCATCCCAACGATTGCTTGACTTGCCCCAAGTGCAGTGACTGTGAGCTGCAGCGCCTGGTAATGCGCTTCAACATCCGTCAGATGCCGTATAACGGCGGCGAACAGAGCGTTCGCAAGCAGGAGCTCACTCCCGCTATCTCGCGCAACATGGAGAAGTGTGTTTACTGCCGCCGTTGTGAGAGCGTCTGCAACAACGTGCAGTCGGTTGGCGTGCTGAGCGCTATCCGCCGTGGTTTCAACACCACCATCGCTCCCACCTTCGACAAGATGTTCACCGACACCAACTGTACCTACTGCGGTCAGTGTGTTGCTGTATGTCCCACTGGCGCCCTCACCGAGCACGACTATACCAACCAACTCATGGACGACCTCACCAACCCCGACAAGGTGGTTGTAGCTCAGCCTGCTCCCGCCGTACGTTTCGCACTGGGCGAGGAATTTGGCATGAAGCCTGGCACTATCGTGACTGGCAAGATGGCTACCGCATTGCGTGACCTCGGCTTTGACTATGCATTCGACACCGACTTCGCTGCCGACCTCACCATCATGGAGGAAGGTACCGAGATCCTGCAACGCCTCAACAAGTTCCTTGCTGGCGATAAGGACGTGAAGTTGCCGATTATGACTTCGTGCTGTCCCGCATGGGTGAACTTCTATGAGCACGAATTCCCCGATCTGCTGGATTATCCCTCGACTGCCAAGTCGCCCGCTCAGATGTTTGGCGCTGTTGCCAAGACCTACTGGGCCGAGAAGATGGGTATCCCCCGCGAGAAACTCGTGGTTGTTTCCATTATGCCCTGCTTGGCTAAGAAGTACGAGGCTGGTCGTGAAGAGTTCAAGGTGGATGGCAATCCCGACGTGGACTACAGCATCTCGACCCGCGAGTTGGGCCGCCTGATCAAGCGTGCCAACATCGACTTCGTCAACCTGCCCGAAAGCGACTTTGACTCGCCCCTCGGCGAATCGACTGGTGCTGGTGCCATCTTCGGTATCACCGGTGGTGTGATGGAGGCTGCTCTGCGTACCGTCTATGAGGTACACACTGGCAAGACCCTGCCGCATCTCGAGTTCAACGATGTGCGTGGCTTTGAGGGTATTAAGGAGGCCACTATCGACCTCAACGGATTTGAACTGAAGGTCTGCGTAGCTCACACCCTGAGCAACGCCCGCAAGGTGATGAATGCCCTGCGTGCTGGCAAGCTCAACTACCATGTGGTTGAGGTGATGGCATGTCCTGGTGGTTGCATCGGCGGTGCTGGTCAGCCCTACCACCACGGCAATATTGAGATCTTGAAGGCACGCGCTGCTGCCGTCTACCGCGAGGACGAGGGCAAGAAACTGCGCAAGAGCCATGAGAATCCCGATATCCAGAAGCTCTATAAGGAATTCCTGGGTGAGCCCTGTGGCGAGAAATCTCACCACCTGCTTCACACGCATTATTTCGATAAGTCCATTCATTAATCGACTAAAACATCAATTACGATATGAAGAAGAAAGAAGAAATCAAACTGGCGTGTACCGTTGTTCAACAGGTTGAGGAAATCTGCGACAAGCACGGCAATAAGCCCGGTGAATTGATTAACGTGCTGCACGAGTGCCAGGCACTGCACGGCTATCTCCCCGAGGAGATGCAGCGCATCATCGCCCGCAAGCTGGGTGTGCCCGCCTCTAAGGTCTATGGCGTGGTTACATTCTACTCGTTCTTCACCATGACCCCCAAGGGCAAGCACCCGATTTCGGTCTGCCTGGGTACCGCTTGCTATGTGCGTGGTTCCGAGCGTCTGCTTGAGGAAATCAAGCGCATCTTGGGCATCGAGGTGGGTGAGACGACCCCCGATGGCAAGTTCTCGCTCGACTGCCTGCGTTGCGTGGGTGCCTGCGGTCTTGCTCCCGTTGTCATGATTGGCGAGCACGTGTATGGCCGTCTTGATGTCAAGGACGTTCGTCAGATCCTCGACAACATCGCCGCCAACGATTGATCTTTAACGATCATTCAAGAATAAAGGAACAGGAGACCATTTCAAGGTTTCCTGTCCTTTTTATATCACATAAACAGAATATAAATAAATCCATTTATTGCAAGATTGGCAGAAAACTCGTAATTTTGTAAGATGAATTGGACAGATCACTGGATTTGTTCCAATCCAGCAACTTATTAACCGCTTAATCGTCAATGGATTCTCAACATAATAAGGCATCAAACATGACTGATGGTAAAGTGCAATCAGACAATTCAACCGAGGCATACGGTTTGATTGCTAACGCCCACATCCAGGTGCTGTGCTGCTGTGGAACGGCATGTTATGGCTCCGGCAGCCTTAAAATCATAGATAATTTTATTCGCGTTATCGCTGAATATGGCTTAGGCAGCCGTGTTGACGTCGTTGCAACGGGTTGCTTTGGCTTCTGTGCCAAAGGTCCCATTGTCAGAATCATGCCCGACAACACCACCTATGTCCAGGTCCACCCCGAGGATGTAGAGGATATCGTCAAGACGCATATCATCGATGGCCGTCTGCTTGAACGACTGCAATATGTGGACTTTACTGCCCATCAGCTGATGGATGACTCCAAGCATTGGAGTTCCTATCCCAAGCAGTTGTCGATGGATGCCATGTTGCATGACTACATCTACGAGATTGGCGGTAAGCGCTTCTTGTCGGTAATGTCCTACAAGATTGATGCCGAAAAGTGCAAGGGTTGTGGTGCCTGCAAGCGAGGTTGCTCCAGTCATGCCATTGTTGGCGATTTGCGTCACCCCCATGTGGTTAATCCCTATAAGTGCACATGCTGCGGCCATTGTACAACCAAGTGCAAGTTTGACGCTATCCATGGGCCGGTTGGTGCACTCAGCGAGCGTAACTATGTCGAGGATTTGCTTGTCGATGTGGCTGACCCCAACAAGATTGTCGTGGCTCAGACGGCTCCGGCAGTGCGCTATGCGCTGGGCGAGGAATTCGGTATGCCTCCAGGTACCATCGTGACAGGCAAGATGATCGCAGCCTTGCGCAAGGTGGGTGTGGACTATGTATTTGATACCGACTTCGGTGCCGACATCACGATTATGGAGGAGGCTGCCGAGATTGTCGACCGCCTGCGCAAATTCATCGCTGGGGACAAGACGGTTCGTATTCCCATCACGACCTCCTGTTGCCCGGCATGGGTCAACTTCTTTGAGAATGATTATCCCGACTTGAGAGAATATCCCTCGACCTGCAAGTCGCCAGCCCAAATGCTGGGTGCTGTGCTCAAGACCTATTGGGCCCAGCGCATGGGCATTCCCCGTGACAAACTGGTTGTGGTCTCGGTCATGCCGTGTCTGTCCAAGAAATATGAATGTGCCCGTGACGAGTTCATCACCGATGGCAATCCCGATGTGGATTACTCGGTCACCACTATCGAGTTGGCCGAGCTGATAAAGCGCATGAACATCGACTTCGACGCCCTGCAAGACGGCCAGTTTGATTCACCGCTGGGCGACTCTAGCGGTGCTGGTGCCATCTTCGGTACGACAGGTGGTGTCATGGAGGCTGTTTTGCGTACTGTGTATGAGGAGTTTACAGGACAGGAGTTGGCGCATGTCGAATTTGAACAAGTGCGCGGTCTTGACGGTCTCCACGAGGCAACAATCGACCTCAATGGCTTTGAATTGAAGGTTTGTGTGGTTAATACGTTAGCCAACGCCCGTATTGTGATGGACAAACTGCGGGCTGGTGAACTGGAATATCATGTCATCGAGGTTATGGCGTGTCCTGGTGGTTGCATCGGCGGCACTGGTCAGCCCTATCACCATGGGGATATCGAAGTCATCAAGGCGCGACAAAGGGCCATTTACAGTGAAGATGTCGGCAAGAAACTGCGCAAGAGCCATGAGAATCCTGTGATCCAGCGCCTTTACCACGATTTCTTGGGTGAACCCCTTCACGGCAAGGCACACGAGATTCTCCACACCAAATTCCGAGACAAATCTATCTTATAACGTACTGCTGGTTACGGGAGAGAGACTTTCCCTATGATACCCTTAACATGGGCAATGGTGATGCCGTAGTTGGTCATCGGCACGCCTTGTGCCCTGCATTGATCTACACGCGATAACATGAACTTGCGGTTAAACATGCATCCGCCGCAGTGGATGACGAGGTCATAACCCGTCAAATCATTGGGGAAATCCTTGCCGGCCACGATATCTACGGTCAAACCTTGTCCCACGCGCTGGCGCAGCAAGCGGGGAATCTTTTCACGCCCGATGTCTTCAGCTAGTGGGGCATGTGTGCAGGCCTCGGCGATGAGCACGCGTGATTGTTCCGTCAAGCGGTTGATAGCAGTTGCACTTTCTACAAAGTACTGGATATCACCCTTGTGTGCGGCCATCAGCACCGAAAACGAAGTGAGCTTGCTCTCGGCTGGCTTTTTCTGCTCCACAATATCAAAAACCTGTGAGTCGGTGATAATCAACTGTGGTGACTCTCGAAGGGTGGTCAATGTCTGGTCGATGTCCTCGGTGGTACAACAGATGGCGATGCATCGCTTGTCCATCAGGTCACGAAGGGTCTGTACCTGGGGCAGGATAAGTCGGCCCTTGGGGGCTTGAGGGTCTTGTGGCATGACAAGCAGTACCGTATCGCCCGCTTGGGCAAGATGACCCGTGAGCGACTGATTGCCGCTTTCAGGCATCAGACCTGCCAGTGTCTTTTTCAGTATGTCAAGTCCCGTACCGTTCATGGCACTGACGGGGATGACATCACACCCTAGCCGCTTGGCCATGTCGGTGAGTAGGGTAGAGGGCACTTCCTGCATCAGGTCCACCTTATTTAATACGGCAGCATAGGGAATATTGGCCTGCTTGAGCAGTCCTGCCCATGCTATCTCGTCGTCGAGCACGTTTCCCTCTGTCACTATGATGGCTATGTCGGTCTGCTTGATGACTTCACGAGTGCGCCCGGTGCGCAGGTCACCTATCTTGCCACTGTCGTCAAACCCTGCAGTGTCAATCAACACACATGGACCCAGAGGAAGAATCTCCATGGACTTCATGACCGGATCGGTGGTTGTACCTGGCACATCGCTCACTAGGGCAATCTGTTGTCCAGTGAGGGCATTGATGAGCGACGACTTGCCCGCATTGCGTTTTCCGAACAACGCAATGTGCAACCGCTCCCCCCGAGGAGCCCTACTAAAAGCTTGCTCTACCATGAAAATGACAGTTTTAATAAAAGGAAAACAACAAATACAATAATTACAATTATTTGAATATCAGAAAATTGTACTTATTGTATTTATTGTTGTTAATATTAGACGTTTTAGAAGTAGAAGTCGCGCTTGCCGCCGGCGATTTCATTGATGTGCTGGGTGGCGATTTCTCGAACGCGTTGGTTCGTTATCTTGGCCAATTCCTTTTCAATCAAAGCATTGCCTTTGGCAACGGTATCCTCGCTGGCAAAGTCCATGAGGTACTCCTTGAGCGTCATCAGCGCGTTGGGCGTGCAGATGTCACCAATCTTGCCAGCCTTGCACAGTGCCATGAAGCGGTCGCCAGTGCGTCCCGAACGGTAGCAAGCAGTGCAGAAACTGGGCAGATAACCGATAGACAACAACCAATTGATGACCTCGTCGAGGGTGCGTGTGTCGCTCACGTCGAACTGTGCCGTCTCGTCGTGACGCTCGACGGTGGTGTAACCGCCAACGCTGGTGCGACTGCCGCCGCTAATTTGTGATACGCCCAGGTCAAGCACCTTGGAACGCACGCTTTGGCTCTCGCGGGTCGAGATGATCATGCCAGTATAAGGCACTGCCAGTCGGATGACGGCGATAATACGGCAGAAGATGTCATCGGGCAGCACATCAGGGAATTCGTCAAGGGTGATGTCCTCGGCAGGGCAGATGCGCGGCACGCTGATGGTGTGCGGTCCCACGCCGAATTTTGCCTCCAAGTGCTCGGCATGCATGAGCAGACCCACGAAGTCGTAGCGATAGGTGGTCAGGCCATAGAGTACACCGATGCCAACGTCATCGCATCCACCCATTTGGGCGCGGTCCATTGCCTCGGTGTGGTAGCAATAGTTGCTCTTGGGACCTGTGGGATGAAGCGCTTCGTAGTTCTTGCGGTTATACGTTTCCTGGAACAGGATATAGGTGCCGATGCCTGCAGCCTTCAGTTTCTCGTAGGCTTCGACTTCGGTAGCGGCAATGTTCACGTTCAGGCGACGAATTTCGCCGTTGCCCACCTTGGTGTCATAGATAGTGTGGATAGACTCCAAAATGTATTCCAGCGGGTTCATCACGGGATGCTCGCCTGCCTCCAGTGCAATGCGCTTGTGACCCATCTTGACCAGAGCCTCGACTTCGGCACGAATTTCGTCCTGTGACAGCTTCTTACGCGGAATGGTCTTGTTCTTGGCGTGGTAGGGACAATAGACGCAGCCGTTGATGCAATAATTGGATAAGTACAACGGGGCAAACATCACAATGCGGTTGCCGTAGAAGCGTTGTTTCACCTCGCGTGCCAGTTGCTCGTAGCGCTCGATCAGGTCGGGTTGGTCACAGTCAAGCAGCACGGCAGCCTCGCGGTGGGTCAGTCCCTTGCACTTGGCTGCTTTTTCAATAATCTCCTCAATCAGAGCACGGTTGCTCTTATTCTTTTCAGCGTAGGCTAGGGTCTCCAGTATCTCGCTATCGTCGATGAACTCATCGGCATGATTAGACTTTACATTATACATGATATCATTAGTTATTAGTTGTTTTGAACCTACAAAGTTACATAAAAATTGTCACTAATTATCATAGGCTTGCTAAAAAAAGATAATAAAATAAAAAGTTGCTTGTTGTCCTATCTATTTGCAGTACCTTTGACCTCTGGACGAAGATAGGCTGTAGTCAAGACATAAATAATGAAAAATGCGTTTTTCATTTTGTCCTGTCCCCGACTTGAACTATCTTTGCACGTTTAAAGGCAAAGTTTGACAAAAAGGAGTTTCCATATAATATGTGTATTGATGATGGCATTGCTATTGCCGTCGTCGTTGCTGCATGGCCAGTCGATAGAGGCGCATGATCATAATTTTGCGTCTCTCGATTCTGATTCTATTGTCAACACAGTTAATGATTCGCTTCAGGCGAGGGAATTTGCCCCCTTACGTGAGGATACGGCGAGTCGCTTTGTGCTCGAAAAAGTGGACTTGGACCATGTGGTGGAGTTTACCGCTAAGGACAGTATCATCTTGTATGGCCGCAACCATGCCGTCATGTATGGTGGCAGCAAGATTCTCTATGGCGACATCGACATGACCGCGTCCCAGATCAGCATGGACATGGACAGCAGCCAGGTGCATGCCATCGGTGTTCCTGACAGTGTGGGCGATATCATTGGGAATCCTGTTTTCAAGGATAATAGTGGTGAGTATGAGTCGCAGGTGATGAAATATAACTTCAAGACCAAGCGCGGTTACATCACCAATATCGTTACTGAGCAGGGCGAGGGTTACCTCACTGGCGGCGTCACCAAGAAAACCGAGGATGACGAATATTACATCAAGGATGGACGTTATACCACCTGTGACAATCACGAACACCCCCACTTCTACTTTCAGTTGACCAAGGCTAAGGTAAAGCCCAAGAAAAATGTGGTGACAGGACCTGCCTATATGGTCCTAGAAGACTTGCCGTTGCCCATCGCGGTGCCTTTTGGCTATTTCCCCTTCAGCGAGAAGTACCAGAGCGGCATCCTGGTTCCCACCTTCGGCGAGGATTATAACCGAGGCTTTTACTTGCGTAATGGCGGTTATTACTTGGCTCTGGGGCAATATGCTGACTTGGCCCTTACGGGCGAAATCTATACCCGTGGATCCTGGGGCTTGACGGCACAGTCATCCTATACCAAGCGGTATAAGTATTCTGGCTCGTTCAGTGCCAGTTACTTGACAACGATTACTGGCGAGAAAGGTGATCCCGATTACAACAAGATGAAGAACTTCCAGGTGATTTGGAGTCATTCACAGAACCAAAAGGCCAATCCGTTCTTGACTTTCTCGGCAAGTGTGAACTTCTCCACAACTGGCTATACCCGCAATAGCCTGAACACCTATTATACTAATGCCTTTACCGAGAACACCAAGAGCAGTTCCGTCAACTTGACTTACAAGGTGCCTAACTCCAAGTGGACAATCTCCACGACCGCCAACGTCTCGCAGCGCACGGCCGACTCGACCATCACCGTCTCGTTCCCCAACTTGACCATTAGCATGAGCCAGACGGCTCCGTTCAAGCGCAAGCGGGCCGTAGGTGACGAGAAGTGGTATGAAAAAATCAAGGTAAGTTATTCGGGACGATTCCAGAACTCATTGACAGCAAAGCAGGATGAGTTTTTGCATAAGAGCCTTGTTAAGGACTGGCGTAATGGCATGTCTCATGCGGTGCCCATTCAAGCGACGTTCAACGTGTTGAAATACTTCAACATCACGCCCAACATCAATGTGAACGATCGCATGTACACCAGTAAGATCAAGCAGCAATGGGACCCGAATGCCAGCGCTGTTGTGAGGGATACGACTTACGGTTTCTACAATGTTTTCGACTTCAACTTCGGCGTCTCACTGAGCACTAAAGTCTATGGATTCTTCAAGCCCTTGAAATTTTTGGGTAAACTTAGTGAGAAATTTCAGATGGTGCGCCACGTGCTCACACCAACCATTTCGTTCTCGGCCGCACCAGACTTTGGGGCGCCATTCTGGGGATACTTCGGTAACTATGAGTATGTTGACGCCAAGGGTGTCACCCGCAAACAGCAATACAATTATTTCCAGCATGGTATCTATGGCAGTGCGTCCAACGGCAAATCGGGAATGATATCGTTCAACATCGCTAACAATCTCGAGGCCAAAATCAAGAGTGATAATGACAGCACTGGATTCAAGAAGATTTCGCTGATTGAGAATTTCACGCTTAGCCAGTCGTGCAACCTCGCTGCCGACTCGCTGAAGTGGAGCAACCTGAACACCAGCATCATGTTGCGCTTGACCAAGGGCTTTAACTTGAGCCTGAGTGCTACATGGGATGTATATAAATATGGCCTTAATGAGTCGGGCGCTCCAGTGAGAATCAACAAGTTGCGCTTGTTTAATGGCGGTGGATGGGGACGCTTGTCGAGTACTGGTACCTCGTTCTCCTATACGTTTAACAACGACACGTTCAAGCGCAAGAAGGACAAGAAAAACGAGAATCCCAAGCCTCAAGGTGGCCTTAACCGGAATGCCAACAACGGTGACACGGATGAAGAAGAGCAGCAGGGAACGGGCCCATCAACCGACCTAGAACTCATCAATGGCTACGCCAAGTGGGAATGTCCGTGGAGCCTGACGGTGAACTACTCGCTCTCTTACGGTTACGGCACCTTTAACTACAAGAAAATGGAGTACAACGGCAAGTGGACTCAGAACCTGAGCCTTAATGCCAACATACGCCCCACTCAGAATTGGTCTCTAACGGCGTCGGCCAGCTACAACTTCGACACTCACAAGATTGCCTACATGAACTGCAGCATTTCTCGACAGATGCACTGCTTCGAGATGAGTGCGAGCTTTGTCCCGGTGGGTCCCTACAAGAGTTACAACTTCCATATCGCTGTCAAGTCATCCATTCTCCAGGACGTGAAGTATGACAAGCACTCAAGCATCTACAATGGTGTCAACTGGTACTAGAATCCTTGTCGTTTTCTTCTCCTTGTGCATGGCCCTTATCGGTCAGTCTCAAGTTATTGCCTCGCTGCGTGAGGGCGATTTGCTCTTTGGCTGTGCCGATGGCGATAATGCCATCACGGCAGTTACCAGTGGGGTAGAGGGAAAACTCATCGATCACGTGGGGGTTGTGCACCGCATCGGTGGTGACCAGGGACCGTTATTCGTTATTGAGGCCATTAAGCCGATGGTGTGCCTGACTCCTGTTGACACGTTCCTGTTCCATAACCCTCAGGTGATGGTGGGACGAGTGAATGTTGAGGTGGACATATGTCGTTCAATTCGCAATTGCTTGCTGATGGTGGGAAAGCCCTATGATGACCTGTACCTTCAGGGAGATAGCGCCATTTATTGCAGTGAGTTGGTGCAGAGTTGTTTTGTTACGCCCATTGGCGACCTCGTTTTTGACACGGTACCCATGTCGTTCCATGACGATTCGGGCAAGATAACCGATTACTGGCGAGATTTTTACGCGCGCCGAGGCATGAGAGTACCTGAAGGCGCCCCGGGTACCAACCCAGGCGAATTGTCACGCAGGCCGAACGTGACAATTATTGGCAAATATCCGATACATCTTTAATAAGTCCATTCGTGGGAGCAATAAAAGGGCGTAAAGTGAAAAAAACTCTCGGCCAAAAACTAATTACTGAAAACAAATTACTATCTTTGTAAGTTTTAAATGAAGAACCTCCTGTAGTGGGTACAATTATATCCATAATAATCGGTTGTGTGTCAATAGGTATTATCCTGTCGGCGCCCATGGGGCCTATAGGTATCCTATGCATCCAGCGCACCCTTAACCATGGCCGAAATGCGGGCTTCTTCACTGGTGTGGGTGCCGCTGCCAGCGATTTGTTCTATTGTCTGCTGGTGGGATTGGGCATTTCGCTGGTCATCGATTTCATTGCCGACCATGTCAACATTCTGCAAATTGTCGGCAGTATCATCCTGATCATCTATGCTGTGTACATGATTTTTCACAACCCTGTGAGTCAAATCAAAGAGAACATCGACCAGCGCGATGACCATTGGCGGCACATGGGTACCGGTTTCCTGTTCACCTTGAGTAATCCGCTCATCATGTTCCTGATTATCCCGCTATTCGCGCGATTTGGCTTCCCTTTGCCCGAATACAAGTTCTATCACGTGATTCTGGGCTATGCATGTATTGTGTTGGGGGCATTGTTGTGGTGGGCTGTCATCACATTCTTCGTGGACAAGGTGCGCACCCATTTTAACATCCGTTCGATGTGGCTCATCAACCGCATCATCGGCTCTATCATCTTGATTCTCTCCCTTTATGGCCTAGTCACAGGAACTATCGCCTATCTCCAGCAACTTGATATTATATAATACACAAAAACAAGGTGTATCACCATATTTGGACACACCTTGTTGTGTTAGCGATTAACTTAAGATCTTAGAGCCTAAGACCTAATGTGCTCTTAGTACTTCTTCACCTCGATTTCGCCACGCAAAACAGCCTCGGCATTAGCTGCCAATGCTGACATTTCATCCTCGCCGGGATAAACATGAACAGGAGCCATCCAGCCGATGCGTTTCTTGAGCTCATCAACCATATATTTCCAGTAGGCGATTCCGCCAGTGATGAGAATGGCATCGATATTACCGCACAGGACAGCGCCCTTCTCGGCGATAGCCTTGGCAATATGGTAGATCATCGCATTGATAACTAGTGTGGCTTTCTCATCACCTTCATTCATGCGGCGTTCGGCCTCAATCATGTCAGTTGTTCCCAGATGCGAGAACACGCCACCCTTGCCCGAGATCATCTTGAGAATCTCATCTTTAGTATATTCGCCGCTGAAGCACAGGTTGATCAGGTCGCGGGCGGGCAGGCTGCCTGCGCGCTCGGGAGAGAATGGACCCTCGCCGTCAAGGGCGTTGTTCACGTCAACGGCACGGCCATGATCGTGAGCAGCCACCGAGATGCCGCCGCCCAGATGGGCAACGATGAGGTTCAAATCCTCATAACGCTTGCCGTTCTCCTTAGCAAAACGGCGGGCGATGGCGCGCTGGTTCAGAGCGTGCCAAATGCTCTCGCGCTTGAACATGGATAATCCGCACACGCGGGCATAATCGTTCAATTCGTCAGTAACCACAGGATCTGCAATATAGCAAGGACAATCCAGACCTTTAGCAATCTCGCGGGCAATAACGCAACCCAAGTCGCATGCGTGCTGATGCTCGCTGGCATAGGTGGCCTGAATCATGTTCTCATCTACTGCATACACGCCACCAGGCAGGGGCTTGGTCAAGCTGCCACGAGCGACAATAGCATCAAACTTCACGGGGATACCGGCTTTTTCCAACTCACCAAGGATCATCTGGCGGCGGAAGTCAAACTGGTCGGTAATCTTTGCATAGGGTGCTAACTCCTCTGCTGTGTGTCGGATGACTTTAATCAAGATGGGTTCGCCGTTCTCAACGACTGCCATTTTGGTGGATGTTGATCCAGGATTGATAACTAAAATCTTCATTGTTATTTATTTTAATGATTGGAGATTAAAGATTGTGGTTTAAAGTAATAGATTAATTTTTTGCCTTACTCGGCTGCCATTGTAGCGACGGCCAAGCTGTAGAACTTGGACTGGGCGCTATCGGCGCGCGAGGGAACCACAGCGGGGCACTTGGCACCCAGCAGCAGACCTGCTGTGCTGGCACCGGCAAACAGGGTGATGGCTTTGTAGAACACATTACCAGCCTCGATGTCGGGCATGATGAGCACGTCACTGTCGCCCTGCAGGGGAGAAGTGAGGCCCTTGGCTTCCATAGCGTGCATGCTGCAAGCGCACTTGGCGTCCAGCGGTCCGTCAACGATGCACTTACCGAGCTCGCCCTTGTTGGCCATGTCGATAATCACGGGATAATCCTCGGTGAAGGGGAAATGCTTGCCGTTAACCTTCTCGGTGCAGTGGATCAGGGCCACCTTGGGCTCCTCGATGCCGAAGTTGCGGGCCACATTAGACATGTATTTCACCATCTCGATGCGCTGGGCCTGGTTGGGATAGGGGATCACGGCGGCGTCGGTGAAGAACAACAGCTTGTGATAGCTGGGAATCGAAGCCACTGCAGCGTGAGTCAGCACATTGCCCTTGGGCAGGATGCCGGTCTCCTTGTTCAGCACGGCGCGCAGCAGGTTGTCGGTGTTGATCAGACCTTTCATCAGCACGTCGGCCTTGTCTTCACGCACCAGGGCCACGGCCTTGGCGGCAGCATCGTCGGCGTCGGTGGCGTCGATAAAACTCATGCTGGCGGCAAAGGGTTTGAGAGCCTCGTTGGCTTTCAACTTTTCTTCACAACCTACAAAGATGGCCTCGATAAAGCCGGCCTTGAGTGCCTCGGCACAAGCGGCGGGAGTCTTCTCGTCGGCTGCCCAAACTACTGCTACACGTTTTTTTACGTTGTTTTCTTTGAGATGAGCTAACAGCTCGTCAAAATTCTTAATGGTATTCATTAATAAATTAGTATAAAGAAGTTAATGGTTTTGGATGCCCAAAATTACTACATTTTCGCAACATACCACAATTTTTTTATCAACAAGATAAAAAAATATCAGCATTTCCCGCATTGCCATCATGCGAGGCTGCTTGCGCACTAACAATGGCAAGAAAAATTTGTTTTTGTTTGCCATTGTGCATGACTTGCACTATCTTTGCATTCAGTAAAAACAATTTAAAGAATTACAACAATGACACTTAACGGTATATTGGCATTATTTAACCTGGGTACGGGTGAGATCATCATTATTGTGGCTATCATTCTGTTGCTCTTTGGCGGCAAAAAGATTCCCGAGCTCATGCGTGGACTGGGCAAGGGCGTGAAGTCGTTCAAGCAGGGCATGAATGAGATTGAGGACGAGATCAAGAAGCCCATTGATGACCTCAATAACAAGGACCAAAAAGATTAAATAATTACTAGAAAAACTGGCATATAATTATTTGTCATATAGATTGTTCATATTTTCTATTTCTATGTCAGTTTACTAGCGCCCAATGGCTGAGGAAAAGTTGCAGGAGATGTCGTTTTGGGATCACATCGACGCCTTGCGCGCGGTGCTGATTCGCATAGTCATTGCCCTCGTGGTGGTGACGGTGGGGCTGTTCTGCGTGATGCCTGACATCTTTGACTCGGTGATTTTGGCGCCCTGCCATGGCGATTTCGCCCTCTACCGGCTGTTTGAGCGCATGACCTCGTCGGTCGCGTGGTTGCCGCAATTCACGACCCAGGGCTTTGAAGTCGAACTGATTAACATCAAACTGGCTTCCCAGTTTTTTATCCACATGTCCACCTCGTTTTGGCTGGCTCTGGTGCTCCTGTTCCCCTTTGTACTGTACCAGTTGTGGTGTTTTATTGCGCCTGCTCTCTATCCTAATGAAAAACATGGAGTTAAGACGGCATTCTTAATCGGATGCTTGATGTTTTTTCTTGGCGTTTTAGTGGGCTATTATGTGGTTTTTCCGGTCACTCTGCGTTTCCTTGCCGACTACCATGTGAGCCAGTTGGTGCCCAACCAGATTTCGCTCGACAGTTACATGGACACCTTCTTGATGCTCATCTTCGTGATGGGCCTCATTTTTGAATTGCCGCTGGTGGCCTGGTTGCTGGGCGTGCTGGGCGTGCTACACCGCGGCTTTTTCAGGACCTATCGTCGCCATGCCATTGTGGCGCTGCTGGTGCTGGCAGCAATCATTACACCCACCGGCGACCCCTTTACCCTTATGGTCGTTTTCCTCCCCATCTATCTCCTCTATGAGGCCAGCGCCTATCTCGTCCCGAAACAGGATGAAAAAACGCTCTAAAAGGGCCATAATTATAGGATTATGCTAGTAATTATCCTCCTTATTGTTTGTCAGTTGCGTTTTTTTTACTAATTTTGTCGCATAATTACATATTAATATTTCATATTAACATTTTAATCTTAAACATTATGAAGAAAATTTTCCTTATTTTAATGGGTTTGGTGGCAGCCAACGCCTTTGCCGTGACTCCCGCCGATCCCACCAATTTGACGTGGTATGACTGCGGTGATGAGAGCGGTGATAGTTACTTGACCTTCACGTTGCCCACCGTGGACGTGAATGGCAATCCCCTCGACATCGAGATGATGGGCTACCGCATCTACACCG
>CACYGX010000015.1 GCA_902774055.1 uncultured Bacteroidales bacterium
TGAGATTGGTTGTAGGGGTGAATTGGCAGTTCTGCCAGGACTCGTCGGAGCCTAAAGCGGTGGACTTGCGGTAATAGTTGATTTCCATGGTGTTTTTCAGTTTAAAAATTAATAATGTGGCAAAGGTATAGACACTGGCATGTGGTTGTCAATGTCAAAAAGCACAAAAATGATACTATATTAAGCGGGGAGGGGTTATTTCTTGATGCGGTCGGGGTGCTGGGCGATGAAGGATTTCCAGGATTTGGTGCCCTTGCCCTGGAAGGGCTTATTGCGCTCGTAGAAGTGGCACAGGGCGGCGGCGAGGGCGTCGGTGGCGTCGAGCAGGGCGGGCATCTTTGCCTCGTCGATGCCGAGGATGCGCTGCAGCATCAGGGCGACCTGCTCCTTGCTGGCGGCGCCGTTGCCGGTGATGGCCATCTTGATTTTGCGGGGCTCGTATTCGGTGATGGGAATCTCGCGGTTGAGGGCGGCGACCATGGCGACACCCTGGGCGCGTCCCAGCTTGAGCATCGACTGGACGTTCTTGCCGTAGAAGGGGGCCTCGATGGCCATCTCGTCGGGCAGGTACTCGCCGATGACGCCGCTCACGCGCTCATAGATGTGGCGCAGGCGCATGTAGTGGTCCTCCATGCGGCTGAGCTGTATCACGCCCATGACGATGAGTTCGGGCTTCTTGCCGTTGACGCCCAGCAGGGCGTAACCCATGACATTGGTGCCCGGGTCGATGCCGATGATGATATTCTGGTATTGCTTGTCCATCACTCGAGCACAAAGGTACAAAATAAAAACGGCGAATGACGAGAATTAAACGGATTTATTTTTTTGAGGTTTCATTATTCGCCGTTTCAATATTCGTAGTGAAAAACGCCCACCTCCACGTGGGGAGGTGAGCGCTTTTTCGTTCCTTAAGGGGGCTGGTTGGTTATTGCCAGTTGCCGCGCAGGAGGTAGTCGATCAGCGTCGAGAGGTCTTCGATAGTTACCGTTCCACTCTGGTCACAGTCGGCATTGGCGACATTGGCCAATGCGGGATCCTCGGTCAACAGATAGTCGATGAGAGCCGAAACGTCCGAAATGCCGATCTCGCCGTCATCGTCCACGTCGCCGCGGCGCACGGGAGTGGGCTCGGTCCACTTCTCGACCACGAGGATGCCCTGGCTCAGGTAGAGCGTCAGGTTGTACTTGGCAGTGGCGATCCTGAAGGAGTTCTCACCAGGCACAACGGCCAGGTTGGTGCCCAGGCGCTGCTCGGTGATGGGGAAGTTGTTGGACGTAGCGCCCAAGCGGTTGGATGCGATCTCGTTCCAGCCGTCGGGTGTCGATGCCAGGGCTGTCGTGAAGCTGAAGTAGCTGTAGCCGCCGTAGGGATCCACAAAGTCGATGGTGGCGGTGTACTTCTCGCCATTGGTGGTCGTCATCTCAAAGCCGTTGTTGGCATACCAATTCGTCGAAACGGCGTTACCCAGGACATATACCTTTTCGTAGCTTGCAGCACCGGCGCCAGCGTACTTCTCAGTGACGTCAACGTAGGTGTCAGCGGGCTTGTAGGCGTAGGTCTCCAGGTCGCTGTTGGGATAGAGGAAGAAGGCGTCGCGATCGACGGTGATAGTGGCCGTCTGGTTCTCGAAGCCGCCGTTGCCGTTGTTGAAGATGAGCGATACCTCATCGTCGTTGACATGCAGGCACGACCACTCGATGTCGTTGATGGTGACCTTGTCCAGGCTGCTGATCTTCTTGCCGGGCCAGCTGTTGCCCGTCACGCTACCAGTGCTTGTCCAAGCCCAGATGTAGCCGTTGGCGATCGAGGACCTCACATAGATGTTGATGCCCGTGGTAGCGGCATCGGTAATGGTGTAGATGTAGTTCTCGATATTCTCAACCTGGTCGCCGTTGAGGACACCCACCTTGAGGGTGGTGCTCTCGGTGAAGGTCATCGGGGTCGATGTGGTGATCATCGTGCTGGTGGTAGTGGGCTCGCTGCCGTCGGTGGTATAGACGAGCTTGGTACCGTTCTTGCTGGGAGCCACGGTGAGCGATACGTTGCCCACATAGTTGCCCGCAGCCTTGCTCACAACAGGATAGCCCAGGATGCTGCCATCCTTAGCCACATGCTGCCAGTCAATGCCGTTGCTGATGAACAGGTTGTAACCGTCACCGCCCTGCACGAGGGTGTAGCCGCTAGGTGTACCGTTGTTGACGGCACCGCCCAACTGCAGGTACAGGTTGCCACGGGTACCCTGGGTCTCCAGGATGTAGCCACCGCTGCTCTCCTGCTGGGTGAGGATAGCGCTCTGGTTGTGAACGCCAGCGGCACGACGGGCCTTGATGCAGTTGTTGATTTCGTCGCCATAGACGAGGTAGTGCTTGTAGAACACACAGGGGGTGCCAGGCATCGTCAAGATGAAGGCGTTGGCAGGCATGATGTTGGTCTTCAAGCAGTCGTAGTTGGTGTTTTGACCCGTGTCGTGGTTATCGACGAAGGTCACCGAGTAGCGCTGATAGTTGGGGTCTGCAGCGAGGCCCTTGTCGTTGAGGGCGCTCCAGTTGCCGCTGGCGAAGGCGCTCTGCATCGGATACTTCAACGCGAAGTCGAACACGGCGGTCTGGATGCGGTTATCCTGCTTGGTGCTCTCGAGCCACCAGCGCAGGGTCTCGGCATTGCCGTCCCAATACTCACCCACCGAGAATGTGGGCTGGCTGGCCTTGTTATACAAGCCCACATAGTAGCCTGCATAGCCCTTACACATGTCATAACGGAAACCATCATAGCCGAGCTCGTCCATGAGGTACTTCTGGTAGGTCTTGACGTTCTTCTGCACATTGGCGCTGGTGTGGTCCAGGTCACGGCTGCCATCAAAGTCCTCGCCCTCGTCGGCAGCACCTGTTGCGGCATAGCCGGCGCCCACACACTCATCGGTGCGGCAGATGTCGGCGAGCGACCAGGTCATGCTGTAGTTCTCACCAGTAACGGGGCCCGTAACGGTCTCGTCGGCAAAATCTACCCAACCCGTCTTGGCACTCTTGTGGTTGATGACCATATCCATCATCACACTGGTGTTGTGGTTGTGGAAGGTGGTGATCATGTCGCGCAACTGCGACTCGGTGCCGAAGCAGGTGTTGTGCTTCAACCAATAGACGGGCATGTAGCCCATGCTCTCGGCCGTGCCATAGGGGTCAACGCTACCCGAGTTGGGTACCCAAATCAGGTCAAAGTACTGGCCCAGTTCCTGGGCGTTCTCGTTCAAGTTATTCCACTTGGTAGCCTTGTAGCTGTCCCAGTAGAAGCCCTGGAGCATCACACCGCCATACATTGCGGGCCAGCCCATACCGGAGACGGTGCCGCCACCGCCCTCGCGCGTGATGACACAGGTGCGGTCGTTCAGGTTCACCGTGATATTGTATGTGCCAGCGGGGATGCGGAATGCCACATCAACGTTTACACCATAGTCATTCAACTGGATGGTATTGCCCAGCATCGAAGAGGTCACCCAGAAGTTGGTACCCTCGTCGGCAATGGGCGACAGGCGATAGTCGTGAATGCCGTCCCAATCATCGGCTGTAGCAGCCAGCTTGGTCGTGAACGAGAAATAGCTCACATCGGCATCCTCTTCATGGCTCTCACCATTAAAGGTCACCTGGGCGCCATACAGGCCCGTTGAACTGTCATAGGCCAAAGGCACGCCCACGTTGGGAGCCCAATCATTACCATTGGCCTGGCCCAAGATGAACAAGTCGCCTGAAGGCTGCGGACCGGGGGTGTCACCCTCCTTCTCGACAATCAGGTAACCGTCGGCCAAGCTTGCGGTGAGCTTCCACGTGCCTGCAGGAATCATGAAGGCAGTCTCACCCTGCTGGAGGGGCATCTGAACGTTCTCAGTCACCAGATAATCCTCAGTACCACTGGCACCATAACGGTAGTTGGCAATGGCATCCCAGTCACCTGCAGCCACTGCGAGACGGGTCGTGAACGAGAAGTAGCTGTAGCCCTCGTTCTCGCCCTGGGTGGTCACTGTAGCAGTGAAGACGCCCGAGTTGGGGTTATAGTCCATGGGCACGCCAATGCTGGGATCCCAGCCATTGCCGTTCACCTCACCCAGGATGTAGAGGTCGTCAGAAACAGGACCACTGCTTGAAATCCTGAAGCGCTTGTTGATCGTGTCGAACGTGAAAACATAGCTCGAACCGTCACCTGTAAAGGCATAAGCGCCTGAGGAGGTCTTCTGGGTCGAGATCCACGTGTCGCCAGACACTTCCTGATCCACATTATTGGGACCATAACGGTAGTTGCTGTTGAACGTGTTCCAGCCAGCTGCGTCGTTAGACGTAGCCAATGCGTCACCGAACACAAAATACACCTTGCCACTGATGGTGGCCGTGTAATTGTAGGTTCCGTCGGCCTTAGCAGTCATCGAAACACCGCCGGCAGGATTCCAACTGCCAAACGGAGCGTCGCCCACGATATACATCTGGGCGCTGACTTGCAGCATCAATAACGACACCACAAGCGACAGAAAGAATGTAAATGTCTTTTTCATAATTAATATTGTTAGTGTTACGTATAGAATTGTTGGTTATTCCGATGGCGGCAGGGCACAACGGCCCCAAAAAAGATTAGATGTACAAAATAAGTGAATTTTACCAACATTATTACTAATCACTCACCCCTACACCCGCCAAAAAACAGCGCAAACGATTGCACTCGACACAACTATTCACCACCTCTTGCAACTAAGACGCAAAAGCACTATCTTTGCACCGAAATACGAGAACGAGACAATGAAGAAGTTGGTGATTTTTGACCTTGACGGCACGCTGCTCAACACCATTGAGGATTTGGGACAGGCGGCTAATTATGCACTAGAGCGTAATGGTTATGCAACCCACAGCATGGCGAGTTATCCCTATTTTGTAGGCAATGGCGTGCGTCGCCTGATGACCCGCGTATTGCCCGAGGATGCCCGTGACAACGAGACGGTGGACCGTGTGCTGGGCGACTTCCTGGAGTACTACGATGAGCACTGTACCGACTACACCAAGCCCTACAACGGCATGCCCGAGCTACTGCAGGACCTGCGCGACCTGGGCGTGTCGATGGCTGTGGCCAGCAACAAGTACCAGAAGGCTGTCGATAAAATCATCCCCCACTTCTATCCCGACATCGACTTCGTCGCCATCGAGGGTCATCGCGAGGGCGTGAACGTCAAGCCCGACCCCAGCGTGGTGTTTGCCATCCTCGCCCAAGCCAAGATGGCCAAGGCCGACACGCTTTACATCGGCGACAGCGGTGTGGACATGGAGACGGCCCGTCGGGCATGCATCGACTCGGTGGGCGTGACCTGGGGTTTCCGCAGCAAGAAGGAACTGGTCGAGTACCATGCCGACGTCATCGTCAACAACCCCGTTGACATCCTTGACATCGTCGAGAACGGCATCCGCATCTCTTAGTTCACGCTAGCATTGCAATTTACCAAATTAACACATATATAATTAAGAAACATAAACACAAGAAGATATGGATTGGTTCACTGAATTATGGATTGGCAACGGGGTGGCACACACCATCCTCGTCTATGCCATCGTCATTGCCATGGGCGTCATGCTGGGAAAAGTCAAGTTCTTTGGCATTTCGCTGGGAGCGACCTTTGTGCTGTTTTGCGGCATTCTCATCGGGCACTTGGGCGTGACGGTAGATCCCGCAACACTCAAGTTCATCCAGGAGTTCGGCCTCATCCTGTTCATCTTCTCCATTGGTCTGCAGGTGGGTCCCAGCTTCTTCTCGTCGTTCAAGCAGGAGGGCATCCAGCTCAACGGCATAGCCATGCTCATCGTGGGGCTCAACGTGGTGGTGGCACTGGCCATCTACATTATCGCTGGCAATATCTCGATGACCGACATGGTGGGCGTGATGAGCGGCGCCGTGACCAATACGCCCGGACTGGGTGCCGCCCAACAGGCACTGATCGAGACCGTGGGCGACCAGGCCAACGACTTGAACGAGTCGATGTCGCTGGGATATGCCGCTGCCTATCCGCTGGGCGTCATCGGCATCATCTTGTCGATGGTGCTGCTCAAGGCCTTCTTCCGCATCAATGTCGATAAGGAAATCGAGGATATCGAGCACGAGAAAGAGGACAGCCAGCTCAAGCCCCACGTCATCACTTATCAGGTGACCAACAAACTCATCTATGACATCCCCGTGACGCGCTTGCACGCCATCATCGACCATAATTTTACCATATCCCGCATGAAGCGCGCCGATGGCACCGTGGAGATCCCCCAAGGCGAGACCATCATCCATCAGGACGACGTGCTGCGCATCGTCATGAGCGCCCACGACCAGGACATCTTTGACGCCATCATTGGCCCCCATGTGGACTTTGACTGGCAATTGGAGACATCTCCCAAGGGCATCGTGAGCAAGCGCATCGTCATCACCAATAACGAACTTAACGGACGCAAAATCGGCTCCATCCGCCTCCATGAAGGCTACAAGGTCAACGTTACCCGCATCTATCGTGCTGGCGTTGAACTGCTTGCCAGCCCTAACCTGTCGCTGCAAGTGGGCGACCGCCTCACCGTGGTGGGTCGCGAGGAAGACGTGGACCGCCTGGGCAAGCGCATGGGCGACTCCTACAAGCGCCTGGAGCATCCCAACCTGTTCACCATGTTCATCGGCATCGTCCTGGGTATCATCGTCGGCTCTATCCCCATTATGTTGCCGGGCATGTCAGTACCCATGAAACTCGGTCTGGCAGGAGGCCCCCTCGTCGTGGCCATCCTCATCGGGCGCTACGGCCATAAAGCCCGTCTGGTCACCTACACGAGCACAGCGGCCAGCCTCATGCTGCGAGAGTTGGGTCTGTGTCTGTTCCTCGCCTCGGTAGGCATTGCCGCCGGTGGCAGGTTTGTATCGACCATCTTGAGCGCCAATGGCGCAATGTGGGTATTGTACGGTTTCCTCATTACCATGATTCCGCTACTCATCGCCGTGGTAGTGGCCCGTGGCAAGCTGCATCTGAACTACTGCACCATCATGGGTGTGGTTGCTGGTGCGACCACCGACCCTCCAGCACTGGGTTATGCCAACAACACCGCGGGTAATGACGCCCCAGCCGTAGCCTATGCCACAGTCTATCCCTTGACGATGTTTATGCGCGTCCTCATCGCCGAACTCATCATCATCTTCGCCGTCGCGTAGTTAACAACCGTTTTTTTTGTAACTTCATCACTTTAATAATTCTCAAATAAACATACTTTATGAAAAAAATCATCGTTTTACTTTTTTTGATGCTGGGCTACATTGCACAGACACACTCAGAGACTTTTGAATCGGGTGGGATTTGCTATGAAACCAGTTCAGACAGTACTTGTCGCGTAGTTATGAACACAAATGGCTATTCAGGTGATATAGTGCTCCCAAATACCGTTTCTCATAATGGTAAAAGATATTATATCACAGGCATCGGCAAATATGCTTTTGAGTACTCCAACATTGAAAGTATATCTTTAGGCAACTATGTAACTAGTATTGGTTATGGTGCTTTTAAATACAGCGAAATTGAAAGTATTGATTTTGGGAATGCTCTTCAGACAATCGGAAGTTATGCATTTGGCAGCTGCCACAAATTAACCAGTATAGCCATACCAAACTCTGTTACAAGCATTGGTGAGGCTGCATTTGCTGGATGTGTGGGAATAGTAAGTGTATCTCTGGGTAATTCTGTAAAATCAATAGGTTTAGAAGCTTTTTGGAAAACAAAAATCAGTCAAATCGATATACCAAATTCTGTCACCAGTATAGGTGCAGCAGCTTTTAGCAACACAAACCTTACAAGTCTTTTTATTCCCCGTTCAGTCACTTCGATTTATTCTGCCAGCTATTCTAGTTCCGCTAATATCGTCTCTGGCTGCGATCTATTAAAGAGTATTGTTGTTGAAAATGGTAATCCAAATTATGACTCTCGAGGAAATTGTAATGCTATTATTCGCAAAAGTTCAAACACTTTGATATCAGGTTGTTCAAATACGGTTATACCCAATTCTGTAAAGACAATTGAATGTATGGCTTTCGAAGAATTGGACAGCCTGAAAAGCATCACCATTCCTAATTCTGTTGAAAAAATCAAGTCCTCTGCGTTTTCACATTGCAGAAACATGACTAGTGTTACCATCGGAAAATCCGTCACTTTTATTGGAGAATACGCATTTAGTTACAACACCCAATTAACCGAAGTTAACTGCTTAGCAATGACTCCTCCTCAAATGGAGGAAAGATCCTGCTTTTGGTGTTATAATACAGCAACACTCACAGTCCCAGCCGGTTCTTTAGCAGCTTACCAAACAACAAACTGGTGGAATGAATTTAGTAATATTATACCCATTTATGCTCCAGGAGACGTGGATGGAGACGGCAGGATGAGCATCGATGATTTGGCACAACTCATTGACATCTTACTTAGAGGAGAATCATCAGCAGGAAATGCTGACGTTAATGGCGACGGTAGCATCAATATAGAGGATCTTTCTGAATTAATAGACATGCTACTTAATAGCTAATACAAGTTATAATAATAACAGCAAGCGTATTACCACCTGTCGCATAGCGGCCACGCCAAGGCGAGGCCCTACAGACCATCTACGTCAGTGCAGCAATTTACACTAATGAAGTTTAATTAGGTAGGATTTTTTCTAGGGGTTTTCCTTTGGCAAGCTCATCGACGAGTTTGTCGAGGTAGCGTATGTCTTGCATGAGCGGCTCGTCGATTTCGGCAAGTTTTACCCCACAAATGGAGCCTTTGATCAGGTGTCGTGACGAATTCATCTGCGGAGCCTGAAGAAAGAAGTCTCCATAAGTGATATCGCTATCGAGTGCCTTCACGATATCGGCTACAGCATAGCCTGTCAGCCATGACGTCACCGACAGCACATCCTCAAGGGTACGCCCCTTCTTCTCGGCCTTAGCGACGAGAAAAGGGTACACCTTCTTGAGTTTCATGCCATAAACCTTATCATAATTACCCATAACCGATAATCTATTAGAAGGGGTAGCCGACCGAGAAGTGGAACTCGCTGTCGCGCTTGAACTTGGGGCGGAACATGGGCCAATGATCCTGTCCACTGGCTGGGTTGTGGGCCTTCATACCCATATCGACACGAACCAGGAAATACTTGAAATCGAGTCGGATGCCAGCACCATAGGCGGCAGCAATCTGCTCATAGAACTTATTGAACTTGAACACGCCACCCTGCTGGTCCTCATAATCCTTGATGGTCCAAATATTGCCTGCATCCACAAACAGTCCCAGCTCAACGACCCAGAAGAGCTTGGCACGGTATTCCAGGTTGATGTCAAAGCGGATATCACCGCACTGGCGGATGAAGTTGTAAACGCTATTATTGCTGTCGTAGCTACCTGGACCCAGCGTGCGGACACCCCATCCACGGACGCTGTTGGCGCCACCGCTATAGAATCGTTTCTCGAAGGGCAACGCGTCGCTGTTGCCATAGGGGATAGCCACACCCGCTCCCACATGGAAGGCAATACTCTGACGGCGGTCGAAGTAGTGGGTGATGGCATAATCGCCATCGGCCTTGACATACTGGGCATAACGGATACCCAAGGCCTTATAACTGCCGTTGTCATCGGCCTTTTGCCGCAGGAGGTGGGAGAAGCCATAGAGCAGGTTGCCCGCTATCTCGGCATTGGCGCGAATGGTGTAAACGTTGCTCTGGAACGAGCCCATCTGCTGAACGTTCATCTCGGCCTTGTTAGTGCGATAAAAGTTATAGCCCATCCTCATGATCAAGTGGTCCCTGTAACTATAATGCAGCAGCGGATTCTTGATGCTGTCGAGGAAAGCCTGTTTGAACTTGGGCACACTGATTACGCTCACGTCAACCAACGTGAAGGTGTGGGACATGCGGCGGGTGCGTTCACTCCACTGGTAACGCCATCCTCCACCAGCAATAACGCGGGTGTACTCGGGACGCGCTTGATAGTCAAAGTTGAGGGTAAATGCCGTCGAAGCCTGGATTTTGCGCTTGAATGAGCGTTTCAGGAAGGGCGCCATGAACTTGGGAAAGGTAATGCCCAATTCGGCTGAATACTCACTGTAATTGTTGTTAATGAGGCCTGCCACGTCACCCGAGAGGCTCTCGTAGGCCACCTTTGTCTTGGCACTCAGCACCTCGGCACCCTTGAAGATATTGCGGTGCTCATAGTCCAGCCCGACACCAAATCCCAAGTCGCCCTCACTGTTGGTGCCCTCGAGCGAGACCGAGATGGTTTGGGACCTGTCGGACTGCAGGAGCACATAGGCATCGACCATGAGCACGCCATCGACCTCACCAATGGGGCGAACGTCGATGTTAATCTGCTTGATGACGCTGAGACGCCCCAGGGCGCGATAGGTGCGGTTGATGGCTTCGGCATTGTAAAGCGATCCCGGCTCGATGTAGTTGCACTCATCGAGCACCTTGGGCCGCAGGTAATGGGTCGAATCCTCAAAAACCCGAACGCCGCTGGCCAGCGTAACGGTATCCTCGCCCCAATAGCCATCGCGCATGGCCACAGGGTCATATCGCGTGACATAAGTCACATTGCGGACATAGAATGGCTCATGCTCGGTGTAATAGGGCATGTGGTCGTTGTGGTAGGGGTCACGCGTGTTAAGCGTGAGGTCCACCGCATGGGAATTGGCTGCCGTATCGGCCATGAAGGTGATATACTCCTTGTTAAAGGCGTAATAGCCCTGATTACGCAGGTTCTCGGTGATAGATTGGCGCCACTCGTCCAGGCGGCTGAAATTCAGCAAGTCTCCCGTCTGAACAGTGAATGACGCCGAATCACGCAGAATTATTTCCCGAAGCTCTTCATCGGGGATCTCGTATTGAATGGAGCGGATGTAGTATGGCTCGCCCAAGGTGATGTCGAAGTCCACACGGGCCTTGCGCTTGACGCTGTCGGCCTTGACGCGGTAGGTGACCACATTATTCATGTAGCCGCGGTTACTCAACGCAGTGTGCAACTGCTCGGCGCTGGACTCGGTGAGTGCGTCGTCATAGATGACAGGCGGCGTGCCCACACGCTGAATCCATCGGTTAAGCCACTTGGTGCTATCCCTGCCCGACAGATTGTAGAAGGCCAGTTGCAACTTGAGACCGCCCAGGACGCGGTGATTAGCGTTCTGGCGCAGGTAGTTGGCCAGTTGAGCGTTCTCGACATCGCGTTGCGGGTCGGCGATATTGATTTTGACCTTGTCCAGCAGCAACTTGCCCTGGGGCACATGCTTGGTCGATGAGCAAGACGACAACACCGCCACAAGCGTCAAAGCCATGGCGATGCCTGTCAATACCCTATAAACCAAGCGGCTCATTGTCTCATCAAGACTTAAAAAGCCTAAATCTTAAAAATATTAATTGAAATTCCTCTGGGCCTTCTCAATGAGCAGGTCAAATCCAGGCTCAGAACGCAACGACTTGAGACCCAGCAGGGACAACGTGTCATAGTTGAGCTTATACAGACTTCCAAAGCCGTTGTCAATGGCCTTTTGGACATATTCCATAGCCTTGAAGTTGTCACCCCTGAGCGCCATGAACAATGCGGCATAGTAGTAGTTTTCGCCACCAGGCACGTTGGTCCTAGTAATGGTGTTGAGCCACTTGAAGGCATCGTTGTCACGGCCCAGTTCGCTCAAGGCGAGGCCTTTGAGGTCATACACGTTATCGCCCATGAGCGAAACGATGTTGAAGTCCTTGACGGCGATCTTGAGGTTGTCGAGGCGCTTGAGCAGCAGGCCGCGCGAGAGTCGAGCCTCGGCATTGTCGGGCTCGTTGGCGACGGCGGCATTGAGATAGCCCAGGGCATCCTTGTCCTTGCCTTGACTGGCAAGAATCGACGCCTTGGCAAGCAGCATGGGCACATGCTGGGGAGCGATGGCCGAGCAACGGTTCAGCGTCTCCATGGCAGCCTCGGCGTTATTGCCCTCGCCGGCATTGAACTCTGACAGAGCCTTGACAACGTAGAAATCAGGCTGTGACGGGTTGGCGGAGATGGCACGGTCGGCGCTGATAATCGCCTCGTCAAAGCGAGCCAACTCCAGGTTGCACTTGGCGATATTGTAATCCACGGTGGGGCTGTTATACAAGCCATTGCGCTTGACAAAGTTCAAGTCGCGCAGTGCCTGGCCATAGTGCTGGTGATCCAGGGCGATGTTAGCGCGCAGGTAGCGGTACAAGCCGCTGTCATTGGACTTGTCGGACAAGGTCTCCAGCGAGTTCATTACCGCGTCATAGTTAGTATCGCTCAGGTCAAACAAGCGCTGCACGGCGTTGCCACCGTTGCCCACCGACATGCCCGTCATCAGATCGTTGACAGCGGCTTCGATGTTGTTCTGGCGCGCATAGATGTCAGCACGGTTGACATAGACCTGGGGCTCGACACGGAACAACTCCACGGCTTTGTCCACCTGCTCGATAGCAGCCTTGGCATTGCCACGGGCCTGCTCCACCTGGGCGAGGCCATACATCGCGTCATAGTTCATCGACTCGGCGCGCAGGATAGACTTGAAGGCCTTTTCGGCGGCGTTGAGATTGCCTGCCTTGAGATTGGCCTTAGCAATGAGGTCGGTGCAAGCCAGCGACTTGGGCTCCAGCTCCTGGGCGAGACGCAGGTCGGCCAACTCACCCACATAGTCCTGACGTGCATCGCTGATGCGGGCACGCAGGATGTACTCGTCAAAACGCAATTCCTTGTCGGTCTTGGGCGTGATGAGCAGGGCCTGATTAACATCGGCCAGCGCAGATGTGTAATCACCGTTATAATAGTGCTGATGGGCACGGGCAAACAACGTATTGTAGTCATTGGGGTCCTTGGCCAACTGGTCATCATAGACCTTCATCACAGCATTGGTGATCTTGTCTCGAAGGACGGCATCACTGCTTTGGGCCACGGTGGTCATCGCGCTGCCGGCAATGACAAGGGATAGGATGAATTTAACTATTCTTGAATTCATAGTGCTATATAAAAGTGCTTTTTAATGATTATCAATCTCGTTAATGGCTGCTTTGAGGCGGGACAGGCGCGTCAACAGCCCCTCAAGGCGGTCAAGCTTGAGCATGTTGGCGCCATCACTCTTGGCCTCGGCCGGATTTTGATGGGTCTCCAGGAACAAGCCATCGGCACCCGAGGCAATAGCGGCGCGTGCCATGGTCTCGATGAGTTCGGGACGGCCACCAGTCACTCCCCCACCCTGATTGGGTTGCTGCAGGGAGTGGGTCACATCGACAATCACCGGTGCAAAGGCCTGCATCACGGGAACGCCGCGGAAGTCAACCACCAGGTCCTGATAGCCGAAGGTTGTGCCACGCTCGGTGATGGCGACCTGGTCATTGCCAGCATCACGCACCTTTTGCACAGCGAAGCGCATGGACTCTGGGGCCAGGAATTGGCCTTTCTTGATGTTCACCATGCGGCCCGTGTGGGCGGCAGCGACCAGCAATTCCGTTTGACGGCAAAGGAATGCGGGAATCTGCAACACATCAACATATTCGGCGGCTATATCGGCCTCGACGGGCTCGTGGATGTCGGTCACCACAGGGATGCCGAAGGTCTCCCCCACCTTGCGCAGGATGCGCAGGGCTTTCTCGTCGCCGATACCCGTGAAGGAATCGATGCGAGAGCGGTTAGCCTTGCGGTAACTCCCCTTGAAGACATAAGGAATGCCTAATGATTGGGTGATCTTTAACGCCTTCTCGGCAATATCCATAGCCATTTCCTCGCCCTCGATCACACACGGACCGGCGAGCAGGAAAAAGTTGTGCTGTGGTGATGACAACAGTTTATTCAACATAATCTTTCTTATTAGAGCTGTTAGCCTTAGCTATCAGCAGTTTACTTATTAATCATATCTATCGTGTGGATGGCGGCGATGGCCATCATGCCGGCAGTCTCGGTGCGCAGGCGGCTCTCGCCCAGCGTCACTGGCACAAAGCCTGCAGCGCGGGCCGACTGTACCTCCTCGGGGCTGAAATCGCCCTCGGGGCCGATGAGCACCATCACATCACCACCAGGCCTATAGAAGCTGGCGACAGTCTGTCGCTCCTGGCGCGGCAGCATTTCGTCACAATAGGCGATGCAACGCGTGCCGTCGAAGGGCTCGGCCAGTACTTGCTCCAGCGGCGTCATCTCGTCCAAGCGTGGCAAGGTCGCCTTGAGCGACTGCTTCAAGGCCGACACCATGATCTTCCTTATGCGCTCGGTCTTGAGCACCGTGCGCTCGCTATTGTGGCAACGCAGGGGTATGATGCGGTCCACGCCCATCTCCACACATTTCTCCACCAGCCACTCGATGCGGTCCAGATTCTTGGTGGGTGCGACACCCAGCACAATCTGGTGTCCCCAATGCGGGGGCTGATGTTGCTTGTCCAGCACCTCGACAGCACACCGCTTGGGGTGTGCCAGCGTGATGCGGCAAGTGTATAGGTTTCCGTTCCCGTCCACCACCTCGATGGTGTCGCCCTCTCCCATGCGCAGCACGCGCACGCAGTGCTTGGAATCTTCCTCGCTCAGCGTCAATGTGTCGGCTATGTCGGGACTATAGAAACGGTGCATTCTTTTCTCAGTTGTCAGGAATCTGCTATGCCGTGGCTAGGGCCGCGGCAGGCACGTTTATTTCTTGTCTTCGCGCACGTGTTTGTACTTGAACAGGAACATGAAGGACACGGCTACCACCAGTGCGAAGGTGGCAAAGATGTACCATGCTGTGCTCCAGCTCGTCGGTGTATTACCCACGAGGAAGCCGTCCTCGGTCCAGTGGCACAGGCTGTTGACGATAGCACCAGCAGCAAGCGTACCGATAGTGGCACCCAAGCCGTTGGTCATCAACATGAACAACCCCTGAGCCGATGCCTTGACATCGGGCTCGCACTCCTTATCGACAAAGATGCCGCCCGAGACGTTGAAGAAGTCAAACGCAACACCATAGACCAGGCACGAGAGCACGATAAGGATCACACCGGGGAAGGCGGGGTTACCGGCACCGAAGAAGCCGAACCTGAGCACCCAGGCAAACATCGCAATCAGCATCACGACCTTGATACCATAGCGTTTCAAGAAGAAAGGAATCAAGAGGATACACAGGGCCTCGGCAATCTGGGACAGCGACACGAGCATCGTAGCATTGTTGGCGCCGAAGGTGTCGGCCATCGTGGGATCACTCTTGAAATGAGTCAGATAGGGGGTAGCAAAACCATTGGTTACCTGCAAGGACATACCCAGCATGGCCGAGAAGATGAAGAACATCGCCATCTTCTTGGTCTTGAACAGTTTAAAGGCGCTCAAGCCCAACTGCTCGGCCAGCGATTGAGACTCCTTCTTGACCAGCCTGCAAGCGGGCAAGGTCATGCAATAGAGGAACAACACGATGCTCAGCAAGCCCGAAACCATGAATTGCATGTAGGTGTACTGGAACTTGTTATCGTTCTCGCCCAGCGTGAAGCCGAAGCGGCCACCATCGAGCACGGCGCAGTTGACAAACCACATCGTAGCGATGAAACCGATGGTACCGAACACGCGGATGGGCGGGAAGTCCTTCTCGGTGTCCATGCCGTTGTCCTTGAGGATGGTGAAGGCCACCGTGTTGGACAAGGCCAAGGTCGGCATGTAGAAGGCCACGCTCAACGTGTAGAGTGTGATGAAGGCCACCTTGTTGGGCATGGGGTTGGTCATACCCATGTAGGCCAGGGCAATCATTGCCATACCTGCAATCAAGTGGCAGATACCCAGCAGGCGCTGGGGCTGAATGTACTTGTCGGCGACAATACCCATCAACGTGGGCATGAAAATCGACACGATGCCCTGGATAGCATAGAACCACGAGATTTCGCTTCCCATACCGGCACGTCCCAGATAATTGCCCATGCAGGTCAAGTAGGCACCCCACACGGCAAACTCCAGGAAATTCATCACAATGAGTCTCAATTTTAGATTTTTCATAAGAACCTATGTTTTAATTATGATTGATTTTTCAACTTGCAAAATTAATGAAAATTGACGGATTATTCGTCGCCCTGAGACGGATTCAGCTTGCTGGCGATGATTTTTTGTACCCTCGCGGCCTTCTCATATTCCTCCTTGTCAACGTAGCGCTGGAGGCGCTGTTCGAGCTTTTCGACGGGCAGGTCTTCAAGACGCACGGGGCGCTGAGGCTTGTAATCACCGTCACGACGCCACTCATAGGAAGTGAGCTTCATCACCTCGGGGGTCGTGTAGATGGGAGCCCCGGTGCGCAGGGCAATGGCGATGGCGTCGCTCGTGCGGGAATCCACATCCACACTCAGGGTACCGTTATTCAAGTGCAGGAACGAGGAGAACACGCCCTCCTTGAAGCTGTAGATGGTCACACCCTCAAGTTCAATGCCATACACATGAAACATGCTCACAAACAAGTCATGGGTCAACGGGCGCGACGGGGTCACCTGCTCGAGACGTACCGCGATGGACTGAGCCTCGGAAGCGCCCACCACGATGGGGATGCGTCGGGCTTCGTCAGGCGTACTGTCGGCATTCTCCAGCAACAGGGCGTAAGCCCCAGGCTGCACCTCACTGCGCGTGATGCCCAACACCTTCAACTCTATTAAATTATCTTTCTCCATTCTCTAATCTCTAACCTCTAATCACATCGTAATCACCCCGCTGCCGTAGCACAAGTGGCCCTGCGGATCATAGACCACGGCAAACTGGCCCGGAGCAATGCCCTGGACGTCCTCCTCGCTCTCGATGACCCACTGGTGGCCGTCGAGATGCTTGAACTTACCGCGCATGATGTGGGGCGTGTGGCGGTTCTTGAACATGATGTCCACGGGGCCCTCTATGCCCTCCCAGGGATTGCCCGAGATGAAATGCATGTCGTCCAGGCGCAGCGTGCGGCCGTACTGCTTGTCCGTGCCATATCCGTTGGAGACGTATATGACGTTTTCCCGCACATTCTTGCGCACGACATACCACGGTCCACCGCTCAGGCCCAAGCCCTTGCGCTGGCCAATGGTGTGAAACCAATAGCCGCGGTGCTCGCCCAATTTGCGTCCTGTCTCCAACTCGATGATGGGACCGGGACGCTCGCCCAGGTGGCGGCGGATAAAGTCGTTATAGTCAATCTGACCCAGGAAGCAGATGCCCTGACTGTCACGGCGATGGGCGTTAGGCAGGCGTACGTCCTCGGCAATGCGGCGCACCTCCTCCTTGGGCAGGTTGCCGATGGGGAAGATGACGTGCTTCAATTGGTCATAGGTGATCTGGGCCAGGAAGTCGGTCTGGTCCTTCACGGGATCAACGGCTGTTGCAAGGTATTTTACCCCGTCAATCATCTCGGTGGTTGCATAGTGGCCTGTAGCGGTCTGGTCAAAATCCTTGCCCCATCGTTGCTCAAAGAAACCGAACTTGATCATGCGGTTGCACATTATGTCGGGATTGGGTGTGAGACCGGCCTTGACGGTGCGCAGGGCATACTCCATCACGTGGTCCCAATATTCCTCGTGAAGCGAGACCACCTCCAATGGCAAGCCATAGCGGCGGGCGATGAGGGTACACATCTCGATGTCCTCCTCGGCGCTGCAATCGCCCTCGTCATTGTCCATGCCGATGCGGATGTAAAACAGGTGCAGGTCCTCGCCCTGCTCCTTGAGCAGGTGAACCACCACGGCGCTGTCAACGCCTCCCGATATCAGTACTGCAGTTCTCAAAGTCTTTCAGTCGTCAAGTTTGTTGTGAAGGGACAATTACTTTGTATTTCTAAATAAATTAGGCATTTTCAATGACTTGCTCGTCGGCAGGGCTCTCGGTGAAGTGGGCGCCAATGACGTAGTCCAGCGAAATCTTGCCGGGCCCAGCAAGCAGGAAATAGATGAAGATGCCGATGAACATCACGGGATATCCTGGCCCAAAGTTGAACAGATGGTCGGTAACGGCCGTTTGAGATGACATGATGACCTTTTCGACCATCAGCATCAGCGCCAGCGGAAACAGGACGGCAAGCCTCGTGAGAAATCCCAGCATGATGCATACTGCGCACAACAGTTCAAGCACCACCAGCAGGGTCACCGAAGCCTCGGGGGACATTCCCATGAAACCGTCAAACGAGGGCACAATAGCATCAAAATTCAGCATCTGGCGAATGCTCAGTTGCAGAAACATGACACCCGTGAACAGGCGCAGGAACAACCGCGAGAGGTTGCTGTAGGTGTGCCCCACACTATACAGGAAGAGGTTTTTAAAAAATCCAGTCATAGCGTTATATCTTGTTTTTGTTGAATGCTTAAACTATTGCTTGACGTCTGCCCGCCTTAATGCTTGAGGATTAATAATTAGGATTAACGGCCGACATCAGTCCCTCGACCGACAGGGCCTTGTTGATAATCGCACGCTCGCCGTCAAGGACATAGCAGCACGGGAAGACACGCAGGTCGAGCTTGCGCGCCAAGTCATCACCACACCCCACGGTCCAATTGGTGGCATAAGCCGCTGCGGCACTTGCCCAGTCGGCACTGTACTTGTTCGTGCCTAGACACACCAGCATGGCTTGGCCAGAGTCGAGCAAGGCGTTGAGGGCCACATCGGTGCTCAAGCGCAGGCGGCCAATCGTGCTGTCGGTGCTGTCGTCCACAAACAGCAGGATGTAGGACTCGGCAGCGGGCAACTCGCTCAGGCGGTACTTTTCACCATCAATCCCCGTGTACTCGAAATCGAGCACAGCACCCACCTGCACCGAATTGATGCGCGCCAGCTGCTCGGCATAGTGGTCACGCACATCCTTAGGCAACTGCTTGCTGGCGGCCAGTGAACGGGCAAATGCGACATAGACCTCGTCACTCCAGTACTCGGCCTCGGTGCCATAGAGCGCCCGCTCAGCGACTTGACCCAATTTCTGCAGGTTGGCAGTGTTGGACTGGGCCTTATTGACCAAGTCACGTACCACACCCAGGACGATGTTGCGGTGAGAGTAACGGAAAAAGTCCACAAAGTCGCGGAAGGTCATCTCAAACGCCTGATCATCGGTTATGTGCTTGCTGATGTCAAAATTATCCCAAAAATGCGTGATGATATAGTTGCATCGGCTCTCAAGCGTCGAGCAAGTGTCGGGAGCGAGGGGATAGGCAAACAGGCGTCCCGGTTGCAGTTCGGCCAGTTGATTCTGTGCAGTGAGCATGCTGCTCGTCAGCGCCAATGCGGTGAATAATAACAATATACGTTTCATTTCATTAAATACAGGCCTTGTAGCCATTTCTTTTAACCTGCTAAATTACTATAAAACCCGCAATTACCACCATTCCCATCCTCAAAAATCACGATGCGACAACATTTTTTCACAATCCATGCCCCAGAAAAAAATAATGGCTGGAACGTCCCCTGTGGGATTCGTCCAGCCTGCTTATCTATCAGACCATAAGGTAATACGTTCAAGTTTCTAGTAATTACAGTGGAGGGTCAATATGCTTTTTGAGGCGAGGCAAAATTACTATTCATGAGATAGTCGAAATTATAAAAAACGGCAAAAAAGATTGTAACTATTTGTATTTTTTTGACCTTGGATTTATATTTTTTTGACCTAAAAATAACACATTAGACTGTAAACCAATAGATTAAGAATGCAAACGATAGTTATCAACAAGAATACAATCAACAAAAAACAACCTTTACCTCGTTTTTCTTGACAAAATGTTGCGTATATCGATATTTCTGTATAATTTTGCATCCAATTCTCATGTAACTGGTGACAAAGAGTCAACCAAACACATTTTTTTATACCATTAACATTAACTACAAATGACAAAAAACAACCGATTTTTCATTCTTGCCGTTATGGCAATGATGTGCTTTAACCTTTTGGCCCAGGGTCTCACCTTCCGTGGCGTGTATCAAACCAGCCGTGACAACGATTATCCCAACGGTTACTATAGCGAGTATGTGGGATGGAACTACACCTTGCAGAAGGCTATTTTCATCGTTCAACAAGGACTGTACAAGATGGAATGGGATGGCGCCAACGACGTCACCATGCCCGTCAAGGACCCCGAGGTCAACAAAGCCGACTTCTACAGCAACGGCCAGTTTACCGACGACGCCAAAGCCCTGTGGGCCACCAACTTCAACCTGATGTATGCCAACTCTGGAGCCATCATCCACAACGGTATCCTCACCACCATTATGTCGCGCACCGACTTGGATGCCAATAGCGGAGCGCAGGTCGTCCCCGGTGCCACCACCAACGACACAACCCGATTCTGCGTGCGCAAGTGGACAGCCGATCACGGTGACCTGATCAGCAGCGAAATCCGCCCTGCATGGGATTGTCTGGAATCGGCCGGCATGGCTGTGAACCCCAAGGACGGCAAAGTTTATGGCCTGTTCCACATCACCAACAAATACCTGCCCGACTCTATTCTGAACGATCCTGACTTCTTCGCCGAGGAGAATGCCGACTCGACCGACAGCGGCTATGCCATCTGCACCATTGACCTCGACAAGATGGAAATCAGCCAGATCACCCCGGGCCTGTACTACGAGAACTACATCACCTTCGCCATCAACAGCGAGGGACGCGCATTCGCCCTCACTAGCGGCGGCACCGCAGCAAGCCTTGGCGACGACGGCCGATACTACGACATCAACGGCAACCTGGCCGGCGCCCACCTCTACGAGTTTGACCTCAATACCGGACTCGTCATCAGCGACACCCGCAGCAACGTGGGCTACATGTCACAGGTGAAACGCCAGGCCGCCTGCTTCAGCAAGAATGACCCCAACAAGATGTACTGGATGGGATACTACAACAGCGGCATGGGATATGACAACTACGGCAACTGGAACCCATTGACTGACCGCGAATGGAAGACCAACGGCAAATATGACACCTCACTCTATGAGGTGGACATCACCACCGGCGAGGGACACCGCATAGCCAACATCGACGACCGTTACCTCTTTGCCTACATGTGGGTTGACGGCGAGGCAGAACCCGCACCCGCAGGCCTCCGCGGCGACGTGAACAACGACAAGGACGTCACCATCGCCGACGTTAGCGCCCTCATCGACTACCTCCTCACCGGCAACGCCGACGGCATCAGCCTCGATAACGCCAACTGCAACCTCGTTGACGACATCACCATCGCCGACGTCAGCGCCCTCATCGACTACCTCCTCACCGGCCAGTGGTAAGCCACCCGGCCTCTCCACCCGGCTGGTGGTGCCCCCTGGTTTGAGGAAACCCATCCAGCCACCCCAAGTGACCCAAACCAAAAAGGGAGCCGACTCATTATCGAGCCGGCTCCCATTATTCTATGTCTTTGAATGAGACTCACACAAGCCTCAATTCTCATCTTTCTTTACATTTCAAACGCCAAATGCTTTATGCCAAGGCAAACGCTTTACAAACTCGTTGACAGGAATCAGTACAACTAGAATAACTATCAAGGTAACGATGGCACGCTCTACATCAACCGTAATACCTCCCGATTGGAACAATCCAAAGTGGGCATACAACATGCCACATGCAACAATGATAATGCGAGAATGCCATGAGAACAGTATCATCGTGTTGCGACCCAAGTAGGTAATAAACTTAGAGTGCACAACAGGTGACAATGACATAAACATTAAGATTCCTGCTAGGGCGGCTATCAAGGTCAATGCTTCATTACCATACATTCCAATAGACATGTCCAAAGAATCTCCAGAAACAATGATGCATGCTTTTGCCGCGATACCGTTAATCAAGAAGCATATTACGATTATTCCGATTCTTTTTGCCACAGGCATAGGGCCAACAAAAAAATCCCGTAAGCGAGAATTGTGCATAAAACAATAGCCAAGATGGAAGAAGAACTGGGCAATCAATGCCACATCAAGGTTCCAAGGCAGTCCATCCCACCCCATTCGATATCGAGCAAAACCCAACAGACACAATCCAAATGAAGCAGCCGTAACAGCATATTTCCATTGATGAAGACACTTGTCAATTCCGTAATAAATAATCTGTGACAGAAACAATGCGGCCAGGAACCATATCGTCCAGTAATGCTTTTGAATCAAGAACGAACGCAGCATCTCAAGGTATGCCGATGACGGTTCGTTATAATAGGCATAGACACAACAATAGAATAACGCAATCACAGCGCCAAGTGTGAAATAAGGAATCACCAGCCCCTTGAACCGCCGCCATGTGAACTCGGTGAATGTATACTTCTCACAACCCGGATACAACAAGCCGCTGAGGAAGAAAAACAGCGGCATGTGAAAAGTATATACCCAAGCCGATGCAAAAGGAATGCTCAAGTGCCCAACAAACACCAACAGCAAACCCATTCCCCGCGCGGTATCCACCCAATCAATACGTCCACCTATCGCCTTCATCGAAAATGCTGATAAAAATGATCTAACTCAAAAACAAAATAAAAGGTGTTACCCTTTATTCCTTTATCCATCAATCAAGTTTCCTGCCCACAATAAAACGGTACTTTATACCAGGCATCAGAAATTCACCCTTGTACGGTTTACCGTCAATTGAGACACTAAGCCCACGCTCTAAAGCAAGATTAATACCTGGTAATATATCCCAGGAATAAGCGCCCTTAAGATGTACAAATTTACTATATGAGCCCTTTATAACGTTGTACATGTTATACATACAACAACCCATAATCCTATATTCATAGGTATTATCAAGTCCAATAAAGTCATCAGAAGACATATAAGAAGATAGGCCGCAGATTCGCGAATCAGACACCCCTTCAATCATATCTCCAGAGAATAGGCTCAATCCAAGTTCAGGCAACATAATCATTGATTGCTCATGAATCCCATTACAATAAATTGACACACCTATGCCCCATTCTTTAAGCCCACTCACAAAGTTTTCTGTTCCATCGATCGGATCAATTGTTATTATCCTCATAGCGGAATCCGTATGCAGATTTGTAAAGTCAGCTTCTTCTGAAATCAGGACAAAATCATCTAATGATCGATTAAGATAGCTGAAAATAATCTCCTGGCACAGGATATCACCCTTAGAAACAAAGGTGCCATCTGGCTTGAGCATCTTCGTTGACCGTAAAGATACAATCTTGTCAAGATGTGACAACACTTCATTATAGATACCTCGGCATATGTCCATAATCATCAACAATTATATAATGAAGGTGTTACAAACTCAATCGATAAAATACTAGACAATTCCCTGATTCTCTCGGTCATCGCAGCATTAAGTTCACCAACATTGTCTTGTTTAGACATATTAAGACGCTCTTGATAAAAATTACTCTCATTCTCTTTATAACCATCAAGACCAGCAAGGTAGACCTTTGATGGATTCAATTTTACCAAGAGATTCAATAGCATCATTGCTGTATTATCCATTATTAAGTCTTTTTCGCATAATAAAGACGAATAGTTGACAACCAGCTTGCTTTCCTCTTGAATCTCAATATTTGAGGTGTGAATAAGATTCACTTTTCTATGGTCAGGATTAAATGTGGTGTGATAACGCTTAAGATTACTTAAAAAGGTGAAATCACACTCGATAAATTGGGGAATAAAACCAACTGAAATTGTTATACATCCACTTGACTTAACAAACTTCAATATTTCCTTCTCATATTCATTTAAAGAAGGGCCAGGAGCAAGGACCAACACAGGCTTTTGAGCTATTTGCTCCGTTAAATAAGTCAGATTCTGTGAATCGTCTATTTCCCTCGATTGAAATTCTAGATACTTTTTTTCAGCAAGTTCTTTGTTGAACAAAGAACGCTTTTCGGGTTCAATCGAACGCAGAATTGTAGAGATATTCTTGACAGTAAGCCGCTGCTTAGAGCTTAAATATGCAGCATAGTTTGGGTGGCATCCATTAATTGCAGCAAGATAATGAGGCACTGTATAACCCCAATTATATTGTGACTTAATCTTATTGATGTGCTCATCTATTATCTCTAGCAATGGTTCTATCTCATATTTATGTTGAAAATGAGTATTCAAGTAATTTGCCATTAACTCCGTATTCAGGTTCCCTGCGCCGCGCCCCATACCATAGACAGAGGCATCAAGGGACATGACACGATCACTTTCAAGTGATGTAAGTGACTGGCAATTGGAATAAGACAATTGCAAGTTGTTGTGTGAATGGAAACCCATGTGTATGGCTTTATCCAGATTGTGATTGATCAGATAGAAAAACCTCATCACATCTTCGCGGTGCATCAAGCCCAGGGTGTCAACAAGATAGAACGAATAAGGCTTCAAGTCATTGACTAGATGAATCAAGGACAATAATTCCTCATCACAATAGCTGGTAGTGCCAACAGGCTGAATGAACACCTTGTACCCTTTCTGCTTAATTTGATGGCAATACTCTATCCCCTCTTCCACCTCATTAAAGTGGAAAGAGACCCTAATACCATCTATGCTGGTTCCATCATATGGTGGTAAACATTCGATTGGATACTTGCCCAAACGGGTCATTGCGACGTAGCAAGTATTCCTGCGATCTTTTGGTAAGAACGCAGCAATCTGGTCCACGTGATTGTAAAAAGAACAATCCGGATCATAGTCACATTCTTCCATGAATCCGCACTCAATTATGTCAACCCCTGACAAAGTGAGTTTTTGGATGATCCTTGCTATAGCATTTTTTCCAAAACGCCAATCATTCACATAACCGCCATCACGCAACGTGCAATCCAGAATTTGGATGTCTCTCATTTATCTACAGTTTTATAAGCCCATCACTAATGCGACGTTGTATTACTCTCGTAACTACAGTTAGGTCTGCTCTCGTATCAACAGTAAGTGTTTCTGCCGGAATCTCTATAAATTTAATTTTCTTACCATTTTCAAGAAAACGGTATTCATCAATATCCTCTATCGACTCGAGTTTTCCTCTAGGCGTTTCTCCACAAAACAATAAAGCCTTTCGGGTAAAGCACTGGATTCCAACAAATTTCATGTAATCAAAGTCTGAGCTAGCTTTGGGATAAGGAATAGGCACCCTTGCAAGATATAACCCGTACCCCTGATTATCTGTTGCAATCTTTATTCGTGACACATCATTAACCTCAACAGGCTTTTTGATTTTTGTCATTGCATTAGCAAAGTAGAAGCCGTTAGGGTCTATTTCAGGCCCAGGAAGCAATTTCTCAACATACTCTGGCATCATTAAGGGTTCATCCCCATTAATGTTTATATAAAAATCTGCCTCTAATTTCTGCGCCACTTCGGCTAGCCGATCAAGATGAGTAGGATGCTTATCTGATGTCATGATATATTTAATATCATATTTCTCGCAAACATCAGATATTATTGTATTATCAGTTGCAACGTAAATCTCAGAAATTCCTTTTGCAAGCTTCAACTGCCTGTGCACCCACCATATCATAGGTTTTCCACATATATCAACAATAGGTTTCCCTGGGAATCGAGTACTTTGATACCTTGCTGGTATTATTGCTACAATCTTCATGATCAATATCTATTATAAAAGTTCATCTAAATTAACACGTTCGAAACTCTCTAGTTTACCACCTCTTGTTGCATTAAAGATCCTGAAGCCCATTTTTCTTGATACCTTCTCAGCTGTATCATAGGCAATGGTCGTCTCTACCACTCGAGGCAAGTTCCCTTTATTAATAAAATCCTGCATGCCTTTAGGATAATTACTATCTGTTTCATTCTTGATGATATTCCCTTCGGCATCTCGAATAATGCTATAGTTATGGTCCACTCCAATCAAGTATATCTCCTTAAAGCCCATATATACTGCAATCTGGATAGCACCATAAGTCACAGTAAAGCCTTGAGAAAGATATTTAGAGACATTCCTGCTGAACGGAGCCATTTTGGGATAAAACTCTTTGTGTTTGAGCACAAAATAATTAATTCTTGTATCATCCTCGTCAAATAGGCTCTTAAAATCAACAGGCAAGAACAAATACTTTGATGGGACTGCTGCAATTCTATCTCTGAACTTCTTGATTAATTCACTGTCCTGATTCACATAAAAAGTGGGTCTCCAATCAGTCTGATCAAATAACTCATAGATTCGATTCGTCCCAAACGTGTATTCGTTCCGCAACCTTTCCAAGTCACTGATTGTCAAACTCGGACCTGTTCCAATAACAAAACATCTTTTGCCTTCAAAAGCACCTTTAAGCGAACGGATTTTCTTGAATGCCTCTTTATTCTTCCAGTATTGCCGCTTTGCAATACATGCATATAAAAAATTATATACAAGCCTTGAGACCTGTTTATTTTTTATGACCTTTTCTATCATCTGAAGGTACTTTTTATTCTGTTAAACAACCAAACCCGTTGCGAATACGAAAGAAGAAAATGGGCAATTATCAAAGAAGAGAGCAAAGTAGATCCCCCTCCAATGAAAACTAACTTCACCCATGTGTTTAAATTTACGAAATGATTGATTAGCAACCCAAATATGCAACAAAATGCCAAACAAGCATAAGATACTAATAAGTCTGGCCACAATGCTGTCAACTTCTGCTTCGCACAATAGGCACCTAGAGGAGCATTAAAAAAGAAGTTTCTTATAAATCCTATAATAGCACTCACCATAACTATCGCATATACACCCAAGTTTGTTGTCTTTAAAATGACATACACAATTACAACATTCAAAACTCCAGTAACCAACAAAGCAATGGCTTGCCATCTCACCTTATCGGCAACGGTATATAAATAATTCGTCGAACTAATTGCGCCACCTGAGAATAATGGGAGCGCAACAATAAGCGAAAGATTATAAACGGTTTTAACATCTGTATCCGGTGTCCATAATTGATAAAACGGACAACCAAAAGCAACCAGGAAACTAATGGGCAGACATGTAATTACAGTCAAGAACTTAATACTATTACGCAAATCATGAAACATTTCTGTATACTTCTCCAATGAATATAATTCAAGGAAGCGGGGAGTGAAAACGTTTGCTAAAGTAAAGATGCAGGTGCCAATCACGCCAGGAATTAAGTTTGCAACTGATAATAGCCCCATTGCTGTCGCACTTACTAAAACATTCGCAATCAAAAGGTCAAGACCATGTAAAAGAACAACGCTTAACTGATTAAGCGAGTTCCATACACCAGAAGACACTATTGTCTTAACTGATTTTAAAGAAGAGTAACTATATCTAAGTCTTAACTCGGGTGTTATTCGTTTAGTAAAAATAACACTACAGACTGCGATAAAAATACTTGCACACAGTGTAGCGGTTCCAAGATATACAATCGATGGTTTAAATTTCCAGTATAACACCACTAGTATCGATGCCTTCATTACACTGGAAATAATATTTAATGTCGATGATATATCAAGCCTGTTTTTTATAACAAACGCACATCCAAAAACCGCAAAAATGACATTGCAACACATATTAGCAAAAACAATGTAAAACAATGTCTTTACATCTAAAAGGATATCTGCAGGAACAGTAATCAACTTGTCTATGTAAAAAATCGCAAAGCAACTAGGCAAAAGTATGATCAATGCAAATAATAAATCAGCGACAAAAACTGATGAGAAATATCCACATGCATGTCGCATATTGCCTCTATGATAGTCGATGCCAATATAGCGAGCAGCCATTGAATTAAGGGCTGTCGTGATAATAAGTGCATAATTCACGAAAGAATTGGCTAATCCCCAGAACCCAAAAGCAGTTGAACCCACTGTCCTAACAAGATAGGATGTAAGGAAAAAATTAATACCGAATTGAATCACAAGATTCAATGCAGTAGCAATGGTATTTACAGCAAACTGACGGTTATTCCCCATAATGACTCTATCAGGAAGTAATATCTATTCTCTTCACAAATAAAACCATTGGCTCATAATAATTTCTTATAACGTTAACACAATTTCTTGTATTTTGCGAATTGGTTTTGTCAACACAACCCGGTGTTCGAGGACGTCAATCACCTCATAATGAAGACTGCGATTGAAGGTATGGAGCCGCTCAAAACTGTATTTCTTATCAAATAAGACGTCAGTACACGTTAATTCGAAAATCGGTTGTTCTTGAGCGAGTCCTGCATCAATCTTATTAATATCATCAAGTCTGGAAAACAGTATTTTCTCACCATACATTCGAGAACAATCCTGTAAAACTCTTATAGATTTACCATTCAACGATAGACAATTGCCGCCACATCGCTCTTGATTCAATTTAGAATTGCTTTCACACGGTCTAATCTCCATCGAAGATACATCGAACTTATACACCAACAGTTCTTTTGTCTCAAAATCTTGGGAAAAAAGATAGTTAGGCGCCCCTTCATCATCAAACAAAATCGATGAATCCACAAATCGACGTCCACTTGCAAGAACGTGGTCGAGTTCCCAGTCATAAGGGAATTGTTTTGCGCGATAAAGGCGAATCTGATTAGCCTTCTCTGACTCTGGAATCATGTAAATTGTCCCATTTACCATGAACACATTGGGATACGATAAATGGAATGGCTCTGCCAGAACTTCATTGAACCCTACGACGATTCCGTTTTTATCCAATTCAAAACACGCTATTGACCCTAGACCTCTAAACCTCTTATACAGTTCGACAAATATAAAGAACCGGTCATTGTGCTCGAAGGGGAAAGGGTCAGCCCACCACTGCGTTTGTCCACTTCGTATCAAGTTATAGCAGGGTTGCGCTCCACACACTGGAAGTGGAGATTCATAATCCACCTTCCGCCAACCGACGGCATAACTCTCCTCGAGAAACAGTTTCTTCAGTAAGCCAAGCATTGGAGTCTTTACATCCTATTTAGATTCCTTATGATTGAGATTGGGTTTACAACATTATTATCAACTGATCTCTAGGACAGTCTCAAATCTATCTAGATTACATCGTTTATCCTCAGGAGGCGGTGTCATATAGTCGCCATAAGCTCTTGTCAAAATCTCATCATAATTGGAAGGAATGAGGACCTTGAGACCATCAAAATCAACTTTCTTAAGAGAAAAATGTGAACTGAAATATATCGGTTGACGTACACCCATAAGCACGCCCATGTATTCACTACTCTTGGTAGTATCAACAGCCAAGTTATAAATCATATGCTCAATACCTTTCTCCGTAAATAACAACCGAAAAACATGCATTCCATACAATGCAATTATCCGCAAGTACTTAAATCGACTCGTTCCTTGTTTAAAAGCTCTCATCATAAAACGCTTCTCATTCCAGTTCAATTTCGCAATTGACAAAATCAATCTAAGAATATTCTTGCGCTTGATATCTTTGACATAACTTGGTTTAAGGTAATCGACACAATAAATGTCAACTGTAATTTGACTATTAATATTGAGATCCTCACCAATCTTAGGGCAATACTTTGTGCCTCGCCTTCCTACTTTAACTTCTGAGACATAGTCTGCTGAACCTGAACCATTTATTTTTATATCATTTAGATGAAGGATTTCCTTCCCATCAGCTTTAACACAATCGATAAAACGGTAATAATTGTCTCTAGTCATTGCAATATCGATATCATCATCCCAGGGTATCACTCCACCATGTCTAACTGCTCCTAAGAGCGAACCATGTATCATGAAATAATCAATATCATGTTTCTCACAAAAGACAATTATCTCCTTAAGAATATCTCGACAAATATTTTGGACAGTCTGTCTCTGTTCTGTTGTATTCATATATTATAATTTTTTTGTAATATTAATTCTTCATCCTTAACGAAACCCTTATCATCTTAAATAGTAGATGATAGTGATGGCGCTTCATGCAGTAGGCAAATACATTCATCTTATTTCCGAGATTGGATGAATGATTACTGCATATTTCATCAATTTTGTCCTGGTCGACAACAGAAATGAACTGCCTAACAGTTTCGCTGACTGTATCTGGACTTGACTTCACAGTCCATAGTACCAAACCATAAAGGTACTCCAGCATTGTGTTACCAATAGCTATATCGACAGATGGATAAGACCTTCTCTTGCGTTCTTCAAAGAGCAGCTTTACACGGTTCCACTCGTCCTGGATGCTGAATTGAGATAGCATCTTCTGAGTGATTGACGTTGGGTTATTGATATAATTATATATAACCCCATCACTAACCATTACACTCTGACAAGCATTGACAAAATCTATATTAAATATCTCATCTTCATAGGGCTGAAGCTCTTTTATAAAAGAAAACTTGTTACTCTTAATAATCGAATGTTTATAAATCTGCTTCCATACAAATCCTTTTAGCTGAGGACGTCCAGGAAGAAAACCATAAACCTGAGTCTTAATAACATCCAACTTGTCACCACGATAAAGGCCTGTTTCAAAAGGCGGGCATTTTATCACATTCCTACCATCTTCTCTACAATCCTTATAAGCGGCAATAAACAAGTCACAATCCGTTTCTCTAAGCTTCGCAATGGCTTCATCATACCCTCCAGGTTCGAGTATATCATCACTGTCACAGAAGCCGATATAATCAGCCTCTACTTCCGTTATCCCCAAGTTTCTTGCACCAATATATCCGATATTGTCCTTGATGGTCCGAACTACAAATCGAGGGTCCTTTTTGGCATATTCGGCACATATTTCGCCGCAACGGTCGGGTGATCCATTATCGATGAGAAAGAACTCCAGTTCTGGGCTTTTCAAGGCCATCATGGAGTCCAATAGACGAGGCAAGTCCTTCTCAGCCTTATAAATCGTTGTGATGATGCTTACTTTCATTCAACGTGATTCCAGTTGTGAGTATTCTTTAAAGCTCATCAGGTTGAGGTCTTTTTCACTGATGATTAGGTTCTGTTCTCCTCCGATTTCTTCAAATGGCCACTCTATTGCCAAATCGGGGTCATTGTACATGATGCCAGAATCACCGTCACCGTAGAACACCTCTCCACACTTGTAGCTGACAATCGAGTCCTCAATCACAAGATAGCCGTGGCCAAAGTACTGAGGGACAAGCAAAGACAAGGTGTTTTCTCCTGTGAGATGAAAACCGCGCCATTGGCCATAAGTTGGCGAATCTGGACGCAAATCGGCTATCACGTCATAAACATGTCCGCTGACACACCGCACTAATTTGGCCTGTTGCTTTAGCAATTGAAAATGCATGGCACGGATAACACCCCTTTTAGAGATGGTATAAAAAACTTCTTTCAAGTCGTGGTCGATGCCATTGGCCTTGAAAGTGTCAATGTTATAATCTTTAATAAAGCCACCGCGGTTATCTGTGGCATGGAAACTCTTGATTAGATAGGCCCCTTTTAGGTCCAGCTCTTGAAACTCAAACTTTTGAATCATGTTAATTGAGTTTTTCTATTTATTTAGATGGTTTTGAGCCACTCCATGGTCATACGAGTCCCCTCGGCAAATCCAACTTTGGGCTTGAAGCCACAGTCTTGTTCTATATCTGTTGTATCAAAAGCAGACAGCGGCAGATTTGTTCCAGTAAATGGTACGTCACCGAATTGTGGAGTCTGATCGGGTGCCAACTCTTGCTGCATTTCAATGATAAATTCTTTGAGTGGACGGGCATTACCGCTGCCAATGATGTATTCCTTGAAAGGCACACCTTTTTCTGCGACATCAAAGAAAGCCTGAGCTACGTCAGTCACATAGACAAAATCGTAATTTTGGGTTCCTGCCGTGAATTGCAAGGGTTCGTGGTTGATAATCTTTCGCAACGTAGTATTAACAAATCGGGGAGACAATTCCCCTACACCATAAGCATTGGTAATCATTGGCCACAATAGGTCTAAGCCGATATTTGCGGCAACCGATTTACACAAACAATGAGCAATGTGCTTTCCCATCCCATAGATATACCCCATTCCGGGACGACTGCCCTGAGTGTGCACGGCTGCTTCCACCTCGCGCTCCATGATGCTGCCTGCACAAACAAACCTTAAGCACCCCATGTCCCGAGCTGTTTTTAAGCACTCTACAGTACTCAAGGCATTCTGCATCTGCAAGTTATAATCGGTCCTGAGAGGACCTGCCGAACCTGCCCATGCAAAATGAACAAATGTATCAAACTCACCAATTGGGATTGCTTTTAAAAGTTGTTCCTTGTCAGTGATGTCAACACACTTATAAGACAAACCTGTTTGTGGAGTTAGACGCCTTGGCTTATCAACTATATCCAATGCCAACACCTCAATGCCATGGTCAAGAAAGCATTGAGCCGTATTGCTGCCCACAAAGCCATCGGCTCCTGTGATAACCACTTTATTCATGATATGATGAAAACAATTAATTTAAGAAATCTGTGATTTGTTTTTCCATGCAGGCATTCAGATTGCCATTTCCTTGCCAGCATTTGCTCCACTCAACGACTTTTTCAACACCAGTGTCGAGATTCCAACGCGGCGACCAGCCGAAAACAGACTTAATCTTTGAACAGTCCAATTTCAAGAAGTTGGCCTCGTGAGGGCCTTCTACATTTGATGGCGTACTCCAAGAGAGGCCTTCGCCCCAATGCTTGACAAATAAATCCACAAGGGCTCCTGTCTTAAAACAATCCTGCTCATCAGGTCCAACGTTATACCAACCTGAGTATGCATTGTCCTCGTACTGCTTTGCACATATCATCAGATATGCAAACAACGGCTCAAGCACATGCTGGTAAGGCCGAGTAGAGTGAGGATTTCGGACAATAATCTCCTCATGCCTTACTGCTGCTCTAACACAATCAGGGATAATGCGGTCATTTGCAAAATCGCCACCTCCAATCACGTTTCCAGCTCGCGCTGTAGAAATGGCAACACTACCGTCAACAAAAAAACTATTTTTGTAGCTATGAGTAACAAGTTCAGAACAAGATTTGGAATTGGAATAGGGATCAAATCCGTCAAGCATCTCGTCTTCACGATAGCCCCACACCCACTCTCGATTCAAGTAAACCTTGTCTGTGGTCACATTAAGAAATGAACGAACCGAAGAGGTCCGCCTTAAGCATTCCATAACGTTGACAGTACCCATCACGTTTGTTTCATAAGTATAACGTGGTTCCTTATAACTATCACGTACAATAGGTTGGGCCGCCAGGTGAAGAACGATTTCTGGATTTGCTTCGTCAAATACCCTCATTAAGTGAGACACGTCTCTGATGTCACCAATGACGGAATGGCAAATATCCTCTCCCCTAATAAGAGCAAAAAGAGAAGGTTGCGTATTAGGTTCTAACGAGTAACCTGTAACATCGGCACCCAACAAGGAAAGCAGTTTGCACAACCAAGATCCTTTGAATCCTGTGTGTCCGGTTACAAGTACGCGTTTTCCTTTATAAAAATTCAAATCAAATTCCATGAAAACGATCCTCCAGCAATGGTGTCTATTGATAAATGAGAAATCTATTTATCCCATAATTTCCATGGGGCTTCGCCTGTTTCCCATAAACGCTCAAGTTTTTCCTTCTCTCTCAATGTATCCATACATTGCCAAAAACCCTTGTGTACATATCCCATCAGTTGGTGATCACGTACCAGTCCATTCATCGGTTCTTTTTCAAATATGATATCATCACCTGAGATGTAATCAAACAGTTCTGGTTCAAACACCATAAAACCGATATTAATCATGTCATCGTCCTGGTCACTCTTCTCTCGGAAGGCTTCCACATCTCCACTACCAGACAGTTCCAAAACCCCTTTATTTTGGCTAAAGTTGTAAACCGAAACTGTACCTATCTTCTTGTGAGCCTTATGGTAATCCAACAATTCTTTCACGTTGATATCACCCACAGCATCCCCATAAGTCAACATAAAAGTCTCATTACCCACATAGTCCTTAATTCGCTTCACTCGCCCTCCGGTCTGAGTGTTTAGTCCCGTGTCAATAATAGTTACTTTCCAAGGTTCGACATGTTTGCGATGGACAATAATCTCATTTCCTTTAGTGAAATCAAATGTCACATCGGATGTGTGCAAGAAATAATCAGCGAACCACTCCTTGATGACGTGTTGGCGATAACCTGCACAAATGATGAAATCATTAAAACCATAGTGAGAATAAACCTTCATGATGTGCCACAAAATGGGCATGCCACCTATCTCAACCATGGGTTTAGGACGGAATTGGGATTCTTCAGAAATGCGGGTTCCAAAACCTCCCGCTAATATCACGACTTTCATGAAACTTTATGATATGTCAGAGTGAATCAAAAAACTTTTCATACTCATCAACCAAGCTCTGAGTTGTCATGCGTGGAGCCTCGCTGATCGCTTGTGCATATTGTTTGATTTTCTCATGATGAGTAAGTAAATCCTTCAAACCCTCATATATCGACTCATCATCATTGGGCACAATCATACCATACTTGCCACCTTCAAGGATTTCGTCCATACCAGAGCAATCTGTCGTAAAAACAGGAACTCCAAGAGCCACAGACTCAGTTACTGCAGTACTATATCCCTCATGATATGAAGTACACACAAAAAGATCCATTTTTGACAAATAACGATATGGGTTCGGGTCAAAGCCCAGCAGTTTGATGTTATCACTCAAACCAGCCTGTTCAATTGAACGCTTCAAAGAATAATGTTCATTTCCTTTACCTAATATGTAAATTTTAACATTATCCATCAATTTGTCTTGTTTTAATTTAGCACAAGCATCAACCAGTCGATGGAAACCTTTAATCTTATGCAATTTATTAACTGCACACAAATTCAGTTTTCCTTCAGACAACTCCAAAGGCATAGGCTCTTTAGCTAGTTCATAGATCCTTTCATAATCATTCACATTATGAAGAACCCTCATCGGTATTTTTATCTCAGGATACAATTTTCTAAACGAAGATCTAGCACGGTGGGCAACAAACACCAACTCATCAAGACGATTATAGGCATCTATCATCTCATCTTCATCATGGAATCCTCTAAAGGGCCTTGTTCTATTCTTCACCTCAGTATGAATCCATCCAATTTTTTTTGTTTTATCATTTGGACAAGCAGCTACGATTCTTGTCGGAGATGTTTCCAAATAGCCAATTTCGATGTCATAATCATCTTTGACAAAAAGCCTATGCCAGAATTTAGCTGGAAACAACTTCATTATCTTGTTGAAACCACGAAACTCATACCTAAAGAAATAACTGAACTTTATTCCTTTTGGAACATTCTTTACATGAGGACCGGCGCCAAATATGGTCTTTAATGTCACATCATATTTATTGAGGTCAAGGTGCTTCAAGAGGTTAATCAGTACCCTTTCAGCACCTCCTCCCTTCAAATCGAAATGAAAGAACAGTATTTTCTTTTTGTCAGCCATAACAATAAAAGTATCAAGTGTTATACGGATTGAATATTAGCGATGCCATTCATATCAATTCATAAAAACACTCTTAATGTCAATAAACAAAACATGGGGGTCACCGGGTCTTTGGGGAGGCGGTGAACGTGTGAAGAGCGGGTAAGGCTGGGGACACTATCGCAGTAGTCATTATCAGCGGGTTACCTGTTGTATGTGTCAAGTGGGGGTCATGAAAGACGGGGGAGCCGTCGTGGTTGACCTGCACTTTAAATGGCAAAATTAAGTCATTTTGGCGAAATGAGCAACATTTGCAAACGAAAAACAAACGAAAAAAGGCTTTTGCAATTATAATCTTGCAAAAGCCCTATAAATTTTGATGGGATGGGGTTATTTGATGTAGGGGCGGATGGCGTCGCGCCAGATGAGGTAGCCCGGGCCCATGAGGTGGAGGCCGTCGTTGGTGAGGTCGGCGCGCAGGCGGCCTTGCTCGTCGGCAAACAGGGGGTAGAGGTTGATCCAGGTAACTCCTTGACGGCGTGCGACTTGTTCGAGCAGTTGGTTGGTCTCGACGACGATGTGGTCTCGTCCCTTGAGGAGTTTCCACTCGCGCACGTCGTTGTTGAAGGGCAAGAGGCTCTGGAGGTAGATCTTTGTGCGGGGGGAGCCTTGCTTGACCATAATGATGAGTTTTTCGGTCACACGGGCGATGCTGTCGGCGGTCACGCCGTGGGAGATGTCGTTGACACCGCTCATGATGAAGAGTTTCTTGGGTTGCCCCTTGATGATGGGGTCGATGCGGTCGATGAGGCCCTGGACGATGTCGCCGACGATGCCGCGGTTCTTGATGTGACGGTTGCCCAGGAGTTCGTTGAACTCGCAGCCGTCGGTGAGGCTGTTGCCGAGCATGACGATGTCCTTCTTGCCGATGGGCAACTCGTCGAAGAGGGTCGCGCGGCGGGCGTAGTAGGGGTCCTGGTTGGCTTGGGCCATGGCGGCGAGGGCGGTGAGGACCGCGAGGGCGGCTAGGATTGCTATCTTTTTCATTGTTACTTGGTTATTGTGGGGGCGCGATGGCATCGCGCCATACTTGACGGGCTTGCTTGACAGGCGCGATAGCATCGAGCCATACTTGACGAACTTGCTAGACGCACGCGATGGCGGCGTGCCATACTTGATGGGCTTGCTTGACAGGCGCGATGGCATCGCGCCATACTTGACGGCTGGCCTGGCTCGTTGATTGGGAGTTACTGGTCGCGGAAGGCGTCGATGGCTTTTTTTACTGAGCCGTGAAGGAGGAGCAGGCGCTTGGCGTCGTCGTAGGGGAGTTTCAATTCCTCGACGAGCCAACGGGTGCCTCGGTCGACGAGCTTTTGGTTGGTCAGTTGCATGTTGACCATCTTGTTGCCCTTGACGCGCCCCATCTGTATCATGACGCTGGTGGAGATCATGTTGCAGATGAGTTTCTGTCCTGTGCCGCTCTTCATGCGCGAGCTGCCTGTGACATACTCTGGGCCGACGATCATCTCGATGGCGATCTCGGCTGCATGGCTCACGGGGGCATCGGGATTACTGGTGATGGCGGCAGTCAGGCAACCGTTGGCGCGGGCGTCGCGCAGGGCGCCGATGACATAGGGCGTCGTACCTGATGCTGCGATGCCGATTACCGTGTCGAGCGGTGTGACATTGTACTGCTGCAGGTCTTTCCAGCCCTGGGCGGTGTCGTCCTCGGCATTCTCGACCGCATTGCGCAACGCTACGTCGCCACCAGCAATCAAACCGATAATCCACCCTGGTGACATGCCAAAGGTGGGTGGTATCTCGCTAGCGTCGAGCACCCCCAGTCGGCCGCTGGTGCCCGCTCCCATGTAGAAGATGCGTCCACCCTTCTTCATGCGCTCGACGATGCCCGTGACGAGTTTCTCGATCTGGGGTATCGTCTGCTGGACGGCATCGGCCACCTTGTGGTCCTCCTGGTTAATCTCGGTGAGTATTTCACGCACCGATTTCTTTTCCAGGTCATTATATAGCGACTCTTGTTCGCTGATTTTCACAAAAGCCATATTCTCATCAAATTATTATTCTACTATTGCTTGAAACACATGTTCCCTTGGGGTGGTGTACCCCACCAGGCGTCACTCTTGAGTCGAGTGGTACTTCACCAGGCCCTCCATCGGGTCCTTGATGATGGTGCCAATGGTGATGCCCTGGGCATCGGCTGCTTCCTTGAGCACTGCCCTCTCGCAATGGGCGATCGAGCCGACGAAGTTGCAGGGCAGATCCTTATATCCCGGATAGCTGGCCACGTTGCGTGTAAAGAAGTCGGTGAATGAACGCAGGACGATGTTGTGGATTGATGGCTCCGCGATGTTGCGCTCCAAGAAGGGGGCGAACTGGGCCAGGAAGCGGTTAGCAGCGGGCTTGCGATAGACCGACGTGATGATGGTCGTGTAGTCCAAGCCATACTCCTTCATGAACTTGTCGCACAAGTGTTCGGGCAACTGCTTCTTCAGCACATCGCCCACGAGCAGTTTGCCCAACACGGCACCACTGCCCTCATCGCCCAGGATATAGCCCAGAGGCGAAACATTCAGCACGACCTTCTCGCCATCGTAGTAACACGAGTTGCTGCCAGTGCCCAGAATGCAGGCAATGCCCGGCTCACGGCCGCACACCGCACGAGCTGCTGCCAGCAGGTCGCTTGCCACCTCAATCTTGCTGGCGCTAGGCAGGTTGGCGCGCAGGGCGTTGACCACCTGCTGCTTGATTTCGTCCGAGATGATGCCAGCGCCATAGTAGTGAATCTCGTCCACCCTGTAGTTGGTCAAGTGAGGCATCAGCTCACGCTTGATTTGTTCTTTCATTTCCTCCTCGGTGAGCAGGAGGGCATTCATGCCGGTAGTGAAAATTTGCGCTACCTTCTCTTTTCCGTTAAGCAGCGTCCAGTTGATCTTGGTGGAGCCGCAGTCAGCAATAAGGATCATCATATTATCTTTAGTTTTTTAGTTAATTGTCTCTTGTTGGCCGCGACAAAGTCGCGGCATACTTTAACCTTGATTATATCTTGATGTAGATTTTCTTTTTGTAGAGGATGTGACCGATGAGCCAGTTGAGCAACACGAAGCAGATGGCGTAGAGTGCCGAGGCTGTGTACTCGTTGCAGAACGATGTGAAGAAGTTATACACCGCGCTGTGGATGGTGATGTTGCCACCTTCGGCATCGTGTCCGATGGGTATAGCGCCGAACAAGATGGCGAGAATTGTCCCTATCAGGTATATCGCCAACGGGTTTACACCAAATGACTCAAAGAACCGCGCCCAAGAGCCCTTCTTGCCCTTGATATCGACAAAGTGGATGAGCATCGCCTGGATGCACATCGCCATGCCGCAGGTAATCATCACAAACGTGGAGGACCATATCTTCTTGCCGCAGGGGATGCCATATTGCAGCAACCATCCCGCCAGCAACATCACCGAGCCCCACAACAGCATCGTAGTCACGCGCTCGGTGTTGTTATGCACGCTCAGAATCATACGGCCCACCAGGTAACCGATGAGTACATGGGCAATACATGGCAGTGTGCTCAAGATGCCCTCAGGGTCAAACGAGAGGGTCTCATCAAAGGCGCTCATGTGATACATGTGGTTGGTGCCCAGCACTCGGTTGTCGATACGGGCAATGATATTCTCGAGCGAGAAGTCATAACCATGGCCAAAACCCAATATCAAGGCATAGGCCACCAAAATGATGCCCACGAGCCACGGAATGAACTTGCGATTGAACAGCACGGCGCAAACCGACCCAAAGAAATAGACCAACGCCAGACGCTGGAAAACACCCAAGTAGCGCAGCGAGTCCAGGTTATTGACCGCCTCGCCGAACGGCATGTCATTGCACAAACCCCGCACCAGGTGGCCAAACCACTGCACCACCCAGCCGATGAGGAACAGAATCACCGTGCGACGCACGATTTTCCACATCAGCGGCCCCGACAACCTGTAATTGAACTTCTTCAACGAGAATGCCATCGACACGCCCATGCAGAAAATGAAAAAAGGAAATACCAAATCGGTGGGCGTCAGCCCAATCCACTCGGCGTGTTCCAGCGGACGGTAGATGCTACTCCACGAGCCAGGATTATTCACCAGCAGCATACCCGCGATGGTGATACCCCTCAAGATATCCAGTGACAACAGACGTTTATTCTCTTTACTCATAATCATTTCATTTTTCGTACAAAGGGACGGTTCTTTTGTCCCAATTTTGTCCCACTCGTACAAAGGGACGGTTCTTTTGTACGTTAGTGATAGAGGTAATATTTTGCTGAACGGGTGCGGAAGATGTCCACATCCTTGTTCCAGTAGTCGGCGATGTCCTCGACGCGATAGCGCTTGATGAAACGCTCGCGGATTTCCTTGGTGCCGCACACCTTGTCAAACATAGCGTAGCGTTTGGGGTTCTGCTCGAACAATTCCACCTGGGGGTACATCTCGTGGATGACCTGCAGGAAGTAGAACTGTGTGAGACACAGGTTGGCAGCATCGGGGTCGGTGATATAGGTCTGCACGCCGTGCACCTCCTGGAGCGACTTGTCCACGGCCACGCTCAGGGCGAAGAACGGCTTGTAGTTGATGGGCCTGAAGTGCATTCCCGGCAGGTTCAAGGCGTTCATATTCATCGCCAATGAATCAGCATTGATCCACGAGGCAGCAAACGTCTGGAACGGCAAGGTGTAACCAATACCGGTGTTAAAAATGTACAACTCGCCCAGAATGCCCGACACCGGGTAGAAAAAAGCGCTCTCGGGCGTGGGGATTTGGGGCGAAGGCAGCACCCAAGGCATGCCCGTATCACGGAACTTCATATCGCGGGTCCAACCCTCCATGGGGATGACGGTGAGTCTGCACTTGCGGCCCGTTTTGGATTCCTGGCCAATAATGCCCTCCTCGTTGAGGAAGGTGGCCAGTTCGCCAGGTGTCAAACCATAGATATAGGGGATGGCATACTTGCTCACGAATGAGAAATAGCCAGGTTCAACCAGGTTGCCCTCAATCTTGTTTCCACCCAACGGATTGGGTCGGTCAAGTACCATAAACTCCACGCCATGCTTGGCACAGGCCTGCATACACACGCCCATCGTGGCGTAGAACGTGTAACTGCGGCAGCCTACATCCTGGATGTCATACACTAGCACATCGATATCCTTGAGCATCTCGGCTGTGGGCTCATGCGTTTTGCCGAAGAGCGAATACATCTTGATGCCAGTGATTGGGTCAACTGCGTCGCCCACGGCATCGCCCGCATGGGCATTACCGCGCACACCATGCTCAGGGCCGAACAGTGCCACCAGCTTCACACCTGGCGCCTCGTTGAGGATGTCAACGGTGCTCTTGAGGTTGTTGTCGATGCCGCTGGGATTCGTCACCAGCCCGACACGCTTACCCTGCAATGGCTCGAATCCGCCGTCACGCAGCACCTCGATGCCCGGCTTGACAACCGCCCCAGCCGCCACGGCCACCATCACCACTATCAATGTCAATAATAACTTCTTCATAGATTTTTAATGCTAATTACGCTAATTATACGAATAGTATTAAAATATGCGAATTTCGTGAAATTTGCATTTAGGGCGAAGAGGGTTAGTTGGTTTTCTTGCCGTAGTTGGGGTCGATGGTACGGTCAACAAAGTAGGTCACGATCAGGGTGGCGAAGCAGCAGGCCATCACCATCCAGAAGAAGTTCACATAGCCAATGGCCTCTTGGATGTAACCGGCGACAAAGCCTGGCAACATCATGCTCAACGCCATGAAAGCAGTGCAGATGGCATAATGAGAGGTCTTGAATTCGCCCTCGCTGAAGTACATCATGTACAACATGTAGGCCGTGAAACCGAAGCCGTAACCGAATTGCTCGATACATAAGGCAATGGTGATAATCACAACGTTGGAGGGCTGTGCAATGGCCAGATAGACAAACGTCAGGCAGGGTAAGGTCATACATGCCGCCATCACCCAAAGTGATTTTTTGAGGCCCACGCGCGAGGAATAGATACCTCCCAAGATACCTCCCAGCAACAAAGCGATCACGCCGAAAACGCCATAGACGGTTCCAACCATCTCGGTGCTCAGGCCCAAGCCGCCCTGCTCGGTGGAATGTACGAGGAAGGGCTGGCACAACTTGATGAGGAAGCCCTCGGGCAAGCGGTAGAGCAGCATGAAGGCAATCGCCAACAACACACCCGGCTTCTTGACAAAGGTCACGAAGGAGTTGCCCAGTTCGGCAAGGCTGTTCTGGGTTGACCCATCGGCACCGGCGCGAGGTTTATCATCGGCCGATCGCGGCAGGGCAAAGGTGTGATACAGCGTGATCAAGAAGAAGACGACAGCCGACACGCCCAGCGTAATCTGCCAGGACAAGGGGATATTATCGGTATTCTTCTCGATGAGGCCGGCAATGAAAACCAAGCCACCCTGACCAAAGACCGATGCCACACGGTAGAACACGCTACGGATTCCGATGAAGGCCGCCTGGCTGCTGGGGCTGTGCGCCAGCATATAGAAGCCGTCGGCAGCAATATCGTGGGTAGCCGATGCAAAGGCAGCAATAATAAACAGCAACAGTGTGAACCAGAACATGCTGATTGACGTGTTACCGCCTGCAATCGTTGCAGCATCGGGGTGAGGCAAGGTGAAGGTGAGCAAGATGAGCATAGCCGTCATGATGACCTGCATGGCGATAATCCACCAGCGTTTGGTCTTCACCACGTCAACAATGGGGCTCCAAATGCCCTTGAGGAACCATGGGAAATACAATAAGGTCGTGAAAAACGACATGTCGCCGTTGGGGACACCCATCTTGGTAAACATCATCACCGAGATATTGTTGACCACAAAGTAAGGCACACCCTCGGCAAAGTAGAGGGTCGGAACCCACCACCACGGGGTTTTCTGTCTAGGTTCAATCTGGACTTCTTTCATATCTTTATCATTAATTTTTTATCATAATTTCTAGAGGTTCTAGATTTTCTAGAGGATCTAGATAATCTAGATTTTCTAGATTAATATCGCTTCTCGATGCTGGCGCCAACGAAGTAGTGCAGCAGGATTTGCCTATAGTTATAGCCACGGGCGCCCATTACGGCGGCACCGATCTGGCACAGGCCGACGCCATGGCCCCACCCTGCCCCTCGCAAAACGAACTTGGCAGGATAGCCGTCTTCGCCCATGTCGTGCTTCTCGACCACAAAGGCCGAACTGTACAGGCATGAGGGCGACAAGGCGTAGCGGATGGTCAGTTCCTTGCCGATGATGCGTTCGCGCTTCTCGCCAACGATGCGCAGGCGGTACAAACGGCCACTGGTGCCTCGAGCCACGGGCTGCAAGTCACGGATGCGGCCATAGTCGATGCCCGTACGCTCCTTGATTAACGCGGCGAGTTCTTGCTGTGAATACTCCACCTTCCAGCGGTAAAAGTCCTTGGTCTCCTGGTCATAGTCGTTGAGCACCTGGGAGAGAATCTCGGGGTCGGTCGTGTTGCAGAAGGCACTGGGAGAAGAAAGTATCCACTCGGCGGCATTGTCCTCGCGAGTGAGGTCGGGGAAGTTCTCCTCATCCTCGCCGTCATGCCGTGCCTCCAGGTAATCGTGGTGCTGCGGTTCCCAGCAATTCTCAAATTCCTCCATCACACCGCCACAGGACTTGCTGAAGCGAGCGTCACACAGTGCGCCACCATGCATGAGCACCTGGCCCCACGCGGCACGCACGGCCTGCTCGACCTTCTCGGTCGTGGCACGCGTGATGCCCTGATAGCGCTGGCAGTGGTCATCGGCACACACGTCAAAGTTCACATGGTCATCGCGGTCCCACCACTTGACCTGCTCCTCGGGGGTGTCCATCATCTCGCCAGGGGCGTCAGGGTTACGATCAGAGGCCTTGACAGTCTCCTCGGTGTGTATTTGCGCCAGCAGCCAACTGCGAGAGATGACCGCATGCGCCTTCAGCAATTCTAGCGATGCGTTGGCGCTCATCTCGCTGGAAATGACGCTCAGCAGGTAGTCCTCGACGCTCAACACGTTGACGGGCGTCAACTTCCCATCCTCGACAATGAGGTGCAAGGCACCCTTGAACGTCTGGTCCTCTTGACGTTTCCAGTGGAAACTCACACCGATGGTCACCGCCTTGAGCGTGAACGACGCTTTCTCGCCATCGACAGGCTCAAACAGCAATTCGCCATAACGCTCACCATTCCATTCCACCATGCCATCGACACAGCGGGCCATTTGGTCACCGTTGCTCACGGCGCCATTGACGCGGTAGTCACCATTGAGCACAAACGCCACCTGCGGCTCACTCATGATGCCCACCCTCACCTGCGGTATATTCTTCTCGTCCATATTATTAATCTCTTTTATGCTTTTTTACTACCCAATTAGATGGGTTGACGGTCTTCCCAGTGCTGGTTGAAGCCGTTGATGACTGCCGCAAGGTCCTGACGGGACATGCTGATTTCATCATACAGGGCCTGGATGGCCTCGGGAGTGAGGGCATCATAATCCTTGCGCTCGGTTACAGCCCAGAGTCCTCCCATATCGACGGCGCCGGGACTGAGCAGCAAGTGTCCCTCTCCCTCGCCATAGCATGCGGGGCGATGCTTGCGGCGCGGAAAGATGACCAGGTGCCACAAGCGGCTCGTCGTGTTCCACCAGCACAATGCGTTGACCATCGGCTCCTCAGCCCCCTCGGGAACCGGAAGCAGATCCAACAGGCGCAGGGCATAACGCTCAGCAGCTCGTTGTGTCGAGGTCTCGATCGTGAAGAGGCTGCGTCCCAGCGATTCCACATAGCCGATAAAGCCTTCGTCGCCATCGGCCAGCAGGTGGGTCGTGGCATGAGCCACCTCGTCGGGCAGCGGCATTTCGCCTTTGCCTCCAGCCTGGAAATGGGCGTGGTCGGGAGCTGAAGCGCCACATTGCGGCCCATTATAGAACACGACAAACTCGGGTAGCGCTCTAGCCAGCGACAACATGTCGCCCACCCTACCCGACAAGCGCTGAGGCTGATGCCTCAGGTCGGCAATCGTCAAGTGGCGCTTGAAGATGGGATAGGGATTGACCTGTATTTTGTAGTGGTCGCCCCACAGCACAGCCTTCTGCTTGGCCGGCTGGTGTTCACTGCACAGGAAACATTGACGGCGAGCCAGTGATTGCTTATCGATAGCGGCAGCCGACGAAATGCGCCTCGCGGGATTGAATTGCAGAGTAATGGCCGCTTCTCTCAGGTGCAGCGAGCGCGTGACGGCACTGGCGAGCGCCTCATAGTTGGCGCTAGCCATGTCCCAGTCACGCATTTGCCGGGCAATAAGCCTATTTACCACTACACTATAATCCATTTTAGCTCGATTATCCTCACGTGCCATCATATCGTGAGGGATTTACTCTGTATCACTTCTTGTTGAGTGCAATGCGGGCCTGGAGTTCCCAGGTGCGGATGCGATCCTTGTAGAGGTTGTTGCGATTCACCTTCTCCACATCAAGCGAGGCATCGCTGTTGTCTTCCCAGCGGCGGCAGATGTAAACAGGCTCATAGACGCGACCAATCTGGTAATAGCGCGAGATATTCAAGCCCAGCGCATAGTCCTCGCCATAACTGGTGTTGGGAATCTTCACATCGCGCAGCACGGGCGTATAGAAGGCACGGGGAGCACCCAGACCGTTAATGCGCAATGCGTTATTGCGGCCATTCTCGGGGGTCCATTCCTTGTGGTCGATGATGCCGGGGGGAATGGGATTGAGGTGGATGTCGGTCATCTGGTAGGTGCCCACGACCATCGCCACGTTCTGCTCATAGAAGGCGTTGACCATCGTCTGCAGGGTGTGCTCGTCCTTGTACATGTCGTCGCTGTCGAGCTGAACGATGAATTTTCCTGCGTTCTTACGGTGGGCGGCAAGGTTCCAGTAGCCGCCGATGCCCATATCATAGTAGTCGGCGATGATATGGATCAGGCGGGGATCGTTATACTCGGCGATAGCCTCGCGGGTGCCGTCGGTTGAGAAGTTATCCACCACCATCAAGTTGAACTTGAAGTCGCACTCCTGCTTGAGCACCGAGTCGATAGCGTCGCGGATGGTGCGAATGCGGTTACGCACAGGAATCATCACCGTAGCCTCGACCTCAAATTCGCCCTTATCAAACTCGATATGGCGGAAGTTGGGCACTTCCTTGCCGTCCACGATGCGCGTGGGAGCCAGGTAACCGCCCACCTCCTTGAGGTGCTCGGTGCAAGCCTGCTCCATCTCGATCTGGCGGCCACGGTTGCGCGGATCCACGTAGTCAAAATTCTTCTCGCCGCTCTTGCGGGTATCGAGTTCAACATCGCTATAGAGGTACTCGTTGATGTGGGTGATGGCAGCGAACTGCGACAACTTGAGGCGCAGGTCATACAGGCCAGCAAACGCATAGTTTACCTTCATCGCCCCAGCGGCACGCTTGAAGCACTGGCCGCAGAAGAACAATACCGAGCCAAAGTCAAAGTCATCCCTCAGGCTACCCATCTGATAGTCGATGACGGGTGCCTTATTGGCGCCGTTCTCGGTCACGTTATAGTGGTCGGCATAGAGCATGCCCGAGCAGGTGTCATCGCCCAGCTTGGCAAAACGCTCCAGGGCAAACGGGGCCATCTTCAGGGTGTCATACTTGGTGTAGAGCAACACGTAGTCGGCATCGGCACGTTCGGCGATGGCCAGCATCGTCGCGCTGGCGGTGAGGCCCTTAACAGGCATCAATTCGCAGCCCTCGACGGCAGTAGCGCCTTCCTCGGTAGCAAGGAGATAGATTTTGTTCACCAATTCCTGCCCCTTGAGGTTCTGGATGGTTTGCGCAGCCTGCTCGGCGTTAGCAAACGGGATAAAGCAATTAATTCTTCCCATGATTACTTCTAGTTTAATATTTAATGATTTATGATTTCATTTTAGGGCCTCAATTATCGGTTAGTTTTTGAGGTACTCGAGGATGCGGGTCATCAGGCTAGTGAGCTCTTGGGGCGTTGTTACCGTCTCGAGAGGGAAGCCCACAACCACGGTGCGGTAGCCACTGCGATCGCTGGCGATGGCGGCAGGCAGGCCGTTCTCGCCATAGCGCATCCATGTGAAACCGCGGCTATCGCTGGCACGGATAGCGTCAGGCGACTCGACAGCATAGGTTTTGTCATTCAATTTGCTGACAAAGGTCCAGGCACCAGGTGCCGACAAGTGATTTGCCGGGCTGTCCACGCTGATAACGGTGCCATCGAGCGATGCCCTGCCATGAAGCCCCTCAAAGCCCAGCACATCCTTGACAAACGCCTTACCAGCCTCGTCGTTGTTGCCTGCAGCATTGTCCCACAGGTCGCTACCCACATAGGCGCCCGACAGCAGCACGCTGCCACCGCCCTCGGTGAAACGGCGAAGGGCATTCATCAGCCCAGGGGTGTAGATCTTGAAACGGGTGGGCATCAAGCCGCTGCCGGTCTTGATCTCCTTCTGCTTACCCAGGATGAGGTCCATCAGGCGGTAATTACCCGTATAATAGTTGTTTTCCAATGCCTGCTGACTGCAGGAGACGAACGAGTAACCAGCGTTCATCAGCGCCTCGCCATGCACGGCCGGATAGTCAAAGGTATTGCCGGCCACATTCATCGTCTCGTAGTTGCTGCGGCTGGAACCGAAGCCCGGCGCGTCATCGTCCTTCCACTCCAGAGCACGGCGGAACTCATACTGTGAGCCCAAGTAATTGATCTGCTGGATATAGGGCACGCCATGGTCCTTATCGTCGTCAAAGCCGGCACGATCGGGCCCGTCAAACCAGTCAGGGGCGCTCACACGGGTAAAACCGTTCACTACCAGCACATCACCCTGGCTACCGACGGCTTCGCCCAAGCTCAACGTCTCGCTGGGGAAACTGCGGCCGCCGTCGTTCATGGCGATGATGCGGTAACTGTGTATCTTGTTGTCGTTAATGCGCACACTGTATTGTGGGCCGCGAACGGTGGCGATCTCCTTGAAGCCGCCGTCCAGTCCCACGCGTTCACACACGATATAGGATGTAGCGTCGGCATTATCGCTCAGGTTGTCATGGGTAGGCTCCCACGTGAGCAGGTAGTTGTGCTTGTCGGTCTTGCTGATGGCAAACGTATTGACGGGCAGCGGTTGCACGACATAGGAGCGGTGGTCGCGCTGGGCGATGAACTTGAGCATGCCCTTATAGATGGCGCGACTCACGTCGAAGCGGAACATCGGGTCGAGGCCATATTTCATGTCGGCAAAATTCTGGTGCGACAGCAACTCCATGAGCACGGCGGGCACCTCGGGCACACGAGCCTCGTAGTAACTCTTGTCCCACATGCCGCGGCGCGTCCAATTGGGCTCCCACTTGGCCCTGATGTCCTTGACAATCTCAGTCGAGAGCAGGTTACAGTAGCGGCGCGACAACTCTCGCGGCGTGCCGTTGGCATACTTGCCAAACTGCTTGCCGTCGGCGCGGGTGCAATAGATGAGCAGCGTGCCCACGATCTCGTCGTCGGGGGTGCTGCCGGCATCGGTGTGCAGGCAGAAGGACAAATCCACCGGCACCTTGAGGCCGCCACGGTTGGGCAACACGTCACTGCCGCCAGCCAGATAGTTGACCCACTCGCCACGACTGCGGTAGTCGTCGGTATAGTCGTTGATGCCATGGGAAGTGGAATAGACGCTATCGGGGAAACCTGCCCACTGCAGGTAGTAGCGCGAACCCAGATGGAACCAGGGATGGTTGCCGCTGTCGAGGTAGTTGTAGTCCACACCTGGCTTGCCCAGGCAGGCTTCATTGTTTTCACCATTGGCCTTCTGCTCAGCGACGATGGCCAAGTTCTCCTCGGTGGGTAAGGCCACGCGGCGCACGATGTTGCCCTTGCCGCCACCCACATTGATGGCATCGGCGGTGATGACAGCGTTTTTGTCCTCACTCAGGTTCGACACCTCGACCACGGCCTTATTCATGCCCTGGGCAAGGGGGAAGGTACCCAGATAGACCCACACGCCGCCCGCCATCGTCTGATCGACAAGAAACTGGCGCTTGCCTGTCAGGCTGTTGACGGTATAGGTCACATCACGAGCGCTATTGGGCAGTGATTTATAGGAAATATATACGGCATACTCACCGCCGTAGGGCAACTCGGCATCCCACGTGGCAGTAGAGACCTTATTCTTGTCTTTCTCGGCCTTGACCATGCGATAAGTGCCCTCGGTGAAGGGATTTTCAAAGTCCTTGTACTCGGCATGCAGGTAACCGAAGCCTGGCCCGGTGCCGTCCTGCCACTTCTGCTTGCCGTTGTGCTCGCTGTAGTTCATGAAGGCCATTCCGCCGTCGTTATCGACCACGGCGCCATAGTTGTGGGTGTCGCGTTCACGCGCATTCCACACATAGGCGCCCGCATTCTCCAACATGGGAATGAGGAAGGGCAACACATAGCTGTGGGTGTACATGTCCTCGACGGTCTGCATCAGGCGGGCACGTTGCCACTCCCAGCGGTTGAGTTTCGGCTCAAAGTACCAGCCGTGGCTGGGCCACATGGCCACGATGTTGCCATCCAGGCCATGCTTATAGTGGCGATTAGCGTCAAGTTCGCTGATAAAAGGCTTGTGAGCGCGCTTATAGGCAGGCTCATAGTCGGCAAAATACTTGTTGATGTCGTTGCCCATAATGGTGATGAGCACGGGATTGTCGTTGTAGCCTTCGCCCAGAGCCTCACGAATCTCATCGCGCATGCGTTCCACACCGTCTTGGGTGAACGGCACATCACCGAAGTTCTCGCTCACATCGACCTTGATGGTGTCGTTCTCGAGCAAGAGCGAGCGCACCGTCAGGTCGCCCACGCCCATGTGCTCGGGCAATTTGCTGGCGACCACACGTTGAACACCATCCAACTGTTCCTGGGTGAAAGTCTGTTCCTGAGCCTTCAATGGCACGATTACCGTCATGCAAGCGGCCACGCTCAACAACACTCGACTCAAATTTTTCATATCGTTCTATCGGTTTTTGTTCTTTTTGACCTGTTTCTTATGCAACAAAAGTAGTATAATCCCACGAAAAACCAAAACCGAACCACCTCAAAGCCCTACTTTACAACATTTTTTATAATTTAACTACATATTTTAAGGATAATTTCCACCCAACAAGACCCACATGCCAACACACATCACTTGACACAAAATCAGGCAAGGATATGGCCATCCCTCCCCTGCAAGCTAATGAGAATATCGAACTAGCCGAACTCCAAAATTGGCGCATTTGGCATTAAAAAACACCGGGTTAAGTTAAAACTAATCGCTATAATTCACAGAAAACTGGATTTTTTTATTAATTTTGCAGTGATAATACGTTGATGTCTAACCGAAAGCGGGTCTAGCCCTCTTTCACAAAACCTCCTTAATCATGAAATATTTTGCTTCTATACTCTTTTTATTATTATTGCCATTATCCATCCATGCCTATGAGGTGATGGATTTCGCCGAAATTGACGGCATTTGGTATGAAATCTGTTATGATTCTGAGACATACTCAGGCGAAGCCCATGCGATATTTGCAAACCCTGAGAGCGAGTATTGGCAATCGCCCAGTCCATATGTCGACATCAGAGCAGAGGTTAATGGCTATCCTGTCACCAAGGTGATCGGTATGAGTGGTATTCCACAGTTAGCCGAGCCCACTTATGTCTTCATTCCCAACACAGTACGCGAGATCGGCGATGGCGCCTTCAGGCACTGCAACAGCATTAAGAGCGTTTCGATTTCAGGGTATTATTCCGATTACGAACCGACAGCTATCATCATCGGCAATTCAGCCTTTGAGGGCTGTGAGAATCTGGAAGGTGTTTCCATATCATTCCCTGTTGCTGAGATTGGCGAATGCGCATTCAAGGATTGCACCAAGCTCACAGGTGTCAACTTCGCCTACGACGACAATACTGTCACCACCCTCAGCCGCGGCTGTTTCTACGGTTGCTCCAGCCTCTCAAGTGCCCCGATTCCCAGGTCGGTAACCACGATTGACGACGCCGCGTTCCTGTATTGCACGGGCATGACTTATGCATCCATACCCGACCAGGTCACCACCATCGGCAAATTTGCCTTCGGCCAGTGTGAAAAACTGAAAAGCCTCTACTTGAAGGACAACCTGACGACAATCGAGGACGGCGCGTTCGTCTTTTGCGGGGAGCTGCCCAGCGTCACTCTGCCCAACTCAGTGACCACATTGGGCAATATGGCGTTTGCCGGTTGCCGCAAGCTCACGACCGCCCGCCTCAGCACCAGCCTCACTTCAATCCCGTCACGCGCCTTTGCTGGCTGTTACGCTTTGACAGGCATCAACATCCCCAACTCGGTTAGATACATCGGTGAACGTGCGTTTGAGGGCTGCGACTTTATGGGTGCAGCATCCGACGACATCTATGATCCCCATCTGGGCATCATGGAAGAAGGAGTCTATCAAGACAATGGCTCGATGACGAACGTCACCATTGGCGCCTCGGTTGACACGATTGACATTTATGCCTTTGTGGGCCACCCCCTGCAATCGGTCACTGTCATGGCACCTGTTCCTCCAGTGCTGAAAGTGGGCACAGCCGTTTCCAACACCACCGTCTTCGACACCAACAACTTCGGGACCACGACGCTGTATGTCCCCCAAGTGATGGTCAACAGGTACAGGACGGCCCACGAGTGGGAACTCTTCACCCACATCGAGGGCATCCAGGTTAAAGGCAACGGCGACTCCAACGGAAACGGCCAGGTAGATATCAGTGACGTAAGCACGCTCATCGACGAACTGCTCGAGAGCGGCAGCACCGCCACCTTCAACGCCATCAATGCCGACATCAACGGCGACGGTGAAATCACCATCGCCGACGTATCGGCCCTCATCGACAAACTCCTGGAGGCCCAATAACCTCTCCCACAACAACGACTAACCAAAGTCCCGCGGCTCGCTATAGCCACGGGACTTTAGTTTATCCAACACTGCCCACAATGTTTGACATAGTGGGGGACTTGTCACATAACAAATAAAGTTGTATATTTGCGCCGAGTAAATAATTAATGAGATGAATAACACAGATTTTTGGGCATCCGTTCGCAGCATTATAGCCGAGGGCTTTACGTCCGAAGGTCTGCTTAAACTTGATCGTTATGGAGAGGATTTCATCAGCGGGCGGTTGGTATATCAACGATTTTCACCGCCAGAACAGCATGGCTGCGCAACGGGAGGTGCAACAAATGTCATTGCATCCCTGCTCGCGGGAGCAGAAGTTAGCACAGATCGAGGCGGTCAAACGACATTCAGCGATTTCCAAAGCGAACGCCAATGCGCAGCGCAGCAAGAAACAGTAATTGAACAATGGGCAAAGCGCGTAGGTCTGTGGACAGATTGCGTAGAAAACACATTGCCTCAAAGCCTTGGTGAACAAATCGCCGAAGGAGGAGAAGCAGTTGTGTATGATCACGGAACCACGTTAATCAAGTCTATTGGCCTTGACTATTTTATTCAACCCATCTTTGCCCTTGACAGGATTTCACTTCACAATACCTATTTCCCAGAGACTAAACTCACTGTGCTTGGATTTGGCCGCGATAAGCGGGGAAAATTTAAGATTATTGCCGAGCAACCATTTATTGACGGACAGCCCGTTGACGACGAAGAAATAGCGACATTCATGCAACAAATGGGCTTTGAACTCAAGAATGCGCGAAATTGGACTTATGCCACACCCCAAATCTACTTAAGTGACATGCATGACGAAAATGTACTTCGCTCACTGAAGTCTGATACGATTTTTGTAGTTGATTGTGATATCCGCATCAACACCCCTGAATTGAGGCAAGGAGGAACTAGAATTCTTTCTACCGAAGTTAAGTTCATATAATCCCCTACCCTCTCAAATAGCACACGCCACAACTGCATTATTACCATTTAAGCAATAAATGATTACCCTAAAAGTGTTCACTTCAGGAGGACCTTTTTGTGATCTCGAGGCGATTACACGGGTTGGTCGCTGTGGTAGGCGACGAGGCCGGGCATGGAACTGAGGACGATCTTGCGGACGGTAGCGCCGAAGTCGTTGGCCACCTCGAGCAGGATCTCGCTATAGGTCGTAGCGATGGAGCCCACAAAACTCACTGGATAACTCTTGTAGTCATACTGCGCCACGTTGCGCTCAAAGAAGCGCCTGAACTCCCTCGCTATCAGTTCATGGACATAGGGGCTGTCCAGGTGCTCGCTCAGGAAGAAGGAGTAGCCCCGCAGGTTGCGCGTGGCAGCAGGGTTATTGAGCACGGCGTCAAGCACCTCGGCACGGGTCACCTTGTACTTGTCAAAAAAGGCCTCAGTCAGCGCATGTGGCGCCAACCCCTTGAGCGCGTCACCCAGGAAGACACGGCCCAGCGCAGCACCGCTGCCTTCATCACCCAGGATGAAGCCCAACGCGGGAACATTCTTCACAATCTCGTTGCCGTCATAGAAGCATGAATTGCTGCCCGTGCCCAAGATGCAAGCCAGTCCCGGCTCACGCACCAGCAGACCTCGCGCGGCACCCAGCAGATCGCTCATAACCGTCACCGGGGTCTTGAACTGCGCTACCAGCGACCCCTCGATGATCTTATTCTTCTCGGGACCCGAACAGCCAGCGCCATAGAAGTAAACGTGATTCCAACGGCGCTTGAAGAACTCAGGAGGCAGTTCCAAGCGGATGCTGTGACTGATTTCGCGGCGCGTCATGAAAAACGGGTTCAGTCCCGAGGTAAAAGCGTGCGCCAGCAGTTCACCGTTGTTGATCAATGACCACTCGGTGCGCGTCGTGCTACTCTCGGCTATCAAAGTTATATTTTGACCTTTTATTGCTCCCATTTATACTAACGGATGTATTTTTTTGTTAATTTTCTGTTAATTCGAGTATTCCCTGCTACTGCAAGACCACAAAGATAGGCAAAAAACCTATCGAAATGCTAAAAACCACTAAAGTATTGCCAAAAATAAACAATAATTAATATTAAAATACACCCATTAACAAAATTTCCTCATTGAGGCCGACCTGTGATTGTAGGGCCTCGCCAGCCACCGCATCGCAGGCCAGCGGCCACGCCAAGGCGAGACCCTACGCAACGCTCCATCCATAGCATTGTGGCATTTTCAGTGGGCAACAATGCAAAAAACACCCGCAGGTTGTGCGGGTGTTCGATTCGCTGTGTGTGTGTGTGTCTATTTGCGAATTAGACCCGTCTGGTCCATGGGCGTCATGCGATGTCAATGACGCGGTCCATCTTCTTCTCGGGCTCGAGAGCGAGCTTGGGGAGTTCGATGCTCAGAATGCCATCCTCGACCTTGGCGCTGATGTGCTCCTTGTCCACCTCGTCGGGCAGGATGTAGGTCTGCTCATAGTTCGTGTAAGAGAACTCGCGGCGAACGTAGTGGTACTTCTCGCACTCCTCCTTGCATGACTTGTCCTCATGCTCGGTCTTGCTCTCGATCTTGACAACCAGGTTGCCCTCGTTGTTGATATTGACCTTGCAGAACTCCTTCTTCAGGCCCGGAGCGGCAACCTCCATGGTGAAAGCTTTATCGCTCTCCTTGACGTTGACAGCGGGAGCTGTGGCCACATGGCGCGGGGTCCAATCCATGTCAAACAGGTCATTAAATGCGGTGTCTAACCAGTTGTTGCGGTTGTTGCGAATTACGGGAAAATACATAATCTTTACCTCCTAATTTTTTGTTATTTTGTTTTATGAGTCTTTAAAAATTTCTTGTTTATTGCCCACTGGGCTTGCGCCCCGTTGACACTTCCCTAATTAGCAAACCTGATGCCAAAGCCCCAAAGTATAACTACTGTTAAAAATCAAAGACAGCCTGTCAGTTTTTTAGCAAAAATTAAACAAGAAACTGACAAAATGTCAGTTTCTTGTTGTAAAAGGGGGGATTTTCTAGACATTCTAGAGGATCTAGAGGGTCTAGAAGATCTAGATAGTCTAGAGGGTCTAGAGGGTCTAGAGTTTCTAGAGAGTTTAGTGGGGCTAGAGTTTTACTTTCTGGGTCGCGGTGCGGCCGTTGATGTGGACGCGCACGAGGTAGACGCCACGTTCGACGTCGGCGACGTTCAGGCAGTTGCCTGCAGCAGCCTTGACGGTGCGGCCATTGATATCAATCAGTTCCATGCCCTGGATCCAGGTATCGGCACTGGCGACAATGTAGTCGCCCTCGCAGCAAACCTTCAGGCCCGCGATGGACACCTCGTCAATGCCACTACTGGACGACTTCCTGAGCAGGTTGTCGAAGCGGATGGTACCTTTCTTTACCAATAGTTCCATGCTGGGACTTGTGCTGGGACTTATATAGAAGCCGTTGAACTTGACATAATCTCCAAAGTAATCAGTTGTAGTCGGCACAATCTTCATATATCGCCAACCGTGGAAATCGATGGGCCCCAAGACCACCCCGCAGGAAGTCATCCCCGAGGAACCGTCATTATCATAGGAGAAATATGCTATGAGACAGTGGTTACTCATATCTCCCCAGACGTGGATACCCAGCGTGTCGCCTGGGTAGAATTTTATGTCCAATGTGTTCTTGGGGAGGATGAATACCGGTCCTGTATATTCGTTAAACTCGTAAGTCACCTGCATGGATTTGCTGCCAAACAACCTGTCGGTCGAGGCTGTCAGCTCGCTATTGTCAAGGCCCTCGGGATCGCTGTTATTATTGTAACTGTAGTAGTCATCGGCACTCTCAAAGGCTTCGACGACCTCCGCGCCGGGCTTGCTGACTCCAGCATCAACGGCGGTGAAATTGATCACACGCTGGGCGGGCAGGTGTATACCGGCGGTGTCGGCGATATCCGCATCAAGTATCAACTGGTAATCCTTGCCCGGCTCAAGGTCCCTGACGAGCGGAAGACGGACAAAGCCGTAATCGTCACCCCTCTTGTTGTACTTGATGCTGCGCTTGTTCCAAGGCACCTCGGCACCCTCGCTGTCGAGCACACGCAGGCGCTGGAACAGGTTGTAGGAGTCGAGCAACGAATCGACACGCAACTCGACGATGGGCGTCTTGTAGTGCACAGGTGCACCCTCATAGGGGAACACGCCCAACTCGGCCAAGTGGTTGCGATGCTGGGTGTAGAACTGCATCGTGAAATCCTCGTCCATGGGCGTGCCGCCGCCATGCTCGGCGCTCTTTTTCAGGGTCAAGGTGTAGAGCGTATTCACATCAAAGGCATCGGTCGGGGTGAACACCAGTCGATAATAAGAATCCTCCCACTTGAAGGAGCCCTCCACGGGCGGATCAATCGTGAACGCTTCACAGGTTGTCAGGCTATCCATGTCCCAGTTGAAGGTCAGGTCAATCTGCTCGCTGCACTTGACGGCGGGGTCACCCTCATGCCACACAGGGCTATAATCCACCACCACGGGCGCGGTGTCGCGCACGCGCTTGAGGTAGAAATTCTGGTAGGTGGGCGCATTGGGCGCCACGGTGACGGGGACACTTTGGCCGAAATGCGACGGCTCGCTGACCTCAACAGTATAGTTGCCCGGGGTGACATACTTGAACACATAGATGCCATTCCTCAACGTGTCGGTCACGCAGCGCTGCACCTCGTTGCCGCTCTCGTCGAGCAATCGAACTGTGGCGCCACCCAGGGGCATCAAGTTGTCGTCCCCGATAACAATAAACGGAGTGGAATTCTCCTGCAGGCGCTTGATGCGGTCGTCACGCACATTGCCCGTCACGACGCCCAGGTTGTAGTTGTCTAACCGGTTGAAGTACTTGTCGGCACCGAGCGAGATGTTCCAAGCCTCCATCCAGCAATAGTAAAAACTCAGCAGGCGGTAGGCCTCGGGGATATAATCGTGGAATGAGCCCTCGCTCAGGTTGGCGACGGCGCGGTTGCCGCGCAGCACGCCATAGCCTTGTGTGCCCCACTCGGGACGGAAAGACCAGTCACCCCAAATCTGGTAATTGCTGGTCCACACGGTGCTTTGGTTGGCATACAGGTAGGGTTCCAGGTCAGCCGCCAGCACATCGGCATTGGCGACCTGGGGCGAACCCGTATAGCCACGGTAGAACACCATCGGGAAGTTGGCCACCGAAGAGGTTCCAGTGGCGTTGCTATGGATGGAGTAGAAGACGTCGGCACCGCTCTGATTGCACAGGGCGACGATGGTCGAGAGGTTCAAGTCGTCGGCCGTGGTGTTGGTCACACGCGATATGCTGGTCCTGTAGCCCTTCTTTTCAAGGATTTCTTTCAGGGCAAGGCCTTTTCTCAGGTTGGACTTGGATTCCCAGGAACCCGCGCTGTCACCAAGAGTGAAGGGATAAATCACCATATTGCGGTCATCGCTGTCATAGCCACCATGACCGGGGTTGATATACACATGAGGCTGCTGGGCAGTAGCGACATTCACAGCAAAAACCGCCAGCAGAGCAGTCATCATCGAGTTGAGTAGTAACTTTTTCATGACGTCAAAACGGTTTTACTGATAAATGTTGATTTTCATCTCATACAACAGGCCATCGATGGTCGTATAGACAATCTTGCCGCCGCCACAGGTGGGGTGCATCGCCATCGAGGCGGGACGGGTCAATTCGGCCTTCCACGTTCCGTCGGCTTTGAGCAGCAGCAACTGTGACGAGGTGAACTGGTGGCCGTCGTCCTTGGCATTCTGAGCCACCAGGTAGTCGTTATTGTACCAGCAGGGCACCTCGTAGTTGCCCAACATCGCCAGCACCTGACCACGCAGGTCGATCACCACAATGCCCTTGCCAGCGGCAAAAAACGCCACCCGCTTGCCATCGGGCGATAGCGAGGCCCACAGGTAGCCTGCCCACGAGTCCACAGGGCTGAAAACACGTTCCTGGCCGTCCACGGTGACATGGACGCGGCTGCCCTCGGTCCAGGCTGCACTACCCTGCTCGGCAGGCTTGACACGCATTGCGCCATGACGCGTCGGGGTGACGACATCGACTTGACGGGTTGCAGCGTCAAAGCTTTGTCCCGTGCGATAGACCAGGTTGTCCTCCCCCACCCGCTGGGTGACGAAATACACCTTGCCGTCACTGCCGAAGCTCGCATCGTTTCCAGCCACAAAGTCCTCGGTGACCACGGTGGTGACATCATCAGCGAGGTCATACAGTTTCAAAGCCCCTTTCTCGGTACAGAACAGCAGGCGGTCGCCCGCACTGTTGAGCACAGGATAGAAGGCTGGCCCTTCAATCCCTTCGAGCAGTCGCCGTTGCGAGGTGATTTCCACCTCCTGGGCCACGGAGGGCAACACGATGGCAACCAGGGCCGACAATAATGCTAATCTATTCATCATAATGCTATCATCTATTTGCTATTAAGTTATTTCTTCAAGGGTTTCTGATTCTTTTTCAGCGTCAGGTTCTTATAGGACGTCTGATTTTTCTTCACCTTGATTTTCACCGTTTGATACAGTTGCTCGTTGCCGTAGTACAGTTCCAGTTTGTACTTCTGCGGCATCAGGTTGGTGAACACAAACACGCCATTATCCAGGTCGTCAACGTTGTAAACGCGGCTGAGCGACCCACGATCGTTATACAATCGCAACATGGCTCCGTTGACGGTCAGTTGCCTGTCTTCGTTGAACATCTGCACCTCGTTGTCCTCACGGAAGATGTCGCGCCAGCGCACGGTACCGGCAAGGACGCCGTTCTGGAATTTCTTGTTGCGCTTGAAGTACTCGTCGATGCCTAGCGACTGGTTCCAGGCCTCAAGCCAGCAGTAGTTGTTGTTCATGAGGCGCTCACGCTCGGGCAGATAGTCATGGAAGGAGCCTTCGCTCAACATGCCCGGCAGTTTGTTGAAGCGCAGCACGCCCAGTCCCACCTTATAACCCCAGTCATAGAACGACCAGTCGCCATTGCTGCGTTCCTTGTCGGTCCACACGGCGAGTTCGTTCTTGACGGCATGTTTCATCACCAGTTCGCTCAATTTGAGGCTGCCCTCGACAACCGGTTTGCCGTCCCAGCCACGATACAGCCCCAGCGGGAAGTTGACGCGTCGCTCGACGCCCGTGGCATTGCTGTGGATTGCGAAGAAGATGTCGGCACCGCTGTTGGCTGCCAGGGCGACGATTTCAAACAGTTCCAAATCGTCCTCAGTATAGTTCGTCTTGCGCGAGATGGCGGTTTCATAGCCCTTGTTCTCGAGGATTTCCTTCAGGGCGAGGCCCTTGGTCAGGTTGGAGTTGGACTCATAGTAATGGATGGTGTCCTGGCGGCCGATGACCCACGTGGGCACGTGGCGGTCGTCACTGTCATGGCCACCGTGGCCCGGGTTGATGAACACTCGGGGCACATCCTTCTTGTTGACGGGATTCTTCACCTTCTCGGTCTTGCCCTTGCCGACGGCCATCGCAGGAGGCAGGACAGGAGCGATATCCAATTCCAGCTGCTTGACCTCGCCGCTATACAACAGCGAATAGACCACCTTGCCGCCAGCCGTCATGGGCTGCACGGCACGTTCACCACGAGGCGAGATGGGCTTGCACACCTCGCCATCGAGCGAGAGCAGCCAGACGCGCGAACCGTTGGCGCCGTTCATGGCGATGATGTAATCGTTATTGTACCAGCAGGGCATGAGAAATTCGCCCAATTCAGTGATATATTCGCCGTTCAGGTCACAGACAAACAGGCCACGAGAAGCCGCCTCAAACAAGACCTTTGTGCCATCGGGCGACATCGATGCCCACAGGTAGCCGTTGCTGTCCTGCACAGGCTGCAACGCGCGGGTATTACCCGCCTCGTCAACCAGATAGAGCATATCGCCGCGCGTGTAGCAATAGGCGCCCACCTGCTTGGCATTGCGATAGACCTGACGCTCGCCGTTGATGACAACGCCACGGGCGGCATGCAAGGGCTGCACACGGCCATGCTGGGGCTTGAGAACCACCTGGTCCTTACCCGTCGCGGGGTCATAGCAGTGGCCCGTACGGTACAGCAGGCCGTTCTTCTTGCGCTGCTGGGTGACGTAATAGACCTTGCCATCCTGGGCCAGAATGGCGTCAAATCCGGGGTAGCCCTCGTTGGCCACCGTCTGTACGGTTCCCGTCGTGAGGTTCTTCAGCATCAGGCTGGTGCCCTCGGTGGGCGAATACAATAGCCACTGCCCGTCGGGGCTGATCTGCGGGAAAAAGCCGCAACTGTCCACCAGCGTCTGGGCACTGCCCTGCTTCACGCCCACGGCACCGCTTCCCAGCGCCCACAGGCACACTAACGCCATTACCATGTAGATTCTTTTCATATTGCAATCGGTGAATTGATTAAGATATCGGCAAAGATAACCATTTTTCTCTAAATGAGTGGTGTTCTTCGTTTATTTGTGTCCATAAACAGCAGATTGCTGCACTCGCATCTAACAAGGTGCCCACGGACCTTGAAATCAAGTCGTGGGCACCTTTCACATGTCCAAGCATGATTGGAGTGAATTCACACATGAACGTCACCCCATCAAGAAGATTATAAAATCATTTGCAGTCCTTGCGAGGCCTCTCCAGGACGTGTCTCTTGTTGCTGGCGAGGTTCATCGGCGATAACGACGCAGGATTTGCCACTTGAGGCATCATCACCTTACTGGCCCCCGAGAGCAGCATGTCGATCAAGGCGCTCACGTCGGCGATGCCCACATCACTGTCACCGTTCACGTTGGCATTATCGATATTAATGTTGCTGTCGTCACCATTCAGCAGGTAGTCAATCAGGGCGCTCACGTCGGCAATCGTCACAAAGGTGTCACCGTTCACATCACCAGGGATGATGGAACTGCCAGAATAGAGTTCCCAGCCAGAGATGCCCCAATTCCAATGACAGACATTCCAATACTTGGCAGTGGCCTCGTTGACTTGACTGACAGTGATGATATTCTCCTCCACAAATTCATCATCGGGAGAATAATCGACGATAGCATAAAAAGTTCCTTTATTATCATCAGTGAGTGTTGGCAAGGCGGCGGTTATCTGACCCATCTGGCCGGTTTTGATTTTATTATAAAAAACCGACAATGTGCTCAGCGCAGGACAATTATCAACTTTCAGGCTCGTCAACTGATTGTTATGAGCATACAATGACCAAAGGGCGCTATGATTGCTGGCATCCAAGCTGGTCAACTGGTTTTCAGAGGCATCGAGATACTCGAGAGCGCTGCAGCCACTGATGTTGAGACTCGTCAACTGATTAATATTGCACCACAGGTCAACCAGCTCATTGTGATTGCCAAGTACCAATTGAGAAAACTGATTATTATCGCAGGCCATTTGGTATAGTAGGGCATACCTAGAAACATCAAGAGTACCTGAAAGCTGGTTATCGCTACAGTCAAAAGACCTGAAGTTCACAGCACTAGTACTCAAGTCCAGCCTCGTCAACTGGTTTTGTTTGCACCACAGGTAACGGAGCTGATGATTGTTGCTGACGTCCAGTTCTGTCAACAGATTATTATCACAGAAGAAGTACTTGAGTGACGGACATGTACTGACATCCAATTCGGTCAATTGATTTCCATCACATTCAATATGTTCGAGTACGGGGCAATTATAAACATTAAAATAGGTCAAGGAACAAGATGAACTACACAACTCTTCAAGTAACTGATTTCTACTAGCGTCCAGTATTTTCAACTCTGGGTGGGGCGAGAGAATGAGTGTGGTGAACTTATTGTTGTGGCAATAGAGCTCCCTCAGATCGCTCATGCGGTTAACAGCCAAGTCCAAGAGGGCGCAATCGGAGCATTCGAGATAGTATATCTTAGTACAGTCATCCAAACCGGTAATATCCTCAAGATCATAATTCTGCATACAATTCAACAAATCCAATTTGGTCAAGCCCGTCACGTCGAGCGATGTCAGCTGGTTGTGGTAACAATACAATTTCTGCAAGTTGGGGCTATGGGTCATGTCAAGAGAAGTCAAGGCACAATACTCGCCCGAGAAATAGGTCAACCCCGTACAGGTAATAAGACCCGTGATTGAAGTGAGATTGGGATTGCTATTACAATCTATCTCAAACATTGAGGTACAGCCTGTCACATCCAGGCTGTACAAGTTGCAATGACGGCAGTGGAGTATTTGCAAGGCAGTATTGCCCGAGGCCCTGAGATAGGACAACTGGCTCTTTTCTTCGATAAAGAGTTCGGTTAACTGGTTGTTGCGGCACAATAGCGTATTCAAGTTGGTCATGCCGTTCACCCCAGTCAGGCTGGTGATGGCACAGTCCTCACAGTCCAGATAGGTCAAAGCGGTGCAATCAGCCAGGCCATCGATACTGGCAAGATTATAATTGTAGTAGCACTTGAGTGTGGTTAACGCCGTGCAGCCAGACACGTTAAGCGATGTCAGGGCACAGCTATAGCAGACAAGCTCGGTTAACTGTTTGTTGCCCAAGACACGTAACTTATTCAAATGACTCTTGCCTGACACTGTCAAGGTGGACAATTTGTTGTTTTGGGTCAGCAGGGTTTCCAAGTTGGGCATGCCGCTCACTGCATCCAGGCTAGTGATGGAACAATCCTCGCAGTCCAGATAGGTCAAGGCGGTACAGGAGGCCAAACCAGTGATTGTGGCAAGGTTGGCATTGTTGTAGCACTTGAGCCACTTCAATGAGGTACAATTCGACACATCGAAGTTAGTCAAGGCATTGCGCCAGCAGTACATACCCGTCAAGTTGGGGTTATTATTCACCCATAGCGTCCTTAGTCTACTGTGACTGCTCACATTAATCGTGGTGAAATTGTTGTGCTGGAGGTACAATTGTTCCAGCGCAGTATTGGCCGAAACATCGATTGAGGTCATCTGGTTATATCCAACATTGAGGTATTTCAACTTGGTATTGGCACTCACATTAATTGAGGTCAAATTGTTGGAGTAGCAATCCAGATAGGTCAACTGAGTGAAGTATTCGACTCCTTTCATGTTGGATATACCCTTGTAGGACAATTTCAACGAGTCTCGGGCATTAAGCTGCGCCGTGGTAATGACGTTGCCTGAATACTGCGAGTTCAAGTAGGAACGGAAGTTCGCATCAGGAAAGTTGGTAGCGTTGATGGCGACATCGGCCAGCATGGGCAACGATGACATCAACACCGTAACGATCAATAGTAAAATCTTTTTCATAATCCTGTATTTTTTAAGAGTTAATAATATGTCGAAATATGATAATTTGCTACATCAACACCCACAAAGATAACATATTTTTAAATAACAACAAAAAAATGAGGAATAATACAGATGTTGACCTTAAAAGTTTTTTTAATACACCCGTTAGCGGAATTAAAGAATCTAATTCCTTGCCAGTCAATTTTCACCCGAAGGGTGGCCTATAGATAACCCCCGATAAGTCAGGCGACTGAGCAAAGCGAAGGAGGCTGATTCATCGGGGGTGTGTTGAAGCGTGAACAGTCGCTGAAGGCGACCCCACAATTTTGGACTGGCACAATTGGGGTCGCTTCCAGCGACGGAGATAGTATTGCCCTGCCGTGGGTGATGCAAACCACTTCACTAACGCTCAGCGGTTTGCATTACCCACGGTTATTCAAATGACCATCAGTAAATCACCTTTACTTTTTCACGCAGTCACTACTTATTCAGATAATTCCGCCAATGGGTTTAATACGAATTTCGCTAATGTGAACGAATTATTACTGTCATTGGAAAGTTTAGCAGGTAGAAGGCCTGCACAAGGCCAGCGGCCTTGACTATCATTAACCCCAGGGCGCACATGTCGGAAGACCTCGTGTGGCCTGGGGAAAGCAGGCAAGAACTAGAGCGGGCCTCGTAGAGGGCCAATAGCTCCTGAATCATGTGATTTGACTGGGACGCGCTTGTCGCAGTGAGTGGCGACCAAGTCACAGGCAGCATGAAGGTTTAAGTCAATAACCGTTCTTGAGTTTTTTCTGCACAAAATGCACAAAAAACACTCATTTTATTTGCTTTTTTTCTTTATTTATCATATTTTTGCAGAAGATTGGTGGTATCTTATGCAATGTTAACCCCACCATTCTCGTTAAGACCTGCTTAATCAGAGACTTGTCTAATATTATTTATTTTTTATTAACTTTTAAACTTAATGGTCATGAAAAAAATTCTATTACTATTGCTAGGCCTCACCATTGCGGTGGGAGCCTCGGCTGGAGTGGATTCGTGGAATCAACAGCATGACGCTATCAAGCCAAAGCAGCATCAGGCGTTAGACCAACGTCTCACGCAGCGCAACCTGCAGCACAAGTCCACGACACCGACAAAACGACGGGGTGAAGGCCCTGAGATTATCACCGAGCAACCTGCTGGCCAACTTGTAACCTACCAGCGCTCTGGAAATTACGCTTATATTTACGATGCCACAAACAGTCAACCTGGCCATGTTATGGTGGTTTATGACCCTGATGGAACCACAGTATATGTCAAGGGTCTGGCATGCCGTGTGTATGAGAGTGCCTGGGTGACTGGCACCATTGCGAACGGGAAAATCACGATTCCGCTTGGACAGTACGTTTACGCCTATTACGGTGAAGAAGGAGACTATTATTACGGCCTCTATCTGGCATGGGGCTCGATCGAGAAGAACCAGAGTACCGGAAAATTCGTGTTCACTGCCGACCCTAATGTGACCGAGGTGACCTACACCATCGACGGTGACAACATCATCCTGGACAACTCCAACGGAGGTGATGAAGGCGAAGGAGCCACAGGTCTTGCTTCCTATTGGGATGATGAAGACACTTTCTATAATATGGAATGGGGCACGGTATTCACACCCCATGAAATCCCTATTCCTTCAGAAATCATCACCGAGCAACCCGAAGGCGAATTGGTGACCTATGGTCGTGAAGCCTCTCGTCTCTCCTCTTATGATTCACCTTATTTTGTCATAGGAGAGGATGTTAATGTCGTCTATGACGCTGACGGAGAAACGGTATATTTCCAAAACATTGCCAGTGGCGAGGAATATTATGATGCATGGGTAAGGGGAACCATCTCGGGCGGCAAAATCCATGTACCCCTTGGTCAATTTACATATTTTGACTTAGTAGATGGAGGTATGTGCTTAGCATGGGGCAGCACTGCTACTGCACCCGAAAACGAAGATGGCTTCTTGTTCACATTCACCCCTGACCCCACTGCGACCGAAGTCACTTTCACCATCGACGGTGACAACCTCATCATGGACAACTCAACAGTAGGCAATAATGGTGACGGCGCAACGGGCCTAGCTATGCTGGATGTCACTTCTTCCTTCTTCTTTATGGATTACAACACCCACTTATCACCCTTTGTTGAACCAACAGTCATCGAAGATCAGCCTGAGGGCGAATTGGTGACCTACCAGCGTGGCGGTTATTATTACAGTGGTACTAATATTCGCGCTCAAAGCGGTGAAGTAAATATCGTCTATGCTCCCGACGGCGAGACTGTTTACATCGAGGATATCATGTGTAACAGCGATATTGGCACTTGGGTGATGGGAACCATCGAGAACGGCAAGATCCATGTGCCAATGAAACAGTTCATCACTTGGCAAGGTCCCAAGAAGCAAAACAACCGAGGTAGCAACGGATGGGGCATTATGCTGGCCTTTGGCCAAACATACTTTGATGAGGACGAAAATCGATACATGTTTAACTATGACCCAACGATTACCGAGGCTACATTCACGATCAATGGCAATGTCATCTCTCTGGACGGCACATCCTTCGGTCCCAATGATGACATGGAAGGCGCCACAGGTCTTGTTGCCGTGTATAGTGATGAACCCGCCTATTTTGCACAAATCGACATAAACACGGTATTCACTTTGCCCCCCGCGGTCATCGATGAGCAACCTGAGGGTGAGCTGGTGACCTACCAGCGCAGCGGTTACCAATTTAGTTGGAATGGTGAAGTGTCTCAGCAAGACGGTACTGCCAACATCGTCTATGCTCCCGACGGCGAGACCGTTTATATCCAGAACATCATCTATAACGGCCCTGGCACTTGGGTAAGAGGCACCATCTCGGGTGGCAAAATCCATGTTCCAACGGGACAGATTATCGCTATTTTACAACCACAAGACCCAGTAAATGTCCGTGGCAACAGAAGCGAGACTGAATACATCGTCTTAAATACTGGTCAAGCTGTACCTGATTCTAATTATCCTGATGAGTACATTCTCAATTATGACCCCAGCGTGACCGAGATTACCTTCAGCATCAATGGCAATAACATCATCCTGGACAACACCTGTTTCGGTCCTAACGGTGACGCCAACGGCGCTATGGTTATCGCAGCCTCGCTCCTTAACGCTCCTCAATATTTCTATCAATGTGACCTGCTCACTGTATTCGGTGAACCCCAGGCTGTACCCACAGTCATCACCAATCAGCCCGAGGGCGAGCTGGTAACCTACTTGAGAACAGGTGACGGCATATGGAATCCTGAGCAACTTAATAAGAAGGATGAAGGCAACAACAGGTACATCAATGACTGGATTGGCCTCAGCTCGCAGTGGAGTACGGCCTATGTCGTTTATGCCCCCGATGGCCAGACGGTTTACCTGCAAGACCCCGTTTACTGCAACTACCAGTACAACCGCGGCAGTTGGGTAAGAGGCTCCTTGAACGCCGACGGAACCAAGATTACCGTGCCTCTGGGCCAGTATGTTGATTGGCATGAAAACGACAACTATGGCAGCATGTTGGTTTGGGGTAGCATATCGGTAGAGGAGACTGATGATCCCAACGTTAACCAGGACATCATCTTCACGCCCGACAGCAACGTGACCGAGGTCACATACAGCATCAGCAACGGATGCATCAGTCTGGACAACTCCGAGGGTCCCACTGTTGATGAATACTATGCCCTCTGTGACCAGTACTCTAATAATGAGATTGATTGGGGCACCTATCAAGCAGCGTTGAGCGAGATGCTGCAAGGCACAGGTCTCGCCTATGTGTACACCGACGGCAACGCCTACGGCTGGACCAACGAGATCAACTGGGGCACCAGGTACATCAGCAAGCATCCCGCTACCCTGCCCGAACCCGTGATCAAATCATGGCATGAGGCTCAAAAGGAATGGGAAGAGACCTATCTGGAGGTTCAAAGGCCCGAGTTTGACACCGACGGCTTGCCCATCTTTGACGAGGCGCTGAGCTACAGCATCTACATCGACAACGACCAGTTGTACACCTTCGACGCCAGCAACTACTACGGCATTGAGGAGAATATGACCGAGGTCACCTACGACATGTGGCAGAATCACGATTGGGATCTCTACATCGGTCATCCCACCTTCAGCGGCACATGGTCTGATACCGACGGCTTCGTGCCCTTCTTCAACTGGCGCATTGGTATCCAGTTCCACTACACTGTTGACGGCGTGAAGAACTCGACCGGCATCACCTACATCGAGGTGTATGAGAAGCCCAATGACGTTCAGCCTGGCGACGCTAACGGCGACAGCGAGATCACGATTGCCGACGTCAGCACGCTTATCGACATGCTGCTTGACGATGCTGAATACTTCGAGGGTGCCGACGTGAACGGTGACGGCATTGTGACCATCGCCGATGTCAGCGCGCTCATCGACATGCTGCTGGAGAACTGATAACACACTTGAGCCGATAAGAAGGCACATACCCTAGATGATTTCGAGGGGAGGCAACGTGGATGGTCCACGTCGTCTCCCCTCGTTTTACAAGGGTCGCTATGATAGTCGGCCTGGTAATGCTATTCAGACAGCACTGCCGGCACTACCCATTTTAATGAAATGCAACCAAAAAGCGCTAAAAGTCAAATAACAATTACAAAGATTTAAAAATAAGTTGTATTTTTGTAGAAAATCGAGCAATAATTAACCAATTTATTAACCAAAATTCAGTGTGACTTATGAAAAAGATTCTATTACTATTGCTAGGCTTCACCATTGCGGTGGGAGCCTCGGCTGGAGTGGATTCGTGGAATCAACAGCATGACGCTATCAAGCAAAAGCATCATCAAGCGTTAGACCAACGTCTCACGCAGCGCAACCTGCAGCACAAGTCCACGACACCGACAAAACGACGGGGTGAAGGCCCTGAGATCATCACCGAACAACCTGCTGGCCAAGTTGTAACCTACCAGCGCTCTGGTTTCACCATCGACTACTGGGGTCCTCTTTCTCAACGTGGCCATGCCATAGTTGTCTATGACCCCGATGGAACCACGGTGTATGTCAAAGGTCTGGTCAATCAAGTGTATGAGAGCGCTTGGGTGAGCGGCACAATCGCCAACGGGAAAATTTCGATTCCGCTTGGACAGTACGTTTGGACCTATTATGGTGAAGAAGGAGACTATTATTATGGCCTCTATCTGGCATGGGGCTCGTTCGTGAAGAACCAGAGTACCGGAAGATTAGTTTTCACTGCCGACCCCAATGTGACCCATGTCACCTACACCATCGACGGTGACAACATCGTCATGGATAACTCCTATGGAGGTGATGACGGCGATGGCGACGGTGCCATCGGTCTTGTTGCCATGTGGGATGATGAAGACAACTACATGAGCATGGAATGGGGTACCGTATTCACACCCCATGAAATCGATATTCCCTCAGAAGTCATCACCAAGCAGCCCGAAGGCGAATTGGTGGTCTATGGCCGTGATACCTATCGTATGACCTCCTATGATTCACCTGCTGCAGTTATTGGCGAACCCGTCAATGTCGTCTATGACGCTGATGGCCAGACTGTATATATCCAAGATATTGTTGGTGGTTACTTTTTCGGCACATGGGTAAGAGGCACTATTGATGGCGGCAAGATACATGTACCGCTTAATCAATTTGTTTATTTTGACCTCGTGGACGGTAGTGCACAACTAAAATGGTGCACCAGCGAGAGAGTTGCTACTGATGATTACCTTTTTGAGTTCACCCCCGACCCCACTGCAACCGAAGTCACCTACACCATCGACGGTGACAACCTCGTCTTGGACAACTCTACTAGTGGCGATAATGGTGACGGTGCCACGGGCCTAGCATTATTCTACGACGATAGCGACTATCAGATGTACGTAATGGAGTATAACACCATTTTATCACCCTTTGTTGAACCAACAGTCATCGAAGATATGCCTGAGGGAGAATTGGTGACCTACACGCGCAGTGGTGATTATTATTGCAGTGGCGACTATTACCAACAAAGCGGTCAAGTGAATATCGTCTATGATCCCGACGGCGAGACGGTTTACATCCAGGACATCATTTGCGATAGTGATATTGGCTCTTGGGTGATGGGTACCATCGAGAACGGCAAGATCCATGTGCCAATGAAACAGTTCCTCTTTTGGCAAGGACCCAAGAAGCAAAACAACCGGGACTTCGAAGGATGGGGCTATATGTTGCTATTTGGCCAGACGCAATACGATGATGATTATGGTTTAAAGTTTAACTATGACCCATCGATCACCGAAGCGACTTTCACCATCAGTGGCGATATCATCTCTCTCGACAACACCTCCTTCGGCCCCAATAATGACATGGATGGAGCCACTGTACTCGCTGTAGTGTACAGTGATGAAATCAATTATCTTATCCAGGGTGACTTGAATACGGTATTCCACAAGGAAGCCTCAGTTATCTACGAGCAACCCGAGGGCGAGCTGGTAACCTACTTGAGAGCAGGTGACGGAATATGGAATTCTGAAGAAGTTGTTAAGAAGGATGGAGGCAACAACAGGTACATCAATGACTGGATTAACCTCAGCTCGCAGTGGAGTACGGCCTATGTCGTTTATGCCCCCGATGGCCAGACGGTTTACCTGCAAGACCCCGTCTTCTGCAACTTCCAGCGCAACCGCGGCAGTTGGGTAAGAGGCACCTTGAACGCCGACGGAACCAAGATTACCGTGCCTCTGGGCCAGCTTGTCGATTGGGATAAATACTACAACTATGGCAGCATGTTGGCTTGGGGTAGCATATCGGTAGAGGAGACTGACGATCCCGACGTTGAACAGGGCCTCATCTTCACGCCCGACAACAACGTGACCGAGGTCACCTACACCATCAGCAACGGATACATCAGCCTGGACAACTCCGAGGGTCCCACTGCTGAGGAATTCTATACCCTCATTGACCAGTACTACTATTATCAAGAGATTGATTGGGACACCTATCAAGCAGCGTTGAGCGAGATGCTTCAAGGCACAGGTCTCGCCTATGTGGACACCAACGGAGATTGGACCAACGAAATCAACTGGGGCACCAAGTACGTCAGCAAGCATCCCGCCACCCTGCCCGAACCCGTGATCATTGCATGGCACGAAGCCCCGAGCCAGTGGTATGACACCTATCTGGAGGTTCAAAAGCCCGAGTTTGACACCGACGGCTTGCCCATCTTTGAGGAGGCGCTGAGCTACAGCATCTACATCGACAACGACCAGTTGTTTACCTTCGACGCCAGCAACTATAACATTGATGAGGATGTAACCGAGGTTACCTACGACATGTGGTTTAATTATGATTGGGACCTCTACATCGGTCATCCCACCTTCAGCGGCACATGGTCCGATACCGACGGCTTCGTTCCCTTCTTCAACTGGCGCATCGGTATCCAGTTCCACTACACCGTTGACGGCGTGAAGAACTCGACCGGCATCACCTACATCGAGGTGTATGAGAAGCCCGACGATGTTAAGCCTGGCGACGCAAACGGCGACAACGAGATTACGATTGCCGACGTCAGCACGCTTATCGACATGCTGCTCGACGGTGCTGAGTACTTCGAGGGTGCCGACGTGAATGGTGACGGCTTTGTGACCATCGCCGATGTCAGCGCGCTCATCGACATGCTGCTGGAGAACTGATAAAACACTTGAGCCGGTAAGGCACAAACCCTAGATGATTTCGAGGGGAGGCAACGTGGATGGTCCACGTCGTCTCCCCTCGTTTTACTAGGGTCACTTTGATGGTTTACCAATGGCCTGACAACAGATAATCGATGAGGGCCGACACGTCGCTGATGCCCACATCACCACTCTGGTCGCAATCGGCAGCCTGATAGTTGATGCCGCTCTCGTCGCCAGTGAGCAGGTAATCGATGAGGGCGCTGACGTCGGCAATGCTCACGCTATTATCATTATCCACATCGCCCATGATATAATCTGGCAAGTGGAGGTACACATTATCTACGGCAAAGTAGTCGCCCATGGGATGGACGCTACTGTCCTTGGAATAAGTCCAGGTGAGCGTGTGCTGGCCAACAGTCAACTGAGTTCCATTGGCGTACCAATCATTCTGCAACGCGCCGTGGCAGAAGATTTCCGTGCCATCGACCGAGAAGATGCACTTGTCCCACGCCGTTGATGAGCCCTCGCCCCAGGCCTTGTAATCAAAGTACAACATCGTACCTGGCACCGTTACATTAACCGTGGCCGTCAAGGTGGAGGTGCTGGAAGACACTCCGGCATTGCCCGACTGGGCATAGACCCTGTCACCGTCCTCTATAGTAAACCAGGGGTAGTCGCCATCGGAGGTGAAATGGATGTTCAGGGCCATGGCATTGAGGGCATAGTCAAGCGTGCGTATATCAGTCCAACGATTAACATTATGATAAAGAACCCTCCAATTCTTCCTGATAGCCTCAGTCAACTGGGCATCATTGATAGTGTTGCCCTCGTCCTCGTCATAAATCGCTTCCAAGTAACCATTCTCGCCGCGGCTGGGTAAACTGTTCACCAGAGCGGTCATGTTCGAGCCCGTGATATGGTTCTGGAAGATATACAGGTATTTCAAGCTCGTGCAACCTGTCACATCAAGCGATGCCAAGTCGTTATTATAGCAATAGAGGTCGGTCAACTGGGTCTTGCCAGTCACGCCACTCAAGGTAGTGAGCGCGCAATCCCCACAACTCAACAATCTGAGCGCCGTGCAATCGGCCAAGCCGGTGATTGTTTGCAGCGAGAGGTTATAGTAGCAGTATATTCTTTCAAGAGACGGACAACTATAAATATTGAGGGTCGTTAAGTTACAGTCATGGCAATTGAGATCGGTCAAATAAGCATTGCCCTGCACTCTGAGGTAAACCAGTTTGCTCTTGTTTGAGACATCAAGTGTGGTCAAGTCGTTGTTGCGGCAATACAGGTATTCCAGCTTATTCATGCCACTCACGCCACTCAGGCTGCTGATAGCGCAGTCCTCACAGTCCAGATAGGTGATGGCTGTACATGTTTCCAAACCAGTGATATAGGTCAAATTGGGATTCTCGAAACACTTGAGTTTTTGCAAGGCGGTACATCCCCTCACATTAAAGTTCGTCAAGTTGTTGCGGTAACAATTGAGCGCCGTCATTGTTGGATTGTTATGTACCCACAATGTCCTCAAATTGGGCAGTCCATAGACCGAGATATCCGTTAATTCGTTATTCTGGAGATACAGCTCTTCCAACTTAGTGTTAGCTGACACGTCTATCCCCGCCATCTGGTTGTAAGCCACGTTGATATAGGTCAACTTGGTGTTATACATCACAATTACCGAGGTCAGATTGTTATTGTACAAGTCAAGCCTTGTCAAGTTAGGGAAGAGCTCGATTCCCTTGGCGTTAGCGATGCCCATACCTTCCATATTCAGCTCGGTGCGAGCATTGAGCTGTGCCGTGGTGATAACACCACTAGGATACTCCGAGAACATGTAATTACGGAAATTCGCATCGGGGAAATTGGTGCTGTTGATGGTCACATCAGCTCGAGAAGCCAATGTCACCGCCAGTACTGTAAGAAGGAGAAGTAAAATCTTTTTCATAATCCTGTATCATTGCTGTCCACTAAAAATTGTGGACGGTTAATAAATAAAATTTTCAAATAAACTCGGTTCACTTGAACCATTGAGCTCTTTGACATTATTGAAATTCTGTTTGTCGAAAAGGTCTCTTAACGGGGTCTTGTCAGTCAGCGAGATGCTCAAAATCTGGAGCGTTTCGTATATGCTGCGTTCAAGTTTCATGTCGTGTTGAACGATTGCAACGAGA